>JAVVVJ010000142.1:0-1458 GCA_036652695.1 Clostridia bacterium | reverse complement strand
GCTTTGAAAGGATGAAGGAAATTGACCGCGTCACTTGAACCAAAGAATCAGCAAAAAATGCACATCACCCGAATCGTTGGCGGGCTGCTTGCGGTGCTTGCGCTATGCTGCGTTGGGTATCTGTGCTTTGGCAATCTTGGCACGCGAGGGATTGTAGATTATGACGAGGCGCGCCATGGCGTAAACGCCTATGAGATGCTTCGCAATGACGATTATTTGGTAAGTACCTTTGCGGGCACGCCGGATTATTGGAACCTAAAGCCGCCGCTTAGCTACTGGTGCATTGCGCTTTGCTACCAGCTCTTTGGCTATACCGTATTTGCGCTACGCTTTTACAGCGCGTTTTTCATGATGGCGGCAACGCTGGCGCTTTGCCTGTGGATGGCGCGGCGCTTTGGCCTTGCGGCGGCGGTTGCGGTGGTGCTGGGCATTGCGGCAAACTCAAAAATCTATGCAAACCATTTTGCGCGCTTTGCGGATGCGGATGCGCAATTTCAATGCTTGTTCACAATCGCCATGCTGTGCATGCTGCAAAGCCGAAAAAACCTCAACTGGCTCTATGGCAGCGCGGCATGCTTTGGGCTGGCGTTTCTCAGCAAGAGCGTACACGCGGTGACCATACCGATGGTGTGCTTTGTATACCTGCTTTGTGACCGACGGCTTGGCAAGCTTACGTGGAAGCGTTTTTTTGGCGTGCTAGCAACGGGGCTTGCACCCATTTTGATTTGGGCGGTGGCGCGTTATACGCGTGATGGCTTCCTGTTTTTTGAAAAGATGTTTTCGGTGGATGTGGCGGAGCGCATTGCGAGCGCGGAAAGCGCATCGGCAAACGAGATGCCCGCATTGTTGTATTATTTGGATTACATGGTTAGGCTTCCGGCGGTTTGGGGCTACCTCGTGATCAGCGCGTTCAGTTATCTGCTGGTGCGCTGGAATGGCAAACGCTTGTCCACGGAGGAGGCGAGCGCGGCGCTTGGCTGCGCCCTTTGGGCGGTGGTACCGGTTGTGCTGTATACCTTGACGGATGTAAAAGCAAAATGGTACAGCTATAACGTGCTGCTGGCGCTGCCAGCCATGATGGCGATCTTCGTGCAAGCGGCGGCACGCGTGGGCAAGGCTGGCGCGGTGCGCGCTGCGGCGGCCGCCATTGCAGTAGGGGCGATGGGCTTGCTGACGGCGTTCAACGTGCAAAGCGTCGCGAGGGAAAGCCCCGACAGACCTTATCAGGAGATGATGCAGGCGACGTTTGATCGCGAGCTTGATTTCGGCAGACATGTATACATTCAGTATAACGAGAGCAGCAACGGCAAGAAAATCAGCGCGTGGATGCCAGCGGACAGGCTTGCCGCCTTGTTCTATGGTGATTTGGTATGCATGGACGGCGGCGCGGAGGCTTTTGAGGCAGATGAGGAAAGCGCGCTGCTGGTGATGGGCAGCAGCGAAAACGATGCTTTGGTG
>JAVVVJ010000141.1:0-1721 GCA_036652695.1 Clostridia bacterium | reverse complement strand
ACAAATGAAATCAAGCTTTCAAACTCGATGCGCTGCGCTTTCTTCGCCTCGTCGCCGTTTCCCTCGGTTTTGGTGTTGACGGCGTGGGATACGCACATCGGCGTGCCATTTATGCTCACGGGCGATAGCTTCATGCGCTCGTTGATACGGTCAAGCATCCGCTTTTCCCGCACGGAAAACAGAGCGATCGCGCGCAAGGCCAGCTCCGCTGGCGACATAGCCGCCGAATCATACGCCACGGCTTTATCGTCCTCCGGCATGGATGAAAACACGATGCGCTCATATTCGCCTGTTTTGAAATTGGATTGAAGGGGCAATCCCTTTGGGTTGCGGTTGTTGCCTTTCGGCGCTGGCGGCAGGTTGGGGTTTCCTTTGGGGTTGTTGCAGTTTCCCGGCTGTCCTCCGCGCTTGCGCTTTGGAACGTTACCGTTACCGCTTGCGTTCCCATTGGTAACATCGGGAACGGATTTTTTTTGATCATCGTCGAGCGCCCAATGGTCGATGGCCTTCCACTTCCGCACAAGGCCGGGCGACACGCTACAAGCCTCTGCAATATCAATCAGCGGGCGCTTTCCATCCGCATCCAGCCACATCTGCCGCGCCTTATCCCGCGCTGGGCTTCGCTGGTTTGCCATACCTCCTCACCACCGTTCAATCGTCTGTGGCAAACGCGGTCAATTCGCCCTGCGGCCATACCTCCGCGAGCGTGGCTTTTTTCCCGCCTCGAATTACGAACGCTTGTTCCGTGCCGCCTGTCAGCCGTAGGTACCTGCGGACGATCACGTCCACGTACTTGGGGTCAAGCTCCATCGTGCAGCTAGTACGACCAATTTGTTCACAGGCGGCCATTGTAGTGCCAGAGCCTCCAAACAAATCAAGCACCACGCCGCCGCTTACTGTGTTGCTCATCACCTGATAGGTAAACAGCTTCACGGGCTTCATGGTGGGGTGCTCTTTGCTCTTTGTGGGGCGGTCGAACTCAAGGATGGTGCTCTGCTTTCTATCGCGCGCCCAAAAGTGACTTGCGCCGCCCTTCCATCCGTACAGGCAAGGCTCGTGCTTCCATTGGTAATCCTGCCGCCCAAGCACGGGCGAGTTCTTGAGCCAGATAAGGCATTGACGCACGAGCCAGCCAGCGTCCTTACATGCGCCGCGAAAGCTGTATCCATTGCTATCCGCATGCCAGATATAGAAAACAGCACCGTCCTTCATGTGCGCGTCGGCCTGCTCCAATGCTTTGTGCAAGAACGAGCGAAAATCTTCATCCGACATCCTGTCGTTCATGATGGTCTTGCCATCGTCGCTCTGGTAGTCCACATTGTACGGCGGGTCGGTCAAAAGCAGATTGGCAACCAGCCCGTCCATCAGCGCGTTCACGCTTTCGGCGGCGGTGCTGTCGCCGCACATCACCCTGTGACGGCCAAGCAGGTATATGTCGCCGTATTGGGTCAGCGCAGGGTGCTCGTCATCCAGCTCTGGCGGTTCGTCCTCCACAATCTTATCCATGACCGTGTCGCCGCCAGCATTCCACTGAAAATCAAACCCGTCAAAGTCCAGTCCGTCCAACTCTACCTTCAGGAGATCTTCGTCCCATTGGGCGATCTCGCCCGTCTTGTTATCAAGGAGGCGGTATTTCCGCTTCTGCTCCGGCGTGAGGCCGGTAACGCGGCATACGTCTGCCTCGGTATAGCCAAGCCGCTTGAGGGCTTTGTAGCGCGTGT
>JAVVVJ010000140.1:0-2050 GCA_036652695.1 Clostridia bacterium | reverse complement strand
TACCGGCTTCGCAATTCTGTGCAACATTTTGGGTACACGCGGTTGATTTCACACGCGGAAACGTGTTGACGGGCTTTGTACCGTCACCTTGGCAGAGGGTTCAAGCCGAACTGACGGCAGTTTGCCGTCCCAAAAATTTGCCGCACCAGCGCAATGAACCAATCAAACGGGGAGGGTTGCGATGCAGTTGATCGCAGTCGTGGCTAGTAGAAAAACCGAACGTCACCGAGGCACAGAAAGGATGTACCTATACGAAACGATATTGTCAAAGAATGGACGTGACAAGCCCTGGCCTGATTGAGCGCGCGATCCACAAGTGCTTTGTTGGCAAATGGAGGCGCGAGAGCGTGCATATACTACTTTCTAAATTTTGCAAGCTCACGCCGGGAGAGATCGGACAGGTTATCAAGGATGGCGAACGCCATAAGCTTCAAGACGCGATAAAGCGTCTTTCGGAGAAGCTGGGAAAGCGAATCGCCTTGCACAGCCTCACACTTCCGCCCGTTCATGAGTTCAGCGCCCGTGACCGCAGCAGCGGAAAGCTTCGGGATTACTGCGAGGAAGCAGTTATCCAGCAGATATGCAATTACATTGCCGTTGAAGCGCTGATGCCGCTTTTTCAAGCAAAAATCGGAGCGCATCAATGCGCAAGCCTTGTGAATCGCGGCCAGCGGTATGGGCAAATGCACATTGAACGCTGGATGCGCCGTGACCCCAAAGGAACGCGCAACGCCATACAAGCGGATGTTCGCAAGGCATACCCAAGCACCGACAAGCGCCGCCTGAAACGCATGCTCAAGCGCGACGTAAAGAACGACGATCTGCTTTGGCTCGTGTTCCTGCTGCTTGACAAGATGCCGAAAGGGCTATCCATCGGCTCCTACCTGAGCATGTATCTATGCAACTACATGCTTTCCTACGCTTGGCGCTTTGCTAAGCAGCGCATATGCCATGCCGAATGGAGGAAGCACCGCAGAACGGGCATATACGAGCGCCACAGCATACCGCTCATCCGTAAAGTGATGCTATACATGGACGACATTCTGGCATATGGCGCAAACAAGCGCGATCTTCTCAAGGGCTTCGGGGAACTGTGCAGGTTTATGCGCAAAAAGCTGGGTTATCGCATCAAGCGAAACTGGCGGCATTTTCGCACGCATTTCACGGACAAAGCAGGACGGCAGCGAGGCAGCTTCACGGACATCATGGGCGTGCGGATCTATCGGGATCACAGCACCCTGCGGCGGCGCATCTTTCTGCGCACACGCAAGACCTATGCGAAGATGGAGCGCAGGACGCGAGGATGCCGTCCGATATCTAAACGACTTGCGGGGCGCGTCGTTGCCTATCACGGGTGGCTCGTTCACTCCGATTCCCGTCAATGGATGAAACGACATGCGTATAAGCACGGGCTTATCACCCGCGCAAAAAGAACCATCGCGTTTTACGCGAAGAAAGCGAGGGAGAACCATGATTCAGAAGGTCGAATCCTTCCAAGCGCTTGTACCTGTTGAGGTGGCCGCGCTCCCAAATGGTGGCACGGACATTTGGCTGCGCGCGGGCATCACCACCGAGACCAAAACCGACATGGACGGCGGCGAGCTGACCGTCAACGTGGCAACCGAGGCGTTCTTGCGCACATCAGAGACGATCACGGTTAAGGGCGCAACGGCGCGCTTTAACACATTGTGGGAGGCCGCGGAAGCATACAATCCCGCAACGTTTAAGCCGTACACGGACAGCCTTGAGCAAGTCCGCGCCGACGTTGATTTCATCGCCATGGAAATGGCGGTGACCATCTGATGAGCAAGAATTATTCGAAGGTCAAGAGGTACTATGACAAGGGGCTGTGGAGCATTGAGCGCGTTCAATCCGCGGTTGGAAAATGGATTACTGCCGATGAGTATCGGCAGATCACGGGCGAGGTCTACGTGGCATGATCTACAGACGTTTCACCGCGCTTCCACAGGCGTACAGCTTGGAATGGCGCGGGGATGGCACGGTCAATGTGTGGCTGTGCAGACAGGTTGACACATACGTGACAGAGGAT
>JAVVVJ010000139.1:0-2071 GCA_036652695.1 Clostridia bacterium | reverse complement strand
TTCCTCGAGTAGCTTCATCAGTTCTGCTGTGTTCATTGATTTGCCCCTTTTTTAGCGTTCGTTTTACCATATGATGCCCTCACTTGTCATCTGTTTCGTACGCGATTGCCCTGCATTCCCCCCTGCTTTGCGCAAACAGACCATGGCGCTTTATGCCTTCCTGTGCTAAAATAACCGAACGTGGCGCTTTGGGCCGTCACAAACCACCTTTCCCTTTCATGAAAGGAGATCTTCCGATGCTTGAACAAACGCCCGTTGTAGCCGTCATCTGCGAATACGATCCCTTTCATCGCGGGCACGCGCGCCAATTTGCCCTCATCCGGCAAAGGCTGCCCGGCGCGAAGATCGTGTGCCTGATGAGCGGCTGCTTCACCCAGCGCGGCATGCCCGCGCTTCATGCGCCCGCCGTGCGCGCGCGCACCGCCATGCTGGCGGGCGCCGATCTGGTGCTCGAATTGCCTTGCGCCTTTGCCGTGCGGGACGCGGAGCATTTCGCGCTCGGAGCTGTACATATTTTGAGCCAGCTTGGCTTTGTGGATGCGCTTTCCTTCGGCATGGAGGCTGATGGCGCGGATGTGCTTGCGCCGCTGCGCGAGGCCGCCATCATGCTTGAAACCCCGGACGCATCCTTTGATGCCGCGCTCAAGCGCGTGCTTTCTACCGGCGCTCCCTACGCGGCGGCGCTGGGTCTTGCGCTTGCCCAACGCATCCCCATTCCCAGCGGGCTTTGGCAGCAGCCCAACAACCTGCTGGCATTATGCTATCTGCGTGCGCTCTATCGGCTGCAAAGCCCGCTGCAACCGCTTCCCGTGCCGCGAACGGGCAGCGGCTATCACCAAGCCGCGCTCACTTCGGGCGTGCTGCCCTCCGCAACGGCTGTGCGCGCGGCGTTCCTGCAAGGCCGCTACGCGCAGGCCGATGAAGCTTGCGGCTACGCGCTTGCACAGGCTCCGGTTTGCCTGCCAGACGCGCTGGACACTGTGCTGCTCGCCAAGCTTCGCGCTTCTACGCCCGATGCTCTCCGCACGCTTCCCTACTGCACCGAGGGGCTGGAAAACCGCCTCTATCAATGTGCGCGCCGCGCCACCACGCGTGCGGAGCTGCTTGTGCTGCTCAAAACCCGCCGCTATGCGCACACGCGCTTGAGCCGCCTCTGCTGCCACGCCCTGCTGGGGATCACCACCCCGCTGCTCGCCGCCCATCCGCTGCCCGAATATGTGCGCCTGCTGGGTTTTCGTGAGGAAAGCAAGCCTCTGCTGAGCCTGCTTGGGAAAAGCCGCATGCCCGTGCTATCCCGCGCCGCGGACGGCGATTCCGCCAATCCCCTCTACCAGCTTGACGCGCACGCATACGACCTATGGACCCTTGGCGCACGGCTTCCCGCCGGACTGATGGCGCGGCAGGGCGTGGTGCGCGTACACGAGGGCGAGTCGCTTCACCGGAAAGGAGTTGCCACCTCATGCGAACCTTACTCCCTTACCTAAAGCCCTACCGCAAGGAATGCGTGCTCAGCCCATTGTTTAAGATGTTTGAGGCGCTCTTGGAGCTGCTTGTGCCGCTGCTGATGGCGCGCATCATCGATCAAGGCATTCTCGCGCGCGACACCGGCTATGTGCTGCGCATGGGTCTGCTGCTGGTGGGGCTGGGGCTGCTCGGCTTTGGCGTGTCCTCCACCGCGCAGTATTTTGCGGCGAAGGCTGCCGTTGGATTTGCCGAAAAGCTGCGTTCCTCGCTCTTTGCGCATATCCAGCGCTTTTCCTATACGGAGCTTGATACGCTTGGCACTCCCACGCTGATCAACCGCATGACCGCCGACCTTAATCAGGTGCAGACGGGCGTAAACATGACGCTGCGGCTGCTGCTGCGCTCGCCCTTCATCGTTGTGGGCGCAATGCTGATGGCCTTTACCGTGGATGCCAAGGTCGCGCTCATCTTTGCGGCGTTGATTCCAGTGCTCGCCATCGCGGTGGTCTCCGTTATGCGCGTTACGCTGCCGCGCCACAAGCGCGTGCAAAGCCAGCTTGACCGCGTGCTTCTGCACACGCGCGAAAACCTGACCGGCGTGCGCGTG
>JAVVVJ010000138.1:0-2188 GCA_036652695.1 Clostridia bacterium | reverse complement strand
GGGGTGCTTGATGAAGCGGTTGGTCATGCGGCTGATATGCACGAGGCCGTCCTGATGCACGCCGATATCCACAAACGCGCCAAAGTCGATCACGTTGCGCACCGTGCCCGTTAGCTCCATGCCGGGCGCAAGATCCTTGATATCCAGCACATCGGTGCGCAAAATTGGCTTGGGCAGGTCATCGCGCGGGTCGCGTCCCGGCTTTTGCAGCTCTCGCACGATATCCTTCAACGTTGGCTCGCCAATTTGCAGCTCTGCGGCAAGCACCGCATAACCCCGCTCCTCCGCGCGTTTGCTCAAATCGCCAAGCTTGCGGTCGCGAACGTCCGAAAGCGCATAGCCAAGGGTGGCGAGCAACGCCTTAGCCGCGTCATAGCTCTCCGGATGTACGGAGGTTGCGTCTAACGCGTTTTTGCTGTCGCGCACGCGCAAAAAGCCCGCGCACTGTTCAAACGCCTTGGGCCCGAGCTTGGGTACTTTTTTGAGCTGTGCCCGGCTTTGCAGCCCGTTTTCCTCGCGGAAGGCCACGATGTTCTTGGCAAGCGCCGGGCCAATGCCCGCCACATGCGCCAGCAGCGATGGCGAGGCCGTGCTCACCTCAACGCCCACGCTGTTCACGCAGCCCTCTACAACCCCATCCAGCGCTTCCTCGAGCTGCGCCTCCTTCAAATCATGCTGGTACTGCCCAACGCCAATGGCCTTGGGGTCGATCTTCACAAGCTCCGCCAGCGGATCCTGCATGCGGCGCGCGATGCTCACCGCACTGCGCAGAGATACGTCAAACTGCGGAAACTCCTCCGCCGCCAGCTTGCTTGCCGAGTAAACGGACGCGCCCGCCTCGCTCACAATCATGTACGCCGCGCTTTGGGGAAGCTCCTGCATCAGCGACGCAATGAACTGCTCCGCCTCCCGCGAGGCTGTGCCATTCCCAATGGCGATGGCGGTCACGCCATATTTTTTGCACATGGCAACGACCTCCTGCCGCGCACGCGCCTTGGCGATATCCTGCCCCGGCAAAGTAAAATGTCCTACGCCGGTCGTGAGCACCTTGCCATTTTCATCCACCACGGCAAGCTTGCAGCCCGTGCGGAAACCGGGATCCACGCCCAACGTCACGCGCCCCTTGACCGGCGGCGCCATCAGCAGCTGGTGTAGGTTTTTGCCAAAGACCTGTATGGCCGAAGCGCCCGCCTTATCGGTAAGGTCCGTGCGAACCTCGCGCTCTATGCTGGGTTTGAGCAGGCGGTTCCACGCGTCCTCCGCCGTTTCGCGCACCTGCGGGGTGGTGATGCTGCCCTCGCGCACAAAAGCGCGGTTGAGCACATCCACAAAGGCCGCGTCATCCATTTTGACGGTTACCTTCAAAAATTCCTCGCGCTCGCCGCGGTTGATGGCGAGAATCCGATGCCCGGGAATGGTGCGCACCTCCTGCGAAAAATCGTAATACATGCTATAGACGCTATCCTGATCCTTGGTCTTTTTGCTTTCGATGATCCCTGTGCGCGCTACAAGCGTGCGAAGCGCCTTACGCGCATCCGCATCGTCGCTCATCTGCTCGGATAGGATGTCCCGCGCGCCCTGCAACGCTTCCTCCGCGCTGTTCACGCCCTTTTCCGCATCAACAAACGGCGCGGCAAGCGTTTCCACAGCTCCCGTTTTGACATTTTGCATCAGCAGGAGCAGCGCCAGCGGTTCCAGCCCTTTTTCCTTGGCGATGGTCGCACGCGTGCGGCGCTTGGGCTTGAAGGGGCGGTACAAATCCTCCAGCTCCGCAAGCGTGACAGCGGCTGTCAGCTTCGCTTGCAGCTCGTCCGTCAGGTTGCCCTGCTCGCCCAAAGAAGCGGCGATTTCCGCGCGGCGCTTATCCATGCCGCGAAGGTATTGCAGCCGTTCAAAAATCTCGCGGAGCACTTGATCATCCAGCGAATTGGTCTGTTCCTTTCGATAGCGCGCGATAAAGGGGATTGTATTGCCGTCGTCAATCAGACGGAGCACGCTTTCGCATTGCGCTTTTTGCAGGTGAAATTCTTGGCACAAAATAGCGGTGATATCCATGAAACGCATCCTTTCAGCTTTGGATCTGGTGGAATCGTCCGTTGGATTATAGCATGATTTTCCCAAACGCGCCATCCCATCCTGCGCGTGCGGCGTGTGTAACCTATGGTTTGCATTGCATTCATGCGCGATT
>JAVVVJ010000137.1:0-2251 GCA_036652695.1 Clostridia bacterium | reverse complement strand
CGGAGGGCGCTTTCGCCCTCCGACCTATGATTGTTGATGCTTTTTCTGATTACGCGAGCTTGACCACCACTTGCGCACCCTTGCGCACAAATACGGGGATCACGCTGAGCGGCGCATCGGCCTCCACAGTCTGGCCACCCTTGTATTCCTTGCCAGTGGAAGCTTCCATCCACTCCGCGCCCATGGGCAGGTATACGGGGCGTTTGCGCAGGCCAAGCTCCATCACGGGCGCTACCAGCAAATCCGGTCCGAAGAGGTACTGATCCTCCACATCGGCGGCGTGCGCATCCTTGGGGAAGGCGTAGAACAGCGGACGCATCACGGGTGCGCCGTGTGCATGCGCCTCCTCCATGACGGAGGTAATATAGGGCTTCAGCTCTTCGCGCAGGAACAGGTAGCGCTTGAGGATCTCATACGCTTCCTCGCCATAGCTCCATACCTCGTTGGGGCCGCCGGTATCGGCCTTTGCGGGGTTGGCAGAAGGCTCGCCATGTAAGCGATCGCCATGCAGCCGGAACACCGGGCAGAACGCGCCAAACTGGAACCAGCGAATGAGCAGCTCGCGGTACGCAGGATCATTCTGGTCGCCGCCGTGGAAGCCGCCGATATCCGTCGTCCACCAGGGGATGCCCGCCATCGCCATGGAAAGGCCAGTAGTGAACTGCTCGCGCAGCGTGCGGAAGGTGGTATCGATATCGCCGCTCCACACAAGCGCCCCGTAACGCTGGCTGCCTGCCCATGCGCACCGCAGCAGGTTTAGCGGCAGCTTCTCTCCCGCCTCCAGCATTCCGTCGTAGAAGGTTTTGGCGTAGAGCACAGGATAGATGTTGCCAACCTGCAAAACGGGTCCTGTGCTGTAGCGGTACAAGTCAAAATCATAAACCTTGCATTCCGGCTCTGCCTCGTCCAGCCAGAAGATGCGAATGCCCTTGTCGTAGTAGTTCTTCTTGACGGTTTTCCACACAAAATCCCGCGCTTCGGGGTTGGTGGCGTCGTAGGGAATGGTGTTGCCGCAGAAATCCATCGAATAGGGCACGCCGCGGTCAACGCGGGCAAGATAACCCTTTTCGCGCATCTCGGCATAATTTTCACTGCGCGTGTCCACAAACGGCCAGAAGGAAACCATCAGCTCAATGCCCATTTCCTTGAGCTCACGCGTCATACCCTCCGGATCGGGAAACTCGCTGTAATCGAAATGCCAATCGCCCTGATAGGGCCAGTGGAAGAAATCGCATACGATGACCGACATCGGCAGTCCGCGCCGCTTATGCTCCCGCGCTACGGAAAGCAGTTCCTCCTGCGTGCGGTAGCGCAGCTTACACTGCCAAAAGCCCATTGCATATTCCGGCATCATGGTGGGGTGACCGGTCGCGTCCGCATAGGCTTCCATGATCTGTGCGGGCTCGTCCGCGGCGGTGATCCAGTAATCCAGACCCTTGGTGCTGCGCGCCACCCATTCCGTGCGGTTTTTTGCGAAGCTTACGCGACCTACGCCTGGGTTGTTCCACAAAAAGCCGTAGCCCTCCGTGGATACAAAAAACGGCACGCTCGCCTGCGAATTGCGATGCGCAAGCTCCAGCTCACAACCCTTTTTATCCAAACAGCCATCCTGATATTGCCCCATGCCGAAGATCTTTTCCTTTGCGTTTGGCTCAAAGCGCATGGACAGCGTGTAATCCCCGCCGATGATGGGCATAAACTCGCGCGCTTTGATTTCCAGCGCACTCACGTGAGAAAAACCCTTGTCGCGCGTGTACCATTGCTCGCTGAGCAGCGCCTTGCCCTGCGCGTTCCAGAACGAAAGCTCGCCCGCACACGAGATGCGCGCAGTAATGCCGCCATTGCGCACGCTGGCCGCGCCATCCTCAATTGTGATTTCACAATCGGTCGCATCTGCCTGTGCAAGCAGCGCCCAATCCTGTGCCGGCATTTCTGCCATGCAGGTCGCACGCACGCGCAAGCTGTTCGCGCCCCATGGCTCAATCCACAGCAGCTCGCAGTCCTGTCTGCGCACGAGGCGGTTCCCTTCTTTTTTAAAAATCGCCATATGCATCCTCCTCGAATAACGCTTGACGCGTATTAACCTTAGTATAGCCAAGTCTGCGGAGACTGTAAAGGAAATATGAGGGTTTTCCTCGCACTATTCCGGGGCATTTTTCCGGGTAGGGGATGGGTACGGCTGCACGGAGACGGCTTGCGGTTAGGGAAATGCTTCCAAAAGTGGGGTTGACTACATGGCGGTTTGTGGTAT
>JAVVVJ010000136.1:0-2483 GCA_036652695.1 Clostridia bacterium | reverse complement strand
ACCGGCATCAAGGGATAAGAAAGGACAACGAGCGTATGAAAAACCCATTGGAAAAGAACCAAATGATTGATTCCGGCGTCGTCATAGACGACGCCTTCTGGACGCCGAAGCTATCGCTCTTTTCTGGCTTGACATTACGGGATACCTTTACCAAGCTGGAAAAGGACGGCGCTCTGGAAAACTACCAGCATCTTACGGCCAATGAACCGGGGAAGCACAAAGCGTGCCCTTGGCACGATGGCCTGCTGCTGGAAACGATCCGCGGCGCGGCAGATTATCTGCTGCAAAAGGACGATCCGGAAATTGTTGCGCGTATTGACGGCTATGTGGAGCTGATCCGACAGGCGCAGCTCGCTTCCGGCGGCGGTTACTTGTCCACCTACACACAGCTGGAACGGCCGCAGCAGCGCTATGGGGAAAATGGCGGCAATCTCCTTTATCAGCACGATCTTTATAACAATGGCGCGCTCTTTGAAGCGGGCGTACATTATTACTTGGCTACCCATAAAATAGCCCTGCTGGAATGCGCCCTAAGAAGTGCAAATGAACTGACGGATACCATCGGGCTGCCGCCTAAAAAGTGGATTGTTCCCGGGCATTCTCTGCCGGAATATGCCCTGTTGGAGCTGTATCAGCTGGTATGCGATCATCCGGAAATCGCAAAGGAAACCGATGTGCCGGTGCGTGCCGAAGCGTATCATCAATTGGTCAATTTCTGGGTGCATGGCCGCGGCCATCACCAAGAACGCACCAACCATCCCCAATATATGGGGGAGTATGCGCAGGATCACGCCCCCGTGGAGCATCAGTGTCAAGCGGTGGGGCATGCGGTCAGGGCAACGCTCTACTACACGGGCGTAACTCGCTTGGCGATGCTGGAGAATGACAAAGCGCTGCTCAACGATAGCATGCGTCTTTGGAACAATGTAGAAACCAGAAAGATGCACATCAATGCGGGCGTGGGAGCTACCCATTTTGAAGAGAAATTCGGCGAGGATTATGACCTCGTCAACACGGCTTACTTGGAAACCTGCGCCACGGTCGGTTTGATTTTTTGGGCGGAGTCCTTGAGCCGCGCCACTGGCGATGCGCGATATTTTCAAACCATCGAGCGGGCACTGTACAACCTGATGCTTTCCTCCGTTTCATTGCAGGGCGATAGCTATTTCTATCGCAATCCACTCACCTCTGAGGGGAATGATCATCATTGGGCATGGCACGGCTGCCCTTGCTGCCCGCCGATGATCCACAAGACGTTTGGCAGGCTGAACGCTATGATCTACGCGCAGGATGAGGATAGCGTCTATGTGAACCTGTTGATGGGGAGCACCTTGAAGGCAAAGCTTGCAGGCGCCGATGTTTGCCTTCGCGCGTCTACGGAATTGCCTTGGCAGGGGCACTATGCCATCACCGTGGAGGAAGCGGGACAGCCTTTTACGCTGCGCCTCCGTCAGCCCTATTGGGCCTCGGACTTGGCTTGGCGTGTCAATGGAACGCTTGCAGCCCCCAAGCTTGAAAGCGGGTATGCGGTGTTCCAGGTGCGAAAAGGGGATGTGATCTCCTTTGATGACAGCCTGCCCACCGTTAGGATTGAAGCGCATCCGTATGTCCGCTGTGACCGCGGCCGTGTGGCGCTTTCGCGAGGCCAGATGATTTACTGCGTTGAAGGCGTGGACAACCATGGGCAAGCAGATCTCACCTTGGCGGAGGAGCCCTTATTCCGCGCCGTTCATCAGCCGGAGCTTCTTGGCGGCGTAACCGTGATCCATGGCGTGACCGCACAAAAGGATGATTTTACTGCGGTGCCGCTGTACGCGTGGGACAATCGCATGGCTGGTAAAATGAATGTGTGGCTTACGCAGGCAGGCAAGCTGGATACTTGGAGCGTTACGGGTTGGCAGGATCGTCTGTATCGCCCGTATGCAGAAGCTCGCGAGTAAGCGGCGCGTTTGCCTTGCGGCGCGTGCAATCACCAAAAAGCAAGCGGGCTTCCTCCAAGCTGGAGGAAGCCCGCTCTTTTGGTGCGCCCGGCATGGGCGATAACGAGGGGGTGAAAGCCCCCTGAGGACTTGACCTCTAGCCAAAGGCAAGGGTGTCCATCGCGAGGCGGAAGCTGAAGGAAGCCGGAGGCAAAGTCCCGAGCTGACGAACAGAAACTTCATACAAAGGCTGACATGGGGTGGACGAGCTGGCCAAACAAAGCAAAGTCCAATACGACCCCAACCCCACACAGTAGATGAAGCGGCTGCATGGGATGACGGTTTCTCTGCGGTACCTTGCTTTTCCTGCATCCACGCTCTGAGCGTGTCTCCACAGATGCCAAGGCGCTGTGCTACATTCGCAATGGCAACAAGGTAGAAACCCTACGCCTACTGCGTTTGGATATCTTTGGAGATCGTGAGGCGGCGGCGTTTGAACGGCGTTTGCCAAACCAACAATAGTTCATCAGCCCTGCCAAAGGGAAGGCGAAATACCCGTTTTTA
>JAVVVJ010000135.1:0-2517 GCA_036652695.1 Clostridia bacterium | reverse complement strand
CATCGATTTCATTGAAGGTGTCCGTGTCGAGCACAACATCTACCGCTCCCTGCGGTCTTTGCAGACGCTGTAGCATGTTGGCCTCTAGGGCAAGCGTGCGCTGTGCTCCCGCAAATTGGCTCCATTCCTGTTGTCCTTGCGTATTCAATGGCTCCATCTCCTACTCGCGCTTACGCGCGCTTTGATCCCCCATATAGAACTCCAGCATTTCCCGATCAATCAGCGCGGGCGGCACGCCTCTGCGCGTAATCGAATAACCGGCGGCGCAGGTAGCGTAGCGAATGGCGGCGCACAGCTCATAATGCAGCGAAAGATAAACCGCCAAGGCCGCGATAAACGCATCGGCCGCGCCCGTCGTATCCACCGGTGTAAAATCCGCTGCCGGAAAGTATTCGGAGTGCGCCGCATCGCGCAAGTAACAGCCCCGATGCCCCAAGGTCACAATCACCGTTTGCACGCCGCGATCCAAAAAGTACTGCGCTCGCTGCTCTAGCGTTTCGTATTGCGGGCAGAGCAGGGCCATTTCACGCTCGTTGGGCACCAAGATGCTCACATGCTCCAGCAGCTCCGACTCTAGCGCGCGAAGCGCCGATGGTTTGAGAATGACCTTCGCGCCGTGCCGAGCGGCAAGCCGCGCCGCACAGGCAACAATCTCCATGGAAAGCTCTGTTTGCAGCATACAATAGCTCGCGCCCTCAAACAGCCCTTCCCTGCTTTCGATTTCCGCCACGCTTAGGCAGTTGTTCGCGCCGCCGTACACCACAATGCCGCTTTCGCCGTTTTCCTGCACATATACATAGGCATGGCCGGTATCCGCCTTGAAGGTGCTAAAAACGCCCTCCGTATTGACATTGCACTGCTGCAAGCAGCTAAAGAGCTGGCTACCATCGTAATCCTTGCCAAGCTTGCCAATCAGATAAACCTCCGCGCCGAGCTTTGCCGCGCCAATGGCCTGATTGACGCCCTTACCGCCAGGCAGCGTGGTACGGTGGCTGGCCAGCAGCGTTTCACCCGTGCTAGGCAGCTTTCCCAGCGTAATCAGCGTATCCATGTTCAGCGTCCCAACCACCACAATCTTTTGTTCTCGCAACGAATAGGGCGCTTCCAAGCTTTTGTTGGGGTGAACCAGGTATTCGCCAGCAAATGGCTCCTCCTGCACAGCTCGCCCCTCGATCGCTTCAATCAAACCATGGCACGCAAACGCGCCAAGCGCCTGATAGGGCAGCTCCACGGTAGCAAGCTTTGGCAGCAGGGTTTCAGGCGCATCCTGAAGGCTGATGACCGACAGGTATTTGGGAATTCGGCGGTTGGTGCGATGCGCCTCGGCATATACGCGCGCCGCAAGCGCCACCGACATGCATACAACCCCCGTTACCTCAAAGGGAATCAATTCCGCTTGCTCCGCACCGCCCACCACCGCGCAGCCGCAATGGTTGCCCGGCAGGTGCGCGTCATATGCGCATTGTTCAAAGCCCGCGCGGAAAAAACCGCTCTGCGCATCCTCCTTCTCCACCAAGCAAAGCAAATTCTTATGCTTCTGATCCAGCAAAGTCTTTGCGCAGAGGTAGCCCATCTGCCAATAATCCAAAAACAGGTTCTGCCCGGAGGGGCGGCGCGAATCATCCATGCGCCGCAGCGGCAGCGGATTTTTTGCCAGCAACGCCCGGCAGCGCTCGTCCGCATGGGTTAGCTGATCCCAAATAATGCCGTCCACATGATGCGCTTGCAGCATCGCAAGGTTCTTGTACTCCTCCTCCGGCGTAGCGGAAATGCACACTATGGTGCTATAGCCCTCCGCGCGGGCGGTGTCCACAATGCTCAGCAGCAGTTCCTTGCGCTCCTCCGCACCGTGTACCATCACGCCCAGCAGCAGCGAATGCGCCTGTTTTTGCGGCCGCACGCCCGCATAGGGCGCATAGTTGCATTCCTTCACAATTCGCAGCACCCGTTCACGTGTTTCCGCGCTAATGCTCGCATCCTTCTCGTTCATGATCTTCGATACCGTAGATACGGAAACATTTGCCAGCTTTGCGATTTCCTTAATGTTCACCAGCTCATCCTCCGCTTTGCGATATAGTTTTCGTAAACTTGTTTCTCTTGCTGCATTATAATGCCGCCTCTCGCGTTTGTCAAGAGGCGGCGCGTCCTTTTTTTCTTCAAAGCCCTTGACAACTTCCATTCATAATGATATCATTTTAATATCATTATGAAGGACAAGAGGTTTGATTTATGGAAGAAAAAATCTTGAAAAGCAAAAAGAACGGCATGCTGTATCTGCTCCTTTTCCTGTTCCTGTATTTGGTGGCCTTGGGCAGCATTATTTTGGGCGGCATTATGGATATCACTTTTCTGCTGGTTGTCGGCATCATTTGGGCTAGCATCGGCTGGATTCCTCTGGCAGGCTTAAAGATCATCAAACCCCAGGAAGCCCTTGTCCTTACCCTGTTTGGCAATTATGTAGGTACCCTCAAAACGCAGGGCTTTTACTATGTCAACCCTTTTTGCACAGCCGTAAAC
>JAVVVJ010000134.1:330-2554 GCA_036652695.1 Clostridia bacterium | reverse complement strand
TTGGCTGCCAATTTTGTATTTTCCTCTTGTATCCATATCCAAAACTCTGTATAATAAAAGCGATAAAAAGAATATTTCATCGTTTGCTGTCAAATCATGCGTTTTTCGTATCCCTCCACAACAACAAAATGATAGGAAACGAGGAATCCGCATGGATCTGTTCAATGGTCGCGATGCGCGAGCAAGCCATCTGGGCTGAATGCCCTCATCTTCAAAAGCGTTCCGCGCACCACGCGCGTTGGCAAAATCCTGCGCTCCATGGCGCGGGATGAGTTGCCGTAGTTTGATAACCCGCTGTGCGCAAAAGGGTTGCACGCGCACCTTTGCGCACGAGAACCCCCCCGCGCCTCAAAAGGAATGATAGGCTCTTTGGCAGGAATCCACTTCCATCCATCCCAAACCACACGCGCCTTAGGCTGGGTGGAACCGCATCACGGCGCAAGCGCCTGCGGCATATCGTGCCGCAAGCCGGCTGCCCGTGCAGAAAGGCTGGTGTGGATCTACACAGAGTAAATCGCATGGCTGAATGGCATGACCGCTACTCAAGTTTTGGATTACCATAACAGATAAAAAAGTGGAGGACAAACAAATGACAATGCTTAAAAAGATGCTCTGTGAGTTCATCGGCACCTGCGTGCTGGTCGTATTTGCATGCGGCGCCGCCGTTACGGCAACCACCTCTCAGCTGGGCGCACTGAACCTTACGCAGGCGACGCTTCTCATTGCCGTGGCCTTCGGGCTTGTGATCGTCGCGATGGCGTACTCCATTGGCAACGTCAGCGGCTGCCACATCAATCCCGCCGTATCGTTTGGCATGTGGGTAAGTGGTCGCATGACGCTGAAAGATATGCTCTGCTACTGGGCGGCTCAGTTTTTGGGCGGCATCGCGGGTGCGGGCATACTCAGCCTCGCCTTCCACAGCACCGCCGCACTGGGACAGAACGGCTACGGGCAGGGAATGCCAATCGTGGTAGGCACCGTGGGCGCGCTTGCGATTGAAGTCATCCTAACCTTTGTCTTTGTGCTCGCGATTCTGGGCGTGACCAGCAAGCCGGAATTCAGCGGCGTAGCAGGTCTCGTAATTGGCTTCACGCTAACGCTTGTACACATTTTGGGCATTCCCTTTACCGGCACGTCCGTGAATCCGGCGCGTAGCTTTGGCCCGGCGCTGTTTGCGGGTGGTCAAGCGCTTTCTCAGGTATGGGTTTTCCTGGTTGCTCCCCTGATCGGCGCGGCGCTAGCGGCACTGGTATACCGCTTTGTCACCTCGCCCGAAAAGAAGTAAGCGCTGGCTTACTCCTCCCTAAAGGCGGCTAGATATTTCTCCATCGAACGCGTCATTTCCCGCGAGAAAGCGGATTGATACTTTCGCGCGCAAAAGGCGGCGAGCCATTCCTCGTATGGGCGCTCGCCCGCCTTATAGCGTAGCATATCTTGCAGGGCAGATGCGTCCATGCGCTGGTAGCCGTTCTCATGCACGATATAGCGCATGTCGCAACGCTCCGGCTTAGGGCGCGTCTGTTGCTGCTGGGTAGGATAGCCAAGCACCAGCATAACAACCGGAACTGCGTACTCCGGCAGCTGCAAGAGTGCGCGATGCTCCTCGCAGCTTTCCATGATATCGCCAATGTAGCAAGAACCTATGCCAAGGCTTTGCGCGGCTACAACCGCATTTTGCGCTGCAATGGCCGCGTCCGTCACTGCCAGAAACAAATCGCCCGCGCCGGGTTTGCGCGGCAGGCAACCGCCATATGCAAAGGCGTCATACCACTTTTGGCAATCGGCAACAAAGATCAACACCATGGATGCTTTGGCAATAAAAGGCTGGTGATCGCAGGTATCTGCGAGCCGGTTTTTTATTGCCTGATTGCTGATATCAAGGATGGTATAGAGCTGTTGATTTCCGGCGGTTGGTGCGCTAACCGCAGCGTACAAAATGGCCTGCTTCTCTGCCGATGAGATTTCTTGCTTTTCATACGCGCGCACAGACTTGCGCGCGGATAGTTCCGTGAGGGTGGTGTTGGTGGGGATCGCGGTATCCGCTGCATTTTGCATTTGTATTCCTCCCTGATGATCATCGCTCTATGGCACGCTGTTACCTACGGTAGTATATCACATTTTCAACGCATTGGCGGCTGCAAAGAAATCAAGAAAATCGCCCCATGGCTTGTTATACTAATCTAAGTCTAAAATGCAACGCAGCTATGAGCAGATTTTGTTCGTG
>JAVVVJ010000134.1:0-318 GCA_036652695.1 Clostridia bacterium | reverse complement strand
AGACGCAGACCACGGGCAAAAGATGCCATAGATGCTTGCGTTTTAGCGCAAGATCAGTATTAGCGCGCAGACGGCTTTTTGCCGTTCCTTTTTGCGTTGTGCAAGCCGGGTTGGCAAAAGCAAAAATAAAAAGGCACGCTTCTTCTTACGCACGCAAAGGCGGGGCTATCATACTGTATCAGTGAACGGCCGACAAGGGGCGCACAGCAGCGCGAACAGCCACCTTGCGACCGACCAAAAAAGGAGGCGTGCCAATGTCTTTCTACTCATACAAAAACGCCAACCCCTGCTCGTGCCCCGGCGTCATCTCCGGCAGCG
>JAVVVJ010000133.1:0-2649 GCA_036652695.1 Clostridia bacterium | reverse complement strand
TCGCCCACGCCGAGCAGATCAAGCAGGCGCTGCTTGTGGACATCAAGGAGCGCGGCATTGGGAAAGAGCGATACAACGGCAGACAAACCTATTGGCAGGAAAACAAAAGCCCTGCACAGCTTCGCGCCTTTGCGGAGCAACAGCGCAAGCACCTATCCGAATTGCGGCTGACCCCCAACAGCAGAAAGGCAGCGCCCGTCATGATTGACGATGATTTCGCCAACTTCTAACCCCACAGCCGTTGAACGATGCTACACATACGCCCGCGACGTGGATGCAGGGCGCACGGTAGCATGTAAAAAAGTAAAGCTGGCCTGCCGCCGCTTTCTGCGCGATTTGGATAGGCAAGATGATCCTGCTTACCCGTGGAGGTTTGACGAAACGAAGGCTGAGCGGCCGTGTGCGTTTATGGAGCAATTTTTGGTGCCGACCAAGGGCGCCTATGACCGCATGACACTGCTACCGTGGCAATGTTTCGTTTTGGGGAACCTTTACGGCTGGGTAGACAAGGAAACTGTGCTTCGGCGCTACCGCGAGGCGCTAATTATTGTGGGAACTGGCAACGGGAAAAGCACAATGGAATCCGGAAACGCCACCTTTGGAGCCTGCAAGGACGGCGAGCGCGGCGCGGATATCTACATGCTGGCAAACTCGAAAGAGCAGGCTGGCATTGTTTTTAACGAATGCCGCGAGCAGATCCGTGCGAGCAAGTACCTTGCACCACGGTTTCGACCTCTGCGTGACGGCGTATACTATGACGCAATGAATTCCAGCATCAAAAGCCGCGCCAGTGACAGCGAGCGGCTGGACGGACTTAATCCGCACATGGCGATCTTTGACGAGATTAAGGAGCTGCGGGACTTCAAGCTTATCAACGTGATCAAGCGCAAGATTGTAAAGCGCGCACAGCCGTTAATTATATACATTACGACAATGGGCAACGTGATTGACGGGCCATTGGCGTATTTTTATGACCTTTTTACCGACGCGATGGAAGGCAAGCTATCCCCAACGGTGGCCGACCGCATGTTTGCCTATATTGCGGAGCTGGATGACAGCGACGATGTGAACAACACCAGCACATGGATCAAGGCCAACCCGTCGCTTGGGGTGCTGCTCAAGATGGAGGATCTGATTGACCAATGGGAGCGGTGCAAGATGATCCCCAGCGAGCGAGCGGATTTCATTTGCAAGCAGCTCAATATTACCGTAAACACCGACGACATGCAGTATGTACAGCCTGAGGTTACCATGCGCAACAAAGCCAGTATCAACGAGGATGCTCTGCTTGGGCGGCGCTGTTACGGCGGCTTTGACCTTTCCAACCGTGAGGACTTCACCGCCGCGGCGCTGGAATTTTTGCTGGATGACGGGCGCATTTTTGTGCTGCTACATAGCTGGGTACCGCGCCGCAAGGTAGAGCTGGATCAAGAAAAAATTGATTATTACGGGCTGGCTATGCAGGGCTATCTATCCATTGTGGACGGGGAGTATATACAGCAGGAGGATGTGTATAACTGGTTTGTGGAACAAGGAAAAAAGTATGAGATCATGTCCATTGGCTACGACCCAGCCAATGCCACGCGGCTAAGGCAGATGCTTGAAAACAGAGGCTATGACTGCGTGGTTGTGCGTCAAGGTCCTTTGACGCTTAACGACCCCATGAAGGACATTAAAGAGCGGCTGATGAGCGGCAGTGTGGTGAGCAATGGCGACCCCATGCTGCTATGGTACACGGATAACGTGCGGCTTTCCGGCGAGCGCAGGCATACAGAAAAACAAAACTGGATGCCTACCAAAAGGAATAAATTCCGCAAGATTGACGGCTTTATGGCGTGGCTATGTGCGCACGCCATCACCATGGACAAAAACCCAGCAGGTGAAATTCAGCACATACCGAGCGTGCGCGTGGTCAATGTAAGCAAGCGTCAGCGCACCATGCGCTAAAAGGAGGCTACAAAATGTGGTTATTTTCCGCAAAGCAAAAAAGCACCGTTAAGGCAAGGGACAAGCCCAAGCCGACCAAGCAACGCAAGCCCTCCGCGGCGGGGCACTGGCTGCCTGTGTACCGCTCACGGGCAGACAATACCATGCGAGGCAACGAGGCGATTTATGCCGCCGTGAGCCGCATCAGCAACACGGTGGCCAGCATGCCGCTACACCTATACAGGGGCTATGAGCTGCAAGCCGATCACCCGCTTGAGTATATCGTGGGGCTTGAGCCAAACATGAATTTTACGCCTTTTAGTTTTTTGCAGACCATGGAAGCATACCGCAACACAGAGGGCAACGCTTATGCGTTGATTGTGCCCGACGCGCTGGGTACGCCGCAACGCCTCGACATTCTCGACCCAACACGCGTGAGGCCGCAGCGCCACCCAGATACCAAAGAAATGTGGTATGTGGTGACGCTGGATGATAACAAGAGCTACCCACTGCCAGGGTGCCAGCTTATTGTGGTGCGGCACATGAGCGCAAACGGCGAGATCGGCATTCGACCCATCGATGTACTTCGCGATTCGCTGGACTATGACAAGCAGACCAAGGACTTAAGCTTACAGCAGCTCGACGGTGTGAACCACGGTATTTTCCTCACGGTTCCCAGCACAGGACTTGGGGAAGAGGAACGCACCCGCGTGGTGGACGACT
>JAVVVJ010000132.1:0-2649 GCA_036652695.1 Clostridia bacterium | reverse complement strand
TCGCCCACGCCGAGCAGATCAAGCAGGCGCTGCTTGTGGACATCAAGGAGCGCGGTATTGGGAAAGAGCGATACAACGGCCGACAAACCTACTGGCAGGAAAACAAGAGCCCTGCACAGCTTCGCGCCTTTGCCGAGCAGCAACGAAAGCACCTATCCGAGCTACGGCTGACCCCCAACAGCCGGAAGGCGGCACCCGTCATGATTGACGATGACTTCGCCAACTTCTAGCCCTACAGCCGTCGAACGCTGCTACACATACGCCCGCGACGTGGATGCAGGGCGCACGGTAGCATGCAAAAAAGTAAAGCTGGCCTGCCGCCGCTTTCTTCGTGATTTGGATAGGCAGATTGACCCCACCTACCCGTGGAGGTTTGATGAAACGAAGGCCGAGCGGCCGAGTGCGTTTATGGAGCAGTTTCTGGTGCCGACCAAGGGCGCCTACGACCGCATGACACTGCTACCATGGCAATGTTTTGTGCTGGGGAACCTGTACGGATGGGTAGACAAGGAAAGTGGACTGCGGCGCTACCGCGAGGCACTGATTATTGTGGGCACTGGCAACGGCAAAAGCACGATGGAGTCTGGAAACGCTACCTTTGGAGCCTGCAAGGACGGCGAGCGCGGCGCGGATATCTACATGCTGGCAAACTCGAAAGAGCAGGCTGGCATTGTTTTTAACGAATGCCGCGAGCAGATCCGTGCGAGCAAGTACCTTGCACCACGGTTTCGACCTCTGCGTGACGGCGTATACTATGACGCAATGAATTCCAGCATCAAAAGCCGCGCCAGTGACAGCGAGCGGCTGGACGGACTTAATCCGCACATGGCGATCTTTGACGAGATTAAGGAGCTGCGGGACTTCAAGCTTATCAACGTGATCAAGCGCAAGATTGTAAAGCGCGCACAGCCGTTAATTATATACATTACGACAATGGGCAACGTGATTGACGGGCCATTGGCGTATTTTTATGACCTTTTTACCGACGCGATGGAAGGCAAGCTATCCCCAACGGTGGCCGACCGCATGTTTGCCTATATTGCGGAGCTGGATGACAGCGACGATGTGAACAACACCAGCACATGGATCAAGGCCAACCCGTCGCTTGGGGTGCTGCTCAAGATGGAGGATCTGATTGACCAATGGGAGCGGTGCAAGATGATCCCCAGCGAGCGAGCGGATTTCATTTGCAAGCAGCTCAATATTACCGTAAACACCGACGACATGCAGTATGTACAGCCTGAGGTTACCATGCGCAACAAAGCCAGTATCAACGAGGATGCTCTGCTTGGGCGGCGCTGTTACGGCGGCTTTGACCTTTCCAACCGTGAGGACTTCACCGCCGCGGCGCTGGAATTTTTGCTGGATGACGGGCGCATTTTTGTGCTGCTACATAGCTGGGTACCGCGCCGCAAGGTAGAGCTGGATCAAGAAAAAATTGATTATTACGGGCTGGCTATGCAGGGCTATCTATCCATTGTGGACGGGGAGTATATACAGCAGGAGGATGTGTATAACTGGTTTGTGGAGCAAGGGAAAAAATATGAAATCATGTCCATCGGCTACGACCCAGCCAATGCCACGCGGCTACGGCAGATGCTAGAGAACAAGGGCTATGACTGCGTGGTTGTGCGTCAAGGTCCGTTAACGCTTAACGACCCCATGAAGGATATCAAAGAGCGGCTGATGAGCGGCAGTGTGGTGAGCAACGGCGACCCCATGCTGCTATGGTACACGGATAACGTGAGGCTTTCCGGCGAGCGCAGGCATACAGAAAAACAGAACTGGATGCCCACCAAGCGGAACAAATTCCGCAAAATTGACGGCTTTATGGCGTGGCTATGTGCGCACGCCATCACCATGGACAAAAACCCAGCAGGTGAAATTCAGCACATACCGAGCGTGCGCGTGGTCAATGTAAGCAAGCGTCAGCGCACCATGCGCTAAAAGGAGGCTACAAAATGTGGTTATTTTCCGCAAAGCAAAAAAGCACCGTTAAGGCAAGGGACAAGCCCAAGCCGACCAAGCAACGCAAGCCCTCCGCGGCGGGGCACTGGCTGCCTGTGTACCGCTCACGGGCAGACAATACCATGCGAGGCAACGAGGCGATTTATGCCGCCGTGAGCCGCATCAGCAACACGGTGGCCAGTATGCCGCTACACCTGTACAAGGGCTATGAGCTGCAAGCCGATCACCCGCTTGAGTACATTGTGGGGCTTGAGCCGAGCGTGAATTTTACGCCCTTTAGCTTCTTGCAAACCATGGAAGCATACCGAAACACGGAGGGCAACGCTTATGCGTTGATTGTGCCCGACGCGCTGGGAACGCCGCAACGCCTCGACATCCTCGACCCAGCGCGCGTAAGGCCACAGCGCCATCCAGACACCAAAGAAATGTGGTATGTGGTGACGCTGGACGATAACAAATCTTACCCACTGCCAGGGTGTCAGCTTATTGTGGTGCGGCACATGAGCGCAAACGGCGAAATCGGCATTCGACCCATTGATGTGCTGCGGGATTCGCTGGATTACGACAAGCAGACCAAGGACTTAAGCTTACAGCAGCTCGATGGTGTGAACCACGGTATTTTCCTAACGGTTCCCAGCACAGGACTTGGGGAAGAGGAACGCACCCGCGTGGTGGACGACT
>JAVVVJ010000131.1:0-2788 GCA_036652695.1 Clostridia bacterium | reverse complement strand
GCTGATCCATGCCCACACCGTTGTCCTCCACGCATAGGGCGAGCATATCCTCGCGCCGCGAAACGCAAATGGTGAGGATGCGGTTGGCCTTGCGGCTGTTTTTCAGCCCGTGCTCTATGGCGTTTTCCACAATCGGCTGCAAAATAAAGTTGGGAATCAGCACCTGCATGAGCGTCTCGTCCACACGGTAGAGCACCTCAAAGCCCATGCTGCACAGCAGCTGCTGTAGGCGTACATATGCCTTGATGTTGTTCAGCTCGTTTTCCAGCTGGGTAAGATCGTTGCCGCGGTTAAGCGCGGTGCGGTAAAAGCGGGAGAGCAAAATGGCGGTTTCGCTGATGTCCGTCCGTCCGGAAAGGATGGCCTTGCTGTTGATTAAGGAGAGGGAGTTATACAGGAAATGCGGGTTGATCTGCGCGCTTAGCAGGCGCTGCTTGTATTCGTTTTTCTCCAGCTCGTTTTTGTAGGTTACCTCAATGAGCTGCTGAATGCGCTCAATCATCTCCGTAAAGCTGGCGATCAGCACGCCCACCTCATCCTTGCGATTGCTGTGCACGGTGATTTCCATATTGCCTTGAGCAATTTGGCGAATGTTTTTGGTCAGCATTTCAATTGGCTGAATCAAAATGTACAAAAGCAGCGTCGCCAGCAGCCCCAGAACCAGCATGATGCACCAGATGCCCACATAGGTTGTGTTGGTTAAGGTGGACGCGCCTTGGAAAATGGCGTTGATATCGCTGAGGTAGTAGGCCGTCCAGCCTGTGGAGGGCAGTGTAGCGGTAATCAAGGGATGCGCCGCGCTGTTCTGCGCGCGCAGGCCATCGGCGCTTAGCGGGCTTCCGCCCTCCACGCCTAATGTGCTATCGTATTGGTAGACGCTCTCGTGGCGCTCGTTTTCAATCAACACCGCATAGTTTGCGGTCGCGATGCTTTGAAGCGGTAGAAAGGCCGATTGTATATCGATGGCCATATAAAGGTAGTTGTCATAGGGGTATTTCTGTGGGATGCCAATGCGGCGAATGGAAAACAAGGTTTCGCTGCCGCCCTTGTTGAGCTTGATCCACTGGGGGGAAAACGCCTTCACCACATTGGCAAACCATGCTTCGCTGGATATTTCATCCAGCGGCCTTACATAGTAGTTAAAGGGCAGCAGGTCGCAGGAGGTATAAATAACCAGGCTGGTAAGCTCCTCATACAGGGAGTAGTAGGGTTTGAAGATGGGCGCAATGCTGTTTTCATAGGCCAGATGCATGCCGTAGTAATCCCTATCGTACTCCTTGTTAAGCGCTAAAAGCACGTTGGGTTCGTTAAAAAGATAGTTGGACGCGGTGTTATACATGGCAAAGCTGCTGTCCACCGAAAAAAGCGCCTGCTTCAGCGCATTTTGCATCCGCGCCGTTTCACTGGCGAACAGCTGCGAGGTGGCATTTCGATAGGTAAATACGCTGAACAGCGCAAAGGGCATGATGCCGATGCAAAGATAGAGCACCAGCAGCTTGCCGCGAATGCCCAGCAGGCTAAAGCGGCGCGCAATCGATGAAAGCATGCGTTTCATGAGGGATCACCACCCTTTGCAAATCATAGGCGTTTTTTTTAGGGCGCCTCGGGGAGCAAATGGAAGGGCTTGCTCTGGCGGTCGCTTTCCGGGCTTGTGCCGTAGCAGTCCCGGTAGCGCTGGCAGAAATAGGAGGCGCTTTTGAAGCCGACCGTTTGCGCGATGACGCTCACCTTCATATCGGTGGTCGCAAGCAGCTCCCGCGCCATCTTCATGCGATAGTCGTTAACGAACTGGATGAAATTTTGCCCGGTTGCCCGCTTGAAGCGGTGGCAAAGGTAGTTGGGGCTGAAATGAAAAATCTCCGCAATGTGGTTCAAGCTTACATCCGCGCCGTAATGCTCGCAAAGGTAGCGCTTGATTTCCTCGATTTGCGGATCTCCGGCAATCTGCCTCTTTTCAGCGAGGGATTCCGCCATGCGCCGGACAACCTCAAAATTCTGCTGAATATCCCGATCCATAAAGACGCGCTCCACAATGCTGCGGTCGTTGGCTCCCTCTGCGCCGTGCTGCGTCAGCGCGATTAAAATGCGCGAAAGGTTGAACTTGATATAAAGCTCCGAAAATTCCACGTGCTTATCCACCGTATGCTCAAACGCATCAAAGATTTCAAAGAAGGATTCCATATCGCCCTTCACCAGCGTTTCAATCATCTGATCAACGGGGATATTGCCGTAGGTATCGCGCAGCTTTGCGCCGTCGCTAGCGGATAACGCCATCAACCGATCGTCGGCGCGCTTTTCCATGCGCTGGTATGCGGCGTAGAAATCCGCCGCGCCGTTGATCGGCTCATACGCTGCAAAGCAGGCTCTGGCGTAGGTCGTTTCGATATGGAGGCGCAGGCTCTGTTCTGCCAACCGCATGCCCTCCTCCGTGGGCTGGCTTTCTGCCCGGAACACCAATACGGCACGCTCTGGGTACAGGCATAGAAAATCGCAGGGCAGCGGGAGCAAGCTGGGCAGCTGATCCTCAAAATCCTCGCCGACACTGCTGAAAAAAGCATCGTCAAATTCCAACATCAACAAATAGCGGCAGTCTGCCAGCAGCACGTCCCGCTCCTGCGTATCCAAAAGCTGGTTGAACGCAAGGTAGAGGTAGTGGCGCTTGGTCATTTGAGCTTCGCGCCGCTGCATGCGCTGCTTTTCAATGGCGTGCAAAACGCCCTCCATCGTATGTAAAAACTCGTCGGGAATGATCGGCTTCATGAGATATTCCGTTACGCCGATGGCGATG
>JAVVVJ010000130.1:0-2811 GCA_036652695.1 Clostridia bacterium | reverse complement strand
GCTTCGCCGCTCTTGCGCCGTTTGGCGAAGCGTGCTACAATAAACCGACCCAAGAAAAAGTGCTTACGAAACGAAGAGGGAGAAAGCGTGCAGAACATTACGGACATGATTGCCGAGGGTAAGGGAAAGCGCCTGTATGCCACCGAAAATCCGGATGAGGCGGTCATTTATTACCGTGATGAAACCTTTGCCTTTCATGGGTTGAAGCGCGGCCGCATCATTGGCAAGGGTGAAATCAACAACCTCATTTGTGAATATATGTTTACCATGCTCACCCAAAAGGGTGTGCCCAATCACTTTATCCGCCGCATCGACAACCGCTGCTCGCTGGTGAAACGGGTGCAGATCGTGCCGGTGGTGGTGAAGGTGCGCAACATCGCGGCTGGGAGCCTTTCCAAGCGGATTGGCTGTCCGGATGGCACGCGGCTGCGTAACACGGTGATCGAATATTGCTTGAAGGACGCGGAGCTTGAAGACCCGCTGGTGAACTTGACGCATATTACGGCTATGGGGCTTGCCACAACGGAGGAAATCTTCCGCATGGAGGAAATGAGCCTTCGCGTCAACGAGATCCTTTCGGAATGCATGCGTGATATCAGCATTGAGCTGATTGATTTCAAGCTGGAATTTGGTCGCTATCATGACGAGCTTCTTTTGGCAGATGAGGTATCGCCCGATACCTGCCGTTTTTGGGACGCGCGCACGCATGAGCCGCTGGACATCGACCGTTTCCGCCGCGATCTTGGCGATGTGGAGGCGGCTTACCGCGAGGTGCTGCATCGCCTGACGGGCAATGTGTTGAAGAGCGCCGAGGAAGAATAGCGCACAGACGAGGAAGGGATGGCTGTACACATGCTTTTCACTAACAAAACGCTCATGATTACCGGCGGAACCGGCTCCTTTGGCGAGGCGGTGCTCAACCGGTTTTTGAATACGGATATCCGCGAGATTCGCATTTTCAGCCGCGATGAAAAAAAGCAGGACGACATGCGTCATCGCTACCAAAGCGAGAAGGTCAAGTATTACATTGGCGATGTGCGCGACCTTGCCAGCGTGCAAAACGCCATGCACAATGTAGACTATCTTTTTCATGCCGCGGCGCTTAAACAGGTGCCCTCTTGCGAGTTCTTTCCAATTGAGGCGGTCAAGACCAACGTGCTTGGCACGGATAACGTGCTTACCGCCTGCATTGCGGCCGGGGTGCGCAAAGTGATCTGCCTATCCACGGATAAGGCGGCTTACCCCGTAAACGCCATGGGCACCTCTAAGGCCATGATGGAAAAGGTGTTTGTGGCAAAGGCGCGCACCGTATCGCCGGAACACACGCTGATTTGTGGCACGCGCTATGGCAACGTCATGTGCTCGCGCGGCTCTGTGATTCCGCTATTTATTGATCAAATCAAGGCTGGAGCGCCGCTGACGGTGACGCACCCGGATATGACGCGCTTCATTATGAGCTTGCAGGAAGCGGTGGAGCTTGTGCTTTTTGCCTTTGAGCATGCGCAAAGCGGCGATATTTTGGTGAAAAAAGCCCCCGCATGCACGACTGGCGTGCTGGCAGAGGCCGTGCGGGAGCTGTTTGGCGCGAGCAATCCGGTGCAGATCATCGGCATGCGCCACGGCGAAAAGATGTACGAAACGCTGTTGACCAATGAGGAATGCATGCACGCGATGGACATGGGCGATTTTTTTCGCGTGCCTGCCGATTCACGTGATCTGAACTATGATAAATACGTCGTGCAAGGCGATGAGAACCGTAACACCGTTACAGAGTTCAATTCCAGCAATACCGAGCTGCTCACGGTGGAGCAGGTAAAGGAAAAGCTAAAGTCGCTTGCCTATATACAGGAGGAATTGGCGCAATGGAAGAACGGTTGATGCATCAAATCACAGGGAAAGACGCGCTTGCACGCGTTGCCCCGCTTTTTCAAAATTGGGAGGAAACGTTGATTTGGACGGCGCTGGAGGGGAACATGGGCGGCATATGGGCAGCAGACGGCGCGGAAGAATGCCCGCGCGCGGCGCTGTGCAGGACGTTTGATTTTGCGTTTTTTGCGGGCGATGCGGAGACGCCGGAGGCAGAAACGCTTATGCGCGCCTTGCGAACGGAGCTGGCGGGAGGCTATGCCATCCTCACCCCGCAAAACGAAGCGTGGGACGCGCTCATTGTGCGCGTGTTCGGCGCGGAGGCTCGGCCTTGCGAGCGCTATGCCATCTGTAAGGAAGGGGATTGCTTTGACCGCGCGCGCCTACAGGGCTTTATTGACGCGCTGGACAAGGAGCTTTCCCTTGCCGTAATCGATGACGCGCTATATGAGCGTGTGATGGCGGAGGATTGGTCGCGTGATTTTTGCGCCACCTTTGGCTCGGCAGAGGCGTTTGCGGCGCATGGACTGGGCGTGGTGGCGCTGTGCGGCGGCGAGCTGGCGGGCGGCGCGGCCTCCTACATTTATTATGACCATGGCATTGAAATTGAGGTGGACACGCGCGAGGATTTCAGGCGGCGCGGCATTGCGGCTGCCTGCTGCGCCAAGCTGATTTTGCTCTGCTTGGAGCGGGGCCTCTACCCAAGCTGGGACGCAGCGAACCGTTCCTCCGTAGCGCTGGCGGAAAAGTTGGGATACCGCGAAAAAGGCGCGTATCGCTCACGCGAGGTGGGTATGCCTGCTGTAGCGCCGCCCGTTTTTGAAGCCAAGCCGGTGCAATAGAAGCGCGTGAAGCGCAAGCACGCGCCGACGGCTTGCTCCTATTTCCTTTCAACAGCCTTGTGCGCCGAAAAGCGTGCAAGGCTGTTTTGATGGTGCGCCCGGC
>JAVVVJ010000129.1:0-2863 GCA_036652695.1 Clostridia bacterium | reverse complement strand
CAATCGCCACAGCCACAGCCACGGTCGCGCCGACCATGGGGTTGTTGCCCATGCCGATCAAGCCCATCATTTCCACGTGCGCAGGCACAGAGGAGGAGCCCGCGAACTGAGCGTCCGAGTGCATACGACCCATAGTATCGGTCATGCCATAGCTGGCAGGGCCGGCGCCCATGTTGTCCGGATGCAAGGTGCGACCCGTGCCGCCGCCGGAAGCCACGGAGAAATACTTCTTGCCGTTTTCGATGGTCCACTTCTTATATGTGCCCGCCACGGGATGCTGGAAGCGTGTGGGGTTGGTGCTGTTGCCGGTGATGGACACGTCCACGTCCTCCAAGCGCATGATCGCCACGCCCTCGGTTACGTCATCGCAGCCATAGCAGCGAACCTTTGCCTTTTCCCCATCGGAATAAGCAATTTCCTTTACCACATGCACTTCGCCAGCCTTGTAATCCATTTGGGTCTGCACATAGGTGAAGCCATTGATGCGGCTAATAATGAACGCGGCATCCTTGCCAAGGCCGTTCAAAATGATGCGCAGGGGCTCTTTGCGAACCTTGTTGGCGGTACGGGCAATGCCAATCGCGCCCTCGGCGGCGGCAAAGCTCTCGTGACCGGCCAAAAACGCAAAGCACTTGGTATCCTCGCGCAGAAGCATAGCGCCCAAGTTGCCGTGGCCAAGGCCAACGGCGCGCTGATCCGCAACAGAACCGGGGATACAGAAGCCTTGTAAACCAATGCCAATCGCCTCAGCGGCATCAGCAGCGTTCTTGCAGCCCTTCTTCAGCGCGATAGCCGCGCCAAGCGTGTATGCCCAAACGGCGTTGTCAAAAGCGATGGGCTGTACGCCGCGAACAATGCCGCCCACGTCCACGCCCTTATCCTTTACATACTGCGCCATCGCATCCAAATCAGCGAAGCCGTACTCTGCCAAGACGCCCTCAAGCTTCTTAATTCTTCTTTCGTATCCTTCAAAAGTAGCCATTTCTACTCACCTCTTATCAAATTCAGATTATTGGTGACGCGGGTCAATGTACTCGGCAGCCTCAGCAAAACGACCATAGGTGCCAATGTTCTTCTCGTAGGCTTCCTTAGGATCGGTGCCCTTTTTGATGGCCTCCATCATTTTGCCAAGGTTCACAAACTGGTAACCGATCACCTCATGCTCCTTGTCCAGCGCGATTTTGAGCACGTAGCCTTCGGCCATTTCCAAGTAGCGCACGCCTTTTTTGAGGGTGCCGTACATGGTGCCGATCTGGCTGCGCAGACCCTTGCCCAAGTCCTCCAAACCAGCGCCAATGGGCAGACCGTCATCGCTAAAGGCGCTCTGGGTGCGGCCGTAAGCAATCTGTAGGAACAACTCGCGCATCGCGGTGTTGATGGCGTCGCAAACGAGGTCGGTGTTGAGTGCTTCCAGAATGGTCTTGCCAGGCAGAATTTCGGCAGCCATAGCGGCGGAGTGCGTCATGCCGCTGCAGCCGATGGTCTCCACCAGCGCCTCCTGAATCACACCTTCTTTGACATTCAGGGTGAGCTTGCAGGTGCCCTGTTGAGGTGCGCACCAGCCAACGCCGTGCGTCAAGCCGCTGATATCCTTCACCTCACGGCTCTGCACCCATTTGCCTTCCTCGGGAATCGGCGCAGGACCATGGTTGGGGCCCTTTTTCACGCAAACCATTTCTTCGATTTCTCTTGAATATTGCATCGATTGTATCCTCCTGTTCCAACATAATCTGTAATGTGGACACATACCATGGTAGTATAGCACATTTTCATTCGGCTAAAAAGTGTTTTTCTGATTTTGGGCGATTTTTTGTGAAATTCAGCAGGAAGTGTGATATACTTCATATTGCCGAAATCAACCTTTTGTAAGGAGAATGACCACCATGAGCCGTTTGGGAGACCTTTTGCGCACGGAGCGTCTGCGCAGGAATATGACGCTAAAGCAGGTCGCGAAGCTGGGGGGTGTCAGCGAAAGCTATTTGAAGGACGTGGAGGCCGGTACGCGCATCATTGCGGACGATCAGGCGCGGCGCATCCTCAAAAAGATCGGCTTGAAAGAGCAAAATGAGGAAGGCTTCACGCTGGACGATATCGCCGCGACGGTGGATTTGCAGACCGCCGCCCCCAAGCCCGCCGCGCCAAAGCCAGCGGCGAAGCCGGCGCTAGAAAGCGAAACCGTGTACAGCAGCGCTACGGAGGAAAAGAATCTATCCGGCGGTGTATGGTTGGACGCGCTGACGAGTGTGCTCAAACGCGTGCCGGTGTATAACGCGGTGCTCAAGGAGGTAGACCATCGGCTGCTTCCGATCCTCGATAACAAGATCGAGGGTTCGTCGCCCGATAAGGTATACTATTTCACCACCCCGGATGATAGCATGCGCGGCTTCCGCATTTTACGGGAGGACTTGTGCCTAGTTGTGCCCGCAGGCAGCCCTATCGATGGTGCGATCATGCTGGTGGAATATCACCAACACCGTTTCTTGCGCAAGATCAAAAAGCTGGATGCCATGAATGTGCTGCTGCAAAGCTACGATCGCGAATACGTAGCGGAAACCTGCGCACTACCGGAGCTTACCTTCCTTGGGCGCGTTGTGAAGGTGGAATTCACGGTATAAGCCCGCTCACCTTCCATTGAAAAGCCGACCTTGCATCCAATGTCACTAAGTTTAGGAAATCAGATGAGCCTGCTATGCGCAGGCTCATCTGATTTTTTTGGTGCGCCCGGTATGGACGATAACGAGGGGATGAAAGCCCCCCCTGAGGACTTGACCTCTAGCCAGAGGCAAAGGCCAATACGACGCCAACCCATACAGTAGATGAAGTGGCTATATGGGATGAAAGTTATCGTTCTTACCCGGGGGAG
>JAVVVJ010000128.1:0-2968 GCA_036652695.1 Clostridia bacterium | reverse complement strand
GCCGCGCACACAAGCTGTCCGCTTTCGTTCACGTCCACCTGCACGCATTGGCCGGGAAGCACCGCGCCGCTTACGATGGCCTTGGCGAGCATGGTTTCCAGATGGCTTTGCATGTAGCGCTTGAGGGGGCGCGCGCCGTATACGGGGTCAAAGCCCGCATCGGCGATGGCCTCCACGGCGGCATCGGTCAGGGCGAGGGTGATGCCGTGCTCAGATAGGCGCTTGCGGAGGGTGGCTAGCAGCAGATGCACGATCTGCGTGATTTCCTCACGCTCCAGCGGCTTGTAGAACACAATATCATCAATGCGGTTGAGGAACTCCGGGCGAAACTGCGTGCGCAGGAGGCGCTGCACGTTTTCGCGCGCTTCGGCGGTGATCCGGCCATCCTCAATGCCCTCCAACAGGTATTGACTGCCGAGGTTGGAGGTCATGATGATGATGGTGTTCTTGAAATCCACGGTGCGGCCTTGGCTGTCGGTGATGCGGCCATCGTCCAGCACCTGCAAGAGGATGTTGAACACGTCTGGGTGCGCCTTTTCCACCTCGTCCAGCAGCACCACGCAGTAGGGCTTGCGGCGCACGGCCTCGGTAAGCTGACCGCCCTCATCATAGCCCACATAGCCCGGAGGCGCGCCTACCAGACGGCTGACGCTGAATTTCTCCATGTACTCGCTCATATCAATGCGCACCATGTTCTTTTCGTCGTCGAACAGGGATTGCGCGAGTGCCTTTGCAAGCTCGGTTTTACCAACGCCTGTGGGGCCAAGGAAGAGAAAGCTGCCGATGGGGCGGTTCTCGTCCGCGATGCCCGCGCGGCTTCGCAGAATGGCCTCGCTTACCTTTTGCACAGCCTCGTCCTGACCGATCACGCGCCGGTGCAGCTCCTCGGGGAGCTGGAGGAGCTTTTCGCGCTCGCCCTCGCGTAGCTTGGTCACGGGAATGCCCGTCCAACGGCTTACGATGCGCGCAATCTCCTCATCGGTCACCTTATCGCGAAGGAGGCTGTTTTCTCCGCGCTCACGCTCGGCAAGCTCCTCCTCCTTGCTTAACGCGCCTTGCAGCTTGGGAAGCTCTCCATATTTAAGCTCCGCGGCCTTGCCAAGGTCATATGCGCGCTCTGCCTTTTGAATATCGGCGTTCACACGCTCAATCTGCTCGCGCAGCTTTTGTACCTTTTGGATGGCAGCCTTTTCGTTCTCCCAGCGTGCCTTCATGGCGCTTAACTGCTCGCGCAGCTTTGCAAGCTCCTCCTCTAGCGTAGCCAGACGGCGGCGGCTGCCGGCGTCCTCCTCCTTTTTGAGGGCGGCCTGCTCAATTTCCAACTGCATAATGCGGCGGCTTACCTCGTCAAGCTCGGCGGGCATGCTGTCGATTTCGGTGCGGATCATGGCGCAGGCCTCGTCCACAAGGTCGATGGCCTTATCGGGCAAAAAGCGATCGCTGATGTAGCGGTTGGAGAGCGTGGCGGCGGCGATCAGCGCGCTGTCGGTGATCTTTACGCCATGGAAAACCTCGTAGCGTTCTTTGAGGCCGCGCAGAATGCTAATGGTATCCGGCACGGTGGGCTCGGTGACCAGTACGGGCTGGAAACGCCTTTCGAGCGCCGCGTCCTTTTCGATGTATTTGCGATATTCGTCGAGCGTTGTGGCGCCAATCAGGTGCAGCTCGCCGCGCGCGAGCATGGGCTTGAGGATATTGCCCGCATCCATGGAGCCCTCGGTTTTGCCCGCGCCTACAATGGTGTGCAGCTCGTCGATGAAGAGCAGGATCTTGCCCTCGCTTTTTTTGACCTCGGCAAGCACCGCTTTCAAGCGCTCTTCAAACTCGCCGCGGTATTTCGCGCCCGCAATGAGGCTGCCCATGTCTAAGCAAAAGACCTGCCGGTTCTTGAGGCTGTCGGGCACGTCGCCGCGCACGATGCGCTGCGCCAGCCCCTCGGCGATGGCCGTCTTGCCAACGCCCGGCTCGCCGATCAATACGGGATTGTTCTTGGTTTTTCGCGTCAAAATGCGGATGACGCTACGGATTTCGTTATCGCGCCCTATGACGGGATCAAGCTTTTGGCTTCGCGCGGCGGCAGTCAAATCCTGACCGTATTTGGCGAGCACGTCGTAGGTATCCTCCGGCGTTTCGCCGGTCACGCGCGTGTTGCCGCGCACGCTTTGCAAGGCGGGCAGAAAGGTCTTTTCCGTGATCGCATAGCTGCTCCACAGCTCCTGCATGGCGCGCGTGGGTTTTTCCAGCAACCCAATGAGGAGATGCTCAACGCTGATGTATTCGTCCTTCATTTGCTGGGCGCGCTCGCGCGCGGCTACCAAGGCGCGCTCCACATCGGCGCTGATATAGATTTTATCCGGCTCGCGGCCTGCGCCCGTCACCTTGGGAAAGCGCGCGATCATGGTTTCCAGCCGGGAGCGGATTTCATCCGGCTGCTTGCCCATTTTGGTCATGAGCTGGGCAATCAGCCCCTGAGGATCTGAAAGGAGCGCACAGGCTAGATGCTCCTGTGCAACCTCCTGATTTTGGTATTCAACGGTGAGCTGCTGCGCGGCGGCAAGCGCCTCACGGCTCTTTTCGGTTAGCTGTTGATTGGTCATCGCAAGGCCTCCTTATGGGGGATCATGTAGGGAGTTCACTAGATTTGCGGCTTTGCGCCGCGAAGGCTGAAAGATTACTGACCATCTTTGACCTTCGAGAAAAGTATAGCATAAATCGGGTCGTTGTCAAGAACAAACTGCAAAAATGTTTTTTGGGAAAAGCATCTTTTTTGGAGCTTGCGATCGATTTCTTGCCTTTTGTACGGTGAAATTGAAATATTGAACGTTGCTTTGGCGAAAAACGAACCGTATAATACAAGCAAGGTTGTTAACAACAGCATAAGAGTCAAGGACGCTTGACAATATTCCATGGATGTTGAAGGATAAGCAGAGTAAGCTAGGAGGAAATAAAAATGGGTGTAGATGTAGTA
>JAVVVJ010000127.1:0-2990 GCA_036652695.1 Clostridia bacterium | reverse complement strand
ACTCCGGACACCTTGATTAAAAGTCAAGTGCTCTGCCAACTGAGCTAATGGGTCACACACCGGAGTGTCACTGTAAGTCGGTTCGTTGACCCCTTGACACGGCTGAGGTTGTTTAAACCACGAGTGAGAGTATAACATGGGGAAGAGAATGTGTCAAGAGCTAATTTTCAAAAATGAAACGATTGGCAGGGAATGTGAGGGAGAAAAATTGGCGTACCAGCGGTATAAGCGCTTGCCAATGGCTTATGACGCGGTTTGCAGCAAGCGCAAGAGCGTATCGCTCATTTGGCTTGACCCTAGCGCAAAGTGCTCCAGCAACCCATGCTGGCACATGGAGCGGCCATGTGCTAGAATGAGGCAGAAGAACGTGAGCGTGTTTTGATAGGAACGAAGGCAAATCAAGAAAAGACGATCAAGGAATGCAACCTTGCGCACCGCTTGATCATCTTTATAGAGTAAGATCGATTTTACAGCTGATGATCAAGAACCATAGGGAGGAACGATATGACGCAAGCGGAGTTTGAAGAGCGTATTGTGGGGATGGTGGATACGCTGTATCGCGTGTCCACCACCCTGCTGCCACAGCTATGCGATCGCGAAGACGCAGTGCAGGGAGCCATTGAAAAGGCGTGGCAGAAGCAGGGCAAGCTGCGGGATGACTGTGCGTTTCAGGCGTGGGTGATTCGCATTCTCATTAACGAGTGCTACACCTTGCTTCGCCGCCGCAAGCGCGAGGTGCTTTCCGATACCCTGCCGGAGAGGGAAACAGCCGAGGATGCAAACCCCGATCTTTATGAGCTGTTTACCTCTCTTGCTGAAAAATATCGCCTGCCAATGGTGCTGTACTATGTAGAAGGTTATTCTGTGGAGGAAACCGCCCGCATGCTGGAGCTACCGCAAGGCACGCTCAAATCGCGGCTGCATCGCGGGCGGCTGCTCCTCAAGGATACGCTGGATATGGAGGAGGTGCGCATATGAAACCAACCCAAAACGATCTCAAGCGCATGTATGGCACAATGCCCGACAGCTTTAAGCTGCGCGTTTCCGCTTCTGCCCGACGGGTGAAGGCGGAACAACCAATGAAAAAGCGTTTGCCTGCAAGAACGCTTCTCATTGCGGCGCTGATTTTGGTATCGCTTACCGCTGTGGCGATGGCGGCGTTTTCATCGCAGGTAGCGGCATTCTTTGGTGATTTCTATGGTCAAAGGTGGCAGGAGGAGCTGGACGCGGGCGAAATTGCTCAGCCTGCCCAGAGCGTCACGCTAGGCGAGGTAACCTATACGCTGGATGAGACGATTTGTACAGAGGATGGCATGTATGGCATTGGGTTCATCCGTCCGGCTCAAAACAGCAACGTGATCTTGTTATCCAGCGATTATGCGCCAAGCGATCCGGCAGGCTATGATCCGCTATACGGCGATGAAGCGCCAGAGGACGCCATCAGCTACGCGGAGCTTGCGCGGCAGAACGGGAGCAAGCTGCTGATGGTAATTGCCGTGCCGGAGGCGGTTGGTGTGGATGACGGGGAAATGCTTGATCTGCCTACGGTTGGCTATACCAACAGCCCAATGAGGGATGGCTCGGTTCGGTTTGCGTTTGAGATTCCAGAGGGCGTCGAAATGGAGAGGGGAACAAAATACGCCCTTCGCATTTCCATTGCCAATTGGGAAGTTACACCCGAGGGCGAATATCTGCGCGAAAAGCCTCACAATACCAAGCAGGAGAAGGCGTGGATTGTGGAATTTGAACCTGCGCAAAAGCAGAAAGAAGGGGGAACAAAATAATGAAACGGATATTGGCTTTGCTGCTGACGCTGTGCAGCCTGCTTACCGTGGCGGTGGCGGAGGAAGCCGCGCTGCCTATCTACCATGCCATGAAGCGGAACTTTGTGGAGACCGTGCGACCGGAATGGATCAACCCAAACCCGGTTGTCGATGAAAACCGCAACGATCGAGGAGATTATATCGTTTATACCTATGCGGATGAAGCGAGGCTTGAGGTTTCGCCGGAAGTGCTGTTCTACAGGGAGTACAGCGGCACCATGGAGACAATCGATGGCACGGAGACGCTGCCGTGCCAAGCTACCTCGGGACAGATGGTTTCCTTGGCACCCTACCTGCCACCCATGGGGAGCAGTGATGCGGAAACGCCGCCTACCCTTGAAAAAACGGTGCTGACCGGCATTGCGCTCAACGATGCAAAGGGGAAGCTGGAAGCGCTACTGACCATGCTGAACCTGACAGGATATTCCTGTGCATACGCGCTGGACATGAGCGTAGAGCGCGTAATGGCGCTTGGCAAGGAACGGGATGCCCGTGTGGAGGCGGGGGAGGAGTACAGCAATGTGCCCCTCTGGAACGATACGCAGATGACGGCTGACGATGAAGGCTTCTTTCTGCAATACAAATGCGCGCTGAATGGCACTGCGCTGGAGCCTACCGGCTTTGCCGTGAACGCGCTGGTTACGCGGCGGGGCGTGGTGAGCCTGACCGTGCGGGACGCCTATGCGGTCGGCACGGTGTATGAAACGCCGGAACAGCTGCTGACTGCCCAAGCAATGTTGGATTTGTTGATCAAGGATGGCGGCGATTCTGAAAAGTACAACGCGGCAGCAGGCAATGCGAAGCTGGAGCTTTACTATTACCCCATGCGCGCCAGCAACAAAAAGGACGGCATGGTATTTTCCCCTGTGTGGCTGGTTACCTACGGCTTTGCAGACGGCGGCGAAGCCCGCGATGCTTGGGCGGTGTACTCTGCTGTAGATGGCAGGCGGATTGCTGATTCCTTTTAACAAAAGAGGCAGCAAGCAAACCGCATGACAAGGAATGAACTTCCTGTGAAAAAGGAGAGGCGCTATTCCAGCACGTGATGCGGACGTCCTCTCGCCATTCAACGCAACGGAGGAAAGCAATGAATACAACGCTTAAACGGATCCTGTGTGCCCTACTGCTTTGTTGCCTAGTGACCTCTTCCGCACTAGCAAAGGAGAA
>JAVVVJ010000126.1:0-3413 GCA_036652695.1 Clostridia bacterium | reverse complement strand
GAACGCGAGCATTTTAACACAGCGGGGCGGGCAAAGCAACACGCTTTGCCGCACGTTCATTGCAAACTCGGCGTGCTTTGTGCTATAATCAATGTAGTGGCGCGGCGCGCATAAGCGGCGAAGCGTCGCAAACGCGGGGAAATACGCTCAACGGGAGGAATGTACCAATGCCCGAAATCATCTACCGGTGGAAGGATCGCAAGCGGACACTGTTTGGGCTTCCGTGGTCTTTTACGATTTACAAGTTGACAGAGGAAAAGCTTTTTATTGAAACGGGTTTGTTCAATAAAAAGGAGGAGGAAATCCGCCTTTACCGCATTATGGACGTTACGCTGAAGCGCTCCTTCTCTGAGCGCATTTGGGGCTTGGGCACCATTCATTGCTGCTCGGCGGATAAGTCCTCTCCGGAATTTGACATTCGGCGCATCAAACGCGCCGGCGAAGTGAAAACCCTGCTGTCGGATATGGTGGAGGAGCAGCGAACCGCCAAGCGCGTCACCAGCCGCGAGTTTATTCAGGCAGAGGGCGATTTTGACGATGACGGGGGAAATACCCTGTAAGCGGACGCCCAAGCGGCAAAGCAAAACGATCCATGGGAAGCTGTCATGCACAAGGCGTGGCGGCTTTCTTTTTTTGCTTGTTTTCCACAGAAACGCGGCGTTTTTTGGAAAACGACAGTTTGTCATGATTGGATTATGTGCGTAACAAAGTTTTATCCATGTTCCCACAATCCCTCCATATGTGGAAAACAAAAATCGACAGGGGTTTCCCACTTTTAGTTTTCCACATTTTCGGCGCTTTTGAGCTGAGAAAAGTACTTTTTTTGTGGAAAACTATGTGGAAACTGTGGGAAACAGCTGTGGACAGGTTTCGACAGTTTGGCGTAAAAAGAGCCGCTTTGGAAATCTGCCCGTTTGGAGTTTTCCATGTGCTTTTCAACAGTGCTGCGAAACGCGCGGGTATGGTTGGTCGGGCGGCGCATTTTTTCCCCGCCGTGGCGCATAGGCTAGGGCAAAAGCGGCGGGAGGCGGCGAATGAAACAATTTGTCAATGATTTTGTCATCAAGCGGATGGGGAGATTCCGCGCGTGTGCGCTGTTTTTGTTGCTGACAACAGCGGGCTGTATGCTTTTTGTTCACGGAGCTGCGCCGCGCACCGCGCCGGTGGAGGCGCAAAGCAAGCACAACAGCGCCCTTGCGGGCTTTGTTGTGGCCATTGATCCCGGTCATGGCGGGTATGATGGCGGCGCGCGCGCACGGGAAAGCGGGCTGTGGGAAAAGGTGCTTACTTTGCGCACGTCCCTTGCTGTGGAAAAAGCGCTTTTGGAGCATGGCGCGAGCGTCGTGCTCACTAGGCGTGAGGATATTTGCCTGTGCGCAGGCAATACCGCGACCCTTGCGCGCAAGCGGCGCGATCTGCAAAAGCGCGTGGACATTGCCATTGCGGCAAAGGCGGATGTGTTTTTGAGCATTCATATGAACGAATATCGCAACCGCAAGGAATGCGGGCCACAGGTGTTTTACCAGCGCGGAGGCGATGCGGGCCGTTTGCTTGCGGGTGTTTTGCAGGATTCGCTTGTGTGCGTTTTGAACCCGCCCAAGAAGCGCGTAGCCATGGCGGGCAATTATTACGTGCTGCGCAGCGTGCTGCCTTCGGCGCTGGTAGAGTGCGGCTTTTTAAGCAATCCCGCCGAGGAAAAGCTTTTGCTGGAGGATGCATATCAACAAAAAATCGGCGAAGCGCTTGCGCAGGGGCTGATCGAATACAGACAGCTGCTGGAGCGCATGGAGGCGAAGACGCCTTCCTAGCGCGGCAGTTTTTGCTAAAAAACCTTGACGGCGCTTGAATGGTTCGCCGGGGCATGCTATGATAAAGGTATTCCATACGAAAGCGCGAGGGGTGTCTATGCCGAACGACCTTTTTCCTACGCCGCTCACCATCCGAGAGGCGAATATGAAAAATCCGCTGGCTCTCGCCTTTGTGGGAGACACGGTATGGGATTTGCTCATTCGCCAGCGCCTGCTGGAAAGCTCCGCACGCGTGAATTTGCTGCATCGCAGGGCGGTTGCGCTGGTCAACGCGGGTGCGCAGGCGGAAGCGAGCCTACGCATAGAGCCGCACCTTACGCCGGAGGAGGCGGAGGTGCTGCGCCGAGGGCAGAACGCGCATGCGCACCACAACGTGCCAAAAAATCAGGCTCCGCTTGCGTACAGCCGTTCTACGGGCTTGGAGGCGCTGCTGGGATACCTGTACCTGAGCGGTCAAGGGGAAAGAATCGTCGAATTGTTTGACATTGGCGTATCCATCCCTTAAAATAAGATGTTAGCTTTCCATAGAAGGAGGAACGACCCTATGCCCGAAAGAACGCAGCGCGTGATTCTTGTGCGCCATAGCTTGGAACCGGAGGCACTCATCGCACTCGGCGCGCGGCTATGCTATGCCGGCGGTGATGTGGACAAACTGCTCCAGCTCGTAAGTGAAAAGGATCAGCAGGCGTTTTTGGAAAAAGTGATGGGTATGGGGCATGAAAGCGTGCTGGAGCATGCTTCGTTTACCTTTTTGGCGGAGGGTGTGAGCCGCGTGCTGCTAGCGCAGCTCACACGTCACCGCATTGCGAGCTTTAGCGTGCAGAGCCAGCGCTACGTGAGCTATGAAAACGGCTTTGGCTACATTGTTCCCCCGGCGATACATGCCTTGGGCGAGGGCGCGGCGCAAGAGTATGCCGCGCAGATGGCGCAGATGCAGGCATGGTACGAGGGCTGGCAGCGCCGCCTTGGCGCGGCGGGTGAGAGCAGCAACGAGGACGCACGCTTCGTGCTGCCGGGCGCGTGTGAAACGCGCGTGCTGCTCACCATGAACGCAAGGGAACTGCGGCATTTCTTCGCATTGCGCATGTGCAGCCGCGCGCAGTGGGAAATCCGGCAGATGGCGGCAAGCATGTTTGAACAGTGCTGCCGCGCCGCACCCGCATTGTTTAGGGATGCGGGGCCGGGGTGTCTGCGCGGTGCGTGCCCAGAAGGAGCAAAAACCTGCGGCAAACAGAATCAAATCCGCCGTGAACGCGAAGCCTTTTTGGCGGATGAACAGCACGACAAAACCAAACGACAAGAATGAGGAGAACAACACATGGCATTTTATAAGGAAGCCAAGGATAAGCCAAGGCAGGAAAAGCGCGAAGCGGCAGAGAAGCGCGGCGGTTTTGAGGATGAGGGATCTAAGTACAGCCGTGGCGGCAGGCCGGGCGAAGAGCGGCGCAGCTATGCTGGCGGCGCTCCCCGTGCGGGCAGCAGCTTCGGTCATGGCGCACCGCGCCGCGAGGGCGGCAGCAGCTTTGGCAATGGCGCACCGCGCCGCGAGGGCGGCAGCAGCTTCGGCAATGGCGCACCGCGCCGCGAGGGCGGCAGCAGCTTCGG
>JAVVVJ010000125.1:0-3733 GCA_036652695.1 Clostridia bacterium | reverse complement strand
TGCGCGGCTTGCTCCGCGCGGCCTTACTCCTCCACAACCAAATTCCCATCCTCAATCCCCGTCACCTTTGCCAGCGCGACTACGCGATAGCCGTTGTCCACCAGCTTTTGATGCCCGGGCTGAAAGCTCTTTTCCACGCAGATGCCAATGCCAACCACCGTCGCCCCCGCCTGCCGCACCAGATCGCAAAGCCCTTCGGCGGCCTCGCCATTGGCTAGAAAATCATCGATAATCAGCACGCGCGCGCTCGCGGGCAGGTATTCCTTCGCCACGCGAATGTGGTTTTCCACGCCGTGGGTAAAGCTGAACACCCGGCTTTCATACACGTCGCCTGTCACATTGCGGGTGCTGCTTTTTTTGGCGAATACCACCGGAATATTGCCGCAGGCCATGGCCGTGGTGAGCGCCGCCGCAATGCCGCTTGCCTCCACCGTGAGCACCATATCGGGCTTTTCCTCACAAAACGCATCGGCAAACGCCTGCCCCATCTTCACAAACAAGTCCGTATCCAAGCGGTGGTTGAGAAACATATCCACCTTTACAATTTCTGTGCCCACGCCCACGCCTCGCGCGCGGATGGCCTCCACCAATTCCTTCATATGGGGCTCCTCCTTTGTTTTCGGCCTTGACGCGGTCGTAAAGCCTTGCCATGGCGTGGCTCTATTGTAGTCTGGTTTCAGATCAAAATCAAGCCCTCGCCCGCACCTAGGCATACCCGAAGCGTGCCCTCCTCCACGGCTAGGCTACGGTCGGCATACAGGTCATGCACCACCGCCATGCCCGCCATGCCCTTCGGCAGCGGCAGGCGCTCGCAGAGGCTTTGCGTGGAGGTGTTTACCACGCAAAGCACCTGTTGCTGCTCCGTCATGCGCAAATAGGCGTACAGGCCGTTCTCCTGCACCGCAAAGGTGCGAAAGCCGCCCACGCGCAAAGCGGGCGTTTCGGCGCGCAGCTCTGCCAAACGCTGGTAATGCGCATGCGTGGGGTTTCCCTCCGCAATATCCCAGCGCATGGGGAAGCGGCAGTAGGGATCTTCGCCGCCCTCCATGCCCAGCTCATCGCCATAGTAGATGATGGGCATGCCCGGAAAGGTAAATTGGAAAAACGACGCGCCGTGCAGCATGCGCAGATCGCCGCCCGCGCGGGTGCGCATGCGCGGGGTATCGTGGCTGCCCAAAAACGTCCACATCACCTCCTGCGTGCGATGGGGGTAGAGCATAGCCGCGCGGTTCACCGCCCAGTCGAACCTCTGCACGGAGGTTGAATGCGTGCAAAAGCGGTTCCAGATGCTCCTGCTCAGCACATAGTGCATGGTGGAATCGAACATATCGCCCTGCGTGAGCCACTCGCGGCTATCGTCCCAGCACTCGGCAACCAGCAGGCTTTCCGGGTTTTCCTCGTGCATCATCTGCTTAAAGGCACGCCAGAAATCCGGCCACACCTCCGGGCTTACATCCATTCGCCAGCCGTCAATTTTGCAGGTGCGCAGCCAGTAACGCCCAACCTCCAAAAAATAGCGGGCGCACGCGGGGTTTTGCAGGTTGAGCTTGGGCATATACGGCCAATGCCCAAAGGTGCGGTAACCGCATGCCTCCGTATCGTCAAAAAAGAACCAATCGCGATATTCGGACTTTTCGCCCTTTTCCTGCGCATCCACAAAGGGCGCGAATTTCAGCCCGCAGTGGTTGAACACGCCATCCAGCACAATGCGCATGCCGTTTCGGTGCAGCTCCTCGCAAAGAGCGCGCAGATCTTCCTGCGTGCCCAGGAGCGGATCAACGAGGTAGTAATCAAAGGTGTTATAGCGGTGCGAGCTATCGCTTGCAAAGAGCGGCGTGGTATAGACCATCCCCACGCCCAGCTCCTTTAGGTAGGGCACTTCCGCGCAAATGCCGCGCAGGTTTCCACCAAAGCGGAATTCATTCTGCACGCGGTCGCTCGTCCATGGTTCAAGCCCTTCCTCGGCCTCCCCCTCACGGCGAAAGCGATCCGGAAAAATTTGATAGCCTACGCAGCCGCGCGCCCATTCGGGCATTGCTTCGGCCGGATACGCATAGCCAAACGCGAACGACTCGCTAACGTCCTCGTACGCGTCCGCGCCCGCGCGCAGGCCGGAGGCGTCCAGCTTAAAGCAAAGCTCATCGCTTTGCAGCACAAACAGGTAGCGCATGCGCAAATCCTTAGGCTGAAAAACCACCTCGTACAGATCGTACCACTCGTCACGGAATGCGAGCTGCATCTCATATTCATCCGCATTTTGAAAAAACTCCGGGAACGCGTAGTTAGAGGTCACCCGTGCCGCCACGCGCGTAAATTCGCCACGCCCGGTTTTGAGCCGCAGGCACACGCGCCCATCCGGCAGCGCGTGGCGATACTCCAGCCACGGCATATGAAAAACAGCACCCAATTGAATATTGCGCATTTCAGGATCTCCTTACGGTTGTGTGATGGGGAAAATCGCGACGCTTCCGCGCTCGATAAGGGTAAAGGGTGTCTCCAGCCGCACCGGCGCCTCTGCTTTGCCCTCAATTAGGTCCAGCATCAGCGCCATGGCCTCCGTGCCCAAGCGGTACGGATTTACATCGATTGAGGTAAGCGCCGGGGTATGGTAGCGCCCCGCATCCGTATTGTTAAAGCTCACAACGCTCACATCGCCCGGTACGCTCAGCCCCATGCCGCCAAGGAAACCCATCAGGCCGATGGCGAGCGCATCATCCATGCTGACAACCGCCGTTGGGCGCTGCTCGCCGCAAAAAACGCCATCCAACACATCTGCCGCAAAATTTTGATGCAAAAAGCTCCCCGATATCATCCACTCTGCCCGAAACGGAATACCCGCCTCCTCCAGCGCCTGCTCATACCCCCTGCGCCGCTCCGCCGTAACCATCAGCCGCTCGTCACAGCCCAGCAGCAAAATACGGCGGTGGCCGCGCTCCAGCAGGTAGCGCGTAGCGGCGCGCCCCGCCGCCACATTATCGTTATCCACCGAGCCGATGGCGGCGCCATTCTTTGCGCGCCCAATCACCACCACCGGCAGGCGGGTTTCCTCCTCTGGGTTATCCTCCGCCGCAAGCACAATCAGGCCGCTCACATAGCCGCTATCCACCAGCTGACGGATCGTATCCGCCGTTTCGGCGGCTTCGCTGCCCGTGCTCAGCAGCATATGGTAGCGCCTTTCGCTTGCCGCATGCCCCAGCCCTTGCAGCACCGCCGGGTAGAAGGGATGCCCGCCCATGCTCCGCCCCGCATCGCCCGGAAACACAATGCCCACAATGCGGCTCTGGCGGCTGACGAGGCTACTCGCCATGGGGTTTGGATGAAAGTCCATCTCCGCCGCAATGCGCTGAATGCGCGCGCTCACCTCCGCGCTGATGCGCGGGTTATGATGCAGCGCCCGGCTAACCGTGGATGGGGAAACGCCCGCCGCCTTTGCGACGTCCTTGATGGTGACCTTCACGCAGACGCCTCCTTTGATGCATGGCATGAAATCATGCAAACGTTTGTGCTGAGGCTATCTTAGCATTCTGGCACAAGCCTTGTCAAGGGTGCGGACATCCCGCTCATCCGGCTCAAAAAACCGCTACCGCCCCATCTGCCTTCGCTAGGCTTTACCACTTTCCCTTTGAGCAACAAAAACTTCCCGCATGCACCCGCAGCGGGAAGGGCAAGCCAGCGCGGGGGGAATTGGGGCGCTGCCCCAAGCCCCGGCAGGGGGATGATCCCCCTGCACCCC
>JAVVVJ010000124.1:0-3800 GCA_036652695.1 Clostridia bacterium | reverse complement strand
TATGCAATATGGGCTGTCCCCGCTGCAATAGCAGCAATCGTTCTTGGCTCCATTGTTTCACAGCGGATCTTTGCGAAGCATCAAGTTTCATGAGGCTTATTGTTACACTTCCCTCCCTGTTTTTGCACGCACGCCCTCGTGTGCAAACCAAGCGTTTTGTGGTATACTATTGACGTATATTCTGGCATCATTTGTCGGTGCGTGGCGAGCGATTGCTCCCGCGCTCGACAGCATTCTACCAAGGTTGCCATGGCAGAGCGGGTCTCCCACACGGTATCATGGGGACATGCCCAGTGGCGACCCACAGCCGCACACGGGCGGCGGAACAGGAGACCCCCTTGGCCAAGGAAAAAACCTGCTACGTATGTGCTGCCTGCGGGTATGAAACAGCACGCTGGCTGGGCTGCTGCCCAGATTGCGGAGAGTGGAATACCTTTGAGGAGCGCAAGGCGGCTGCATTGTCAGCCGTCAGCAAAACCGCCGAGAAGGCGGCAAAATATCAAACGACTCGCAAGAGCGAAATCATTCCCTTATCCCAGGTGGAGGACAAGCAAGAGCCGCGCTCTACCACCGGCAACGAGGAGCTGGATCGCGTGCTGGGCGGCGGACTGGTAACGGGCAGTGCCATACTGCTGGGCGGCGATCCTGGCATTGGCAAGAGCACGCTGCTGTTGCAGGTGGCAGGCAGCCTGAGCGAACGCTGCCGCGTGCTGTACGTGAGCGGCGAGGAAAGCGCGCGCCAGTTAAAGATGCGCGCCGCGCGCATCCATGTGCCGCAGGAAAAGCTCTACGTGCTTGCGGAAAACGATGTGGAAAGCATTTTGGAAAAATGCGGTCAGGCACAGCCGGATGTGGTGGTAATCGACAGCATCCAAACCATGGTATCCGCGGAGAGCGCAAGCGCACCGGGCAGCATATCGCAGGTGCGACAGAGCGCGGGCGCGCTTGTCCGCTTTGCCAAGGAAACGGGCACATCGGTTTTTATCGTGGGACATGTCACCAAAGAGGGCAGTCTCGCGGGGCCGCGGGTGCTGGAGCACATGGTGGATGCGGTGCTCTACTTCGAGGGTGATCGGCAGCACGAGTATCGATTGCTTCGCGCGGTGAAGAACCGCTTCGGGTCGATAAACGAGCTGGGCGTGTTCGAAATGCGCTCCGAGGGCATGGTGCCCGTGCCAAACCCTAGCGAAAGCCTGCTGTCCCAACGCGCACGCGGCGCGAGCGGGAGCGTGGTGTTTTGCACCTTGCAGGGCAGCCGCCCCATCCTGTGCGATTTGCAAGCGCTGGCGGCGAAATCCTTCTACGCGGTGCCAAAGCGCACCGTGGGCGGCATGGATTCCGGGCGCGTGGCGTTGCTGCTGGCGGTGATGGAAAAGCGTGCGGGCAAGAAGCTCTTTGATCAGGATGTGTATATCAATGTGGCGGGCGGGCTGGCGCTTTCCGATCCGGCGGCAGATCTGGCAGTGTGCGTCGCGGTGGCATCCAGCCTGATGGGCTTTACGTTGCCTACCGGCATGAGCGTGATGGGCGAGGTGGGTTTGTGCGGTGAAGTGCGGCCTGTGCCGCAGGCTGAGCGGCGTGTGGCAGAATGCGTGCGCCTAGGTTTTACGCAAATCCTGCTACCCAAGCAAAATCTGAAAAGCATCCGCCCCATTGCGGGCGTACAAATGACAGGCGTGGATACGCTGATGCAGGCCCTCGCCGTTGTGATGGAATAACCTCTCTCCCTTAGTATATATGGAAAGCAGGAAAAAAAACAATGATGAAAAGCAAAACGCTCGAAAGGCTTATGCGCATTTTGATTACCCTTTTGGGCGCGGGTTTAGGCGCGGCGGTGATTGCGTTACTGTTTCCGCTGTTTAGCCGCTGGCAGCCGGAATTTATGCAGCATGCCTACGCGCCAGTGATTTTGTATGCCTGCGCGTGTCTATTGTGCGCGATGGTCTTCTTCGGGCTTTCTAACGCCATTATCAAGCGCACCTTGCAGCTGATGACCGCCATTGAACGCGGCTGGGATGGCATGCCGACCCAACAGATTGTGCTGACCACAACCGGGCTGATCTTGGGCCTTGTGGTGGCCGCGCTGCTGACGCAGCTCATTTTAACAGTTGGTTCCAGCCTCATGACGGTGAGCTTCAGCGCGCTGGTTTATGTGGTGCTGGGCTACATTGGCATGCAGATTGGCTTTCGCAGGTTTCGCGATGGCAAGTCACTGCGGCATATGCGCCGCCATGCGCGCCGCGGCGGCGGGGAAGGCGGGCTGCTGGATGAAGCGTCCGAACTGCTGATGGACGATGGCATGGCTGACGAAGCAGCAATGAGCACCGCCGCCGGAAAACTGCTGGACACTTCTGTGATCATCGATGGCAGGATTGTGGATATCGCTCGCACTGGCTTTTTGGAGGGTGATGTGGTGATCGCGCAATTTGTGCTGGCAGAGCTTCGGCATATTGCAGATAGCGGCGACAGCTTGCGCCGCGCACGCGGCAGGCGGGGCTTGGACGTGCTGCAAAAGCTCCAAAAGGAGTTGAAGCACAGCATTGTGATTGATGATACGGATTACCCCGATGTGGAAGAGGTGGACGTAAAGCTTCTAAGGCTGTGCCGCGACCGGGGCGGCGTGGTAGTGACGAACGATTACAACCTCAACAAGGTGGCGGCAGTGACGGGCATTAAGGTGCTCAACATCAACGATCTTGCTAATGCTGTAAAACCCATGCTCATGGCGGGCGAGGAGCTGAATGTGCAGGTGGTGCGCGAGGGCAAGGAGCCCGGGCAGGGCGTGGCGTATCTGGATGATGGCACGATGATCGTGGTGGAAAACGGGCGCAGGTATGTGGGTGAAACTGTGGGCGTGGTGGTGACCACGGTGCTGCAAACCAGCGCCGGGCGAATGATCTTTACCAAGCTTAAAGCGGTGGATGAAAAGGCGGGGTAACGCCCCGAAGGGGTAACGCGTGGGACGGGCATGGGCTCCCCACGCGTTTTTGTGTTGAACAAAAAGCCGATGGCTTCTTTGAAAAACCCGCTTTGCTGTGATAGAATCAGTTGATGCATGCCCTTGGCAAAAGCCGAGAGTAGAGAATAGGTGGTGGCAACAATCAAAAGCCGACATTTTGAAGTTCTGATCTATTTACTCAAGCAAAAGAAAACGACTTATAAACAGCTTGCGCAGCATTTTGAGGTAAGCACAAAAACAATAGAACGGGACGTGAACCGGTTATCCTCAATGGGCATTCCGGTCTACTGTACACAAGGCGTAGGCGGCGGCGTGCAGATCGATGATCACTATAAATTCACCACAAGCTTTTTTACCGATGCAGACATTCATCAAATCCTTTTTGCGCTTGCGATTGCGGATAGCGTTTCGGAAATACCAAGAAGACAAAGCATCATTAACAAATTAGGTTTGATGTCGCCTGAATTGAGCGTAATGTTTGAAAATGATGCAAAACAGTATCTCAGCTTTGATTTGGTTTCCGAAAAGGTGAACACGGATAACGAGGTTTGCACGAAAATCAACCATTGCCTTGATGAGGAGGTTCTTGCCATCATCAATGGAACGTTGACCGCCGCACCGATTGGTTATGTGTTAAAGTCAGATGGACTCTATTTGTTTTGCTTTTCCGATGAATACCAAGTGATGAAGTGTACGGAGATTCAATCGATTGAGATAACTGATATTTGCTTTGAACGCAAATTTATTTCCTATGAAGAATATAAAACCAGCTTTGGCAGCGCGCGCTAGTGGTGCTGATTCATCGCCAACAGCGGCAACAGCAAACGCTTTATTCTTTCGG
>JAVVVJ010000123.1:0-3827 GCA_036652695.1 Clostridia bacterium | reverse complement strand
ATTCGAACCCCCGACCCACGGCTTAGAAGGCCGTTGCTCTATCCGACTGAGCTACAGGCGCACACACCGTGCGGCGCTTGGGGCGTTCCCTTAAGCAACCCGCTGACAAGTTCAGATTGTAGCATAAATCCAGTTACCTGTCAACCATTTCTTTTCGGCTTTTATACTTTTCGTACCCGTCACCGATGGAATTCTTCTTTTTGGTCAGATGAAGATACATACGGTACATTTTCTTCCGCTGCCCGCTGGTAGGCGATCCGCTCCGTGCCATCCGTTACCCGGATCAAGCCGCAGCGTTCAAAGCCACTGCGCTCCAATGCGCGTTGCATCGACAGGTTCTTCTCATGCGTATCGGCGCGAAGCTCCCCGGCGCGTGCGCTGGCCCAAGCTACAATCGCATCCGTCATGCCGCGCCGCTCACCGGAGCTGGCCACGCGATGAAGCGTCGCATAGGGACGGTTGTTTTTCCAACCGCCCCTGATCTGCGCATAGGTTGGCTCCTCCCCCATCTGCAACACAAACACAGCCAGCACTCGGCCGTTTTCCGCACATACCCAGCTTCGCCCTTGGGCAATATCCTCTTCCACAAGCTCGCGCATGGGATAGGCGGTTCCCCACTGGCTTGGGTTCCCATGCTGAGCCATAAAGGTCTGCGCGCTATGGTAGATGGTCATGATGGCATCCAGATCCACGTTGGCCGCCTTGCGTATGTTCATCGTCTATTCATCCCCTGTAAGCCGCATTGCGCGCAAGCTCACTCCTGAGCAATGCCAAAAAGGCGGCAGGTGTTTTGCATCGCTGTTTGCGCAAGCTCATCCAGCGTTACGCCGCGCAGACGCGCGACCTCCTCCGCTACATAGCGCACATGCGCAGGCTCGTTGCGCTTGCCGCGCATGGGCACGGGCGCGAGATATGGGCTGTCCGTTTCCACAAGCAAGCGCTCCTTTGGGCAGTAGACAGCCACTTCCTTTAGTTTTGCCGATTTTGTAAACGTCACCGGCCCCGCGAAGGAGAGGTAAAAGCCCAAATCAAGGTATTCGCGCGCGCTTTCCACGCTACCGGAATAGCAATGCAGCATGCCTTCGGGCAGCTCATTTTTGTGCGCCTTCAGCAGCCCAATCATATCCCCATGCGCGTCGCGGACATGGAGCACAACGGGCACGCCCCGCTCGCGCGCAAACAGCAGCTGCTTTACCAATATCTGCTGTTGCACATCGCGCGGGGAAAAATCATAGAAGTAATCCAGCCCGATCTCCCCAACGCCCACAACGCGCTCCCTTGTAAGCCATTCGGCCATGCACCGCAGGTCGTCCTCCACAAACCCCTTCGCCTCGTGCGGATGCACGCCAACCACGGCGTACATCCCTTCGTTCGCGCGCGCAAGCGCCACGGCCTGTTCGCTGGAGGAGCGATCGCTGCCCGCTAGAATGCAGCGGCTTACACTCGCCCCGTGCATGCGCGTAATCGTCTCGCCGCGGTCAACATTAAACTTTGCATCATCCAAATGACAGTGGGCATCAAAAAGCTTCATCGTATGTACGCCCCATCTTCCATGCCAGCTTCAACAGTCACTAGCTTGAGCACATGATCCTCCGCGTCGGAGGCGCATAGGATCATGCCTTCGCTGCGGATGCCGCGCAGCTTGGCGGGCTTTAGGTTGCTGACAAGCACCACCTGCTTGCCCACCATCTCCTCCGGCGTGTAAAAGGCAGCGATACCGCTCACCACCGTGCGTTCGGGATCTTCCTTGCCCAGTTTCAAAGTGAATTTTAACAGCTTATCGCTGCCCTCCACTCGCTCGGCAGTCAAAATACGCGCCACGCGAAGCTTCACCTTATCAAAATCGTCAATCGTAATTACGCCATCTCCAGCGGACGCGTCCGCGGCCTTTGGTTCGGCTTTTTGCGCAGGCTTTGGCTCTGCCTTAGGCACGGCAGGCGTGGGCACGATATCCGCAAGCTCCTTTTTGATATCGATGCGCGGGAAAATCGCCTCGCCTTTCTTGACCACTGTGCCCGCAGGTAGCTGGCCAAAGGACGAGAGAGATTCCCAAGCTTTGAGCGCGGCGTCCGTCAAGCCAAGCTGTTCAAAGATACGCGCGGGCGTTTGCGGCATGGTGGGCGCGATCAGCACCCCAACGATGCGGATGCACTCGCACAGCACATACATGACGGTTTTCAGGCGTTCCTTGCCCTCTTCCGTCTTGCACAGCACCCACGGCGCGTTGATGTCAATATAGCGGTTGCACTCGCCGATGAGCTGCCAAATCTCCTGCAAAGCAAGGGAATACTGCAACTCGCCCATGCGCTTGTCCACCTTTGCGGACGTTCCCTGCGCAAGTGTGATCAGCGCGCGGTCATCATCATTCCATTCGCCATGTGCGGGAACCACGCCGTCAAAATATTTTTCCACCATGGCGACCGTGCGGCTAACCAAATTGCCAAGATCATTGGCAAGGTCGGCGTTAATGCGCGTTAGAAGCGCCTCATAGCTGAACTGACCGTCGCTGCCAAAGGGCATTTCCCGCATGAGGAAATAGCGAATCGCATCGCTGCCATAGCGTTTGCACAGCACCACGGGATCTACTACATTCCCAAGCGACTTGGACATCTTCACGCCGTCCAGCACCAGCCATCCGTGTCCAAATACCTGCTTGGGCTGCGGCAGACCCAACGCGTGCAATATAATCGGCCAAATGATGGTGTGGAAGCGAATGATCTCTTTGCCCACCAAATGCACGTCAGCGGGCCAGTATCTGCGGTAGAGGCTATCGTCATCCTCACTCCCATAGCCAAGCGCGGTGATGTAGTTTGTCAGCGCGTCCAGCCACACATATACGGTATGCTTTTCGTCAAAATCCACAGGCACGCCCCATTTGATGGAGGTACGGCTCACGCATAGGTCGCTCAGACCCGGGCGCAGGAAGTTATTGAGCATTTCGTTTTTGCGCGAAACAGGCTGGATAAAATCCGGGTGCGTCTCAATGTAATCGATCAGCCACTCCTGATATTTTCCAAGCTTAAAGAAATAGGCTTCCTCGCAGGTCTTTTCCACAGGGCGTCCGCAATCCGGACAGCAGCCGTCCTTAAGCTGAAGCTCTGTAAAAAAGCTCTCACAGGGCGTGCAATACCAGCCCTCGTAGCTGCCTTTGTAGATATCGCCTTGATCGTATAGCTTGCGGAAAATCTTCTGAACGGCCTTTACATGGCGCTCATCCGAGGTGCGTAGAAAATCGTCATATTCGACATCCATAAGCTTCCATAGCTCCTTGATGCCGCGCACGATTTCATCCACATACTGTTGAGGCGTAACACCCTTGGCAGCAGCCTTGCGCTCAATCTTCTGCCCATGCTCGTCTGTGCCCGTTAGAAAATAGGTGTCAAACCCCTGCTGCTTTTTGAAGCGTGCCATGGTATCCGCAGCCACGCTGCAATAGGCATGACCGATGTGCAGGTTGTCGCTTGGATAATAAATCGGTGTGGTAATATAGAACTTTTCTCCGTTTGCCATTGGTCGCTTCCTCCTTTAAATCAAAAAACCCGCCCAGCTTCCGCACATGCGGAAAGGGGCGAGCATAACCCGCGGTACCACCCTTGGTTTTTTACTTGCGATTTTGCAATCGCCGGCTGTTATCGGTGCCTGCCGCTGCGCCCTACCTATCGAACGCAAAGCTCGCGAGCCATGTTCTCAACGTTCCCCCGTGCCACTTTTCACCAACGTGGCTCTCTAAAACGGCGGGAAGGCCAGTACTCTCTCGTTCATCGCCACTATGACAAGCCTTATTATAACCGATTTTAGACGCTTGTCAACTCGCATACGCTATTTTT
>JAVVVJ010000122.1:0-3865 GCA_036652695.1 Clostridia bacterium | reverse complement strand
GGTTCCCTTCTTAACAGAGGAAACCGACGGTTCTTTTCATATATCCGAATGGAATTTAAAGGAGGGGTACAGGATGGACTATCGCTTTGATACCTTGCAGCTTCACGCCGGCCAGCAGCCGGACGCGGAAACACACGCGCGCGCCATGCCAATTTACCAAACCACCAGCTATTGCTATGATGACGCCGCTATGGCGGCAGGCGTGTTTAATGGCAGCGTGCCGGGGTATACGTATACGCGCATTGAAAACCCAACGGTAAGCGCGTTGGAGCAGCGCATGGCGGCGCTGGAGAGCGGCGTGGCGGCGGTTGCGTTGGCAAGCGGCATGGCGGCCATTAGCGCGGCGATCTATGCGCTATGCGGGCATGGCGATCATATCGTAGCGATTTCCACATTGTACGGCGGCACGCATACACTGCTGTCCGCAAGGCTTCCGCAGGTGAGCGATATCCACACCACCTTTGTGGCGCCGGATGACCTGACAGCCATGGAAGGCGCGATTACGGAACGCACGCGCATGCTCTACCTTGAAACCATCTGCAACCCCAATATCAACGTGCCGGATTTTGACGAGATTGCGAAGATTGCCAAACGACACGGCATCCCGCTGGTGCTGGATAATACGTTTGGCATTCCTCCGATCTTTGCCGCAAAGGCGCATGGAGCGGATCTTGTGCTGCACTCCCTTAGCAAATACGCGGGTGGGCATGGCACAACGATTGGCGGATGCGTGGTGGATATGGGCACGTTTGATTTTCATAGCGCGCGCTTTGAGGCGCTGAACGTGCCGGACGCGCAAAACGGCGGCATTGTCTACGCGGATCAGCCTGCGCCGATAGCCGCCCGGCTGCGCTGCCAGATGATCCGCGAATTTGGCGCGTGCTTAAGCCCCTTTGGCGCGTTTTTGATTATGCAGGGGTTGGAAACCCTTTCGCTGCGCGTGAAAAAGCATTGCGAGAATGCGGCGGCGGTTGCTGCATTTTTGAATGAACACCCGCGCGTCAGCTATGTACACTACCCTAGCCTGCCCGGCGATCCGTACCACGCGCGCGCGGAAAAATACCTGCCAATGGGCGCGGGCGCTGTTTTGAGCTTTGGCATCAAGGGCGGCGTGGCGGAGGGGCGGCGGTTCATCGATGGGCTGAAGCTGTTTAGCCTGCTGGCGAATGTGGCGGACGCAAAGAGCTTGGTGATCCATCCGGCCAGCACCACGCATGGGCAGATGAACGAGGAGGAGCTTCGCGCGGCGGGCGTCGCGCCGGAGCTGATTCGTTTGAGCATCGGTCTGGAGGATATCAACGATTTGTTGGACGATTTGAAGCGCGGCTTGGAGGCGTAAGCCTCGCGCTTGTTAAGAAGGAGGCGCTCACCGATGCCGGTAAAAATTCCCGATGCTTTGCCCGCAACCCGCGTGCTCACGGAGGAAAACATCTTTGTGATGACGGAAAAGCGCAGTGCAACGCAGGATATTCGTCCCCTCAAAATTGCGATTTTGAACCTGATGCCCACAAAGGAAAAAACGGAAACTCAGCTGCTGCGGCTGATCGGCAATACCCCGTTGCAGGTGGAAATCACCTTGCTGAGAACGGGCAGCTACGAAAGCCGCAACACGGACGAGGATTATCTGCGCTTGTTCTATCGTACGCTTGAGGACGTATGCGAGACGTATTTCGATGGCGTGATCATTACGGGCGCGCCTGTGGAAAAGCTTGATTTTACGGATGTGGTGTACTGGGAGGAATTGAAGCGCGTGATGGATTGGGCGGATCGCCGCGCGTTCAGCACGCTGTACATCTGCTGGGCGGCACAGGCGGGGCTTTACTATCATTATGGCATTCAAAAGACGGTGCTTGCGCAAAAGCTTTTTGGCGTGTTTGATACGCAGTTGACGGATCGGCGTGATCAGCTGCTGCGCGGCTTCGATGACGTGTTCACGGTGCCCATGAGCCGCCATACGCAGGTGGACGAGGCGGCCATCGACCGCTGCGAGGATCTGATTGTACTTGCCAGAAGCGATGAGGCGGGCGTGGCGCTCCTGCGTAGCTGCGATGGGCGGCGCGTGTTCGCCACAGGCCATAGCGAATATGACCGCGATACGCTGGCGCGCGAATATTTCCGCGATGTGGAAAAGGGGCTGGAGATCAGCCTGCCAAAGCATTATTTTCCCGATGATGATCCCAACAGCGCACCCATGCTGCGCTGGCATAGCCACGCAAGCCTGCTGTTTTGTAACTGGCTGAATTATTTTGTGTATCAGGAAACGCCTTATCAGCTGGACGCGCTGGCGGCGCGCAAACGAGGGGAGGAAGGCATATGACGGTTGCGGAGCTGTTTCAAACCTCACGCGTGCATATGAGCTGCGAAATCTTTCCCCCCAAGGCGTTTGATAAGGTGGAGGAGGCAAAGGCAGTGGTGCGTGAAATTTGCGCGCTGCACCCTGCCTTTGTGAGCGTCACCTACGGCGCAACGGGCACAACGCCGCGCTTTACGCAGGAGATGAGCGAATGCGTGCAGGGCTGCGGCGTAACCGCGCTGAACCACTTAACCTGCATCAATAGCACAAAAAGCAAGGTGCGGGCGGTGCTGGATGATCTTTGCGCGGCGGGCGTTCAAAACGTACTTGCCCTGCGCGGGGATATTCCGGAGGGAATGGGCTTTCCGGGCGAGGATCATTTTCACTACGCCGCAGAGCTGATTGCCGCCATCAAGCGGCGCGGCGGCTTTTGCGTGGGCGCGGCGTGCTACCCGGAGGGACATCCGGAAGCGCCGGATCGGGATAGCGACCTGCGCCATCTGCGCGAAAAACAGGACGCAGGCGCGGATTTTTTGACCACGCAGATGTTCTTTGATAACAATATTCTGTATCAGTTCCTTTACCGCGCGTTGCAAAAGGGAATTACGATTCCCGTTACGGCGGGGGTGATGCCGGTGGTGAGCGCAAGGCAGATCAAGCGGATTACTGCGCTTTCGGGCGCGAGCCTGCCGCCGCGCTTTTTGGCGATTCTTGATCGCTTTGGCGGTGATGCGGCCAGCATGCAAAAGGCGGGCATTGCTTATGCAACGGAGCAGCTGATTGACCTCATTGCAAACGGGGTCAACCATATCCATCTGTATACGATGAACCGGCCAGATATAGCCCGGGCAATCTTTGATAACCTCGGCTGTATTTTGGATACAAGCTATGGAAAATAAAGCGGAAATTTTCCGCAATGCCGCGCGCTTCCTAGGGGTGCGCGGCGCGGACGCGCTGGAGGAGCTTGTGCCGCTGCTGGAGCGCGCTTATGTAGAGCTGGAGCGCTATGCTGCGCCCAAGCAGATGCTGCGGCGCTTTGCGGCGCGGGTGGAAAATGGCGCATTGTGCGTGGATACGCTGCCGCCGGTGCAAAGCCGTGATCTGTGCCGCCTTTTTGCGGATGCAAAAGAAGGGATCGCATTGCTGGTGACGCTCGGCGGGGAATTGGATCTGCGCATAAAGCGGTTGATGCTGATGGAGCCTGCGCTTGGCGCGGCGCTTGGTGCGTGTAGCTCGGCGGCTGTGGATACGTGGATTGACGCGCTGCTAAAGGGGGAGCGGGTAGAGCTGGAGGCAAGGGGGCTGACGCTTTCGCCACGCTTTTCGCCAGGGTATGGGGATGTGGGGCTGGAGTTTCAACGCCCGCTGCTGGATTGGCTGGAGGCGCGACGTATTGGCGTGCGGTTGACACAGGGGATGTTGATGTTGCCGGAGAAGAGCGTAAGTGCGTTGATTGCGATCAAACCGATGCTGAGGGAAAAATAAAGAGTGGGGGTGTAGGGGGATCATTCCCCACACCAAAACCCAATCCAAGGATCAAAATAAAGAGTGGGGTGCAGGGGGATCATCCCC
>JAVVVJ010000121.1:0-4043 GCA_036652695.1 Clostridia bacterium | reverse complement strand
TCTGCAATTTGTACGAACAAGCCTTATACTAATCTAAGTCTAAAATGCAACGCAGACCACGGGCAAAAGATGCCATAGATGCTTGCGTTTTAGCGCAAGATTAGCATTACGCCCGACCCTTGGGCGGGTGGTTCAAGGCGGCAAAGCGCTTGATATCCACCTTCGGCTGGCGATCGGGGCTGAGAACGCCGTTGATCTCCTGCATTACATCGGTAAGCTGTGTGTAGCAGTAGCCCTGGCAATAGGGAATGTCGCGAATGGCATCCGTCACGGCTTGGAAGCGCTGGAAAAAGGTTTCCTCGTCGGTCACCTTGTCGTGATAACCCCATGTCTCCATGCCGCCCATCGCGCCCTGAATCCCTTGCGTTGCAAAGGCAATTCCACCGTACTCGGTAATCATGAAGGCCTCGTCGCCCTTGGGCGTATGCCCGTCCGCCCATGCCATACGCCAGTCGCAGGCGGTCTGCTCCACGTGCTCGCGGTCGGCAAAATGCTTTTCCATAACTTCCTTTTCAGCCGCGTAATCATGCAGGGCGCAGATATCCGTTTCCACCTGCTCCCAGCCATCGTTGCCGGATACGAGCCGCGTGCCATCGGCGGCCTTGGCGAGGTGGTATAGCATGCTGGCGGTTTCCTGCTGGCGCTTGTGCTTGTAGATCTGGCTTACGCCCCAGCTCTCGTTGATTGGCACCCAGCAGATGAGGCTGGGGTGGTTGAAATCGCGATCGATAAAGCTCAGCAGCGTATCGGAAAGGTTGGCGACCATTTCATCGCAGAAATCGTACGCGGAGGGCACTTCGCCCCATACCAGCATACCCAGCTTATCCGCCCAATAGTAATAGCGCGGATCCTCAAGCTTCTGGTGCTTGCGCGCGCCATTGTAGCCAAGCGCGAGGGTCAGCTCCACATCCTCGCGCAGCGCCTCATCACTTGGCGGCGTGAGCAGCGTATCCGGCCAATAGCCCTGATCCAGCACCAGCCGCTGATAAATCGGGCAATTGTTGAGCAGCACCATGCCGTTTTTGCGCTCGATGGTACGCATGCCAAAGTAGGTATGCACCGTATCACAGACCGAAGCTCCCTTTAGGATGCGCAGCTGCACATCATACAGCCACGGGTGATCGGGCGACCAGAGGCGCACGGGATCCAGCCCGCCCTTGACGATCATGGAAACGGGCACGGAAAGCTTGCGCTCCTGCATCACAGCCGTTACGCACTGCTTACGCTCGCCCTCAAAGGAGATCGTAAGCTCCAGCGTCAGCGGCTCGGCGGGCACGCTGTCCAGCGCCAAGGCAAAGGTCGCAACACCCGCGTTCACATCGGGCGTGATGTGGATCTGCTTGAGCGCGTACTCGCCCACAGCCTCGAGGTACACCGTTTGCCAAATGCCGCTCACGGGCGTGTACCAGCAGCCCATGAGGCCGCGATCCCAGTACTGCTTGCCGCGGGGCTGTGCACAATCCTGCGTATCGAGCACGCGCAGGCACAGGTCGTTATCGCCGTCGCGGAGCGCATCCGTCACATCGATGGCAAAGGGCGTATAGCCGCCCGTGTGCTGACCCACCTGCATGCCGTTCACAAACACCATGCATTGGTAATCCACTGCGCCAAAGCGCAGCAGCACGCGGCCGCCAAGCATCTCCTGCGGCACGGTAAAGGCGCGGCGGTACCACAAAATCGCATGCACGTCCTCGCTGCCAATGCCGCTGGCCTTGCACTGATAGCAGAAAGGCACCGTGATCTGGCCATCCAAGGCGCGTGCCGATTCCTGCCAGCGCTCGCGCAGACCCACGTTGCCATCGTCAAAGGCAAACTGCCACTGACCGTTTAGGTTGAGGTAGGTATCGCGGCGAAAATCCGGGCGCGGATGCTCCGGGCGGGGGATGCTCTGTGATGGAATCATAAAATGCCCTCCTTCATGCGTCAAAGAATTTTTTCCCTAGCGCCTTGTTGCAGCCTTGTTGTATGGCAAGGTGTTCAAAGCGAATTTTAACGTTCATAAATGCTGTTCCTTATCGCCTAATTTGCGCATATCTTACGGCATGCTTATACAAGCATCAACAAACGATGTAAGCATATCGTAGCTTTCACCGTTTGTCAATGGATTCTGATCATTCCATTTTTTCTGTTTCTTTCGCTTCGTTCTGCTTTGTTTTCTGTTTCAGTAAGGGCGAAATGGCGCTAAACCAGCTTGCGCGCAAACTTGAGCTTTTCCCCATAGGGCGCGTAGCGAAGCGGGATATCGGGCTTTGCAAAGCGCTTGAGCACGCTCTTTTTGTGCGTAAACGTATCAAAGCTGTATTCGCCGTGATAGCCGCCCATGCCGCTCTCCCCAACGCCGCCAAACGGCATATGCGCGGTAGCCAAATGCAGTACCGTATCGTTCACACAGCCGCCGCCAAAGCTGACCGACTCCAGCACCTTGCGCTCCACGGCCTTATCGCGCGTAAACAGGTAGAGTGCGAGCGGCTTTGCGCGGGCTTGAATCTCCGCGATGGCTTCGTCAAGCTTGCGGTAGGTCAAAATTGGCAAAATCGGTCCAAAGATCTCCTCCTGCATCACGGGGCTGTCCCAGCTGACATCGCTTAAAACCGTCGGCGCAATCTTGAGCGTTTTTTCGTCCGCCTGCCCGCCAATGGCGACCGCGCCGCTGCCAAGGAGGCCGATCAGGCGATCGAAATGGTGACGGTTGATGATATGCGGAAGCTCCTCGTTCACCAGCGGCGCGCTGCCATACATGCGCCGGATTTCCGCAATCAGCGCCTCCAGCAGCGCCTGCTCGCGCCCATGGTACACCAGTACATAATCGGGCGCTACACAGGTCTGCCCCGCATTGAGCAGCTTCCCCCACACAATGCGCCGCGCGGCAAGCGCGATATCCGCGCTTTCATCCACAATCACGGGGCTTTTGCCGCCAAGCTCTAGGCTCACCGGCGTAAGCCACCGCGCCGCCTTCTCCATCACCAGCCTACCCACGGCGGGGCTTCCCGTGAAGAAGATATTGTCAAATTTTTCTTCCAGCAGCGCGGCGTTCTCCGCACGCCCGCCTTCCACCACAGCGACATAGGCGGGCGCAAACAGCTCGCTTGCCATGCGCGCCACCAGCGCGGAGGTCGCGCGCGCATAGTTGGACGGCTTCACCACCGCGCAATTACCCGCGCTGAGCGCGCCAATGAGCGGCGCAAGCGTCAGCTGGAAGGGATAGTTCCACGGCGACATAACGAGCGTCACCCCATACGGTTCGCGGTACACGCGGCATTTGCCGGGCAGCTGCCCCAGCGCCGTGCGGGCGCGGAGGGGCTTCATCCAGCGCTTGAGATGCTTTAGCGCGTCCGCAAGCTCCTGCTTGACCATCGCGACCTCGGTCAAATACCCTTCAAAGGCGCTCTTGCCTAGATCCGCGTTCAGCGCGTCCAAAATCGCCTGTTCATTTTTTTCGATCCACCCCTTGAGCGCCGTCAGCTGCGCCGCGCGAAACGCATAGGGTTTGGTGGCCTGTGTCAGAAAATATTCGCGCTGGCTCGCGACAAGCGCGGTAAAATCCGTCATGAAAATCCATCCCTTCCTGCCTTGCGCGCGAAGCGGGAGCAAGCTCCACCCTTGCGGCGGTCTCCCGCCTCGCCTGCAATTCTTTTCTCATTATATCAATCGCCGCACCGCCTTGCAATCCCCCTGAAAAAGAGGTATGCTATTTTCATCTCATACAATGAAAGGACACACATTCCACCTTCGCCGCCAAACCTCTAAACCCCAAAAAATAAATTTTTAGTGATCTCCTCTATACTTTTGCGCAATGTCGCTCCAACGCTGTATGTTTAACTCTTTCCCGTAATACTGTTTATAGCTCGCTAAAAACCGGTTTTTCCAATTACCAGAATCATTATGTGTTTTAGGGTTTTGATATACCGCTTCTTCCATCGCTGCGATAAAGTCCTCTAAGCAATTAAACATTGGATAGTTTCCTGCTTTTGGGTTGAAATGAGTGCTATACCATACACCGGGGCGAATTTTATGTACAACATTTTGCTTGACTTGTAAATTGA
>JAVVVJ010000120.1:0-4143 GCA_036652695.1 Clostridia bacterium | reverse complement strand
ATCAGGCGGGGTGGGCTTGCTGCCTTTCTTACAAGATGATTCGCCTTGGTGAAGGCCGAAACCTGCTTGACTTTTCCGCATTCCTGCGCTACAATGGAATGAGAACGCATGTTCGCATTTTGGAAAAGCCAAGTAGTCGGGAGGCGTGCTCCATGGAGCGGGTGATTTACCATATCGATTGCAACGCCTTTTATGCCTCGGTGGAATGTCTGGATCGCCCGGAGCTGCACAGGGTTCCGCTTGCGGTGGCGGGCGACCCCAAGGAGCGCAGCGGCATCATTTTGGCAAAAAACGAGATTGCCAAGCGCTATGGCGTGAAAACCGCCGAAACCATCTGGCAGGCCAAGCGCAAATGCCCGGGGCTGGTGCTGGTGCCCCCGCGCCATGAGCGGTATCAGGAGGTTTCGCGGAGCGTGAAGGCGCTCTTTGGCCAGTATACGGATCAGGTGGAGTCCTTCGGGCAGGATGAGGCATGGCTGGACGTCACAGGCTCCTTGCGGTATTTTAGAGCCGGGCCGCTGGAGCTTGCCAACAGCATCCGGGAGCGGGTTAGGCGGGAGATCGGCATTACGGTATCTGTGGGCGTCAGCTTTAACAAGGTCTTTGCCAAGCTGGGCAGTGATTTTAAAAAGCCGGATGCGACCACCGTAATTTCCCGTGAAAACTACCAGCGGCTGGTGTGGCCGCTGCCCGCGCAGGAGCTTTTGTTTGTGGGGCGCGCGGCGGCGGCGGAGCTGACAAAGCGGTACCTGTATACCATTGGCGATATCGCGCGCTTTCACCGGGAGGAGCTTGCGCGCATGCTCGGCAAGGGCGGCGATACGCTGTGGCTCTATGCCAACGGCTTGGATTGCGCCCCCGTGCGCTGCCCGGAGGAGCTTGAACCCGTAAAATCCATAGGGAACGGCATGACCTTCCGGCGGGATTTGGTTGGCGAGGCAGAACTAAAGGCGGGCATCCTTGCCCTAGCGGACGAGGTGGCTGCCCGCTTGCGCGCCGAGGGGGTACAGTGCCGCACCTTGCAGTTGATGATTAAAAACACCCAGCTGCGCTGCATTTCCCGCCAAACGGCGCTGGCGAACCCCACCCATTTGCAGCGGGAGCTGGTGGAAGCGGCCATGGCGCTGCTTCGCGCTAACTGGAGCATGACCGTGCCCGTGCGCGCGCTGACCGTAACGGCGATGAACCTTGTGCGGGATGGGGAAGCCTGCGAGCAGCTCAGCTTGATGGAGCTGCTTTCCCCGGCGGATATCGGCAGGCGGGAGCGGCAGGAGCGGATGGAGGCGGCGGTGTGCGGGATTCGCGCACGGTACGGCGTGAGCAGCATCGCCATGGGGTATGCAAAAAACGAGGAGCTAGGGATTCGCGCGGATTGGAAGGCTTAGCATAAGGGAAACAATCACTTTGATCAGTTGGGTTGGTTTCATGCTGTTATTCCATTTGCCAAAGCCCTCTTCCTGTGCTAAAGTGCTCGTAGGCGCTCAAGCGGTATGGCTGCCCCACCCCTACAATCGGAATTTGACCGGTGATTGTTGATCCGGCGAAAGGATAACGACATCGAAGGGAGAAAACGCCCTATGAAAAAGGCAACCAAAGGAGTAACGAATGCAATCCCCCTGCTTGCATTGCTCATACCCTGTGTGATCGGTGCTTTCGGAATGCTTTTCACCCAAATTCCCGCGCACACATATATCGTAAACATTGGTGCTGCCATTGCTTTGGGTGGCTTGGCAATGGGGCTTAGCCGTATACAGAGCAAATGCTCCCCTACGCTTTTTGTTATCATCGGGGTTGGTTTGTTGCTGCTTACCTTTGTTGGAAAAGGGGCGGAACAAGTACATCGTTGGATAAACTTGGGCGGCCTATCGTTGCTATCCGCCATGATCGTTATTCCCTGTTGCCTTGCGGCCTTTTGTGATTTACTTGCAAAGCGGCAAAGCACTTTTGTAACTGTCAGCATGCTACTGATTGGGACAATCCTATTCCTACAGCCTGATGCGTCTCAACTAACAGGCTTTACGCTGGGATGTGCGGTTTTGCTGCTTCAGCAGAAATCCCGTTCTTGGGCTGCATATCTTACCGTACTAGGTCTGCTTTGTTTATCCGTTCTCTCTTTCTTTCGCTTGGACGGACTTGAACCAGTTGCCCATGTGGAAGGCATTTTGTGGTTATTAAAGGATGTTCATCCCTTGCTGATGGTTATGGGGTTCCTCAGCGTTGTTCTTGTACCGATGCCATTTTTGCTTCTTTCACAGGAGCGGATGCGAACGGCTTCGGTCGCTTATGGCTTGTATTTTGAGGCAATGATTCTCTTTTCTGTTTTGGGCAATTTTCCCATGCCTATGCTGGGGTTTGGGGTCTCGCCGATTTTGGGGTATTGCATGTTCTACGCATGGTTTTTATATGAAAAGAAAAATTCTCCATCAACTATGTAACGATTCCTTCGTTTTTTGTAAAAAACGAGAGCGGCACCAAAATGGTGATGGCGGTGCGCACATCCGGTTCACTTTCCACGCAGAGCTGGTACGGGCATAGCAGTTCGATTCTCGTAAGAAGCACAGCTGTAAGCAACTATAGAAAGCAGGTAACGGCAATGAAACATATCCGGGTTGCGTTTGACCAATCTCAAGGAACCATCAGCAAGCATATTTACGGTCACTTTGCGGAGCATATCGGCGGCGTATTTTACGATGGCCTGTGGGTTGGCGAGGATAGCAAGGTGGAAAACGTCCACGGCTTCCGCAAGGCGCTGGTGGATAGCTTCAAGCAAATCAACCCGCCTAACCTGCGTTGGCCCGGCGGCTGCTTTGCGGAAACCTACGACTGGCGCGATGGCATCGGCCCGCGCGAGCAGCGCCCCACGCGCGTAAACTGGTGGTATTCGCACGATCACCGTTTGGAATCCAACCATGTGGGCACGCATGAGTTCATGGAGCTTTGCGGCATGCTTGGCGCGGAGCCGTATGTGGCGGCAAACATGACCTCCCTTACGCCGATGCACATCCGCAATTGGATGGAATACTGCAATTTTCCCGCTGGCAGCACCACGCTTGCCAAGGAGCGCGGGCAAAATGGCCATGAGGAGCCCTTCAATGTAAAGTACTGGGGTATTGGCAACGAAAACTGGGGCGGCGGCGGACAGATGTCCCCCGAGATGTGCGCGCGCGAGTTTGTGAAGTATGCCACCGTATGCAACAGCCTTGACAAGGGCGGCCGCAAGTTCATTTTCTGCGGCCCCAACGGTCATGATGTGGCGTGGACGCGCCGTGTAATGCAGGAATGGGCGCGCAACAGCTTCCACGAGGCGCCTGTGTTTGGCATGAGCGTACACTACTATTGCAGCTTTGCGGGCGACCCCCTCACCTTCAACGAGGATGAGTGGTATCAGCAGCTGTTCCAAGCCGACCGGATGCGCCAAGTGCTGGATGATCACCGCGCCGCGATGGACGAGTTTGATCCCGACCGCAAGATCGGCATGGTGGTGGATGAATGGGGCTGCTGGCATCCGGATGGATCAGGCCCCAGCAAAGGCTACAACCTGTTTGAGCAGCAGAGCACGATGCGCGACGCGGTTGTGGCGGCGATGACGCTGAACATTTTCAATGAACGCTGCGATTATGTCGCCATGGCGAATGTCGCTCAGCTGTGCAATAACCTGCACTCGCTGTATTTGGCGGGCGGCGAGCATTTTGTGCAAACGCCGAACTACTATGTCTTTGACATGTTCAAGACCCATCAGGATGCAAAGCAGCTTCATGTGATATCCGATTGCGGCACATTCACGCGCGAGGGCTTCCGCGACATGCCGCAGGTGAGCGCGTCCGCGTCGCAGGCGGTGGATGGCAGCGTCACGGTGACGCTGGCAAACCTGAACATGACAAGCGCAGTGGAGCTGGAGCTAAGCGGCATTGGCGCGGCGCTTGCGGGGCAAGCCACCATCACCACGCTGGCTGATGCGGATGTGCATGCGCACAATACCTTTGAGCAGCCCGAGCGCATTGTATCCACCAAGAAGCAGACTGCCTTTGCCGATGGGCAGGTCGTCACGCTCCCCGCGGGCGGGATTGTATCGGTGGTTATCCGGTAAACAAAAAAGAACGTCAAAAAAAGCTCGTACTGGCGGGAAGGAACGCTTTCCCGGCA
>JAVVVJ010000119.1:0-4191 GCA_036652695.1 Clostridia bacterium | reverse complement strand
TGCTTAAATCACCAAGGGCATTGATAATATCTTGAATGGTGGTGTGTTCATAACCCTTTTCAAGAAAAAGCTGTTCAGATACATCAAGAATGCGGCCTATGGTTACTTCCGGATATTTGTTTCGTGCCAATTGCCTCACCTCCCCACAAAAAAAAGCATACCATCGGTATGCAGCTATACTAACATACTAACGGTATGTTTGTCAATCCCCGAAGCGCAAGCGGGGCAATGTGGCGTGAGAGGTCGGCTAGGGCATGCAGCCCTAGCCTTCTCCTTGCGCCCGCCGCGCCGACCTTCGCGCCCCTCGCGCGTCCGAAGCGCGCGGCAATGGGGGCGAGGCTTTAGCCCTGCATGTCTTCGAGCTCCATTTTCAGCAGGTCAACCTGTACGCGTAGCCGGTCGGCTTCCTTGCGCGCGTCTGCCCATTTTTGGTAGGGCACCATGTCCGCGTCAAATGGCGTGGCGGGAGCGCTGTCGAGCAGCTCGCAAAGCGCTTCCAGCAGATGGGGAACGCCTGGCCGGTTGGCGTGCTCCTCCAAAAGGGCAAGGTAGTTGGGCGACTTGGAAGGCTGCGGCTGGCCGTATTTGCGGCAGGCGGTTACGGCATCGGGGCAGGGCAGCCCGTCGGCGCGCAACGATTCCGCTATGGAGAGCAGGAGCTCGGGGCGATGCTTGAGCACGGAGCGGTATTTGTTTTGGTAGCGCAGCATGCCGGCGCGGTCGCCGTGCGATAGGCGCGTCACGCAGGCGCGCACACTCTCGCCCCGCCCGCGCCCCATGAGCACCTCTCGCAGAAGCATGTCAAGCTCCTCGGGCGAGAAGGAACGGAAGGGCGTTTGCCGAGGCGCGAGCTGGGGAACCTCGCGCACGCGGGCATAGTAGAAGTTGCGGATGCTGTTTGGCTTGCGCGCCAGTTGATCGCCAACGTCCGTGAAAACGTCGCGGAGTGCCCGCCCGCCCTCGGTGGCGTCCCGCACGGCGGAGAATAATAGATCGATCTCATCCGGCTGCCAGCCCCCGCGTGGGTGAGCTGTGGTGGTTTGTGTCATGGTCAATCGCCTCCGACGGTTTTTAGATACAAAGCTAGTATGGATGAAGCGGTAGGAAATATACCCATCCCATGTCAACGAAGTTGCAGCAATGTTTCCACGGGATCAGCGGAGCGGAGAAACGCATCCAGACAGAGGGCGTTCATCTCTGCGCGGGTGTGCGCGAAGGCGTTGGGCAGATAGAGGCCGGCGGTGAAGCGCTGATCAAGCTCGGCGGTCAGCGCGTCGGCTTGGGCGCTGTTGGCATCGGCGGCGGGCAGGAGACCCCACGCGAGCGCCTTTTGTTGAGAGCCGGAGCGGAGCAAAAAGCGCGCGAAGGCTCGCGCGTCCTCGCTGTCGTTACAAAGGGAGAGATAGCGCACGCCATCGGTTACGGCGGGCAGGAGGGGGCAGGCGATGAGCGCCTCGCCGTTGGCAAGCGCCGCTTGGTGCGCGTAGAGCGGTTGAACGCGCGCGATTTGAATGGCAGAGGCTGATGCGGCAGCGCGGCTTGCGCTCGCGTTGCCCTCCCCCCTCAGGGCAGAAATCAGCTCCTGACGTAACGGCATAGGGCATAGGAGCAAAAGCTGCTGAAGCGCTACCCCGGCAGGCCGCGCCAGCGCGCCGGGCGCTAAAAGCTTGCGCCAAGGCAGAGCGTCCGGCGATAGAAAGGCTTGCGGCTGACCCTCCATAGCCTGCGGCGCGGGGGTCGCGAGCTGAAAAAAAGAGCTTGGCGCGGGGCTTTGCGCGGGGGCGTCTGATGCGAGCCAAGGAGAGGGCAGGCTCAATACATTGGGCGCGTACCATAGCGGCACGGCGTAGCTGACGCCGCCGCTTCGCCCGGCAGAAACGGCCGCTTCGGGCAAGGCGGCAAGGTTCGCAAGCGGCTGGAAAAGGCGCTCCGGCGCAATGACGACCCCCGTTTCGTAAAGCGCCACGGCGGGCGGCACTGTATCGGGGGCAAGCAGCTCCATCGCGTCCGCCTTGCGCACAAAGACGCGCACGCCCTCGCGCTCCTTTTCAAAATCGGCGCAAAGCTCGTTGAGCAGCCGCTGGTCGCCCATGCCGCTGGAAAGCAGCCACACGGTGAGCGTGCGGGCACGGGCAGGGCGCAGGTTTGCGTCCATGCGGTTTTCATCCTGCGTGCTCAGCGGGCGCACAAGCCCCGGCAGGGCACAGAGCAGCGCCGCCGTCATCAGCAGCGCGGTAAACAGGCTGGCGCGATGCGTGGGCATGACGATCCCTCCCTTGTATGTAAAAAAGCCTATGCCGCGCGGAAGAGCGAAATGAACAAAACAATTGCAAACGTGTGGAGAATCTTCTATAATAAAAATGGGTATCCGGTCACAAGCGGAACAAAACATCATAGCGAGAGGAGCTTTCCAATGAGCTATCGAGAGAATTATGAGGCATGGCTTCACGATTTTGCTGCGGATGAGGCGACGGTTGCGCAGCTGCGCCAAATCGCGGGCGACGAAAAGGAATTGGAGGATCGCTTTTATCAAAACCTAAGCTTTGGCACGGCTGGCATGCGCGGCGTGCTGGGCGCGGGTATGAACCGCATGAACCTATATACCGTTCGCCGCGCGACGCAGGGGCTTGCGGACTACCTAGCCGCCGAGCCGGGCGCGAAGGAGCGCGGAGCGGTGATCGCCTTTGATAGCCGCCGAATGAGCCCGGAATTTGCGATGGAAACGGCGCTTGTGCTCTGCGGAAACGGCGTGCGCACCTATCTTTTTGACGCATTGCGCCCGGTTGCGCTGCTCTCCTACGGCGTGCGGCATTTGAAGGCGGCGGCGGGCGTGGTGATCACGGCGAGCCATAATCCACCACAGTATAACGGATATAAGGTATATGGCGAGGATGGCGCGCAGCTGGGGCCGGAGGCGGCAACAGCGGTTACGGAGCGCATCAACGCGTTGAGCTTTACTGCCGCCAAGCGCATGGATGAGGTGGAGGCGAAGGCGAAGGGGCTTTTGCAGATCATTGGGGATCACGAGGTGGACGATGATTATATCGCCCGCGTGAAGACGCTCTCCATTTACCCGGAGGTTGCGCGCGAAACGGGCAAGGAGCTTAAAATTGTGTATACGCCCCTGCACGGCAGCGGCAATGTACCGGTGAGGCGCATCTTGCGTGAAATGGGACTGACCAGCGTGAGCGTGGTGAAGGAGCAGGAGGCGCCCGATCCGAATTTTTCCACCATCAAGGTGCCCAATCCCGAGGATCCCGCCGCCTTCACATTGGCGATTCGGCTGGCAAACGAGGTGGGCGCGGACGCGATCTTCGGTACGGACCCGGATTGCGACCGGCTGGGCGTGGCGGTGCGCGAAAAAAACGGCTCGTTCCGGCTGCTTACGGGCAACCAGATCGGCTGTTTGATGCTGTATTATATTTTAAGCGGCAAAAAAGCGCAGGGCAAGCTGCCCGCAAACGGCGCGGCGGTAAAGAGCATTGTTTCCACGGAGCTGGCACGCGCCATCTGCGGCGATTTTGGGGTGGAGCTCTTTGATACGCTGACGGGCTTTAAGTTTATTGGAGAAAAGATTCAGCAGTTTGAGGATAGCGGTAGCCATACCTTCCTATTTGGGTTTGAGGAGAGCTATGGCTATCTTTCCGGTACGTTTGTGCGCGATAAGGACGGTGTGAACGCCTCTATGCTGATTGCGGAGGCGGCGGCGTATTACCGCACGCAGGGCAAGACGCTGTGTGATGTGATGGGCGAAATTTTTGCGAAGTATGGGTTTTATCTTGAATATGTGGAATCCACCACGTTGCCGGGCATTGATGGGTTGAAGGTGATGGGGGAGATCATGGCGCGCATCCGCAAGGAGCCGCCCAAGGAAATTGGCGGCGTGAAGGTGCGGCTGGTGAAGGACTTCCTAGTGGGCACGAGTACGGATGCCAGTAGTGGTAAGGCGCAAAAGATGGAGTATCCGCAGAGCGACGTGTTGTATTTTGCGATGGAGGGCGGGCATTTCGTGTGCGTGCGCCCTAGCGGTACGGAGCCGAAGATTAAGCTGTATGTGAATGTGAATGATCGTGATGAGCAAAAGGCGAAGCAGTTGATGGAGCGGTTGACGATGGATGCGCGGGAGCTGCTGAAATCATAAGAGTGGGGTGCAGGGGGATCATCCCCCTGCCGGGGCTTGGGGCAGCGCCC
>JAVVVJ010000118.1:0-4323 GCA_036652695.1 Clostridia bacterium | reverse complement strand
ACCACGGGCAAAAGATGCCATAGATGCTTGCGTTTTAGCGCAAGATTCGTATTAGACAGAATAATCCTCAATGCGTTCAATCTCCGCGCCTAGCGAGCAGAGCTTGCCCGGCAGATCCTGATATCCGCGTTCGATATGCCCTGCGGGATCGCTCAGGATGGTTTCGCCCTCAGCCAGTAGCCCGGCAAGCATCATGGCCGCGCCCGCGCGTAGATCGGTGCTTTTGACCGGTGCGCCGCAAAGCGGCACGCCGCCCTCCACCAGCGCGACATTGTTTTCCACACGGATGCGCGCACCCAGCCTGCATAGCTCCGATACATGCATGAATCGGTTTTCAAACACGGTTTCATGCAGCACACTGGTGCCGTGGCAGCGCAGGGCGACCACCGTCATGGGCGCCTGCATGTCGGTTGGGAAACCTGGGTATGCTAAGGTGCGAACCTCAAACGGCGATACGGCACAGCCATTTAAGCGCAAGCCCGCCGGTGTTTCGCGTATGCCAACGCCCGCCTCGCTTAGCTTGAATAGCAACGACCGCAGATGCTCCGGGCACGCGCCGCGCACCAGCACGCTGCCCTCGGTAATGGCCGCCGCGCATAGCAGCGTTCCCGCCTCCACGCGATCTGGTATGGGGCGGTAGATGGCGCCGTGCAGCCGATCTACGCCCTGAATGGTCACCGTGGCCGTGCCTGCGCCTGTGATGCTTGCGCCCATTTGGTTCAGGCAGTTGGCCAGATCCACGATTTCCGGTTCCTTTGCAACATTTTCCAGTGTCGTTTGCCCCTGCGCCAGCGTCGCAGCCATCATGAGGTTTTCCGTAGCGCCGACGCTCGGCAGGTCGAGGTACACGCGCGCCCCTGTCAGTCGCCCGGAAAGATGGCGCTTGCCGCCCAACGGATGCACCTGCGCACCCAGCGCCTGCATCCCCTTTACGTGCAGGTCAATGGGACGCTGGCCGATGGCACAGCCGCCCGGCAGCCCTACGCAGGCGCTCCCTGTGCGTGTGAGGATGGGTCCCAAAATCAGAATGCTTGCCCGCAGCTTGCGCATGGTTTCCTCATGCTGTGGACTTTGGGGCTGCATGGCGCAGACGGATACGTCCGTACCGCTGCGCGCCACCTCCGCACCGCAGTCGCGCAGAATTGCAAGCAGCGTTTCCACATCTGTGATGCGCGGAACCTCCTTGATGATGAGCGGATCCTCGCTCAACAGCCCCGCAGCCAGCAGCGGCAGCACCGCATTCTTCGCGGAGCTGACCTCCACCTCGCCGCTGAGGCGCGCCGCATGGCGGATTAAGTAAGTTGCCACAGCCTGATCACCTCAATGCGCGCCATACGCAGCAAATGAACCGAAATCCAAGTTTTTGGCATGTTCATTCCCTCCCGTCGCGCTCATTTTGACCCTTTGAGGCACGCGTCATGTTGCGTGGAAAGGTTTTGCAGGCTCCCCGCAAGCGGCGCGGCGCATGGGCGAAGGCATATTTTGCCGGCATAACCCTGTGCGGCAAAGCGCGGCGATCGTATCCGTGGCAATCATTTTCGTAAGCCAGTCGCACCCTTTCCCATTTTCGCCAATCATGGTATAATCATCCGGCATAAAAGTCCTGCGTACGAAAGGAGCCGCGCCGATGAGCAAATTTGTTTTGAAGGCCCCCTACCCACCCTCTGGCGATCAGCCCGCCGCCATCGAATCGCTTTCGCGCGCCGTGCTGGAAGGCAAACGCAATCAAGTGCTGCTAGGCGTTACGGGCAGCGGCAAAACCTTCACCATGGCCTCCGTGATTGAGAAGGTGCAAAAGCCCACGCTGGTGCTCGCACATAACAAAACGCTGGCCGCTCAGCTCTGTAGCGAATTTCGCGCCTACTTTCCCGATAGCGCCGTGGAATATTTCGTCTCCTATTACGATTACTATCAACCGGAGGCCTATATTGCCTCCACAGATACCTACATTGAAAAGGACGCTTCCATCAACGAGGAAATTGACCGTCTGCGCCACAGCGCCACCGCTGCCGTGCGCGAGCGCAAGGACGTCATTATCGTATCCAGCGTCAGCTGCATCTACTCCATGGGCGACCCCAGCGAGTACGAGGGCATGATGGTGAGCATGCGCCCCGGCATGAACATCAGCCGCGATACCCTCATCGCCCGCCTGATTGAAATTCAATACGCGCGCAATGATATTGACTTCACGCGCGGCAGCTTTCGTGTACACGGAGACGTGCTGGAGATCATACCGGCTAACGAACGCGAGCACGCCTTGCGCATAGAGTTTTTTGGTGATGAAATCGAACGCATCCGCGAAATTGAGGTGGTCACGGGCAACGTGCTTTCCACGCTGGAGCATGCGCTTGTCTTCCCCGCCACACATTATGCGATGGATCGCGAAAAAATGAATGCGAACATGGATCAGATCGAGCACGACCTTGAGGTGCGCGCCAAGGAGCTTGAGGACGCCGACCAGCCGCTCTATGCGCTGCGCCTGCGCCAGCGCACGCGCTACGATCTGGAAATGATGCGGCAAATCGGCTACTGCTCCGGCATTGAAAACTACAGCCGCTATTTTGACGGGCGTAGGCCGGGCGACGCGCCATATTCTCTGCTGGATTACTTCCCCAAGGATTTTCTGATGTTCATCGACGAGAGCCACGTGACGCTCCCGCAGGTGCGCGGCATGTACAACGGCGACCGTGCGCGCAAGCAAAACCTTGTCAATTATGGCTTTCGTCTGCCATCCGCCTTTGATAACCGCCCGCTTTTGTTTGAGGAGTTCAAGCAGCATGTGAATCAGGTGATTTACGTGAGCGCCACTCCGGGCGCGTATGAGCTGGAGTTGAGTGAGAATACCGTGGAGCAAATCATCCGCCCCACCGGATTGATTGATCCTAAGGTGATCCTGCGCCCCGCTACCGGGCAGGTGGACGATCTGATTGGCGAGATCAACAAAACTGTGGAACGCGGCCAGCGCGTGCTGGTAACGACGCTCACCAAGCGCATGGCGGAAAGCTTAACCGATTATCTCAAAAACCTCGATATCCGTGTACGATACCTGCATAGCGACATCCAAACCATGGAGCGCACCGAGATTATCCGCGACCTACGGTTGGGGGAATATGACGTGTTGGTGGGCATCAACCTGCTGCGCGAGGGTCTGGACATGCCAGAAGTAAGCCTTGTTGCGATTTTGGATGCGGACAAGGAGGGCTTTTTGCGCAGCGAAACCTCGCTGGTACAAACCATTGGCCGTGCGGCGCGCAACGTGGATGGCCGCGTCATCCTCTATGGCGATCAGCTCACCCAAAGCATGGAGCGCGCCATCAACGAAACCAACCGCCGCCGCGCCTTGCAGGAGGCGTACAACCGGCTTCACGGAATCACGCCCCAGAGTGTGACAAGCACCGTGCAGGCGCTGCTCAAGATCACCCAGAGCATGGCAAAAAGCAAGCCCGAGGGCATGAGTGAGGAGGAGCTGCAAGCCTTGCTACAAAGCGTGGAGGATCAAATGCTTTCCGCTGCCAAGGCGCTTGATTTTGAAAAAGCAGCAAAGCTGCGCGATGAGCTTTTCCACCTGCGCGGCGATCAGAAGGAAGAAATTCAAAAACCGCAAGCGTGGCGGAAACGGAATAAAAAATTCAAGTAGCAAAACCAAAAGGAACCAATGAGGAGCTTTGGAATGAACTACAAAATCTATCCCCTACACACGTTGGGCAGCTATCAATTTGTGATCATTTTATCCCTTTATCAGGGAAAGCTGCTGCTAAGCAGGCACAAGCAACGCACCAGCTGGGAAGCGCAGGGAGGGCATATCGAAAAAGGCGAAACGCCGCTGGAGGCTGCAAAGCGGGAATTATACGAGGAATCCGGCGCGGTTGACTACCAGATTGTACCAGCGTTTGATTATTGTGTTGAGGATGAGGCATCCGAAGCAAGCGGCATGGTTTTTTTTGCGGAAATCAATGCGCTTGACGCTCTGCCAGAGAGCGAAATGAAGGAAGTCGCGTGCTTTGAGCAGCTGCCCAAGGAGCTAACCTATCCAGACATTACACCGGTGCTGTTTGCGCACGCGGGCAGGCGTTGAAACAGGCTGTCAAAAGGCAGACGACTCCAAGCTGATTCGCAAATTGGTTGCTACGCGCGGCTCCAGTTTTCCTCGCCTTTCATTTGCATAAAAAAGCAGCAGAACGCGGGCGGATCAATAAACTTATCAAAATTATTTCGATTTTGGGGTTTACAAATGAAGAAAGTTATGTTATCATTTCTAACGGTTAAACACGGGGCATTAGCGCAGTTGGTAGCGCACAACACTGGCAGTGTTGGGGTCAGGAG
>JAVVVJ010000117.1:0-4498 GCA_036652695.1 Clostridia bacterium | reverse complement strand
TTTGGCAATGCAGCTTGAACAAACCATCTATGAATTGGCGCACAAAATCATCGAGCCAATCATTTGTGAGGGCGTAGCGGACGGCTCCATACAGACACAGTATCCCAAAGAGCTTGCCGAGGTGGTGTCACTGCTTGCAAATATCTGGCTAAATCCAATGCTGTTTCATTGCACAAAGCAGGAAATATACAACAAATGCATGTTTTTAAAAGCCCTGATGAAGAGCCTTGGGGTTGACGCTTTTGACGATGAATTAACTGAAATGGTGGAACAATTGCGCTGCTTTGCCAGCAATAATCCATAAAAAATGTGCCCTAAGCGGCATATATTTTTTAAATATATACATACCGCTTGCTGGTATGTATAGTAAGGAAAGTGAAAGGAATGTTGAACTTGTTCAAAAGGCTAGGACTTGTGATTTTGATGGCGCTGCACTCAAAGGAAAACAAAAGGGAGGTATTCACCTATGCGTAAAGCAAAGCTATTTCATAAGGATTTCACTTTGGTTGTCATCGGACAGATTATTTCGCTGTTTGGCAACGGCATTGTCCGTTTTGCTCTGCCCCTGTACCTCTTAAATCAAACAGGCTCAGCAACGCTGTTTGGCGTTGTTTCAGCGCTGTCCTTTTTACCGATGATCCTGCTCACCCCCATCGGCGGCATGATTGCGGACAGGGTGAACAAGCGCAATGTAATGGTGGCGCTTGATTTTCTAACCGCCATTTTAATGCTTGTATTCTTTTTACTGCTTGGGAAAGTGGACTTGGTTCTATTGCTCATGGTAACGCTTATGCTTCTTTACGGCATACAGGGCGCGTATCAACCAACCGTGCAGGCAAGTATGCCGCTTTTGCACGGCAAAGAAAACCTGCTGGCGGCAAATGCAATCATCAACCAAGTAAGCTCGCTTGCAGGGCTGTTAGCGCCGATCATCGGAGGGCTTTTGTTTGGGCTTTGGGGGCTGAAGCCTATCATCGCGGTAGGTGGCGGTTGTTTTTTGCTGTCCGCAATCATGGAGCTATGGATCACAATCCCCCACACAAAAACAAGCGAAAAGCAAAGCATATGGAAGCTCGTGAAAGAGGATTTTTCCGAAAGTCTCTCCTTTATGCGAAACGACAAGCCAATCATCCTAAAAAGCATCCTCATCATCTGCGCGTTTAACTTGTTTTTGAGTGCAATGCTGATTGTGTCAATGCCGGTTCTCATCACACAAACCCTTGGCATGTCGGATCGGTTATATGGTTATTCGCAAGGAGCACTTGCCGCAGGCGGCCTTTTTGGCGGCATTTTGGTGGGCGTGTTTGCAAAAAAACTGAGCATTCAAAAGGTGTATATGCTGTTGCTTGCAACCGCCACACTGCTTTTGCCCATTTCAATTTCTTTATGGCTTTCCCTATCGCCATGGATCAGCTATTTGGTGATTAGCGCCTGTTGTTTTTTGATTATGAGCGTTGCTACCATGATAACAGTGCAGATGCTCAGTTTTATTCAAGGAGAAACGCCAACGAACCTAACGGGAAAGGTATTATCCTGCGGGCTGGCGCTTGCTATGTGCGCTCAGCCCCTTGGACAAGCAATGTATGGCTTTCTATTTGACGCTTTTCAAACCACACCCCACTATATTGTGCTTGGTGCAGCGATGGTGTCCATTGGAATTGCGCTTTTATCAAAGAAAGTATTGAAGTAAAAAGGGGGATTCGTAAGGGCTTTCGCCCAACACTCCCTACCGTCCCCCAAATGCCCGCCCCTCCAGCGCGCGCTTGCCTAGGAGGTAGCTGCCCACGAGGCCGCTCACGGGGAAGAGCGCGGGAGCGACGATGTATTCATCGATATGCTCCATCACCTGCGGGGTTTGCACGTAGCCGTTGAGCAAGCGAAGCGTTTCGGCGCGTACCATGGGCAGCAGGCACTGGCGCTGTAGCACGCCGCCGCCAAGGATGATGCGCTCGGGGCTAACTGTAAAGATTAAGTTGGCGCACATCTGTGCCAAGTAGTAGGCTTCCATCGCAAAGGTGGGGTGATCGTCCGGTAGCTCACGCGCATCGCCGCCAACGCGCGCGCCGATGGCCGGGCCAGCCGCAAGCCCCTCCAAGCAGCCGTCATGGTAAGGGCACACGCCGCGTGGGTTGGGATCATCCGGGTGCGGGCGCAGTAGCATATGCCCCATTTCCGGGTGTAGCATGCCGTGTACGGCCTCGCCATTAACGCATAGGCCGCCCCCGATGCCTGTGCCAATGGTCACATACACCGCGCTTTGCAGCCCTTTTGCCGCGCCCAGCTCCACCTCGGCAATTGCGGCGGCATTCACATCGGTATCAATCGCGCAGGGGATGCTTCGCCCGTCAAGCAGCTCTGTCAGCAGGGGATACTGCCGCCACTTGAGCTTTGGCGTGGTGGTGATATAGCCGTAGGTAGGCGACGCCGGGTTCAAATCAAGCGGGCCAAAGCTGCCCACGCCCAGCGCATCCACCTGATGGTCGCGGAAAAACACCTTCATTTGCGGCATGGTCGCCTCGGGGGCTTCGGTAGGGATGCTCACGCGCTCCAGCTCCTTGCCCTCTTCGTTAAAAATGCCCAGCACCATTTTGGTTCCGCCCGCTTCCAATGCTCCAACTTTCATGCCGATACGCTCCTTATGATGAAATCTTGTGATCATTTATTGCGCCGCCCGTTCAAAGCGGTAGACCGTAAAGCCGTTGCCACCGCCGCACGCGATGGCCTGCACCTCGCCGCCCGCGCGCTCGCGCAGGTAGGCCATAAAAGGCTCGCTCGGCTCGCCGCCGCTCAGCAGGCGAACATTTTCACGCAGAAAATCCGTGATTTCAAACTGATCATGCACCAACCCGTGTTGCGCAAAGAGGGCGCGATAGCCCTCGGAATGGTTGTTCCAGCTGCCCCAGATGGGCAATACATTGGTGGGAATCCCCGCCGTGCGATCCGGAAAGAGGCGCTTGTCAAAACCCAGCTCGCTATCCCCAACCAGCAAAAGCTCCTCATGCCCCAGGGCATAGGCATCCACCCCGGCAAAGGTGGATTGTGCGGGATCGTCGCGCTGCGGGGCATAGTAAAACCCAAAGGCGGTATGCGCGCTTTGCAGCGCAAGCGCCGCGCAGCAAAGTACGATCAGCCCCGCCGGCAGCAGCCGCCAGCTTGCGCGGCGGCACAGCGGCAAAAGCGCACGCGCAAGAAGCCATAGCCCCATAGCGCACGCGGGCAGCAGCACCGTAGCGGCGGCGCGCAGGGGCAATCTACCCGAAAGCGCCAAATACGCAAGCAACAGGCAGCTTACGCCCAGGCAACCCACAGGCGCAAGGTATGCCCACGGGGTTTTCTCGCCGCCAACCAGCGAGCATAGCACCGCTCCCATGCAACAGCAGCAACAGAGCAGGAAAAAATCCAAAGCGCTTGGCGTGCGGGTCACAAGCCTTCTCATCTGCGCCTTTGCCTGCGCCAGCCGCTCGTGAAGGCTCGGCGAGGGGCTGGCGCGGAAATCGGCGGTAATCGCGTCAAAAGCCTCAATGGTCATGTTCGCATCCATCAGGTACCAGTTCAGCGCCAGCTCGCGCTCTTTTTGCGTCCAGCCAATGCGCGCGAGCGTTTCATCGCTCGCGGCGGCAAGCGCGCCGTAATCAATGGGAATTTCATTGGACCGCACCCATTGCGCGGCGGGACGTTCGGGCGTGCATTGGTTTTCCACCGCGCGAATGCCCACAAGGCAGGCCGCCAGCGCCAGCGTAAGCGCACAGCCGCACAGCACGGGCTTAAGCGCAAAACGCCGCTCGCCTTTTCCGTTCAGCAGCACTCTGCATAGCAGCGTGCCCACCCAAAAGGCCAGCGCAGGCAGCGCGGACGGCGCTCGCAGCATGTACGCGCAAAGGAGCGGGAACGCCGCGCATAGCACGCCGCGCACCACGCGCCCCGGCGTATCCTCAAGGCGCACACCCGCCAATAGCCACACCGCCGCCGCGCCGAGCGCCGCCGCCGTGGTGGTAAAGGTGATGGAGGTGGAATACTCCACCGTAAACGTCATCACGAACACGATGCCGATCAGCCAGCCCAGCGGCAGCGGCAGGCCATAGCGCCGCCCCGCGTTCATCGCGCCAAGCAGGATACCATAGGTAGCCAAAAGCAGCAACGCTACCTGTAGCCAGCTAAACCACCACACGCCCGGCACAAGCAGCGTAAGCGCGTGCAGCAGATAGGCGAACACCGTGTGAACAAACAGATTATAGCTTTCGGGCACCCCCCCGACCTCGCCCGCGAATGCGCGCGCCAGATAATAATCATCGCTTAGAGCGAAGTGCATATGCGTGCGCAGGGCGAGCCAAGCAAATAGGGCGATGGCCGTTGCCGCCGCAAGCAGCCGCGGCGCGTGCCGTCTCCAAGCCTGCGCCACACACACACCTCCTTACCAGATCCGCATCAATGCACAAAGCATACAGACAGATAGCCGAAAAGTCAAGCGTCTTTTGCGAAGGCATGATTTGTGCTATAC
>JAVVVJ010000116.1:1879-4508 GCA_036652695.1 Clostridia bacterium | reverse complement strand
ACAGCTGAGCAGCAGGCAGCATTTAATGAACAATTCTACACCAAATAACAAACATACGGTGTCATACATCGCTTTTATAGTGCCTCAAATGACATGTTATTGGTTTTGATTTGACACGATACTGTCACGCCCAAATTTGGGAAAATCGACTTACCATATAGGCAGCAAGGTCAAGTCTAATCGCATTTCTCACGCTGACTCCTGCATCAAGCTGCTGCCTGTTCAAATTGTCAACACTGTGATTTGTTCCAAGGAATACCCGGCGTTTGCGCAACGGTGGAGGGTGGCGTAAAGTAGCTGAGTGCATCGGCTTCTGTCAAAAACGGGCACGGTGCCGGGCAAACTGTCCCGGGAGCAACCTATCGCAAGCGATTGGCATTGTGTGCGGATTGCCCGCATTTGCAAAACGGCACCTGTGCGCTTTGCGGCTGCTATGCGGAAGCTCGCGCTGCCAAGCGGATGCTATCCTGCCCCGATGTGCCGCCTCGCTGGGGCGCGCCGTGCAAGGCTGAGTAACGGTAAGCGAACGGTTTGCCAATTCCTTTTGTCCGTTGCGTGATATCCAAAGCTGCAACAAAGCGCAATCGAATCAAAAATCGATTGCGCTTTGTTGCAGCCAAACTGAAAAGCCCAAGTATCGCAAGGTCAGCAGCTTTTGTCCGCATCGGGCGGTACAGTGCCCACGGCTTCGCTGTTACTCCAGCGTATATTCCTGCCCATTGAAGCGAATGGTTTTGGGCACGGTCGTCGGCACGGTCGTCGGCGCGGCCGCGGGTGTGACCGTTGGCGAAGCCGTTGTGCCAGCATCCGTCGCGGCCGCATCCCTCGCCCCATCATCCATATCGTTCACAGAAGCAGCCTCGCTCAAACGGTTATAATACTCCTCCGCCGATAGAATGCCGCTCTTGTCCGGGTCGAACCGGTCAAATGCCGTGGTGCCGTAGTCCTTTGCGGTGCAGGTAAACGAGATACGCAGCTGGTGCTCTTCGCCCATGCGATTCTTCACCTGAAACGCCAGCTCGCCCTGCACCCCGCTGATACGCCCCTGCGCATCCGTGGACACAAGCATCTCTGCCACCTCCACCTGCGCCGACGCAAATGTCCGCATGATGCAGCGCGCAACCGTTTCGTCGATCATGTGAAAGCTATCCGCGTCGTTAAACAGCTCCGTCTTGCCATTTGCGTACACATAAACGCCAATCGCATTGGGATCTGCCGCCGCGCTTGCGCGATATGCCTGCTCCATTTCCTTGACCATATCCGTCTGTGCCTGTTGAAGCGCAGCATTACCGCTATAGTTGATGGCGTGGAGCTGCTCCAGCGTGAGCGTTTCACCCGTTTTTTGCTGATAATACGCTAGAAACGTCTCCTCGAAATTCTCATATGCAAGGTAATCCGTCTCGTGCGCGCGCAGATAGTCGTTAAACGTCTCGTACCACTGATCCGTGCCATCCGCATGCGCCAGCAAAATGCCGGTTTCGTGCTGGTTAGCCAGCTCATAAAAGTGGCCGCTCAGCTCCGTGCTCACGCGCTGATACAGCGTTCGATCGGCTTCGCTGGCATTGGCGCTTGCCGCCATATAGTAAAAATCCTTCGGCATGGGTTCGCCCGTCAGCTGCTGATACCACAGCGCAAACAGCGCCTCCCAATCCTCATACTGCACCGTGCAGGCCGCTGCCACATTGTCGTTGTCATAGCCCTGCTGTTGTATTCGCTTGAGCGCCAAGTACGTAATCACGCTGTTGGCAAGCTTTGGCGTCTCGTCCTTGCTCATGCTGAACGCGTAGGTCGCCCCCTTGGGCTGGATCGTCAAATGATCCGACAGGTATCCCGTCAGCTGGCTCAGCACATCAAATGCAGCCATGCGCAGTGACGTTTTGCGAACCACGCTATCCGACCTTGCGTTGCCGCGCACCGAGTAATACTCATCGGTGATGGAGTCGATTGCAAACGCCATATTATCCTGACCGTAGACCGTATACGAGCCTACATAAGTTGTTCCATCCTTCTTGGGGGTGCTTAGGCTCACCTTCATCAGCGAGTCGTATCCATTTTGCTTATGCTCTCCCTCAAAATGCTTAAAAAGCTGACCATCCCAATAAAAATCCGCCTCTGCGCCAAGCGTGACATTTTGCGTATCAAACGCCAGCGTCTTGAACTGTTCCATCAATGTATTCATATTCTCTGGAGAGGTTGCCAAGGCACTGGTTCCTACCATCACCAAGCAACACACCAGTGCCATCAGCTTCAACCCGATCTTTGAGCAATGCTTCATCCACAATCTTCCTTCCTTCTTTTGACCGACGTCGGCACAGCCATCCGTCTCTAATGAAATAAACGTTTCCGCATTCCAAACCCTTCCTGTAACACTTGCAAAATATCCCCATGGCTTTGCCATGGGGATATTTTCAAACTACGCCGGGCGGCGTAAAACCGCCCGGCGCTGCGGTTACGTGAGGCAGGGGGGACGACCGCGCCGGAAAAAAAGCGCGGGTTGTATTCTCTTTTAATCCACGTAATGGGTGGTGGTGCGCATTACAAAATGCCTGCGGCGGCGACAATGGCAACGCTCTTCACACGCATTCACAGGCATGCAACGCTCCGCGCATGGGCAGCGGCTTTCCGCTTC
>JAVVVJ010000116.1:0-1779 GCA_036652695.1 Clostridia bacterium | reverse complement strand
TCAGGCACGACAAAGCGCGTGAGCGGTATTTCCAAATCGCTGCAACCAGCAGCTGGGTGGGCAGGCATTGTGATCGCGCGGAAACCGCGCGCGTACTCCTTGCCCTCGTCATCCACTTCGCTAAGCGCCAGCCCAACGGCAGTGCGCCTGCCGGGGCATACGCCCCTCAGCGTCATGCACACATCCAGCGTGCGTCCCGGATGTTCAACATACGCATCCGATAGCACCACTGCTTTCGTTTCTTCCCACGGTTCAAAGTAAATATGCGTTTCGCCATCCGTCTGTGTGATGGTTCTTCCCAGTCGCACCGCCGCTCCCTCGCCGAGCTTGGCGGTAAAAGCATTCATCTCTATTGGCATTCTCATTCAAAAAAGCCTCCCCATGCACGGGCATAAAGCCCGGGCTGTTACGCGGGCAAATGCCCACAATCACAGCATATGGAAAGGCTTGCGATTGGTGCGCCTTGCGGCTATTCGTCCCCAAGCAGCTCCACCAGCGCAATGCTGCGGATATGCCACTGGTTGTTCTCTCTGACCATCGTAGCGGCATAGCGTGCGCCCTGCCACTTCGGCGGGTTTTCATACATTTCGCCATAGAGGGCGCGCGCAGCCTCCCCATAGCTACCATTGACGCGCCCGTCAATGCGCGGAATCGTTTCCGTAAATTCCACGCGCGCCGTGCTATCCCACGGCCAGCACCACATCCACGTCATTTGCAGCCGATGGTCAATGCCGCGCACCGTATAATACAGATACGGGCTTTTTCCATCCATCGCAAGCAGCAGATTTTCATCGCGCTGCAAATAGCTGCCTTGAAAAAACTTGGTTAGCTCGGAGGAATCCTCCCCCATCATAATGACCTGCGCACGTTTGGCCATACCGTCTTTGAGCACAATATAAATATTGGAGGCGTTCATCGCGTAATAAAACGTTACTGTAAACAGCCCCAAAAGCACAATCAGCAGGAGTAGCCGTCCCGCCAGATACCAGATGAAGCGGCGCAGCTTTTTCACGCGACCCGCCCTCCCTTCCTTTGACTGTTGCTATTATACAGCATCGATCCCGCTTAGGCAAATGCCAATGGGAGGGAGGCGCTTGCAATTCTGCGGGCAGGAATGCTATAATCTCTTCGTTTCCCATCTGCGGAAGCACAAAGGAGGCTCTATGAGACAGCCAAAGATGTTCTTGGCTCTGGTGCTGGTATTCACCGCCCTATGCGGGCAGGCAAGCGCCATCAGTGGCCAGCGATACGATACCTTTTTGCAAAACTATCAGGACGATGTTACCTTCATCAACATTAACGACACCCGTCATTTGCTGCCGCTGGTGTTTTCCACCCATCCGTCCGAGCAAAACGACGGGCGCATCTACTACGAGCTTTTGGGCGATGTGCTCAGCGCGAGCGTGCGCACCGACCCCAGCGGCGAGATCATTGAGTTTTGCCAAATTACGATGACCGCGCCGCTGGGCATGTCCTATGGCAGCGCTCAATACAACGATTTCGCCATTTCCGGCTACCACAGCTACGCGCTGCTCATGGCTATGCACAGCGCCACCGAGGCGCTCGACCGCTACGCCCTTGTGGTCGATGTCCTAGACGGCATGGCGCGCGGCGATGGCTCCTACAAAACCCAGCTTGGTGTGTACACCCTCACCTGCACGCGCGTTGAAAACTGCGCCACGCTGATCTTTGAAAACACGCAGTCCCAAGCGCTTCCCGGCCTCGACCCGCAGCAAAGCGCCCCGCCCGCCAGCCCCGAGCCATCCCAAGAAGGCGGCG
>JAVVVJ010000115.1:0-4661 GCA_036652695.1 Clostridia bacterium | reverse complement strand
CCTGCACCCCGCAATTTATACTTTCTTACCGCTTATGCTTTCCCATTTTCCCGCAAAGCCATGGCCACGCTCTTTGCCACGCCCTCGCCATCCAAGCCGAAATGCTTTTCCAAATACGCCTGATTCCCCACAATCGCACAATACGTATCCTTCAAGCCCAACCGCACCACGCGCGGTCTTTTCCCCGCCCGGCCACACACGTACTCACACACCGCCCCGCCAAAGCCGCCCACAATCGTATGCTCCTCCAGCGTAAACAGCGTCGGCACCTTCTCGCACAGCGCAGCCAAATATGCCTCATCCAACGGCTTCACCGTTGGGAAGCTCGCCACCCCAACATCAAACCCCTGCGCCTTGAGCAGCTCCGCCGCCTCAATCGCGCTACCCAAAATGCCGCCCGTTGTAAGCAGGTAAGCGTCCGTACCGGAGAACTGCTCCAGCGCCATGCCCGTCCGGTAAGCGGTCAGCTCCCCCTCCGCGTGATAATGCGGCTCTCCGCCGCGCCCAATGCGCAAATACGCAACCCCTGGCTCGCTCAAAAAAGGCGTCATCACAGCCTCTGTCTCTAGGCCGTCAGCCGGTGCGTACACGCGCACGCCGGGCAGCATGCGCAAGGCGCTCATATCCTCCGTGGCGTGATGCGTCATGCCCAGCGTACCATAGACAAACCCCGCGCCCACGCACACGATTTTCACATTCGCTTCATGATACGCGCAGCAGTTGCGGATCTGCTCCAAGCAGCGCAATGTGGGGAAGTTCCCGATGGAGTACACCACCACCGTACGCCCCTCCAGCGCCAAGCCCGCCGCCATGCTCATCATGGCCTGCTCAGAAATGCCCGCGTTCAAAAAGCGGTCTGGAAACTCCTTCATATAAGGGAACAGCACACCAAAGCCAAGGTCGCCCGTAACCAGCACCAATTCCTCATGCTTGCGGGCGTACTCCTCCAAACAGCGGGTAAAGGTATCTCTCATGGCTTTTGCGCCTCCAATTCCTTACGGGCGGCTTCGTATTCCTCGCCGCGCGCGGTGCGGTAATGCCAGAGCACGTCATTTTCCATAAAGCTGACGCCCTTGCCCTTTACGGTATCCGCTATCACCACAATGGGCTTGCCCTGCCCAAAGGCGCTCTCCGCCTCTTCATAGGCCGCATGCAGCGCCTCGTGATCGTGCCCATCCACGCGGATGACATGCCAACCAAAGCTTGCCCATTTTGCGTCCATCGGCTCCAGCGCAATCGTTTCATCCACCGGTGCGAGGGACTGAATCTTATTAAAATCAATCGTCACAATAAAATTATCCAGCTGATACTGATGCGCAATCAGCGCGGTTTCCCACACAGCGCCCTCGTCGCATTCGCCATCGCCGATGATGCAGTACACGCGGTGGCTCTCATGCTTGAGCTTCGCCGCCACAGCCATGCCCATGGCCATTGGAAGCCCCTGCCCCAGCGAGCCTGTGGAGGCCTCCACACCCGGCACGCCCTTATGGCTCACGTGGCCGCTCAAATGGCTACCGTTTTGGCAATGCGTTTCCAGCTCGCTCACAGGAAAAAAGCCGCTTTCCGCCAGCGCGGCATAGATGCCCGCGCCCGCGTGTCCCTTGCTCAGCAGCAAGCGGTCGCGCTCTGGCATTTTCGGATTTTTTGGGTCATAGTGCAGCACATCGGCATAGAGCACAGCCACGATATCCGCCATGGAAAAGATGCTCCCGATATGCGACGTGCCGCCTCGATTGGTCATTTCCAGCCCGTGCATACGAATTTTCCACGCGAGCTTACGGCTTTTTTCGGTGTTCATTTGCATACTCCTTGTTGGGTGGCTTCGGGTGCTTTCGCCTCGACAGCCGCGCCGGGCTTGAGATTTTTTTTGAGCACGCAGGCGAGGGTCTGCACAAACAGCCGAGCGTCCTGCCCAATGGATTGGTTCTTCGCATATGCCACGCGCATACGGTTTTTCTCGCCTAGGATGCGGCGCTCATACGTGCCCTCCGGGTCATCGTGACCGACCACCTCATCTAGGCTAATGAGCTTTAAGGAGCTTGGGTCGCTGATGCCGGGGCGCACCCACAGGATGCACCGCTGCTCCGCGGTGTAGCGCATGGTATAGCGCAGCAGCTCCGGCCTTGGGCCGATAAACGACATATCGCCCTTGAGAATGTTAAACAGCTGAGGTAGCTCATCCATCTTGCTGCGGCGGAGCAACCGCCCCAGCGGGGTGACGCGCGGATCGTTAAACGCGGTGGTGCTGCTGTAGCGATCCGCGCCCACGACCATCGTGCGAAATTTGAGAATGTTAAAGGGTCTATTATGATAGCCGCCCCGGAGCGCCGTATAAAATACCGGCCCCTTGGAGGTGAGTTTGACCGCCGCCGCAATGGGCAGCATCACCAGCCCGCACGGAACCAACACCACCAGCGCCATCGCAAGGTCGAGCACGCGCTTAACGCCCTTGCTATAAATGGGATGCCGCAGCGGGCCATCCCAGCGGGGCAGACCTTTCCGCGCTTCCTTTAGGGTGCAATAACCGTCCATGCCTCCGCTCCTTTCCATTGATCAGCGGCAAACGCCGCTACATTTTATCGTATCACAGCGCAAGAAAGAAGTCAATTTCTATTAGACAAATTGACTTCCACCCGCGCCCGCCTTGCCCGCTTTACAAAATGTCGTTGAGCACCGCGCGCAAGGTGAACAGCCCCTCCTTGTGCGTGATTTCCAAGCAGCCGTTTGTATGCTCCACCGAGGCGCGAATGCTCGCCAACCCAAGGCCGTGCCCGCTTTCCCGCTTGCTGGACAGGTACGTATCATCCACGCGGCTGATTTCGCCCGAAAAGCTATTTTCAATCACAATCGTGAGCGATTTGCCCACCGGGTTCGCCCGCGCCCTGATAAACGGCGTGCCTCCCTGCATGCGCTGGCAAGCCTCCAGGGCGTTTTGCAGGGCGTTGGACAGCACCACGCATAGATCAATGGAAAAGCTTGCGCGCTCATTGGGAATTTCTACGCTGCTTTCAAAGCGAATGCCGCCCTCCATCGCCTTTGTGCGAAACCAGCTCAGCGTTGCGTTGCCCACCGTGCTTTCACACAGGTCGCACAGCAGCAGCGCTTCCGCGCTTGTCGTCATCTCTTTGAGGTAATCCTCCAGCCGCGCGTAATCCCCGTTGGCGCAGAGCGTGCGCATGGTGCGCAGATGGTGCTGGTAATCGTGGCGCATCACGCGCAGGCTTTGGTTGTTATGCATCATCTGCTCGTATTGCAGCCGGTTCATGCGCATGCGCATATCCAGCGTATCCAGCGTGCGCTGCATGGAGAGCCTTTTTTCCACAAAGAGCTTGATAATGCCTTCAAACACCAACCAGAAGTACACGACCAGCGCGATGCTCAAAAAAAACATAAATGCCAATTGAAGCTGCAAAAACACAATAACGTCGCTGGAAAGCGGCAGCAGCGAGAGGCTGTATTTGATATAATCCAGAAAATACCCCATCAGCAGCACAAAGATCGCCGTCGCAAACGGGTTTTTGGGCGCTTTTCGATAGCAACGAAACAGGCTCAGGTAGGTAACAAACGCCAACGCCATCATAATCGGCCTAAAATAGTTAATGGATACGAGCTGAAAAACAAACAGCAGCGTGCCAACGAGGTAGACCCCCGCATGGATCAGCAGCTGCGCCATGAGCCAGCGGTGAATGGGAGGCCGCATGATGTACAAGAGCATCCCAAAGGAAAGGATGGGCATAAATTGATCAAAAAGGTAGTACCACAGGTCATTGAAGGCGCAAAAGCTGGGATTTTGGTTAAACAGGTCATGCAGGAGCATTCCATCGGTCAGGTAAAACAACCCCCACAAAAGCGTATAAAACGCAAGCGCGATCAGCAAATGGTTCTTTAGCCCACGCTGAAGCAAAATCAGCCCCGCCGCCAGCAAAATCAACGCGAATACGCCGGTTACCACCGGCATCAGCAGGCTTGCCCCATCCTCAAGAAGGTCGCGCAAAATAAAATCGCTCAACCGCCCAATTTCGACCTGCCGAATCAGGCTCAGCTCCCCCACAAACAGCGGCGGCACCGCTAGAACGATCTTCACCTCCTGCCCGCAATCCTCCTCCCGCAAATCCACCTGCGTCATATGCGCCGCTGTGGCGTAAGGGTAAATTTTCATCGGTGCGGAAAGGTCGCCATAGCGCGCGCGCAGCTCTCCCCCAATGTAGAGGCGCACCGTTTGGCATAAGGTGGGGAAGCGCAGCACGGAAGCCGGCGCAAGCACATCGGGCAGGCTACGCGTAAGCGTGATGGTGTGGACGTCCGGGGAAAGCGCCAGCTTCGCTGGCAGGCTAACGGTGGTTACAGCCGCCTCCTCGTTAAAGCGGCAGCTCCATGCTTCGCCAAACGGAGCAATGGTGCTGGAAACCTGCGGCATACCGCCCTCAATGTAGGGGCTTGCCGCCAGATAAAGAATTCCGCTTGCGAACGCCGCCACAAATAAAATGGCGCATCGCACGTATAAGTGCTTAATCCAGCGTATCATCGGTGAATATCTCCTACCTGATCGTTCTATATGAGCGGCTTTGGATTATATCACGCGCACCGGCAATGCACAAGCCACCCTGCCGATGGCGGCCTTGTTTACAAACTCGTCATTTTTCTTTTTGCTCTACTTATGG
>JAVVVJ010000114.1:0-4684 GCA_036652695.1 Clostridia bacterium | reverse complement strand
CACCGATGGCAGCGGTAGTGCGGGGAAAAGCAAGGGGCTTTGATCTCATCGCAATGCCGCAATTGTGCCGCATATGCCATGTCCGCGTTGTACATGATATCCCTCCTTAAAATGGTTCAAGATTGAGGCTGAAGCGCGCGCCCTCCGTGGCCATAGCAGTGGGCTTTCCCGTCTGGCTGCCAATGAAACTGGTCATCAGCTGCAGGTCGCCTCGCTCGCGGCTCATGTGGCATAGAATGATTTGTTTGCATTCCGTTAGGTCGTTGCGGCCCAAGACAGTCGCGAGTGTTTCCATGCTCATGTGCGTTTTAGCGATGCGCTCACGCTGAACCAGTGCGGTGCTCTCCAGCAGTGTATTGGTGTAGTTGCACTCAACGAGCCAGTAGTTAATACGCGGGAATGTAAATAGTAAGCCGTTGGTATCCGTCGCATACAGCAGTCTTTCGCCCGTGCGGGTGTTGAACAGCAGCCACCCGCACGGCTCCTTTGTGTCATGGGAAACGGGGAAATCCAGTACGGTGAAGCAACCAATTCTGCGCTGGCGCTTGGACATGCTGGCATCAATGAACGGGAGGGCATCCTTTGTTCCCGGCGTTCCAAGCATCGGTACGCCCAGTCTGCTTAGGTCGCGTGCGCCCCGGCAGTGATCTTGATGCTCGTGAGTGATCAGGCAGCCCACAACGTCGCCGATGCGGTGCTCGATTCCGCACATGATTTTCCTCGCAGGAATTCCGGCATCCAGCAGGACGATTTGGTTTCTGTCGTACAAAGCGTATGAATTGCCGCTGCTTCCAGTCCCGAGTACTCTCAGTTCCACGCAGTATCCCCCTGTTTCTTTGTATAGCTCTTGTTCTTGTTCTGTATGTGCATATCAACCAATCTGCAATTCTCTGGCGAATACGCGCCGTTTCCGTCGATGCGGTCGATGGTGCATCGTCCTCGCGGCGCGCATGGGTCGTATCCGTTGGAAATTGCCCATGTTTTGAAAGCGCTGTAGTCATTGCGCCATTCGTCGCAAATGGATACACCCTTCTGACCATAGTACTGATAGTGACGACATGCTGGATTCATGGTGCGCGTATGCATGGAAAGCCAAACTTTATAGAGCCTCTCGACATTTCCGCGCTTTGAACTTCCATGCTTCGTGTTTCGCTCCGCTACGGTATCGGTTACCAAACACCCACAAGACCGAACATGCCCGTTTCTGAGAAGCTTGCCAACCTCAACCACATTCGCTCCACAATCGCACACACAATTCCATGTGGCCTTTCCGTCTTTGGTGCTTCCAGCCCGTTCAAGCACAGTAAGGCGTCCAAAACGTTTCCCTGAAATGTCGATGACTTCCATCAGAACGGATCCTCCTCCACTTGGTTTCCAGCCTTGCTTTCCTCATGCGGAGCTTCCGATGCAGCTTCGTCCTGTACGGTGGACGTTCCATCATCCTTTATTTCGATAGCTGGCAGGTCAGCAGTTGGGTCTAGGTAGTCATCAGCGGCAATGGATGTGGCGCTTTCCTCCGCATCCACCGTTGCATAGGCCGTCACGTTGATCTTGTGCGGGTCGATGATGATCCTCTTGGTTGCTTTGTGGACGAGCGTCTTGTAAGCCATCTCGTCATACCACGCACCCCAGAAGGTATTGCTTTTTGCGGATTCCTTGATCTTGTCAATATCCTTTTTGCTCATCACCACAAGCTCGCTGCCTGCGCCACCCTCGTACTCGATATACACAAAGCCGCCAACCAGCTCGCCGCGGTCAAATGGATTGTTGATCTTGAAGTCGTAGCCTTCTACGGAGTTGGTAACGCCCTTCTTGTAAACGGTAAATTCATCGGTGGAGTAGACTAGTTCCGTTCGCATATCAGCGATGGTGTGCAAGGATGCGAGGCGCGCATAGAACTCTTCTCCCCTGTATCCAATGCGCAGGTCAATGTCGTATTTCTGTGTTCTGCCGTTGAGGTAGGCAATGGGATAGATGTGGCCGGGGATCAGCGCGTCAAGCCCAAGCTGCACGCGATGCACTGCGTCAATGGCCAGCTTGCGCATGTTCACGTTCTGCCACACAATAGGCGGTGCATTGTTGATGCGCTTCTTATCGGCCTCAATCAGCGCCGCGTCAATCTTGATAAACAGATGCTGGGCAAGGCTGCGTTCATAATCGGTCATGTTGAGCTGCCCAACCTCCCCGGCAAATTGGCGCTCCACGCTCATGGCGAAGCGTTCGCTGGGCGTAGGCTGGCGCTTTGCCAGCTCCTTGCTTTCAGGGCTCGTCTTTGGGTCTGCCATGTTCATACCTCCTTCATCGTCGCGGTTCTTCTGCCAAAATCGCCGCACAATTGTCTACGGTTCATCAATCGTAACAGTCAGGCAGTCAACGCCGTCCTCACGGCGCATTTCGATGCGTTGCCCGCCTGGGTAGGCAAGCTTGCCGCTGTCCACGCGCTCACCCTCATCAATAAAGCATGGCACGCTCACGCCATAGGCTCTGCTCAATACGTTGATGATCTCGATATCCGCATTAAAGCATGCACCTGCGTTGAGCTTGTGGCTGTCCACCGAGTACGCCACACCGCCTACCATAGCGTCGCAGCAGTCGATCATGTTGCCGTTCTTTGCCGTGTCGAACATGCGCCACTTGATGCTGTAGAAACGCCTGTTGATGGCCGTTTCAAGCGCCGTGCAGCGCGCCCGCGCATATTGGGAGAGCAGGGCGATGTCACCCTCCACGCTTGCCGCCTTCGCGCCAACGGTGCGCTTCTGCTCGTTTAGCTCCACCATGCGGGCTTTGACGCGGTCGTTTGTTTCCCTCAGTGCCAACACGGCATTGTGGCCTTTCATGCCGGATTCGATATCGGCGCGCCGCTTCATCAATTCCACGCGGCGGCTGTCGTCGCTTTGGCTCTCGATGTCGTGGTTCACTGCGTCCAGTTGGCCTTTCGCCTCTTGCCACTCGGGGATATCGCCAACAGAGACCTCTGTGCCACGCAGCCGCTTGGCCTCCTCTTCAAGCTCAATGGGTGTGCGCTGGCCCTCCATATTAGCCTTTGCGCTGTTCAAACTGGCCTGCGCGTTCTCCACTTCGTCCTGCAGCTCGTTAATCTGCGATGCGATGCTTTTGCCGTTGTTCTTGACGGTTTCCATCGAGGCGTTTCGCTTCTGCTCCCACTCCTCGCGGTGCTTGCGGGCAACCTCGCCCAGCTTGTCCTGCGGCAGGCTCTGCCCGCAGGTAGGGCATGTGGTTGCGATTTCGGGCGGCGCGTAAACCATATTCGCGTAGTTGTGATACTCGGCCAACATGCTTTCACGGCGCTGCTTGAGCTTGTCCAAGTCGGCGTTGGCGCGGTTCAGTCGGCTCTCGTAAGCCAAAGCGTCCGCGTGCAGGGACGCCGCCGCGCTTCGGTAACCCGCCAGCTTTCCCTCTGCCGCCGCCAATGCCTCGCGTATGGGCTTGCGCGCCGCATCCTCAATATCGCGCAGCTTGTTCTCCAACTCGCGCCTTTGAGCGTATAGCCCGTTCATGCGCTGGATGGATTCCTGCGATGGCGTCAGCTGGGCGTTAACGTCCGCAAGTTGGGCGTTCAGGTCATCCAGCGCGGCTTGCGCGGCAGATAGCTCGCTCTCGTCCAAAGGCCGGAGCGTCTTTTCCAGCTCGTCGATGCGCTCAGGTATGGCCTTGAGCTCCTGATCCAGCCGCTTGCGCTGGTCGAGCAGACGCTTCTTCGCGTCCTCCGCGCTTACACCCGCAAGCACGCGCTCGATATCGGCAAAAGAAGGGTCGCGCCTGATCTCTTCGTCGGCGTCACCACCCGCGATTTTGACCAGCTCCTTGCGCCGATCGTTCCAGCCCATCCGCATGAAAGCGCCACGCTCGGAGATCAGCTTAAAGGTGTTCTCATCGCCGCCCACCAGCGAAAGGATGTAAGGTATGTACTCCTTTTCCAGTTTCTTAGGTACGCCGTCCACCCAACACAGCGTTTCATCGCGGCTATATACCTTCTCGCCGCTTTCAGGATCCTTCGACCATACCTCGTGCCACTGGCGACGAAGCTCCACGTCCCTCCCTTCCACGGTGAGGGTAGCGACAACCTCGCTTTCCAGCCCGCTGACGCGCTCGCCATCCCTGTCCAGCGGCTTCACGTCCGCGGCCTTCCCCGCGCTGTCCTTGCCGAACAGCAACCAAAGAAAAGCATCGCACACGGAGGTCTTGCCCGTTCCATTGCGTCCCGCGATGGAGGCGCTGTGACCGTCCAAGTCCAGCGTCAGGCTTTTGATGCCCTTAAAATCCTTGATGGTCATGGTTTTGATGGTCATTTCCATCCGCTTTCACCCTCCTGTATATCAGCTGCCACTTCTCACGGCACAATTTGAGGAGCTGCTCCTTTGTGAGTTGCGTCAGATAATCACAACCCAGAATAGCCATCTTTGTTTTGGTGCGTTTCTTCGCTTCGCGTGCTTTCTCAGTCCTGATTGATTTGCACAGCCCCATCCTTGCACTCAACATCCATCCACTGCCCGGCTGCATTGATGATCCGCACCGTGTACCTGTCCACCAGCTCCACAACGGCCACGTCCTCCGCCGCTAGCCCTTGCCGTTCAAGCCACGCGCCAATTTTGAATTGCTCTATTGTTTCTACATGAAAAAGCTTCATTTTGTTTCCTCCCGCTCGCTTGTAATGCTCTGCGTG
>JAVVVJ010000113.1:1344-4701 GCA_036652695.1 Clostridia bacterium | reverse complement strand
TTACAAAACCCCGGGGCTTGTGCAAGGAAAGCTGATGCTGGTAAACGAGTAATACCATACAAAGGGAGGCTAGGGCATGAAGCGCTAGCCTCCTAACCCATTATTGGGCGGTTCCCGTCTTGGGCTGTACCGCAGAGGGTTGGCTTGATGCCGCATTGTTTTTTTCTTGACAGGCCGTGCTTTTTATGATATTCTAGCTCAGTAAGCCGCTCAAGCGGGGTTTTGAAGTGCGCCTAATGCGCCACCTACTACGCTTGGCGAGTATTGTACAGGAGGTGCTTTGCCATGTATGCTGTGATCGTATCCGGTGGCAAGCAATACCGTGTGTCCCAGGGAGACGTTATCTATGTGGAGAAGCTTGAGAATGAAGCCGATAGCAAGGTGAGCTTCGACGTTCTGATGCTCGGCTCCGAGGAAGGCGTAGAGGTGGGTACGCCCACGCTTGCCGGCGCCAAGGTTGAGGGCAAGGTTCTAGGCCAGGTGAAGGGCGAAAAGATCATCATTTACAAGTACAAGAGCAAGAAAAATTACCATCGCCGCGCGGGTCATCGTCAGGCCTATACCAAGGTGGAAATTACCACCATCGGCTGATGACCACTGTGGATGTTTTTCGGGATGAGCAGGGTGTGCGTGGCCTTCGGGTCAGCGGTCATGCGGGTTATGCCAAAAGCGGGCGCGATATTGTGTGCGCCGCAGCCAGCGTGCTCATCACCACTTGTGCGAACGCGCTGGAAAGCGTGGCGGGTGTAATGCCTGTGATTGAGCAGGATGAACGCTCCACAGTGATCTGTGTCGCGCTGCCCCCAAGGCTTGAGCCGGGGCGGGAGCACGATGCGCGCGTGATTTTTCGCACAGTGCTGCAAGGCTTTGCCGATATTGCAGCGCAATACCCTACGTACTTACAAATTAATGATGGGAGGACATCATCATGTTGAAGCTTACTCTTCAATTCTTCGCTCATAAAAAAGGTATGGGCTCTACCCGCAATGGCCGCGATAGCGAAAGCAAGCGCCTTGGGGCCAAGCGCGCGGACGGTCAGTTCTCTTTGGCGGGCAACATTCTGGTTCGTCAGCGTGGCACGCATATCCATCCCGGCCTGAATGTAGGCATTGGCAGCGACGATACGCTTTTTGCTAAGGTCGATGGCATTGTGCGCTTTGAGCGCATGGGTCGCGATAAAAAGCAGGTCAGCGTGTATCCCGTGGATGCCGCCGTTGCTCAGTAACCACAGCATGTACAGTTAAAGGGGTTGTCACGCTTCCTGGCGGGCAGCCCCTTTTTGCGGTATGCCGATAGTGGCGTGCCCATTTTTCTGCTGGAAGGACGCTTTACCAATGATAGGCACGCTGATTAACTGCGCCGCGATCATCGCCGGTTCGGCGCTGGGGCTTCTGTTTCGCAAGGGCATGCGCCCAGCGATGGCGCAAACGGTGATGCAGGGCATTGGCCTGTGCGTGATTTTGATTGGCCTTTCAGGGGCGCTCAAAACCACCCATACCCTGCTGGTCATTCTCTCCATGGTGCTGGGCGGCGTGGCGGGCACGCTGATCGATATCGACGGCAGAATGAACCGCCTTGGCGCTTTTGCCCAGCGCAAGCTAACGCGTGGCGGCGAGGGTGACGATACCTTTGCGAAGGGCTTTGTAACGGCAAGCCTCGTGTTTTGCGTGGGCGCCATGGCTGTTGTGGGCGCATTGGATAGCGGCATACGCGGCGATCATTCCACGCTCATCGCGAAGGCGGCGCTGGATGGTGTGGCCTCCATTGTGTTTGCAAGCTCTCTTGGCATTGGTGTGATGCTGGCGGCGGTGCCGGTGTTGGTGTATCAGGGGACGATTGCGCTGCTTGGCGCGGTCGTCGCGCCGCTTCTCAGCGAAGCGGTGATCACCGAGATGAGCGCGGTGGGGGGGCTATTGATCGTGGGGATCGGCGTGAATATGCTGCTGGATCAGAAGATCAAAATCGCCAACCTGCTGCCTGCCATTGTGATTCCGTTTCTTTACTTCCCAATCTACCAGCTGTTTGCGTGATAAACGCAAGGAAGGGTATTCAAATGAAACCCATGATTCGTGACCAAGCGCTTGCCATGCAGGGCGCGCAGAAAATTGAGTGGGCGCGTAGGCATATGACGGTGCTTAGCGGGATTGCCGAGGATATGCGCAGGGAGCAGCCGCTACGCGGGCTGAAGGTAGCGCTCTCCATCCATCTGGAGGCAAAGACCGCCTATCTGGCGCAGGTGCTTCATCAGGGCGGCGCGGAGGTCTGCGCAACGGGCAGCAACCCGCTCTCCACGCAGGACGACGTATGTGCCGCGCTTGCGCAAAGCGGCGTAACGGTATATGCCGCGCACGCCTGCACGGCGGAGGAATACCACGATTATTTGTGCCGTGCGCTGATGACCATGCCGGATGTGATGATCGACGATGGCGGCGATATGGTGCAGATTTTGCATGAGGATCACCCCGAGTGGGCGACCAACCTGCGCGGCGGCTGTGAGGAAACCACGACCGGCGTGCTTCGCCTGCGTCGGCGCGCAAACGCTGGCACGCTTCGCTTTCCCATGTTCAACATCAACGACGCGGATTGCAAGCATCTGTTTGATAACCGCTATGGCACAGGTCAGAGCGTATGGGATGGCATCATGCGCACCACCAACCTTACCGTGGCGGGCAGCACCGTGGTGGTATGCGGCTATGGATGGTGTGGCAAGGGCATCAGCATGCGTGCCAAGGGGCTTGGCGCGAAGGTGATTGTGACCGAGGTCAATCCCGTGCGCGCGATTGAGGCCGTGATGGATGGCTTTACCGTGCTGCCCATGGATGAGGCGGCCGCGCTTGGCGAGCTGTTCGTTACCGCTACCGGCTGCAAGAGCGTGATTACCGCTCAGCAGATGCTTTCCATGAAGGAGGGCGCAATCCTCTGCAACGCGGGGCATTTTGATGTGGAGGTCGATGTGGCGGGGCTACGCGCGGCGGCGAAGAGCACGGAAGTTCGCCATAATATCGAAGCCTTTGCGCTGTCAAACGGGCGGACGATTTACCTGCTGGCGCAGGGGCGGCTGGTGAACCTTGCCGCAGGCGATGGCCATCCGATGGAAATCATGGACATGAGCTTTGCTTTGCAGGCGCTGTGTACGCTGCGCATTGCACAGATGGGGCGCACGCTGGCACCCGGGCTTTATGCCGTGCCGCAGGAGATTGATCATGAAGTGGCGCTACGAAAGCTGAACGCGCTACAGGTGAATATCGACAAGCTGACGTCGTCACAGGAGCGCTATTTGCAGGGCTGAGGCGCATCGGTGGATGATACGAATCTTGCGCTAAAACGCAAGCATCTATGGCATCTTTTGCCCGTGGT
>JAVVVJ010000113.1:0-1303 GCA_036652695.1 Clostridia bacterium | reverse complement strand
CCACGAACAAAATCTGCTCATAGCTGCGTTGCATTTTAGACTTAGATTAGTAAATGGGTCATTTGATACGCTAGATGAAGGTGGCGCACTTGCGGTTTCCCAATGCGGGAAGCGGCAAGTGCGCCTTTTCTTTTGGAGAGGAGAGCAAGGGACTGGATCATCTATTTTTGCATGGTGGAGGGGGGACGGCATGATTGGACGTACCAAATGTGCAAATTTTGTTGATTGACTGCAAAAACGGGAGATTATTAGCCATTTACGACCTTTTTGTGATTGGCGATACGCTGCGCGTTCCGTACAAAACGCAATTCTTACAATATAAAAGGGAAAAAAGAGGCATGAAAAATTTGTGCCTAGACATGCGAAAGGTTCAAATCTATACTGCATGTATGGAACGGGAATTAAACAACCGCATGCGAACAATTTTTACGTTTCAAACGAATGAGGAGTGTGATCTGGTTGAGAAACATTGAAACGATTGTGACTAATTTGCCTTGGGCGGAGTGTCACAAGGAACGCCTTCGCGCCGCCGCGCCGGAAGCGGAAATCATCTATGTATCCGCTGACGATTCTGACGCGCTTGCCAAGGCGCTCCCCAAAGCCACCGTTGCGGTGATCCTAGGGCGTCCCGACGTGCGTGCGGCCAAAAAATTGCAGTGGCTCCACTGGGACGCTGCCGGGCTGGACGGAATCGCCCAGCCGGATTATATTCAGGCGGGGTTTGATATCACTGGCTCTGCGGGGCGCTCCGCACCTGCGTTGGCTGAGCATTGCTTTTATTTTATGCTGAACCATGCCTATCACAACCGCCTCGTGCTGAAAGCACAGGATGCGGGTCACTGGGGCTATGAGGGTCAGGGCGCTATGAAAGCACTTTTCTCCCAGACGATTGGTATTGTGGGCATGGGTAACACTGGTTTTGCACTGGCTAAGCGCGCCAAGGCCTTTGAGATGAACGAACTTTCCTATAGCCGCAAGGTAAAGCCTTGCGCGGATGTGGATGAGATGTTTGCTAGTGATCAGGGCGACACGCTGGATCGGCTTTTGCCACGCTGTGACTTCCTCGTGATGTGCTGTGCGTTGACTGATCAGACCTTTCACATGCTGGGGGAACGCGAACTGGCCATGATGAAATCCACCGCCGTGATCGTCAATGTGGGTCGCGGCAAAACGATCGATGAACCTGCGCTGCTACGCGCTCTGAACGAAGGCCGTATTGCGGGTGCCGGCTTGGATACCTTTGAAACCGAGCCGCTTCCACCCGACAGCTCCGTGTGGGCGACCAAAAACCTCTTTGTCACTC
>JAVVVJ010000112.1:0-4749 GCA_036652695.1 Clostridia bacterium | reverse complement strand
TTTAGCGTTACCACATGGCGTTCCATCGCATGACACTTGAGTTTCAGCTCGTAATGGGACAACTGGCGACGGACGAAAAGAGCAATGAAATTACGGCCATTCCGCAATTGCTCGATTTGTTTGAGGTAAAAGGAACTACCATAACCATTGATGCAATGGGTACGCAAAAAGAGATTGCTGAAAAGATCGTACAAAAAGATGGCAATTACGTTCTGGCACTGAAAGAAAATCATCCTCGCTTGCTCGATGATGTACGCCTATCTATGCAAACCGAAGTCATGACCCAATCAAAAGCAAGTCTTGCGAACAGCTCATGAGCCTGTCAGCAGTATGATGATAGAACTGCGAGTGCAAAAAAAGGATTGGGCAGGGGGGCAGTCCCATCACAAACGAAAGGCTCGCAGCTGCTGGATAGGATGATCTATCCGCACAGTACGAGCGATTTAGAAAACGACAATGATGCGATTGAACCGCCGTATACCCAACGGTACCCACGGTGATGTGAGAGGTCGGCTAGGGCATGAAGCCCTAGCCCTTTACTCGATCAGAACCGGGGTAAAGCTATCCAAAATGGCAAGCAAGTGCTCGGCGAGCGCATCGTCTGCATCGCGGCTGGCATCGCGGTAATAGGCGCAAAAATCAATCACATAGCCAGATACAAGGGTTTCCGCCACCAAGCAGTCGCCCCCCTCGGCGTTGATGTAGAATAGGACAAAGGGGATTTTTTCGCTCCCCACCTCTACGGTTTTCAAAAGCGTGGCACTGTACGCGCTCAGCGCATCTGCCACGTACGCTTGTTTTTCCGCCTCGCTGGCAGTCAGCAAGCTCTCCACTTCATAGCCAAGCAGATGCCAGCTTTCCATGCTTACATCGATGAGGTACTCGTCGCTATTCAGCAAAAAAAGCCAACGATAGGTATCGTCGGTCGCTATGTTGGATGGATAGCCCGTATCATCCAGCGTAAAAACCGCATCGTCATAGGTGATGGTAAAAGTGGAATTGGCGGTATATTCCGCGGCATGCGCACTGGTAAGCCCCAACGCCAACAAAACGGATAAGATAAGCACGGCTCTTTTCATTTGCAAAAGCTCCTTCCAAACGTTGGCACTGTTGCCATCAAAACGCCTGTACGATCAGCTCTCCGGTTTCTTTGCTTGCGCCGCGCTACGCTTGCGAACCATGCGAATGCCGGATATGAGCACCGCGGTAGCGCCCAGCAGCAAAAACAGGTAAAAAGTGATAAAGCGCCATACCAGCAGCGCTAGCCCAATGCTGCTCGCCGCGAACAGCCCTCGAAAATAAACCAGGAAGCCGCCTTCCTGCGCGCCGCTCCCGCCGGGCAGCGGCGTATAGCTCGCGCTTATGTACAGCAAAAAGGAAATGGTCAATAGCTGATACCATGGCACGCCCGTTTGCCCAAAGGCATAGTACACAAAAACGGGAACGCCCATCAGCCCCAGCAGGCTGGCGGCGCTCATCAGCAGCTGTAGCAGGATTTCCTTGGGGCTTCGCCCCACGCGCAGCACGCTTTCATGATAGGTGTCAAGCATTGTATTCACATGCACCTCTGCAACCGCCAGGTTCTTGATCAGGCGCATTTTGACGCCAAGGCGCAGCCCGAAGTTCACCACGCGCTGTACCAGCGGCCGATGCAGCGCGGCCAGCAGCACCAGCGGCACGGCGGCAAAATTGACGATCCAGCCAAGGATGACCGCCCATTTTGCGCCCGCCAGCTGCACATCGATAAACGCGGCGTTGCAAAGCCACAAAACAGAGGCCAGCAGCACCGTCATGAACTGGTTGCACAACAGCTTGAGCGCTACGGCGGAGGTGCCGATGCCCACGGGGATATTCAGCTTGGTCATGTAATAAATCTGCATGGGCTCGCCCCCGCTTGCGCCCGGCGTGATGTTGGCATAGTAAAAGCCCATGAGCGAAACATAGAGGTTGGAGCGGAGCTTCACGGGGTGGTGCTGTCTGCGCAGAAAATAGTGGTAGGCAAGCGCATCAAAGAACAGGTAGCAAAACCAGCATATCCCCGCCCCCGCCAGCCAGCCGGGATGCAGCGTAAACAGCGTTTCCCACGCGCTGCCGAGCTCGTTGTTGCTAAAGGCAATCACCAGCACTATGCCCAGCGATGCGACAATAAACAGAAAGCTCAACAGCTTTCGCGTGCGTAGCTTCATGGGTTGCTCCTTTCCCGTTTGGAATCGATCAGCTTTTGGTAACGCGCAAGGACGTCCCGCATCAGCTGCTCCCATGGGATGGGAATGGTTTCCCGGGCACGCGCGCCCACCGCCTGCGCGCTAGGGACCGCAGAACGGATGCCCTCTGCGATGCTCTCCACCGTGTTGCGGCATAAAAAGCCGTTTTCGCCATGCACAATGCCCTCGGCAGCGCAGCTCTCCGCAAGCAGCAGCGCGGGCGTCCCCATGGCGGCGGCTTCCCGCACCACCATGGGCGCGTTATCGTACACGGAGGGAAATACCAGCAGATCAGCGCGGCGGTAAAGCGAGAGAACCACATGCCGCTCGGCCACAAAGCCGGTGAATTGCACCTTCTGCGCAATGCCAAGCTCCTGCGCCAGCGCGTGCAGGCTCTTGGAATCCTGCCCCTCGCCCACCATGAGCAGCTGATAGGCAAAGCCTTCGCCGCTCAACTTGGCACAGGCGCGCAATATGTTCCGCGTATTCTTCTTAAAATCCATCTGACCCACAAAGAGGAGCGTCGGCGTTTCATCCAGCAGTGGAAAGCGGCGCAGCGCATCGGCATATTCCTCATCGGTTACGCTTAGGGGATTGGTACCGTTTGGCATGGCTACGATTTCTCCCCGGTAGCCATATTCCCGCAGTACCTGCGCCGTGCATTCGTTGACCGCCCACACCTCATCGCACGAGCGGTAAAAGGACAGCACATACTGTAGCGCAAGCTGCGCCAACGCCTTGGAATGCGTGACGCGGTAAAAGTCATCGTAAAATTTGCTGTGGAAGGTCGCCACCAGCGGAATGCTCCGCCGCCGCGCAATGCGCCGCGCCGCGCGCCCAGCAAGAAACGGGCTGTGCGCGTGCACCAAATCAAATGGAATCTCCCGCGCCGCGCGGCGGTACGTGCGCGTAAAGCCCGGCACACCAATGCGGTATAGCTCCCGTGGAATGGGCATCCCTTTATACAGCAGCGTTTCGCATTCCGGCGTATGCGCATAGTTCGGGTTTTCCGGCGCGATATACATGCAACGATGCCCCATCTTTTTCAGCGCACAGCAATAGCTGAGCATTACGCGCCCCACGCCATCCAGCTCGGGCGGATAGGTTTCACAAAACTGCCCAATAATCATAGGTTTCAGCCCCCCTGTGATCCTGCGGAACATCCATTATAGCATACCTGTTTTATGAAAGCAAAGCGCCGGAATGAACCTCTTTGCAGGATGCGAAAGAGCCGCGGTTCCTCTATTTTCCCACAGCGCAAGTGCTTTGGAGCGCCGGCTCTGCATCATTTCCAACAATTTGATTTTTTCCTTTTCTTTTTGCCATGTACATCCGCGTATCCACCTGATGAATAAAATCGTCCACGGTAACGTCTTTTTTATATTGCAAAACGCCTCCGCTGATGGAAATGCTGGACGCGGCTAGCTCCTGCAAGGCCTTATCATGCAAAGTAGAGATGCGCACCTTTTCCGCAAACGCAAAGGCCTTTGCGTGGTTTGCGCCGGGCAGCACCACCAAAAACTCATCGCCCCCGTACCGCGTGGCAATGTTTTCCTCGCCGGACGCCTCTTTTAAGATGGCGGAAAATTGGCACAGCACTTGATTGCCGCGCAAATGACCATAGGCATCGTTGACGCCCTTGAAACCGTCAATATCAAACATCGCGACAGACATGGGGGTGCTGTTTTGATTGCAAATCTCCATTTGCTCCTGTAACGTGGTCAGCAGAAAGCTGTGGTTATAAAGCGTGGTCATGGTATCGGTCATCAATTGATGCTTCAAATACTCATTATAGCTCTGCACGACACGGTGCTGCTTTTGATATTCCAGCGACATAATCATGATGACCGCGATCACAAAGAGCGCAACAATCAAAAAGCTGGAAACCGTATCCATTTGCCGTTCACTGTAGCTGAGCGCATAGGCCCATTCAGGATGCGCAAAGCCCAAGTACAGGCAGGCAGCATCCAGCAGCAAGGTTGCCGTTACGATGCCAACGCGCACTTTCCCGTTCAAAATCAAGGTAGCAATGCAAAGCCCCATAATAAAGTAAAAAATCATTCCGCAATTGATGCCGCCCGTTACCCAAAAGAGTACGGGAAACATGAAAAAGTTCAAAAAGATGCTGCAAATCACACGAGCAGCCGAAATGTTTTTAATAAACAGCGAGACAATCATAAGTGCGAGCACAATAAAAAAACTGAGCAAGCTGGCTACCGCCGCAATCATGGGAAGCCCGCTCATGATAGCGGCTAGAAAGGCGGCGCCCGCGCTGATGACACCCGCTGTACCAAAGAGGAAATATAGCCGATCCTGAAAAGGGTACTTGGGATTTACATATTTGTCCTTTACAAAAAGGAATGCTTTTTTCATCGTTTCGTCTCCCTTTGTATTGTGCCATACCGATTCCGTTAACCTAGTATACATGGTTTTCATGAAATGAGCAATGGTAGAAGCGGGATTTGAGCAGAATCTCCCCGCAAAAATCCGGCCTCACTCGCCAAAGAAAACGCACGTGCATCACCGTTAGCCGTTGCATTTAGTT
>JAVVVJ010000111.1:732-4760 GCA_036652695.1 Clostridia bacterium | reverse complement strand
GTTCCACCAGCCCATGTGAACAGAGTAGTACCAGCGCGCGGCCTCGGCGCTGCCCGCGAGGACGCCCAGCACCTGGCGGCGGCAGTAGTGGGGCGTGTCCTCCGCCAGCATTCGTGACACGCACGCGCTGTCCGTGCGCAGAATGGGCAGGCTGGTGAAAACCGCAACGCCTTCCTCGTAAACGCGATAGCCTCGGTGCGCATACGCCCATGTCCAATGGTACGGCGTGCCTTGCCGCGCAAGCCTAAGCGCCAGCTGTAGGGCAAAGTTATCCTCACGAATGGGGCAATCGCCGGCGCATACGTAATGGCTTTGCGCAAGCAGCTCCGCCGCCGCCACCGGCGCGTCCGCGGATTGATTGACCTCCTGAAGAGCCGCTACCGAGACACTCTCCCGGCAGAGCGCCTCCGCAATGGTTTGAAGGCAGGCCTCGTTGTTAGGCTCCATCCAGCTATGCGCGTTGAGCGTGAGCAATACCCGCTTATCCCTTGACAGCGCCATTGGTCAAACCTCCAATGATCTGCTTTTGCATAATGATATAGAAAATTACGATGGGCAGGCTGGCCACCACTAGGCACGCAAAGGCCAAATTGTAATCCACGTTGTATTCGGATTGGAAGTTGTTCTGGTAAATCGTTAAGGTCCAGAACTTCTGCGAGCGGTTCAGACAGACCAAAGGAAGCTGGAAGTCGTTCCAAATGGCGAGACCCTCCCGGATGAGCACCGTTGCAAGAATGGGCTTCATTAGCGGAAGAATGACATGCGTATAGTTTTGGAAGGTGGATGCGCCATCGATATACGCGGCTTCCTCAAGGCTGGGGCTGACGGTTGCCAGATAGCCCACGTACAGAAAGGTGCTCTCGCACGTTGCGTGCGCAAGGTACAGCAGCACCATGCCGCTGGGCTTTAGCAGGTCAAACCAGCCCATCAGCTTCACCAACGGCATCATGCGCACCTGAAAGGGCAGAAATATGCCCATCAAAAAGAAAAAATACAGGAAGCGAAACGGCTTGCTGCGTCCCATGGAGCGTGAAAGCGCGTAGCTCATGGGCGGCATGATAATGAACTCCAGCAGCAGCGCGCAAATGGTGATCATGAGCGTGTTCTGATAGGCGTAATACAGCTTTTCATCCGCGAGTACGGTGGCGTAGTTGCCAAGATAGAAGGAGCTTGGCAGGGTAAAGAAGCTGATCGCGCTTTCGGAGGGTGTTTTAAAGGTGGTTGTGATGCAAATGTAGAGCGGAAAAAGGATGATCAGCGCGCCAAGGGAAAGCAACAGATAGGCGAGGACGTTTCCTCTGCGATGAACCTTATGCACCTATTCCACCTTCTTTTTGCTTGTGAGCTTAATTTGGAATACGGAGATCATGGCGATCAAAATGCCCGTCATGATGGCTTGAGCGATGGAGTAGCTGTATTTGTTGCGCTCAAAGCCGTTTGTGTAGATCAGTAGCGCAATGCTCTGCGTTGCGCCGCCGGGGCCGCCCTCGGTCATGGCTTTGACGTAATCGAAAACCATCAAGCCCTGCTTGACCACCAACACCAGCACGACGCTTAACGTGGGCAGCAGATAAGCAAAAGTGATGGATTTGAACTGGTGCCACGCGTTTGCGCCGTCAATGGAGGCCGCCTCGTATAGCTCAGTGGGAATGGTTTGCAAACCCGCTAAAAAGAGCAGCGTCGGCAGCGCTACGCCCTGCCACAGGTGTACAAACAAAATACCGTAAATGGCCGTATCACGGCTGGCAAGCACATTGCTGCTCAGCCAGCTGATGCCGAGCTGCTTGCCAACGGAGGGGAGCACGTAATAGAAAATCTGGTTAAAGATCAAACTGATGGTGATCATGCTTAAAATGGCTGGAAAGAAATACAGCGTGCGGAAAAAGGAGCGTGCTTTCAGCTCGCGGTTGAGCAAAAGGGCCAGCATAATGCTGATTCCAACAATGCCTACGATTAGCATCAGCGTATAGCGGACGTTAAAGAGCAATGCGGACAGAAATTTGCGATCGGTAAAGAGCTTGGTATAGTTTTCAAAGCCAATGAAATTGAAGTTTGGGCTAATGCCGTTCCAGTCCATCAAGCTATAGACGATGCCCATCAAAATGGGGAAGATCAGGAACACGCAATACAAGAGCAGCCCGGGGAGGATGAATACGATGAATGTGCTGCGCTGTTCGCGCTGGAGCGACGCGTGCTTCACCTTGCCCGCAACCGATACCATATTCGCCGCCACCTTTCAGACAAAAAAATCAAGGGTTTTCACATCCCAACATGGGAAAGCGGGGGGACGTTGGAAAACGAACAGGAAGCGTGGGTGGCAAGCAACTCCTGTCGCTTGCCACCCACCCTATCGCTGAAAAGGGCTTATTGCTTGTAATACTCGGCGATGATGCTGGCGGCATCGTCAAGGAAGGCGTCCACGTCGCAATCGATGACCAGGTTTGTTGCGGCGTCGCCCAGATCCTTGCGAAGGCCGCTCGGCCATACGGCGTTGAGGCTGATAAAGATTTCGCCGTTGTTCATCTTCTCGCTGATCTTTTCAAGCTCAGGCACGTTGTACTTGACGCCCTTAACGACGTTGGGGCTGGCTTCCATATCCGTGTATTTTTGCGCCACATCCGTTTGGCTCAGGAAGCTCAGGAACGCAAGGCATTCTTGGGGATGCTTGGTGCTGGAGGAGATGCAAAAGCTGGTATCGATGCTTACGGCAACGTTGGTTGCTTCGCCGGTGGGGTTGGGCAGGGGAATAAGCGCAACCTTCACCGCTGGGTCATAGGTTTTCAGCGTAGTCAGCGACCACTGACCGTTGATGGTCATAGCCGCTTCGCCCGCGAGCAGCGCTTGGTAGGATTCCGTGTATTCCGCGCCAAGGGATTCGGGGGTCATGTTCTTGGCAAGCTGTATGGAGGCGTTGGCATAGGCGGTGAGCACCTTGGAATCCTTAGGCTGAAGCGTTCCGGCCGCGATGGCCTTGAACTCGTCATCCGTGGGGGCGATGATGCCCATCATCCGCTCCATGCGTTGGTAAACCATCGTCTTATCAGGCAGCCATCAGCTCATCCCAAGTGGTGGGCCATGCGATGCCCTGCTCCTCAAAGATGTCCGTGCGGATGTAGAGACCGTAGCAGCTCAGCGAGTAGGGAAGCCGCCAGTTCTTGCCCTGATACTGGGAAAGCGCCAGCGTGGAAGGCTCGATGTTATCAAGGAACGGCTGACCGCTTAGGTCCATGATCAGGCCATCCTCAAACATGATCTCATACATCGTGTTCGTGGTGCAGCTGAACAGGTCAGGCATATCATTGGTTTGCGCGCGGGTTTGGATCACGGTGGCAAAATCGGGCGTGGGGGTTAGCGTGACGTGGATGCCGGGATTTTCGGCGTTGAACTGGTCGATGACGGCTTGCATGCCGTCAATCGCGGCTGCTTCGGACTTGTGAATGACGTATTCAAGCTCGACAACGTCGGTGGCTAACGCGGTGGAAGCCATGCCAAGCACGAGCGTGAGTGCCGTAAGCAACGCCATGAGTTTGCGTGTGAATTTCATTGGGGAAAGCACCTCCATCTATTTTTTTGATGATTCTAGTATAGCAAACGCCACCGCCTGATTGAATACCGCAAACAAAGACTTTTTAGCATATCTTAAGAATTCTACGCGGGCATTCTGCGTTTGGATTGAAATGCCGAGCGATTTCCTGTATACTGCATACAAGTACGTGAGGAGAAAGAATAAGATGCTGCGAAAACTACTGCCCATGCTGCGCCGAACGTCCGTTTCCCGTCGACTGCTATCGCTCTTTTTATTGCAGACGATTGTGATTGCGCTGTGGTGCTTTTCGATGGTGCGTTCCTCTGTGCACGATTTTGAGGAGGGTCTGCGCTTTACGGGCGCGCAGATTGTAAGAACCGCCTCGGCGGAAATGGAGCAGGCTTTTGGCGAAATGGAGATGCTCACCAAGTTCCCGGTGATGCAGGCCGCCTACGGTCGCACATCTGTGTTTAACTATCTGGGAGATACGCCGCAGTATAGC
>JAVVVJ010000111.1:0-722 GCA_036652695.1 Clostridia bacterium | reverse complement strand
TTAATTACTACCGCAGCATACAAGCGGAGCTGCTGAACGTGCTTGTTTTGTACAGCGGGGTGAGCGTGCTTGGCATTTCCAACCTCTCCGGCAATGCCGTATACTGCCTTTCGGATGCGACGGCCTACAACCTGACCACGCTTACCATGCAAAGCGCGCTGGCGCAGCAGGCGATTGCAGCCAATGGCTCGATGCTTGTGATGCCGGGCGCGCGGCTTGCGGAGCTTGCGCCGGCGATCAGCGGCGAGAACACCAGCATCTTTGGCGTTCGCGCCCTGATGAAGATGAACCATTTCGCGGCGGTTGGGCTGGTGCTTTGCTGCATCGATCTATCCAATATCACCCGGAGCTTTGAGCTGGAAAGGCCGTATGAGCAGCAGACGCTCTGCATTTGGGATGAGCAGGGTACGCAGCTCCTTGGCGAACCGGTGGAGGACGTTGGGGGCGCGCCTACAAACGCGGGCGGGCTCATTTATATGCGGGACGCTCAAGGGGAAGCGGTTTATCAAACGTACCGCAACGAGCAGGGCATGACGATCCTGCTGCGCACGCCGCGCTCCTGCATGCTGGACGCCATGCAGGAGCGCTTAACGGGCTTGGTAATTTTGCTGGTGCTGTTTGTACTGAGCATATTGCTGATCACGCGCTTTTTGGTGATGAGCATTCGCGAGCCGATGGACAAGCTAATGGACATGTGCGTGCGCATCCGCGGGGAGGACTTT
>JAVVVJ010000110.1:0-4868 GCA_036652695.1 Clostridia bacterium | reverse complement strand
CAAAAATACAGAAAAGGGAACGATATTACAGTCGGCAAGGGCGGGGCTTCAATATCTGAAAGGCAACAGAGGTATTTTGGATCTAATCCTGTTTTTAGCTGCAATTAACCTAACCGCTTCGGTATTCAATGCTGCATTACCAGCGATGCTTCTTTCCAGAGATGGCGGTGGAAGGGTTGCCCTTGGCACCGTCAATACCGTTACAGGGCTTGCCTTGCTTGCGGGGAGTATCATCGCTTCTGTATTGCCAACTCCGAAAAGCCGAGTGCGAATCATTTGCAACACGCTGCTTATTGCTATGAGCACCGAAAATTTCTTCCTTGCCTTTGGGCGCTCTGTTCCAATATGGTGTATTGGTGCTACTTTAGGCTGGATTTGCATTCCGGTTATGAACGCGAATATGGATGTGCTGTTTAGGAACCAGATACCAATTCAGATGCAAGGGCGCGTATTTTCAGCAAGAAATACACTTCAATTTTTTACGATTCCCATAGGCTATTTTCTTGGAGGAATCATGGTGGATAAGATATTTGAACCATTTATGGCTTTGCAAATAGCGGGTAGTTTCCTAACGACGGTTTTTGGAACGGGCAAAGGCTCCGGTGCCGCTTTGCTGTTTTTCGTTATTGCAATCGTTGGGGTGATTACCTGCCTCCTATTTAGAAAAGATCCTCACATCTGGAAGCTGGAAGAATAGGCACTTTACTTCAACATCGTAAGCGCTTGCTCTGAGTTGGAGAGCGCAGGCGGCAAGCTCAGGAAAGCTGTTCGATTTTTTCCGCCATGCCGTTTCCAAAGGCAATGAATTATGCTATACTATGCTTTGTAAAAAGCACACCGAGTTTGAAAGGATGAGCGAAGATGAGCAAGGAAAAACGCGAGCCGATCATTTTGGACGTCAATCACATGATGAGTGACATCATCGGCTTTCAATACGGCATCGACGCCGACCAGGTGGATGGCATGAGCGAGGCCGCCGCCGCCGCACAGCACAGCGTACAGCAAAACCGCGGCACGGGCTGGCTGGGCTGGACGGAGCTTCCATACAATCAAGAGGAAATCGTATGCCATATTGAGCGCACGGCAGAGCATGTGCGTAAGGAGTTTGACGCGTTTGTGGTGCTGGGCATCGGCGGCAGCGCCTTAGGTCCCACGGCCATTCAGCAAGCGCTGAACCACCTGCATTATAATGAGCTTCCCGCCGAAAAGCGCGGCGGTCCCCGCCTGTATGTGGAGGACAACATCGATCCTGAGCGCATGGCCGCGCTGCTGGATGTGGTTGATGTCCAAAAGACCTGCTTTAACGTGATTACCAAGAGCGGCGCGACTGCCGAAACCATGAGCCAGTACCTCATTATTTCGGAGCTGCTGAAAAAGCAGGTTGGTGAGGGCTGGCAACGGCATATCATCGCCACTACCGATAAGGAGAAGGGCAACCTCATCAAGCTTGCTAAGCAGGAGGGCTTTGACCTGTTTCAGATTCCGGATAGCGTCGGCGGCCGCTTTAGCGAGCTGACCCCCGTGGGTCTGTTGCCTGCGGCCGTGTGCGGCATCAATATCCGCGATATGCTCGCAGGAGCCGCCGCTATGGATGAGCGCTGCAAGACCGATGATCTGTGGCATAACCCCGCGCTGCTGGAAGCTACGCTCCAGTATATCGTCATGCAGGAGATGGATATCAATATTCAGGTGATTATGCCCTATGCCGACAGCCTCAAGTATATGGCGGACTGGTTCTGCCAGCTTTGGGCGGAATCCCTTGGCAAGAACGTCACACGTAAGGGCATGGCGGTGAACGTGGGGCAGACGCCCACCAAGGCGCTTGGCGTAACCGATCAGCACAGCCAGCTTCAGCTCTATACGGAAGGGCCGTTTGATAAGGTCATCACCTTGCTGAAGGTGGGCAAGTTCCGCAATGAGTTCGAGATTTCCCACGGCTGCGAGGAATTCGCGGATGTGGCGTTCCTTGGCGGCAAGACGCTCAACTCGCTGATTGAGGCGGAGCGGCAGGGCACCGAATATGCGCTGTACCGTTGTGGCCGCATGAACCAGACCATCATACTGCCGCAGGTGAACGCATACACCATCGGCCAGCTGCTGTTCTTCTTTGAAATGACGACCGCCTATGCGGGCGAGCTGCTCGACGTGGATGCGTTCAACCAGCCGGGCGTGGAGGGCAGCAAAATTGCCAGCTACGCGGTGTTGGGCAACACGGCTGAGAAGTATGCCAAGAAGGCCGAGGAAATGAAAACCAGACCCGCTGGCAAGAAAGCCTACACGCTGTAAGCCATCGATCCAAAATGGCCGCCACATGCGGGGGCTGTTGCGCGGAGTGTTTAGAAACGCGAGGGGGCAAGCCTCTTTCCTTTCTTCCCTTTGGCAACGGCTCTGCGCGGCGGCGGTTTTTGGCAAGCGGGCGCTAAGAATGCGTGCAGAAATCGCATTCTTGTGGGAAATAAAGATACCAAAAGAAGTTTTACTGGCTTGCAAGCTAAATTTTCCGTTGACATCCTGCCTCGGGCTGTTTACAATCAAAGAGAAAACAGTGGGGATCATACGGAAGATGAGGTGTCTGGATGAAAGCCTGCGAAAGCTTCTTTTTTGTATACAGCGAAACAGCTGCGTGGCTGCATGCTGTAATCGCACTTTTGAACAGCGGCATGGGGCTTGTGCTGATTGCGCCGGAGCAAAGCGCGCGGGATTTGCTGGCGGTAGTGAACACGACGCTTCTGCAGCGCGTACTGCCAAGCCCGGCGCGTTTTGTGAGCGCTGCCATTGCGCGGTGGGATGGGCGCGAGCATGTGGCGGTGATTGCGCGCGCAGGGGCGCGAAAGCCTTATTTTGACGCGGCTGAGGGGCTGACGCCGCAGGGCGTGTGGCTTTGCGCGGGTGAAACGCTAAGCGGCGCAACCGTAGAGGTGATCGACGCGATGATTGCCCAAACGGATGGGGAGGCATTTGCCGCGCGCCGCTGCCTTTGGCAGAATTTGAGCTTTTCCTATGCGGAGGCGGTCTTCCGTGCGCGTGGAGAAACCTTTGGCAGGCCGCAGCAAATTTTGCTGGGGCTTATTGGCGAACAGGGGCTATATACAAACCTCGCATGGCTTTTATCGGATCAGTGCGAATATAGGCTGACGCTGCTGTGCATCGCGGGTACGGCGCGCTGCGGGCTTGTTACCTATCGCGCGGAAATGGGTTGCAGCTGCTTTGAATTGCGAGATTTGGCATGTGAGGTGCTGGAGGAGAGCGGTAAGCGGCGTGCGCGCGATGGCTTTGCGCCGCTCCATACGGATTTTCCGCCTAAGGCATTTCGCGAGGTGCTGCTGTTGATCCTCAGATGCATGCACCATGAGGAGGAACGCTCCATTTTGGTGCGCGTATATGACGACCGCATGGAGATATGCGCAAGGATCGGCGGAACGGACGCATTGAGCTATGCGGAGCTTGCAAAGGGGGAACAATCGCCCTTTAGCGCAAGGCTGAACCGGGTGCTGACTCGCCTTGATGAGGCGGAATGCCCCGGCTTTCAGCTGCACATTTGTAAGGAACTTTTTAAGGGCTGCGAGGATCGGTTTGCGATAGAGCTTGCGCAAAATTGGCTGCGTATTACGCTGCCCGCGCTCAGCCTGCACGGCGGTGTGCGCAAGGACGGCGTTTATGGGCGGCGGCGGGAGAGCGCGATTGCCTGCATGCGTACGCGAAGCGCGTGGCGCGGGGCTGAATTGCAGCAGGCGCTGTCACTAGAGCTGCGCTGCCTGACGCGGCTGATGGCGCAGATGACCAAAGAGGGATATGTGACAAGCGAGCCGGTGGACGGCGACCGGGTCTACCGCCTGAGCGACCAGCTATATCTGCCAGCGTTTGAACCGCCGCTGGTGCGCGTGGGGCGTGCGTGTGAACCATACTGCGGAAAAGCGCGGTAGCGCGCTTATGGCAGAAAGGTGAGCTGCTCGCGGAGCAGCTCAATGGCGTGCTTTTCTACGCGCGATACATACGAGCGCGAAATGCCCAGCCGATTGGCAATCTCGTGCTGCGGATGCACCATGCCATCCTTCAACCCATAGCGAAGCATGAGAACCTCACGCTCCCTTTCCGGCAGGAGGGGGAGCGCGGTGCGTACCTTGCTCAGCGTGATGCGGCTGCGCACCTCCTCCTCCACGAGATCTGCCGGTGTGCCCAGCAGATCGGCAAAGGATACGGCGTTGCCATCGTGATCCGTGCCGAGGGGTTCGTTGAGGCTGATATCGGCCTGTTGCTTGCGGCTCTGCCGCAGACTCATGAGGATTTCGTTTTCGATGCATCGCGCGGCGTAGGTGGAAAGCGAAGTGCCCGTGTGCATGTCATAGCTGCGCACGGCTTTGATTAACCCCACCGCGCCGATGGAGATGAGGTCGTCAAAGGTGCAGCCGGGCACCTTGTATTTGCGCGCAATATGCACGATGAGACGCATGTTATGCTCAATGAGCGACTGGCGCGCCTCGTCATCGCCCTCGCGCATGCGCAGTAGAGCGCTATGCTCCTCCTCCGCACTCAGGGGCTTTAGGAAGCTCTGGTGGCCGGAGATATAGCCCAGCAGGAATAGGCAATCCTTGATCATCCAAAACAAAAAGGCTGAAATCAACGCAAATCCCTCCCATCTGAGGGTATGGGCGCGCGTCTCGCCGTATTCCTAGGGCGGGGACGTTTGAGGAAAGGCAAAAGAGACGGGCATAAAGGCGTGACGCCCGCCTCTTTTACACATGCAAGGAAGCCGCATAACAAATAAAGCATTTAAAGGTACTTGCATGGGAAAGCAAGAATATCAATAGGGGTTGATTTTTTTCCACTACCGTCAGAAGGGGGCAGCTTATGGAATCATTATCGATTGG
>JAVVVJ010000109.1:0-5403 GCA_036652695.1 Clostridia bacterium | reverse complement strand
CGGATTTTGATGCGACACGTATGTTCTCGCCGCTTCGCATACCGCCGTTTGACGTACCGCTGCTGGGGCGCGAGCACTTTGCGCTTCGCCAGCCGATGGAGCGAATTTGCGACTTGATGCAAAACGCGCCGCAGTATGGCGCCGATATGGCATCGGCAGAGCTGAAGGGCGCGTTGCTGCAGGTGGTTGCCGAGCGCGACGCCGAGCACGAAAACGCCCTGCTCTCTTACATTCGTCACTATCTAGATGTTAACTTCCTGCTTCCGCTGACCAACGGCATTGTCGCCAAGCGGTTCGGTTATCACCCGTATTATCTCAATCAGCTGTTTTCCGCGGGAACGGGGCAGAGCATTCACGCATATCTGATTGCCCAGCGCCTTCGCTACGCCCAGCAGCTGCTTTTGTCCACAGAACGTGGAATATCAGTGATTGCGCTGGAGTGCGGGTTTGGTAGCGCGTCGTGGTTTTCGGAATGCTTCAAGGCTAAGGTCGGGGTCAGTCCGTCTGAGTATCGCGGCAGAGGAAAATGATGAATTATAATACAAATGCGTCCGTTTGGCAAGACGAAAGTTAGCCGAACGGACGCTTCATTTTACCCTTCGACATCTGCTTGACATGGCGATATAGTAAGCCTGCTAATCGATCAAAGACGGAGGGATACGATGACAACGCTTGAATGGGTGAAGGAAAAGAAAATCATCGCCATTGTTCGCGGTCTGCCGCCAACGTATATGCGCAAGCTGGCTGAAGCACTCTATCAGGGCGGTATCAATCTGATGGAGGTAACGTTTCAGCAAGCAAAGCCTGAAACATGGCAGGATACTGGGGACGCGATACGCAATATCAGCGCGCACATGGAAGGCAGGATGCTCGTAGGTGCGGGCACTGTAATGAATGAGCGGCAGCTTGAGCTGGCGCGTGCCGCAGGTGCAGAGTACATTATTACGCCCAACACCAACCCGCAGTTCATTCGCAAGGTCAAGGCTTGCGGGCTGATCTCTTTCTCTGGGGCGCTAACTCCCAGCGAGATTGTAGCTGCCTTTGAAGCTGGTGCGGACGCTGTGAAGGTGTTTCCCGCAGGCCAATTGGGACCTGCGTACATCAAGGCCGTGCGCGCGCCGCTGGCCCATATTCCGCTGATGGCCGTTGGCGGCGTGAACGAGAAGAATGCGCGGGATTTCATTTCGGCGGGCTGCTGCGGCGTGGGCGTAGGTGGCAATTTGGTCAACAAGGAATGGATTGAACAGGGGCAGTGGGACAAAATCACCGCACTGGCGGCGGAGTATCGAAAGGCGGTTGGTTGAGATGAGCAAGGTCGTAACGTTCGGTGAGATTATGATGCGCTTGAATCCCGAGGGATATTTGAAGTTCGTGCAGGCAGACAGGTTTGAATCCACCTATGCGGGCGGCGAAGCCAACGTAGCAGTCTCGCTGGCCAATTACGGTGACGATGTGGCGTTTTGCACCAAGGTGCCCGCCCACGAGATTGGCCAATGCGCCGTCAATGCGCTTCGGCATTTTGGCGTGGATACGTATAGCATGCTGCGTGGCGGCGCACGTCTGGGCTTGTATTTTGTTGAAAAGGGCGCGAGCCAGCGCGGCAGCAAGGTGATCTACGATCGCGCAGGCAGCGCCATCGCTTTGGCTAAGCGTGAGGATTTTGACTGGGACGCGATTCTGGATGGCGCGAGTTGGTTCCATTGGACGGGCATCACGCCCGCGCTGGGCGGCGAGCTGCCGCAGATTACGCTTGACGCATTAATGGAATGCCGCAAAAAGGGCATTACGGTCAGCTGCGATCTGAACTATCGAGGCAAACTGTGGACGCGCGAGAAGGCAGGCGAGGTTATGGGCAAGCTCGTGCCCTATGTGGACGTGCTCATCGCCAACGAGGAGGACGCAAAGGACGTGTTTGGCATTGAAGCTGACCACAACGACGTTCAGGGCGGCAAGCTCAACCAGCAGGGCTACATCAGCGTGGCCGAGCAACTGACAAAGTGCTTTGGCTGCAAGGCAGTTGCAATCACGCTGCGCGGCTCCATCAGTGCAAGTAAAAACAACTGGGCAGGCATGCTGTATCAGGATGGCAAGGCGTTCTTCAGCAAGAATTATCTGATTCAGATTGTCGATCGCGTCGGTGGCGGCGATAGCTTTGGCGGCGGTTTGATCCACGCCATGCGCAAGGGCATGGACGCGCAGGACATAATCGAGTTCGCGGTTGCCGCCAGCTGCCTCAAGCAGACGATCGAGCACGATTTCAACCTTGTCAACGAAGCCGATGTGCTCGCACTGGTGGGTGGCAACGCTTCGGGTCGCGTGCAGCGCTGATGCAGGGAGCAACAAGCGTCCCGACGGATTGGCATGTCGGGGCGCAAAGGGTTATTTGTCGCAGGCAAAGGAATTTCCTTCACCCAAATGCTGGCGTATCAGCAGCTCAAATTCTTGACGGCTACGCACGCCCGCGTCGGCGAATATCTTGCTCATTCGGTAGCGTAGCGTACTGCCGCTGATGAAAAGCTCGTCGGAGATTCGCTCGTAATTCATGCCGTCCATCACGCGCTGTAGAATGCCCATGTCGATATCGTCGCGTTGCGAAATGCAGTTTTCAATGCCCTGTAATGCGGAGATGGTCGGATTGTAGTAGAAGCGGTCTGCCTTCAGCGTCGTCGCATCTGCGCTCAAGTCATTCTTGGGATGCAGGTTGTCGGTGCTACCGCGCACCAAAATGCTACTGGGTACGGTGAGCTTTAGCGCGGCGTGGTGCATGCCCTCGTTGGCTGAAAGAAATTGCCACAGGTGATATGCCTGCTCGCCGACGCACACCATGTCCATCGTTGTGGAGGTAATGGACGGCTCGTAGTAGCGGCCGATGGACATGTTGCCAAACGATGCGACGAACAAATCGTCTGGCACGCGCACGCCGCGCATTTTACAGCAGTTGATAAAGCAGATGGCCATCAGATCGTTGGGGCAGATCACCGCATCGTAGCGCATGTGTACATCCAAAAATTCCTCAAAGCACTCGCGCGGGTCATGCTGCCACAGCCACACGTCCTCATCCATCAGCGGATGCTCCCACGTAGCGACAACGCTCATGACTGAGTGATACCGAAAGTTATCGTTGATGGAGTTTTTACCAAAGCCTACAAGCGCGATGCGCTTCTTGCCGCAACCATGCAGGTAGTTGGCAAGTTGCCGCGTTTCGGCGCGGCGGGACGGTGTGGCGCAGGATACGTCGCTACCGAATTGATCTGAATCCGCGCCTGCGAGGATCGCCTGCCGACCGCTGGTACGCAGACGATCGATGGTGCTGCGCATAAAGGGCATGTCTGTACCCATAACGATCGCCACGTCAGGCAACGAAGCAAAATCAACCGTTTTGCTTTCCTCATCGCTGATGAGGTTCAGCTTGACCGCGTGCCGCGAGGCCGCGTTGCGAATACCAAGTATCACATTGGCATATTGCGTTGCGGCAGAGGATTTGAGATCAAAGAATATAGGGATGCTCGGCATGATGGACTCCTCTCTCTCAAGTATGGCACAAGTTGCATAAGTAACTTATTATAATCGAAACGTTCGGAAATTGCAAGATGAAATTCCCCAGGCGACGGATGGCGATTTCGCGTTGAGTGACAGCGGCAGAATGATTATAATGACAACGAAATGGAGGTTAGCAAGATGATGAAAGGCTTCGTGCACATGGCCGACAATGTGTACCGTTTGGCAGTGCCCTTTACAGGCTGCTGGACAGGCGCGACGCTTGTGCTGGGCTGCGAGAATATTTTGGTGGACAGTGGCGGCTGTGCCGATACGGTGGACAGCACGATCGTCCCTGCGCTTGAGGCGATGGGACTTTCTTTGAAGGATGTAAGCTGGCTGGCGATCACTCATATCCATGGTGACCACGTGGGAGGCTGTGCGCGTCTGCTGGAGCTTGCGCCGCATCTGCGCGTGGCGTGCTACGCTGGCTCGCTGGCGCGTATGCGCGACCCTTTGACGTATTCTAAAGAAATTCGTTCGCTTTTTCCAGCGTTCAGTGCCGCCGCGCCCGCAGTGCTCAAGGGTTGCGAGCCAGACCTGCTGCTTGGCGACGGTGACATGCTGGGCACGCTCAGGCTGCTACATACGCCCGGTCACGATACAGATGCATGCAGCTACTATGACGAGCGTACGCAGACGCTGATTACGGGCGATTCACTTCAGCTCAACGGCACTGCCTCGCAGGGTTGTGCGTTGCTGATGGATGTGACGGGCTATGAGGCGACCCTTGCGCAGCTGCTGGAACTGCCGATACGGCAAATCGTCTGTGGGCACCCCTATCTGCCCTTGGGTGCGGAGGCAATTGGCACGGCCGAATGCAGGCGCTATCTGCAAGCTTGCCTTGCCTGCACCAAGCACGATGAGGGCTTCGTCAACGGCATGCTCGCGGCTGGTGCGGACGATATCGCGTTAATCGCGCGCGCGTTAATCCGTGAGGTTGGAGGCAAAGAGCCCGCCCAAATGTTCCTGCCTATGCGCACGGTATCTGAATACATACGGAAAAGGAGAAATCACTCATGAGAAAATCAGTGTTAATTACAGGCTCCTCTCATGGCATCGGCGCGGCGTGCGCTGATGCGTTTGCCAAGAATGATTACGACGTCGGCGTTAATTATTGTTCCTCCGTGACGGACGCAGAGGAGGTCGCCGAAAAATGCCGCGCACACGGCGTGGACGCTCAAATCTATCGGGCGGACGTATCCAAGCGTGAGGATTGCGAGGCCATGCTCAAGACGTTCATCGCACATTTTGGCAAGATTGATGTGCTGGTCAATAACGCGGGCGGTGCGCTTAAAATGCCCAAGGGCGGCTTTGCCGATATGCCGCTGGATTACTGGGACAACCAAATCGCTCTCAACCTTAGCTCTGCGGCTTACTGCTCCCACGAAGCCGTACGGGATATGATTGATAAGGGTGTGCACGGCGCGATCATCAATATCTCCTCCGTGCACAGTCAAGTCACGTGGGTGCGTCGCAAGCCGCTTCCCTATTCGGCGGGCAAGGCGGGGCTGAACATGTTTACCAAGTCTATCGGTGTGGAGCTGATCAAGTACGGCATCAACGTGAACTGCATTGCGCCGGGCCTGATCTATACGCACATCATGAGCCGTTACACCGACCGTGACATTCAGGGATTCAACCGTAAGATTCCGGCTGGCCACGGCGGTCAGCCCGAGGATATTACGCCGATGGTGCTTTTCCTTGCGGATAAGGAAAAGAGCAGCTTCATTGTGGGGCAGACGATCTTTATCGATGGCGGACAGTCCATTGATGGCAGCATTGACAGCATGCTGGACGACGAATATTAAAATACGGATGCCAAAAGCACATTTTAGGTGAATAAAGTACCACCCATTGTACAAT
>JAVVVJ010000108.1:0-5439 GCA_036652695.1 Clostridia bacterium | reverse complement strand
GCCATGCCGAGCACAGCCATGCCGAGCACGGCTACGCCTACCTTCGCGCTTACCCCCGCGCCTATGCGCGCGCAAGCCCCGCAGACGCTTACGGATGCGCAGTTGGCAAAGGGCGCGGCGCAGAAGCTGTACCTGCTGATTCCCACGCGGAGCGAGCTGGAGGGCGTCAAGGCGTTTTGCACCGCGCATGCGGGGGATGTGCCTGTTTTTGTGAAGCTGCAAGACGAGGGGATTGCGCTGCTGCTCAGCCGGGAATTTTGGTGTCACGCGGGCGAAGCGGCGCTAAACGAGCTTCGGGAGCGCTACGGGCAGAGCGGCGTGGTTCTGCGCTGATTTGCGGATGCCTTTCGCAAAAAGGCGGAGCATAAAGTTGAATGAATGAAAGATCAATTCATTGCAAGCTTTAAGCACACAAGTGTCAAAAAGAAAATATCGGCAATCGTTTGACAGCGGTTCGGGGAAGTGCTATTATGTTAGGGTTGTCCGCATTCCGTGTTCTTTGTGTGCCACTTTTGTGCGCGAAAGGCGCAAAAGCAAGGCCGCACAAGCAGCGCGGAACACCATACATTCCCCCAGCAATTAGTTAAGGAGGCGACCTGGATGGAACAGGAGCTCCGTGAAGCGAGCCATCGCGTGGTGGGTACCAAACAAGTGCTGCGCGCTCTGAACGACGAAAGGGTCGTCCGCGTCTTTCTGGGCAAGGATGCCGATAGCTTCATCTACCACAGGATCAACGCCCTGTGCGAGGAGAAGCACATCCCCATAACGGTGGTGGACAGCATGCAGGAGCTGGGAAGGCTCTGCTTGGTGGGCGTCAAAACGGCGACCGCCGCCGTGCTTCAATAAGAGCGCGGATTCTTACTTCATCTATAAGGCGCCGAGGGTTGCGGCGGATTATAGCATATCATTTCGGAGGTGTTTCCATGCCCACGATCAATCAATTGATCCGCAAGGGACGGCAAAAGGTTGAGAACCGGTCGACGGCTCCTATCCTTCAAGGCTGCCCGCAGAAACGCGGCGTCTGCCTGAGCGTTAAGACCACGACCCCTAAGAAGCCTAACTCCGCCCTGCGTAAGATTGCCCGTATTCGTCTGACCAATCAGATCGAAGGTACGTGCTACATTCCGGGTATTGGTCACAACCTGCAGGAGCACAGCGTGGTTTTGATCCGTGGCGGTCGTGTTCGCGATCTGCCTGGCGTTCGTTACCACATCGTTCGCGGTGCTCTGGATACGGCAGGCGTGGCTAAGCGGATGCAGGCTCGTTCCCTGTACGGCGCCAAGCGGCCCAAGAAATAAGCCGTTTCGGGCGAGAGCTTGCAGCCTTTCGGAGTGGGCGCAGGCGCCTATGCTACCTGTGAGAATCGAAGCGGGTATGCATTGCGCACACCGCGTGACTTTCCCTGCTTTGGGAGCGGCTGATGCTGACGGCCGTCAGAAATCTGTACCCATTGCCCAAAACGCACTCAGGACCCCAAAAAATCTTACGTTGCGCCCCTAAGGCGCACTTCGGCGATTCATTGCCGAAGCGAAGGAGGAAATCGAATGCCCCGTCGTGGTTTTATACCCAAGCGCGAGGTTCTGCCCGATCCTGTACACGGGACTGCGGTCGCAACCAAGCTCATCAATCAGATTATGCTGGATGGCAAGCGCGGCACTGCCCAGCGCATCTGCTACACCGCTTTTGATACCATTGCAGAAAAGACCGGCAAGGACGCCGTAGAGGTATTCACTGCCGCTGTTACCAACGTAGCGCCTCAGCTGGAAGTGAAGGCTCGCCGCGTGGGCGGCGCAACCTATCAGGTGCCAATTGAAATTCGCCCCGAGCGCCGCCAGACCTTGGCACTGCGCTGGCTGGTGGAATTCAGCCGCAAGCGCGGCGAAAAGACCATGGCCGAGCGCTTGGCTGCCGAGCTCATGGACGCCGCCAACAACACCGGTGCGGCCGTGAAGCGCAAGGAAGAAATGCACCGCATGGCTGAAGCCAACAAGGCGTTCGCACACTATCGTTGGTAAGCGGCAAGGCGTTGCTGACGGCAGCCCAAACCCCATTTTTCATGCAGATTCGAAAGGAGACCCTTCTTTATGCCTAGAAGTCACCCGTTGGAAAAGGTGCGCAACATCGGCATCATGGCACATATCGATGCCGGCAAAACCACCACTACTGAGCGCATACTGTTCTACACAGGGCGCACGCACCGTTTGGGTGAGGTGCATGAGGGCGCAGCCACCATGGACTGGATGGCGCAGGAACAGGAGCGTGGTATTACCATCACCTCCGCCGCGACAACCTGCCAGTGGAAAGGCCACCGCATCAACATCATCGACACCCCCGGCCACGTGGACTTTACCGTTGAGGTAGAGCGCAGCCTTCGTGTTTTGGACGGCGCGGTCACCGTGTTCTGCGCCAAGGGCGGCGTGGAGCCCCAGAGCGAGACCGTATGGCGCCAGGCCAACAAGTACAAGGTACCTCGCATGGCCTACGTAAACAAAATGGATATCATGGGTGCGGATTTCTTCCGCGTCGTAGGTATGATGCGTGACCGCCTGAGCGCAAACGCAGTGCCGATCCAGCTCCCAATCGGGAAGGAAGCCGACTTCAAGGGCATCATTGACCTCGTCCGCATGAAGGCGGAAGTCTATTATGACGATGAGGGTAAGGACGTTCGGGATGAGGAAATCCCCGAGAATCTGCTTGAACTGGCCAAGGAATACCGCCAAAAGATGATTGAGGCGGTTGCCGAGACCGATGAAAGCTTGCTGGAGAAGTTCTTTGATGGTGAGGAGCTTTCCGAAGAGGAAATCAACGCCGCCATTCGCAAGGCCACCATTGAATGCATCATGAACCCCGTGATGTGCGGCACCTCGTATCGCAACAAGGGCGTGCAGCCCCTGCTGGATGCCGTGGTCGCTTACATGCCTTCTCCGCTTGATATTCCCCCCATTGCGGGCATCAATCCTGATCACCCGGAAGAGGAGCTTGTGCGCCATTCTTCCGATGAAGAGCCGTTCTCCGCGCTGGCCTTTAAGATCATGACAGATCCGTTCATCGGCAGACTCGCGTTCTGCCGCATATACAGCGGAATGCTGTCAAGCGGAAGCTATGCCTTCAACTCCACCAAGCAAAAGCGCGAGCGCGTCGGCCGTCTGCTCATGATGCACGCCAACCACCGTGAAGATGTTGAAACCGTGTATGCGGGCGATATCTGCGGCGTTGTCGGCCTCAAGGATACCACCACCGCCGATACCCTCTGCGATGAGAAGAATCAGATCATCCTGGAATCCATGGAGTTCCCCGACCCGGTCATTCAGGTGGCTATTGAGCCAAAGACCAAGGCCGGTCAGGACAAAATGACCATGGCGCTGATTAAGCTGGCGGAGGAAGATCCGACCTTTAAGACCTATACCGATCAGCAGACCGGGCAAACGATCATCGCGGGCATGGGTGAGCTCCATCTGGAGATCATCGTGGACCGTTTGATGCGTGAGTTTAAGGTGGAAGCCACTGTGGGCAAGCCGCAGGTCGCCTATCGCGAAACCATTCGCAGGGCTGCCAAGGCGGAAGGCCGCTATGTGCGCCAGACCGGTGGTCACGGCCAGTTCGGCCACTGCTGGATCGAAATTTCCCCTGTTGAGCCCGGCGTGGGTTATTCGTTTGAAAACAAAACCGTGGGCGGCTCGATTCCCAAGGAATTCATTTCGCCTATTGATGACGGTATCCGTGAGGCCGCACAGAGCGGCATGATCGGCGGCTACGAGGTTGTGGACTTCAAGGCCTGCGTTTTCGACGGAAGCTACCACGATGTTGACTCCTCTGAAATGGCGTTTAAGATTGCTGGTTCCATGGCGTTTAAGGATGCGCTTGCAAAGGCTGATCCCTGCTTGCTGGAGCCGATGATGAAGGTTGAAGTCATCATCCCCGACCAGTACATGGGCGACGTTATCGGCGATATCTCCAGCCGCCGTGGCCGCATCGAGGGCATGGAAGCGCGTTTGGGCGAGCAGAGCGTGCATTCGTTTGTGCCGCTGTCCGAAATGTTCGGTTATGCAACCGACCTTCGCAGCCGCACACAGGGTCGCGGACTGTTCTCCATGCAGTTTGACCATTATGAGGAAGTGCCCAAGAGCATTGCCGAAAAGGTAACGGGCAGTCGCAAGGGCAATTAATCAACGTAAATGAAGCATTGTATGCTGATTCTCTATTCACCCATTTGTTTGAAGGAGGGAAAGACCCCATGGCTAAGGCAAAGTTTGAACGCAACAAGCCGCACGTAAACATCGGCACAATCGGTCACGTTGACCACGGCAAGACCACTTTGACGGCTGCCATCACCATGACGCTGTCGCAGATCGGCGAAGCGCAGGCGATGAAGTATGAGGACATCGACAAGGCGCCTGAAGAAAAGGCACGTGGAATTACGATTAACACCTCGCACGTTGAGTACGAGACCGCTAACCGCCACTATGCGCACGTGGACTGCCCCGGTCACGCCGACTATGTAAAGAACATGATCACCGGCGCTGCTCAGATGGACGGCGCGATACTGGTTGTGTCCGCGCCGGACGGCCCCATGCCCCAGACCCGCGAGCATATTCTGCTTGCCCGTCAGGTTGGCGTGCCCTACATCGTCGTGTTCATGAATAAGACCGATATGATGGATGACCCGGAGCTTTTGGAGCTTGTTGAGATGGAAATCCGCGAGCTGCTGAGCGTATACGACTTCCCGGGCGACGACATCCCGATCATCAAGGGCTCGGCACTGGTAGCGCTTGAGTATGTGCAAAACGGCGGCACGGATGTGCGCACCGCGAAGGAAACCGCTTGCATCTTTGAACTGATGAACGCGGTGGACAGCTACATTCCCGCGCCTCAGCGCGCGACTGAGCTTCCCTTCCTGATGCCCGTTGAGGACGTGTTCTCCATCACTGGCCGCGGCACGGTTGCCACCGGTCGTGTGGAGCGCGGCACTGTGAAGGTTGGCGAGACGGTAGAAATCGTCGGCTTGATGGAAAAGCCCCGCAGCGTTGTGGTAACGGGCGTTGAAATGTTCCGCAAGCTGCTGGATCAGGCACAGGCTGGCGACAACATCGGCGCGCTTCTGCGCGGCGTGCAGCGTGCTGAAATCGAGCGTGGTCAAGTGCTTGCAAAGCCCGGCAGCATTCACCCGCACACCCATTTCATGGGTCAGGTTTATGTGCTAACCAAGGAAGAGGGCGGCCGCCATACGCCGTTTTTCAACGGCTATCGCCCCCAGTTCTACTTCCGCACCACCGATGTAACCGGCAACATCAAGCTGCCTGACGGCGTTGAGATGGTTATGCCTGGCGATAACATCGATATGGAAATCACGCTGATTACGCCTATCGCTATCGAGCCGGGCTTGCGCTTCGCTATTCGCGAGGGCGGCCGCACGGTTGGTTCCGGCGTTGTGGCGAGCGT
>JAVVVJ010000107.1:0-5475 GCA_036652695.1 Clostridia bacterium | reverse complement strand
CCAGCTGCACGTTGGCCAAGTCTAGGAGCGTCTGCACCGTGCGAGCCGCATCCACATCACGGCGGCGCAGGGCATGGGCGTAGGTTTGCAGCGTTACAGTGGCATCGTCATGACCCATGCGGGTTGCTACGGCGACCACATCAATATTGTTCGCCAGCAAAATGGTTGCGTGAGTGTGCCGCAGATCGTGAAAGCGTACAGTCTGCTTTGATGCAGATTGTCAGCCTCAACACTGCCTGCGATGGCGACGCCCACATCCTGTCACCTCGACCATCACAGCAAGCCCGCAATCCTAATGGATGCGGGCTTTTGCTTACCCTCCGGCTGTCTGCTAGGAGGTACGTTTCGTTCGTCAAATGCGCTTCATTCACGGTGCGCGTGGTCAAAAAGTGGTCAGCCGCGTGGTCAGGCGCGTGGTCAGCGCGTGGTCATATTCTACCCAGCCCCACGCTTCACGACAGAAGCCGTCAACAAGCTTTCGCTCCACAATACGCGCAATGCCCACCGCAATGCCCGCCGCATTTCTCATAGATTGCTCCGCGCTCTTTATGGGGGCAATTTCTTTCTCTTCCATGGGACATACATCAGGGTTGCCTCCTATCGCTATGGCATACTCTTTTCTCTCATCGCCTCTTTTTTTGCAAAAAAAATCAGATGATACTGCGCTTAACAGGTTCATCTGATTTCTTCATTTAGTGGTATTGGCAGATCTGCCGGTTTCTTTTGTGATTTTTGCCTCTTATACTAAATAGCCATGCCGCATGTTGCGGCATGGCTATTTAGTATTATACGGGATTGCAGCTCACCACGCCACGCTCGGCATCCAGCGTGACCACGGCGCCGCTTTTCAAAATCTTCGTGGCATTTTCCGCGCCAATAATAACGGGTAGGTTCAGGCTCATGCCAGCAATCGCGCCGTGACCGTTGGGGTTGCTGTCCTCCAAAATCAAGCCGCTCGCCTTGCGGATGATACCCATAAGCGTGTTGCTGGTTTGGGGAATCACCAAAATATCACCGTCTGTAAAGCTGCGCAGAGCCTCCTCGCTATTGTGGCACACGCACAGGTTGCCATAGCAGTTCACCTGCGTTACGCCGCGGCCGGTCACCAAAATGTGACCCACCACATGCACCTTCATAAGGTTGGTGGTTCCGCTCACGCCCAGCGGCACGCCAGCGGTCATCACCACCAGTTCGCCATCGTGTAAAAGGCCTGCCTGCTCGCCCGCCTCCACAGCACGCTCAAAAAGCTCATCCGTGTTGGTCGCTTCCTCAATCACCATTGGGATGACGCCCCAGCTCAAGTTAAGCTGGCGGCAGACCGTCTCGTCCGTTGTGCAGCAGATGATGGGGCAGCTCGGGCGATACTTGGAAATCATGCGCGCCGTGCGCCCGCCCTTGGTGACCGTCAAAATAGCGGCCGCCCCCAAATCCATGGCAGATGTGCAAGTAGCGTGGGAGATCGCGTTGGTCACATCCGGCGCAATGAAGCTCTCCCGCTCCTTGAAGCGCTTTTGGTAGTTAATATCCGCCTCCGCGCACATGGCGATGCGCACCATGGTGCGCAAAGCTTCTACGGGGTAAAGCCCGGCGGCGGTCTCGCCAGAGAGCATAATGGCGCTGGTACCATCGTAAATGGCGTTTGCCACGTCGGTTGCCTCGGCACGGGTGGGGCGCGGGTTCTTCATCATGCTATCCAGCATTTGCGTGGCGGTGATCACCTGCTTGCCGGAGGAATAAACCTTGTGGATGAGCATTTTTTGAATCACGGGCACGCGCTCCAGCGGAATTTCCACGCCGAGGTCGCCGCGCGCCACCATGATGCCATCGCTCACGCGAAGAATCTCATCAATGTTCTGCACACCCTGCATATTTTCAATCTTAGCCACAATATTGACGTTTGTGCGCCCAGCCTGATTGAAAATCTTACGCACTTCCAAAATATCCTCCGCGCAGCGGGTAAAAGAGGCGGCTACAAAGTCGATGCCCTGCTGCACGCCAAAGGCGATGTCCTCGCGATCCTTGGCGCTGATGTAGGGCATGCTCAGCTCCACATCCGGCACGTTGACGCTCTTGTGATCGGAAATCACACCGTTGTTTTCCACTGTGCAGACAATCGCGTCATCGGTCAGGCTGCGCACCACCAAACCAACAAGACCATCGTCAATCAAAATGCGCGCGCCTTCCTTAAGGTCACGTGGAAGATCCGGGAAGGTGATGGAAGCAAATTCGGCATTGCCAACCACCGATTTGGTACACAAGGTAAAGGTCTGCCCTTTTTTGAGTTCCACCTTCCCATTTTCAAAGTTTTCCAGACGGATTTCCGGTCCCTTTGTATCCAGCATAATGGCAATGGGCAAATGAAGCTCTTCGCGTATCCGCTTGATGCGGTTGATGTTGTTAAGATGCGTCTCATGCGTACCATGGGAAAAGTTGAGCCTTGCCACGTTCATGCCGGAAAGAATCAGCTCGCGGAGCACGGCGTCATCTTCGGTGGAGGGGCCAAGGGTACATACGATTTTGGTGCGGCGGTGAATGGTTGCCATTGTGATAACCTTCTTCCTCAACGATCACGATACAGTCTAATTTGCAGATGAGCCGGGAGTGCGCTAACGATGGCTTTCCAGCCGGAGCAGCCGCTCCTTGATGGAAAGCCCGCCGCCATAGCCGATAAGCGCGCCGTTTTTTCCCACCACACGGTGGCAGGGAATGAAGATCGGCAGCGGGTTGCAGTGGTTTGCCATGCCAACCGCGCGACAGGCGCGCGGGTTATCAATCATCACGGCCTGTTCCTGATAGCTTCGCGTTTGTCCATAGGGAATTTGCTGTAGCGCGACCCAGCAGCGCAGCTGAAAGGGCGTTCCGTGAGGGTGCAGGGGCACGGCAAAGGCTTCGCGCCCGCCCGCAAAGTACTGCGCAAGCTCTTGAGCAGCGCGCGCGAGCAGCGGCGTTTCCAGCAGCTCCACCTTGTCGGGCGGCGTAGCGGAGAAGTCTGCGCGTACAAGCGCGCCGTCCTCCTCCGTGAGCGCCATCCAGCCGATGGGGGTATTCACCAGCACGGCATACTTCATAAGTAGCTTTTCCCTTTCAGCCCTGTGGTACATGCACGGCCATATGATCCTCCCGGTAGAGCTTATGGGTGAGCGTATGGTATAGCGAGCAGGGTATGGCGGCCAATAGGATGCACAAAACGGTCATAATTCCATAATCGCGTGCGAGTGATGGCGAGCCAATGGTGATGCGCCCGTCCAGTGAAAACTCCAGCAGCACCAGTCCCCCGATGCAAGCCGCAAGCACCGTCCACAGGACGAAAGCACGCGCGCCGCCCTTTTGGGCAATGTGGAGATAGCGCCGGGTGAAGATGCCCGCCGCGATCAGCGGCATGAAGGCCGCCGCGAGCTGCGCCACGCGCAGGAAGGTAATCAGCAAATGCCCGTCATCGCGCATGCTTTCCAAAATGGTTTGGGACGCGCCATATAGGGAGAAAAACACCAGCGCCAGATCGCCGGGGCGGGTGCGCTTGCGTTTGCACGCCGCAATAAACAATCCCAGCATCACAAGGGTAAGGGCAAGCCCCGCGAGCGCCTCATAGCGGTACACTGCCAGCCGATATTCAATGTTCACGCCCGCGCGTTGGGGCAGGAACAGCCATGGCACAGCGGCGGTCATCCCGCTAGGCTCTACCACCTTGCCCACGCCTAGGTCGGTAAAGCCCTCCGCAATGCGCAAAACCGCGATCAGCAGACCCAACGACACGCATAGCACATCCAGCATGGTTCCAAAGCGCACCTTGCGCAGACGCGCGGTGAAAAACGCCGCCAGCACTAGGCCGATCAACAGCCCGGTCATTGACAGTCCACCATCAAAAAAACGCAGCATGAGCCACGGATCCGTGTAGGTTTCCAAAAACAGCTCCATATTGAGCGCACAATAGACCGCCCGCGAGCACACGATGCCCATGGGGATGGCCAGCAGCCCAAAAATGCGCACAGTGCCCGGCTTGAGGCGCACGGCATAGCCAAGCCCCCCCATCATCCCCAGCAGCAAAAGCGTGGCGATGGAGGCGCAAAGGCCGTAATAATAGCCGGTCAGGCCAAGCAGAGAGAAGGTGTTTTCCATTCAGATCCGCCTCATTTCGCGTCGGTGGCGCTGGCAAAGTAGATGATATCCGTAACGGCGCGCTCAGCCTGCGGTTTATCATTGAACATAGCGCCATGGAACACGAGCGTAGCGCTGTTGCCGCCATCCAAATTGTACGCCTGTTGGCAGCCGATCTGCTCCATAATATCGGCAAGCTGTTTCATGGTAACCCCTGCGGAGGCATCGGTGCGGCCGTTCACAGCCACCATGGCATAGGTCAGCGGGCCAATCTGCCCAATGGCCGCGCGCGGGTTCTTTGCCGTGGGGGCGAACTCATAGTTCTCGGGAATTTCCTGTGCCTTGCCATCGATCACCAGCGCAGGGCCGAAAAAGAAACCGTTGACCAGCTCATGCGCGGATTGAAACGCCTCAATCGCATTTTTCTGGTTTTCATTGCCGCGGGGCAGCAAGTGAAAATCCCCCAGCTCATCAATAAAGAGCAGATCCAGATTCGCGCTGGTCTTCGTGCGGCAGCTTTCGCCCTGCCGCACCACATAGCCGCCCTTGGTGTTGGGGTAGTAATCGCCATTGATGGCGACAATGGCGTTGTAATTTTCACTGAGCTGTGTGGGGTGGTTGGTGCGGGTGGAGGTTAGCTTAGTGCCCGCAATCGCCGTGCGGAGCTGCGAGGGCGTGGCAATTTTGACATATGCGACAAATACATCGCTGTCATACAAGCGCTGCTTCTCCATTTCCACGATGATGCTGTCATCGCGGTAGCCGGTCGCGGTGAAGTTGGCTTCGATGGGAGTGCTGCCCGGAGTTGTGATATCCAACGCCAGAGGGTCGATGTTCGCAGCGGGCAGAATGTCGCTAAATACAGCGTTGGCGGCGAGCACAGCCACGGGTTTCAGCTTCGCGGCGGACTCCTCCTCGGCGTAGGCAGCATCGGTGTAGCGGGACTGTGCTTCTTCCGTCACCAAACCAGAGGGAATGCAAAAAGTCAGGGATAATGCCATCGCGATAACCAGAACACTCAAAAGCATAAAGGCAGCTTTGCGCATAGAATTCATCGTTCCTTTCCATATTGAGGGCAATTGTACATGGCAGCTGAGCACGCATTTGCACGCCCGCACACGCTGGGCGCGCAAGCGTACAAACCGCGCTTTCTATTATACAATAGGACAGAAGCCCTGACAAGAGGCGGGTTATGGAAGACCCATGGCAATCACGTGCGAAGCAGGCGGCGCGCAAGGCAGAATATAGTAAAAAACGAACGCTCAAAAAGGGGCAAAGCACTAAACACAACAGAACGGATAAAGCCACTAGCGGAAATTGCAGAGCCACGGAAAGGGAATGCTAGGAAGTACCCTTTGAAAGACCTGCTCCGCATAGGTT
>JAVVVJ010000106.1:1765-5638 GCA_036652695.1 Clostridia bacterium | reverse complement strand
ACCTAGCGTTTCAATGCTATCCGGTAAAACGACGCGGGTTAAACCATCGCAGTTATAAAACGCATACTGCCCGATGGCTGTGTAGCTTTCAGGAAAAATGACACAAGTCAGTGTGCTGTTACTGTTGAACACGTTGTCATCTAGCTGCGACAAGGAATATTCAATGCCCCCAATCGTTACCTTCTCAGGCAAAGTCACAACGCTATCATTCCCCGTATAGCCGGTAATTTTGGCGTTGACACCGTTGATTGGGGCATAGGTGAAATCCTCTATTGGGGTAAGCGCGGTACGCTCCACAGCGCATATCACGCTTGTCTGCGGCGCGAGGGTATTGCCTGCGCTGTCGCGTGCGGTTACCTGCATTGTGTAATCGCCCGTTTCCAACGGCACAAAGCAAATATTCTCAGGGCGCGCAACCGTGCCCTTGCGAAGCGTTCGAGCGGCAAGGGTAATTGTATAGTCGTAATATACCGAGCCCTTTCCGCCGGTTGTTTCAACCGTCCATGCTTCCGTATCGCCAACCTGCAATTGAGCCTGACTGCACGTGATTTTTTCAAAGGCTAAGGGCGTTTCTTTTTCTTGCGCAATGCTGCTTATTTTGAAGCCGTAATACGTGTTGGGTCGTTCAAAAGCATTGTCACTAACAAGCCTGATTTTGAATGTGTCTCCGTCAACCCGCACCGATTGCCCAGATAGCTCCGTGCCGGTATATCGGCCAAGCTGCCGATCCTCTCCATCATATAGATAGATGAAATCACAGTTTCTTTCAACTTTCGTTTGAGTCGAAAACGAGAGCGTCAAGGAGTTGATATTGCCGCCTGCTTGCGTATATACCCATGTGTAATCAACGTTATCGGCATATGGATGAGCCGATTCTATCGTATCCTGTCTTTCGGTAAACCGAATGCTATGCGCCTTACACCACTCACTTGCATACGTATCCGCTTGAACGGTTGCAACCAAAGCGGCGCAGTCGGCAAAGGCGTCATCCGCAATATGGGTCAATGTAAACGGCAGATTGATTTTTTGCAGTGAGCTATTGGCAAACGCCTTGCTCCCAATTGTTTGGATGCCACTTGGCAAAACCACTTCGCCAAGCGATGTATTTGAAAAAAACGCAGAATCCTTAATCTGCTGTATTGCCGAAGGGAAATGCAGCACGTTATCCAAAGCAATGGCGGGAGAAACGCCTATCAGAAGAAGTACAGCTACAATTATTGCCAAAACGAATGTTCTTTTCATTTTGTTTTCCTCTCAAATACTCCATCGGTTATATGGTAAGCAACGTATAGTGTAGCATAATATTCTATATAATGTCAACCATCCATTCGCCGCGCTTGCTCCTCAATAGGATGACAAGCGCGGCTTGCGCATCCGCGCAAATCCTTTCCATTCCTATGCGCCGTTGACAAAACCGCGGCGGCTATGCTATGCTGTGCAGGCAATCGGGGATTGGCCTGTGCTCGGCTCAGCATGCCGCCCACGCGCCGCTCCAAACAAGCATTGCACAAAAGCGGGGGTGCCATTATGAATAGGGTTTGCGTTCGCTGCGTCATGGATGATTCCGACCCAGCGCTCACCTTTGATGAAGGCGGCGTTTGTAGCTGTTGCCGCCAATACGAGCAGCAGCGTGCGCTGCGCGGCTACCGCCCGGGGAAAAGCGAAAAAGAATTGAATGAGCTTGTTCGGCGGATCAAGGAAGAAAACTGCGACAAGCCTTATGACTGCGTGCTGGGCATCTCCGGCGGCGTGGATAGCGCCTATCTGGCGCTGACCGCCAAGCGGCTGGGTCTGCGCACGCTTGCGGTGCATGTGGATACCGGCTGGAACAGCGAAATTGCGGTGCGCAACATCCAGCGCCTATGCGAAAAGCTTGGCATGGTGCTGCACACCATTGTGATGGACTGGCCCACCATGAAGGAGCTACAGCGCGCCTACCTGCTCTCCGGCCTTGCCAACCTAGATGTGCCGCAGGATCACGCCCTCGTTGCGGAGGTATACCGCTTCGCCAAAAAATACGACCTGCGCTATGTGCTCAACGGGACAAACCTTGCCACCGAGGGCGCATGGCCTCCCTTTTCCGCGCAGCACAGCTGCATGGATTCGTGGCATCTGCGCAGCGTTTACCGCCGCCACGGCCGCGGCGTCAAAAGCCTGAAGAAGTACCCGATGCTATCGCTATGGCAGGCGCGCTGGCGTTTTTCCGCCATTACGCAGGTTGATTTGCTCAACTATATTCCCTATAGCAAAAAAGAAGCCATCCAAACCCTTTCCCTCAAGTTCGGCTGGGAATACTATGGCGGCAAGCATTTTGAAAGCCGCTTCACCAAATGGTTTCAATCCGCCTATCTACCCGCGCGGTATCATTATGATAAGCGCCGCTATCACCTCTCCTGCCTTGTGATGAACAGCGAGCTGACGCGCGAGGAAGCGCTCGGCGAGCTTGCTGAGCCGCCCTACCCAACGGATGAAATGCGTGAGGACGAGCAATACATCCTCAAAAAGCTGGAGATCACCCCGGCACAGTGGCAGGCCGTGCTGGACGCGCCCCTCACGCCCAACGACGCGTATTTTTCGCAGCGCTTTGTGGTGGAGCTTGGGCAGCGGCTGCTGGGTCGGGAGCGTGCGGAAGCCGTGCGCCGTCAAAAAAGCAAATAACCCGCAAAAAAGGGAGGGGAGGCATCCATGCCGTCTATTTTGTTCGTCATGAAATATCCCTTGCACCGTCAGGAAAACCTCAAGCGCAAATTCGACGGTCAGATGGCCGCCGCGCGGAAGCTTGGCTATCAGGCGTACTGCATCGGCTATGACGGTCACGGCATGGCGCTGGTAGGCGAAGGCACGCGCGAGCCGCTGCTCCGCACGGCGCTGGCTTCGCTGCCGGGGTATGAGCATACCCTTATTTTTGATGATCTGATGACCGCCGTTTCCCAAACCCTCAAGCGCCGAAAGGTCGACGTGCTCTATTTGCGCTATATGCCAACCTTTGGCGCGGCGCTTTGCGCGATACGCGCGTTCAAGGCGCAGGGTGGGCGGCTGGTGATTGAATACCCCACCTACCCCATTGCGCAGGAAAACAACCGTTTCTTTTTTCGCCGACAGGTTTTTCGCTATGCCGATCATGTGCTTGCGAAAATCAATCCGCTGGTGGATCTATACGCTTTGATTGGCGACCCCTGCGGCGGCACGCTGAATGGCCGCCCCGCCGTGAACATCGTCAACGGGGTGGATGCGGAGGCATTGCCACCGCACCTGCCCAACGAAAGCCCGACGATCCGCCTGCTGGCGCTGGCCAGCATGAGCGGCTGGCATGGGTATGACCGCATCCTCCGCTCGCTGGCGGAATATCGCGGAGACGCGGATGTGCGGCTGGAAATGGTGGGCAGCGACGGCGATGGTTCCATGGAGAAATGGCGCGCGCTTACGCAGGAGCTTTTTCTACAGGAGCGCGTCACCTTTCACGGCTCGCTGTACGGCGATGCCCTCAACGACCAAATCGCCCAATGCGACGTTGGCGTAGGCAGCCTTGGCATGTACCGCTATGGCCTCACGCGCGCGACAACGCTCAAGCTGCGGGAGTTCATGGCGCGCGGGCTGCCCTTTATTTCGGCCGTGGATGACCCAACCTTGCCCGACGCGCCCGATTGGATATTGCGCGTGCCCAACGATGACACGCCCATTGATATGGCACAGGTTGTGGCGTTTGCCCGCCGTGCGAAAGCCTTGCCGGAGCTTCCCCAACGCATGCGCGCCTATGCGCAGGCGCATATGAGCTGGGAAGGCACGCTCCACCGCGTGCTGGAGCAGCTGAACGCATCGAACGTCAGGGAAGGGATGAACGCATGAAAATACTCACCGTAGTTGGCGCAAGGC
>JAVVVJ010000106.1:0-1665 GCA_036652695.1 Clostridia bacterium | reverse complement strand
GAACGTCAGGGAAGGGATGAACGCATGAAAATACTCACCGTAGTTGGCGCAAGGCCTCAGTTTATCAAAGCAGCGGCGCTTTCGCGGCTGCTGCGCAGGGAGCATCAGGAAATTTTGGTGCATACGGGGCAGCATTATGATCCGCAGATGAGCGATGTATTTTTTAACGAGCTTCACATTCCCAAGCCCGAATACAACCTAGGCATCGCAGGCGGCACGCACGCGCAGATGACGGCGCGGATGATGCTTGCGCTGGAGGAGGTACTGCAAGCCGAAAAGCCGGACGCGGCGCTGGTCTATGGCGATACCAACTCCACGCTGGCCGCGGCGCTGACCGCCGCAAAGCTGCATGTGCCCGTGCTGCATGTGGAAGCGGGCAATCGCTTAGGCAGCCTGGCAAACCCGGAGGAGATCAACCGCATTTTGACCGACCATGTATCCACGTTGCTCTTTGCGTGCGTAGAAAGCGCCATGGACGCCCTCCGGCTTGAAAACCTTGCCCCTCGCGCGCGCCTTGTGGGCGATCCCATGCTGGACGCGTTTTTATATTACCGCGCTTTGCAGGGCGAGCGCATGCCCCAAACGCTCCCGGGCATTCACGGCGAGCCTGTGGCGGTGCCCACGGCATACTATTATCTCACCTGCCACCGCGAGGAAAACACGCGGGACGAAGCGCCGCTTGCCGAAATTCTTTGCGCCATGGATAGCCTAGACGCGCCGACGCTCTATCCCCTGCATCCGCGCAACCGCGAGATGGCGGAGCGTTTGAGGGAAAAGCTCGGCTTGCAAAACGTGCGCTTTTTAAACCCGCTTGGGTATCTGGATTCCATCGCGCTCTGCGCGCACGCGCGGAAAATCGTGACCGATTCCGGCGGCGTGCAGCGCGAGGCTTTCTTTGCGGGCGTGCCCTGCGTAACGGTTTTTGATTGCGTCGTTTGGCCGGAAACCATGGTGGGCAGCCGCAACCAGCTTGCCAAGCCCGAGCGCGGCGACCTATGGCGCAAGCTTTCCACCGCTCCGCAGGAGGCGGTGGACGCTCATCCCTTTGGCGACGGGCACGCATGCGAAAAAATCCTTGCCGCGCTACGCGCATGGGAGGCCGAAGCGTAAAGCGGCCTCTACGTTCTCAGCATGTTCCCTCCGCCTTTGTGGATACCAAAATCACATCGTCACCAATGCGGCAGATATCCTCCCAAGGGATGACCAGCCCGCATTTTTCGCCGCGCAGGCTTTGCATAAACGAGGTATCCGCTGGCACCACGAGCGCCGTCACGCGGCTATCCACCACGCAAAATTCCAGATCCATAACGCGGCCAAGGCGCTTGCCATCCCGCACGTCAATGACCTCCTTGGTGCGCAGCTCCGACAGGGTCAAGCGAAGCCCTCCTTTGCTATGGGGGAGTGCTGGCAGGATATGCGCTGGCACAGCGCGCAAGAACGGCAAAAAAAGCGAGGCATTGCCCATCAACAGGAGCGCCATCGCAAGGAACCGCGTATGGAAGGGTATTGACTACGCATTAGCACAGAGCTGCTGGAGCGTCTGCGAGCCAGCGAGCGCCTGCCGGAGCACAACCGTGCGCTATTGGCACACTGGGCGGCTCGCCCCTCGCTTATACTAATCTAAGTCTAAAATGCAACGCAGCTATGAGCAGATTTTGTTCGTGG
>JAVVVJ010000105.1:0-5794 GCA_036652695.1 Clostridia bacterium | reverse complement strand
CGCCCAACAGCCCATCCATTGGATGGGCTGTTTTTTGCACATTGACCCGCTCTCCGACATTCTTTGCACGCGACTTCGACAGGCCATGCGCTATGAATGCCCTATACTAGGCACATGGCAAACAGGGGAGGCAACGCGGATGATACACGCAGAGGCGTATTTGCTATGCAACGCGGCGCTCTGCGCATGCGCGCTGCCGCTGGGGGGACGTCTGGCCGGGCTTCACGCGCCAAAACCCGCATCGTTGATGATCGCGTCGCTGCTTGGCGGAACGCTCTGCCTTGGTGCGGCGCTCCTGCCCATGCTTGCGCCGCTCGCCGCGCTATGGCTGCCGCTGGCGGTTTGGCTGTGCTTCCGGCGGCAGGGCAGGCCCGCGTGCATGCGCTGCTTGCTCACCACGCTATGCGCCACCATGCTCACGGGCGGCGCGGCAACAGCGCTGATAAGCCTCGGTCTTGCGGCGATGCCCGCGCTGCTCGCAAGCGCCGGGATCAGCACGGCGCTGTACCTGCTGGCTATTTTGCTGCCCACCACGCTTTGCGAGGTGCGGCAGGTGGAGCTGCGCATGGAAAACCGAAGCGTGCTGCTGCCCGCAATGCTGGATAGCGGCAACCTGCTGCACGATCCCATCACATCGCTGCCGGTGCTCGTTGTTCCCTATCGTGCGCTTCGGCCGCTTTTCCCTGAAATTTCCGATCTGTGCAACCTACGCACGCTGCCGCTGGGCTTTCGCCTGCTCAACGTGCGCACGGCAGCAGGCAGCGCGCTATTGCCGCTTTTTCGCCCGGACGAATGCCGCCTTTATCTCAATGGCAGCGCCTGCGAAGCGGAGCTGCTTGTGGCGCTGGCGGGGCGAGAATACAGCGGCGTGCAGGCGCTTGTGCCAACAGCGGCGCTGCCGCGGCAATCCATGACCTAATTTTTTATAGCCCGCGCCTTGCGCGGGGTAAGGAGGAACTGTATGACCAATCAAACGCCAGATCGCATCCAGCTTGCCTTTCGCCGCTTGCTGGCAAGGCTGTTTCCACAGGAGCTTTTCTACATCGGCGGTCCCGATCCGCTGCCCGCGCCGCTCTCGCCCGAGGAGGAACGCGCGCTTGCCGAGCGCTTGCGCATGAACGATGAAAGCGCCCGCGCGCGCCTCATTGAGCACAACCTGCGGCTGGTGGTGTTTATCGCGCGCCGGTTTGAAAATACAGGCATACCGCTGGAGGATTTGATCTCCATTGGTACGATTGGCTTAATCAAGGCCGTTGGCACCTTTGACGCGGAAAAGAAAATCAAGATGGCGACCTATGCCAGCCGCTGCATCGAAAACGAAATTCTGATGTTTCTGCGCAAGACCAACAAGCTCCGCTTGGAGGTCAGCTTGGATGAGCCGCTGAAAACCGATTGGGACGGCAATGAGCTGCTCTTAAGCGACGTGCTGGGCACGCAGCCCGATACGGTTTCCTCCAACTTGGATCAGGAGATTGAACGCGATATTTTGCGCGATGCCCTCAGCCACTTAAACGCGCGAGAGCAGCGCATCATCATGCTGCGCTTTGGGCTGGGCGGGCGGCAGGAGCGCACGCAAAAGGAAGTCGCCGATATGCTGGGCATTTCGCAAAGCTACATTTCTCGGCTGGAAAAGCGCATCCTAAGCCGCCTGCACACGGAGCTGGAGCGGATTGGATAAGAACGGTTGTAAATCCACCCTTTTATGTTATACTATTGCAGATAAGGGGCATTGCCCTTGCAAGAGGAGTATGGCATGAAGAGGATCGTTTTGACGGGCGGCGGCACTGCCGGGCATGTCACGCCGCATTTGAGCCTGATTCCACAATTGAAGGAACGCGGATATGAAATTCACTACATCGGCACAGAGGAAGGCATCGAGCGGCAAATGATGCAGCGCTTCCCAGATATTGCCTACCATGCCGTGAAGAGCGGCAAGCTGCGCCGTTATTTCAGCGTGCAGAACTTTACCGACCCCTTCCGCGTGCTGCACGGCGCGTTTCAGAGCATCGTACTTATGCGCAAGCTCAAGCCGGACGTCTGTTTTTCCAAGGGCGGGTTTGTGAGCGTGCCCGTTGTCATTGGCGCGTGGCTGTGCCGCGTGCCCACCGTGTGTCACGAGAGCGATTTGACGCCCGGCCTTGCCAACCGCATTTGCGCCAAATTTGCAAACAAGGTTGCGGCCACTTTTCCGGAATGCGCGCAAGCGCTCGGCAAAAAGGGCGTGATGACCGGCACGCCCCTGCGCCCGGAGCTTTTTCGCGGCAGTCGCGCGGCAGGGCTTGCGCTTTGCGGCTTTGACGGGCACAAGCCGGTGCTGCTAATGACCGGCGGAAGCCTCGGCGCGCAGAGCGTAAACCAGTGCCTGCGAGACGCCCTGCCAGCGCTGCTCCCCCACATGGATGTGCTGCACCTATGCGGCAAGGGCAATGTGGACGAGGCGCTCAACGGCCTCGCGGGCTATTGTCAAAAAGCGTTTCTATCCGAGGAAATGCCGGATGCGCTGGCCGTGGCAGATATCGTGCTGAGCCGCGCGGGCAGCAATACGCTCAGCGAGCTGTTGGCGCTGCACAAGCCCATGCTGCTGGTGCCCTATCCCTTGGGCGCCAGCCGCGGCGATCAAATTGAGAACGCAAAAAGCTATGAGCGGCTTGGGCTGGCGCGTGTGCTGCCGCAGGAGAAGATGACCGCCCGCACCATGGCGGACGGGCTTTTGAGCCTGCTTGCGGAGCGGACGCAGCTGGAAGCCGCATTGCGCGATTACCCCGTGCAGGATGGCACGGATGCGGTGCTTGCGCTGATTGAGGACGTGCAAAAGCGGTAAGCGCCTTCCGCGCTTTCGCGCAATCGTTCCTTGCGGCTTGGCTGCTGCCTACGCCCGTGCACCGCCCTCCAGCGCCTTGCACATCTCCACAAACCGCCTTGCTGAGGCGGTTAAAAATTTATCGCGATGCCATACCAAATCGTTTTTGCGCCGCAAGGGCTCGTCCGCGATTTCACGCGTGCAGACCTTGCCGCTTTGTATGTCCTGTAGCGCCAAACGCTCCGGCAGAAACGACAGCCCCAGCCCGCACGCCACCGCCTGCAAAATGGCTTGGGTGCTGATGCTTTCCCACAACGGGCGCAGGGTTATGCCACGCGCCGCAAACGCGTGATCCACAAGCGAGCGCCCCGCGCTGCCCTGTTCGCGCAGCAGCAGCGGATAGGCCGCCAGCTGTGCCAGCTCGATCCGCTCACGCGATAGCAGCTCGTGACCCGGCGGCAGCAGCAGCACCAGTCGATCCTCGGCAAAAGGCTCCGCGTGCAGCTCCGGTTCCGCAACGCCGCCCTCGATCAGCGCCAGATCCAGCTGATTATCCATCAGTGCGCGCTGCAAGCTTGCGCCGTTGGCAACCGACACGCGGACGGTCATCTGTGGGTGCTCCTTTCCAAAGGCGCAAACCAGCCCCGGCAGCAGAAAATTCCCCAGCGTTACGCTCGCTCCCACGCGCAGCACGCCAAAGGTATCCCAGTTGCGAAGCTCCGTCTCCATAGCGTCAAACGCATCGGCAATATGGATGGCGCGCGCATAGAAATGCTTGCCGTTTTCCGTGGCGGAAAGCCGCCGGTTGATGCGCTCAAACAGGCATACGCCGTAATAGCTTTCGATCTCCTGAATGGCGCGGGTCACCGCGGGCTGCGTCATGTGCAGCTGCTCGGCAGCGCGTGTGATGTTAAGCTGGCGGTAAACAGCGGCAAAAATCTTCATATGGCGGATGGTCATTGCGCCGCCTCCCCTACATCATATCAATTTGATTATGGCAATGATAAGATAATAGCATTTTACATATGCCTTTGCAAGCGGTATGATGCAGAAAAAGGAGGCGCATTATGAACCAGCCCATGCACAAATCCAGCAAGCTCCCTACCCTTGCAAAGCTGCTATTCAGCACGCTATACATCAGCGCGTTCACCTTTGGCGGGGGCTTTGTGATCATCACCTTTATGAAGCGAAAGTTCGTGGACGAGCTTCACTGGCTCGGCGAGCAGGAAATGCTTGATCTGGCGGCGCTTGCGCAGGCCTCGCCCGGAGCCATCGCGGTCAATGCCGCCATCCTTGTGGGTTGGCGTGTGGCTGGCTTTGCGGGCATGCTGGTGGCTGTGCTAGGCACCATTACGCCGCCGCTGGTCATTTTAACGGTCATCAGCTTCTTTTACGAGGCGTTTTCCAGCAACCTTTATGTAGCGCTGGCGCTGAAGGGCATGCAGGCGGGCGTAGCTGCCGTCATTTTGGACGTGGTATGCAGCCTTGGGTCAAACGTGCTCAAGGAGAAATCCATTCTTCAAATTGCGCTCATGGCGCTGGCCTTCCTTGCAACCTTCGTGTTCAAGGTGAACGTCATTTACATCATCCTCGCGGCGGCGGCGGTGGGCATCGGCAAGGCGCTTTGGCTGCGCGCAAGGAGGCATGAAGCATGATTTTGGCCGAACTGTTTTTTAGCTTTTTGCAGGTGGGTCTGTTCAGCATCGGGGGCGGCTACGCGGCGCTGCCGCTGATTCAGCATCAGGTGGTGGAGGCGCATACATGGCTTACCATGAGCGAATTCACCGATCTGATCACCATCGCGGAGATGACGCCGGGCCCCATTGCCGTGAATTCCGCCACCTTTGTGGGCATCCGCATCGCGGGGGTCGGCGGAGCGCTGATCGCCACGCTGGGCTGCATTCTGCCCTCCATGCTCATCGTATCCATGCTGGCTTACGTCTACAATAAGTACAAGAGCCTGCCCGCCCTGCAAAGCGTGCTTTCCTGCCTACGCGCAGCGGTAGTCGCGCTGATTGCCGCCGCCGGGCTCTCCATTTTGCAGCTTGTTGCGCTCAACGGCGCGCCGCTGGCGCTCTCAAACGTGCAGTGGATCGGCCTAGGGCTGTTCCTTGCGGCCTTTGTGGCGCTGCGAAAATGGAAGTGGAACCCAATCCTCGTGATGGGGCTTTGCGGAGCGGGCGGCCTTGCGCTGCATGCCTTAGGCTTGGGGGCATAACGTCCCGCGCCTTTTTTCCCCTTTGTTATTTTTTGCACTCCTCCACTTTGCCCGCCTCCACCCGATAGCGCCGCATCGCCCTTGCCGCCACGCAAGGGTCATGTGTGATGACCACCACGGTATGCCCCGCGCAATGAAGCTCTTCAAACATGCGCAAAATATCATCGCGGCTTTGCTCATCCAGCGCGCCGGTTGGCTCATCGCATAGCAAAAGCTTGGGCGAGTAGCAAAGCGCGCGCGCCATGGCTACGCGCTGCTGCTGCCCTCCGCTTAGCTCGCCCGGCTTATGGCGCGCACGCTCCAAAAGCCCCACGCGGCGCAGCGCCTCCATGGCGCGCCGTTCCCGCTCCGCCTCGCTTACGCCGCGCAGCATCAGCGGAAAGGCGACATTTTCCAGCGCCGTAAGCTTTTGCAGCAGCTGAAAGCCTTGAAACACAAAGCCGATCTTCTCCCGCCGCACCATGCACAGCGCCCGCGCGTCCAAATGCGAAACATCCTCGCCATCCAACCAGTAGCCGCCCTGACTTGGCGCGTCCAAACAGCCAAGAATATGCATCAGCGTGCTTTTGCCGCTGCCGCTCGGCCCCACAAAGGCCACGTATTCCCCCGGGCGTATTTGCAAATTCACCCCGTTAAGCACCGGCAGCGCCGGTTCGCCGCGCCGCACGGGATAAATTTTTCCAATTTCCTGCATGCGAATCATGCCGCCTCGCCTGCCTTTCCCGCTTAGCTTGCGCGCCGCGCGGCGGGGCAATCGCGGAAAAGCATGGAAAAAA
>JAVVVJ010000104.1:0-5817 GCA_036652695.1 Clostridia bacterium | reverse complement strand
ACCGTCAGGCTTTCCACCGTTGCGTTCCAAAGCCCCCGCGCCAGCTGGCGCGGGGGCTTTGTGGAAAGCTGCGATGGCGCTTAGCGGTGAACCAGCACCTCCAGCGCGTTTACCTGCCCGGGAATGCTCTTGGTCATGACGCCATTGTAATAGACGGTTACGAGATCGCCATTGATCATTGTGGAGGGAGAGGACAAAGTGGGTTCGCTCACTTCGTTTTCAGCGGACTCTGCCTCGTCCTCGGCAAGCTCGAGCTTGTCCTCGGCGGGCGCAGCGTCCTCGTTAGCCACTTCGGTTTCCTCAAGAGCGTCCGCATCCTCCGCGTCTAGCAGCGCGCCCATCAGCGTGTCCATGTTGAGCTGCACGCGATAGCTTTCGCCGCTGCTCGCAGTCAAGGTGAAGCCTTCCACATCCTGTTCGCTCACAATGCCCTCAAGCTTGGGCACCACCACGTAACGCGCGTTCACCTGTCCCGGCTGGCTGAGCGCCATAATGCCGTCATAATAAACGGTCATTGGTACGTTGGGATAGACATGCGCCATGGTGCTATCCATATGGACATAAACCTTGCCGAAAAGCGCATCGCCCTCCAGCATCACGCCGCCCTCCAAAAATTCGCCCGCCGTGCCGGTCAGCACGTAGCAGCCAACCCGATCCGCATGAGCCTGCGGGGGAAGGCTACGGGTGAGGCGACCATCGTATTGCACCAGCACATACTGACCCACCTCAATTTCACCATCGGTCAATATGCCGTCGCGCATGGTTTGCTCATCAACGTTGAGCATCACGGAACCAATGTCGATATCCTCCATGAGGAAGCCGCCTTCTACAAGCGCCGTAACCAGACCCTCCAGCTCCGTATCAATCTCGCTTTGTTCGCCAAAGGCCGCCAGGGGCAGGGCGAGTGTCAGCGCGAGGCTTAGGAGCAAACCAATGATTTTTTTCATGTTCAGATATCCTCCTTGTTGTTAGTGGATCCATCTGAACAAACGAGCGGCGCGCGGTTTTTGTTCCATGGCATTATCCGATCATGGAAAAGAAATTGACTTGGCTGGTCTCCGGCAGCCCCTCCAACGCGCCCTGTGCCCGAAGCATTTCCATAATGCTCGCGCCGATATGCGCGCGCACCTGCAAATCCTCCACGCTGATGTAGGGCTTTTGCGCATCGCGCGAATCCAAAATGCCCTGCACCGCGCTTTCGCCAAAGCCGCTGATGGCTGTAAAGGGGCAGCGCAGGTCGTCGCCCTCGGGCAAAAAGCGCGTCGCGTCGCTGCGGTAGAGGTCAACGGGCAGCATGCGAATGCCGCGTTCCTGCATTTCCAAAATCATGTGCAAGGCGTTTTCTTCTTGCTTGTCCTTAACGCTGAGCTTTTCCTCACGCTCCGCATACTCGCGCAGACGGTCGCGAAGCGTTTCGTTGCTGAGCAGCATTCTTCCCGCGTCAAAGCCATCGCCGCGGATGCTGAAATATGCCGCGTAATACGCCTGCGGCAGGTATACCTTGTACCAAGCCACGCGAAGACCCATGGTGACATAGGCCACGGCATGCCCCTTGGGGAACATGTACTTGATTTTTTTGCAGCTGTCAATAAACCATTGCGGCACGCTGTGCTCATACATGGCGGCTTCCATTTCCGGCTTGAGCCCCTTGCCCTTGCGGACGCTCTCCATGGTATCGAAGCTCAGCTTGCTTGGCACGCCTTTGCCGATGAGGTAGTTCATGATATCGTCGCGCGTGCAGATGCATTCGCGCAGCACCGCAGTGCCGTTGTCGATGAGATCCTTCGCGTTGCCCAGCCACACATCGGTGCCGTGGCTCAGGCCGGAAATGCGGATGAGCTCCTCCATGCTGCTGGGGTGCGTATCCAGCAGCATCCCCTGCACAAACTGCGTGCCAAACTCCGGTATGCCAAGCGTGCCAGTTTGGCAGAGAATCTGTTCAGGGGTGACGCCCAGCGCCTTTGGCGAGGTGAAAAGGCTCATCACTTTGGGATCGTCCAGCGGAATGGATTTGAAGTTGACGCCAGTGATTTCCTCCAGCCGGTGCATCATGGTGGGGTCGTCATGACCGAGGCAATCAAGCTTGACAAGAATATCGTGCATGCTATTGAAATCAAAGTGCGTAGTGAGCGTTGTGCCGTTGATATCGTCCGCTGGGTGCTGGATGGCGGTAAATTGGCAGATGTCGTATTCCTTGGGAAGCACCACAATGCCGCCCGGGTGCTGACCAGTGGTGCGCTTGACGCCCACGCAGCCCGCCGCCAGCCGTTCCTTGTGCGCACGCCCGGCCTTGATGCCACGCTCCTCCAGATATTTAGCGGCAAAGCCATAGGCCGTTTTATCCGCAAGGCCGCTGATGGTGCCAGCGCGGTACACAAATCCCTTGCCGAAAAGCTCTTCGATATACGCATGCGCGCGCGTCTGATACTCGCCGGAAAAATTGAGGTCGATATCCGGCACCTTATCCCCCTTAAAGCCCAAAAAGACCTCAAATGGGATGTCGAAGCCATCCTTGACCAGCTTGCTGCCGCAAATTTCGCAGTTTTGATCCGGCAAATCCACCCCCACGGTACCAAGCTCCGGCGGGGTGAAAAACAGCTTGTGACAGGTATCGCAGCGGTAATGCGGCGGCAAGGGATTGACCTCCGTGATGCCGCACATTGTGGCTACAAAGCTAGAGCCGACGGAGCCGCGGCTGCCCACCAAATAGCCGTCCGAAAGCGATTTGCTAACCAGCTTTTGCGCAATGGAGTAAAGCGTGGCAAAGCCGTAGCCAATGATGCTACCTAGCTCCTTGTGCAAACGCTTCTCCACCACATCGGGCAAGGGATCGCCATAAAGCTCCTTCGCGCGCGTCCAAGAACGGGTTTCGATATCGCTTGCCGCGTCCTCCCAAAAGGGCTGGAAGGTATCCTCGCCCTTGGGGTGCTTGGGAAAGAGGCGAAGCTCGTCCACCTGATCGGCAATCTGCTTGGGCGCGTCAATCACCACCTCATGCGCTTTTTGGGCGCCAAGGTAGCTAAACTCACTAAGCATTTCATCCGTCGTTTTAAAATACAGGGGCGGCTGTTGATCACAATCGTCATAGCCAAGGCCTGCCTGCAAAATGGTGCGGTAAATGGCGTCCTCCGGGTTTAGAAAATGAACGTCCCCTGTGGCGACCACGGGTTTTCCCAGCTTTTCGCCAAGCGCTACGATGCGGCGGTTAAAATCGCGAAGCTGCTCCTCATCCCGCGCGGAACCGTTGCGCAGCATGAACTGGTTGTTGCCCACGGGCTGAATCTCCAAATAGTCATAATAGGACGCGATGGCTTCCAGCTCCGCCTGCGGGCGGTTGTTGACAACGGCGTGAAACAGCTCGCCCGCTTCGCACGCGCTGCCCAGAATCAGCCCCTCGCGGTACTCATTAATCAGCGTGCGGGGCATGTTGGGGTGGCGGTAGAAATAGCGAAGATTGCTATCCGAAATCAAATGGTTCAGGTTTTGCATGCCCTTTTGCGTCTTGCACAGCAGCACGATATGGTAGGTCTCGCCGATGCTATCGCCGCTAATCACGCGGTCAATATCCGCAAGGGTCTTCGCGCCGCGCTCTGCCGCCAGGTCGTACATCTTTTGCAGGCACAGGGCAGTGGCAGCCGCATCGTGTACGGCACGATGCGCGTTTTTAAGCGATACGCCTAGCGCGCGGCACACCGCGCCTAGCCGATGGCTCTTTTGCGTGGGGAACAGGCGGCGCGAGAAGGTAAGCGTATCCAGCACAGGCGCACGGAAGCGCACGCCCATGCGCTCGCACTCCGCTTGCAGCATGCCCATATCAAAGGGCGCGTTGTGCGCGGCTACCGCGCAATCGCCAATGAAGTCAATCAGCTTGCGCACACCCTCGGCGGGGCTTTCCTTGCCGCGCAGCATGAGATCCGTAATGCCGGTGATCTCGGTGATCTTGGGCTTGAGCGGCACGCCGGGGTCGCACAGAATGCTGAGCTCCTCCATCACCTGCCCGCCTTGCAGCCTCACCGCGCCCACCTCAATGATGCGATCCACCGCATGGGAAAGGCCTGTGGTTTCAAAGTCCAGCACCACAATCGGTTCGCGGAGCAGGCGCTCGTCCGCCTCCTTTACAATGGGCACAAGATCGCAAAGGTAACCCTCCACGCCGGGGATGAGCTTGATATTGTTCTTTTTTGCCGCGCCAAACGCCGCCGGAAACGCCTGCGCCCCGCCATGATCGGTAACCGCCACGGCTGGATGCCCCCATTTGGCCGCCTGCGCGATGAGCGTGCTAACCTCCGCGGTTGCGTCCATGGTGCTCATGTTGGTATGCATATGCAGCTCAATGCGCTTTTCGTTGCCTTTATCCTCGCGCTCGCGCACGGGCATCTGCTGCATATCGCGCACGCCCACGCTCAACTCGCCAAGGAAGGGATCCATGCGGCAATCGCCGCGTAAGCGCACGCGCATGCCATTTTTGATTTGGGAGGTTTGATCCGCAACGCGCTTGCGCTCCTCCTCCGTAGGCGGGTTGGGGGTTTCTCCCATGCCCGCGCGCTTCATGCGGTACTGATAAAACGCCTTGCAGTAGATGGTGGAGGTATCATCGTACACGGCGAAGGTGATCAGCACGGTTTCGCCGCCCTTCAGCTCCTTTGGCTCGTTTACACCCGTCACAATGCCCTCAATAACGATGATGCCGCTATCCTCTGCCAGCTCGACGATATCCACAGGCCGATCCGCAATGGCACGCCCTTTGAGCACCGGCCCCTTTTGCGCGGGAGCGGCTGGCGCGCGCGGAGCGCGGGGCGCGCTGGTCGGTTCGCAAGCAGCGGGGTATGCCGCGGGCGCGCTGACGCCGCCCGCAGAGCCGAACAGCGCGGCGGCCTGCGCCTCAATGGCCGCATCGTCCCACGGGGGCGGCTCGTCATCCGGCTGCGCCGCGTGTGCCGGAAAGGTGAAGCCGCGTTCATCGCGCATTTTCTTTACCCATGCCTCGCGCTCGCCGCATACGGTAAGCGACACTGGCAGCTTTAGCCGGAAGATATCGTAGATCGCTCGGCTGACCTTCTCATCCAGCCGATGCGTTTTGAAAAAATTCATCGCAATCAGATCCGGGCAGGTAAGAAGGATGCGGTTATTCTCCATGCTCCAGCCCGTATCGTCCACCCACGCGGCCAACGCGGGGCTTTGGCGGCGCAAAAAATCGGCCAGTACAAAGGTGTAGCGGCTCATGTGATGCAAAAAATCCTCGCCAAGGGCGGGGCTGGCCACACGCAGTGCGACCGTAAGCTTGGGGAAGAGCTCCCTCAGGCGGCGTTCCAGCAGCAGATAATCGTTTTGTGTGACAAGCTCATCGCATAAAAAGCTCAGATAGGCCTTGTTGGCGGCTTTTTGATAGAGCACACGCTCCACATGCAGCTTGCCCTGGAGGGCGGGCACGGTTTCCTCCAGCACATGGAGCATCTCGGTCTTGTTCATTCGTTCTCCTCTTTCATTGGCATCAGGGGCGGCGGCCACAAACGCATGGCTTATGCCGACTGCTTTTATTATACCTTGCTTTATGGGAGATGTAAACCGCAGCGGAAAAGAAGCTCCGGCGGGGGCAACCCTTTCCGATCCCAAAGGGTGATTGAAAAGGCAGGCGCGGTTCTACGGACGTTCAAAAAAGCCGGACGGCTGAAACGCGCAAACGCGCGTTCAGCCGCCCGGCCATGTCGGACTGTTTCCTGTTTTGCTTTTACCAAACGGTCAGCCGACGTTCGGGTGCGAGGTACATCCCATCGTTCTGCGTTATGCCAAACGTATCGTAGAACTCTTGGAACTGCT
>JAVVVJ010000103.1:0-5835 GCA_036652695.1 Clostridia bacterium | reverse complement strand
GTATTACTCGTTTACCAGCATCAGCTTTCCTTGCACAAGCCCCGGGGTTTTGTAAAGCTTGAAGGCTTCCCACGCGTCACGCATGGGGAAGGTCTGATGCAGCATCCCCTCGTCAAAACGCAGGCTGCCCGTAGCAAACGCATGCGCCGTGAGCGCCCATTCCTTGCCCGGAAACGGCGCTGAGTAGCTCATCCAGCTGCCCGTAAGGCGAAACTCCTTGCGATTCATGCACTCCCATTGTGCGGGCGTAAACGTAAGATCAGTGTGCGGAGTGCCGATAAAGCAGACCCGCGCTTTGTTAGCCGCCAACTCAAATGCCATGCGCATGGTCACTGGGCTGCCCGCCGTTTCAAATACCACGCCAAAGCCCCGTCCGTTCGTCATGGCTTTGGCTCTTTCCGCAAAGTCCGCTTCGCGCGTATTGATGCCAAAATCGCTGCCGAGTTTTTTGGCAAGCGTCAGGCGACTATCCTCCAAATCGAACATCGTAACCGTTTTCGCACCCATGATGCGCGCCCACTGCGCGGTGAACTGCCCAATGGTGCCACCGCCAAGCACCGCCACGTCCTCGCCGCCGCGAAAATCGTTGCAAAACAACCCGTGCAGCGCCACTGTACACGGCTCAAACAGCGCGCCCTGCACCATGCTCACCTCGTCCGCAAAGGGCACGACGTTTTGCTCCGGCAGCAGCACTTCATCGGCAAAGCTGCCCGGCTGACGGCTCCCAATAAAGCTATAATGCTTGCATAGGCTGAAGTTGCCTTTTGCACAATCCTCACAAGTCATGCAGGGCACCAAAGGCACGCCGGACACGCGCATGCCTTCCTTTATGGTGGTGACCCCCTCGCCGATCGCGCTCACCACGCCCGAAAATTCATGCCCGAGCACGATGGGGTAACGATGCGCGCCATGATGAAGCACGCGCGGAATATCACTTCCACAGATGCCCGTGGCCTTCACGCGAACCAGCACCATGCCGCGCTTCACTTCCGGCGTGGGGTATTCCTCATATCGCAAATCCTCATTTGCATGCAAAACTGCCGCTTTCATCCGTTGTCGCTCCCTTATTGTTCAAATTCCTTGAGCCGCTCGTACAGCTCGCGGTACCGTTGATATTCCCGGTCGTACGTCGCACGATTGGCCTCGTTGGGCGCATGCGCGCGTTTGAGCTGCACCGTTTGCCTCACTGCCGCTTCAAAGCTGTCATACACGCCCATGCCAACGCCCGCAAGCATCGCCGCACCAAGCGTAGTAGCGGTATCCGAAGCCGGAACCTCAATTGCGCAGCCAGTCACATCGCTCTTGATCTGCGTCCATACTTGACTATTGGCACTGCCGCCCATCGCATAAAGCATTTCTGCCTTTGCGCCCGCCTCTGCCGCCACCTCTAGGTTATGGCGCAGGCTGTACGCCACGCCCTCCATTACCGCACGGATCATATGGGCGCGCGTTTTGGTGAAATCCAGCCCGTAAAACACGCCCTTCGCGTTCACGTCCCAAATGGGGCTTCGTTCGCCCGCCAGATAGGGCAGGAACACCAAACCCTCGCTGCCTGCGGCGACCGTCCGTGCCAGCTCGCCCATCTCCTCAAAGCCAAGCTCCGGACAAAGCTGCGCGCGAAGCCATTTGAGCGCGCCGCCGCCCCCCACCGTGCCGCCCTGCAAGAGCCAGCAATCCGGCACAACATGGCGGCTCAAAATCAAGCGTGGATCTGCCGCGTACTGATCCACGCAGATGCTCATGCCTCCCGCCTGCCCGCCCTGCTCCTGCGTTTGCCCTGCCCTGTAAACGCCCGCGCCAAGGCTGCCGCATGCCGCGTCCAGCCCGCCAGCCACAACGGGAGTGCCCGCCTTCAGGCCGGTCAGACGCGCCGCCGCCTCGCTTACGCCGCCAATCACCTGCGCGCAGGCAAAGAGTGGCGGGAGCAAGGTCTCGCGAATGTTCAGTTCCCGCAAAATCGCACGGTTCCATTCGCCTTTATGCATGTCAAAGCATTGCAGTCCGTAGCTTTGGCACAGATCCTGCGTAACGACGCCCGTTAGGCGGTATACCAGAAAAGCGTTGGATTGCAGCACATACGCCGCCTTTTCATACATTTGAGGCAGATGCTTGCGAAACCAAAGAATTTTGGGTAACGTATAGCAAGGCTTCACGGGATTGCCGCTGATTGCAAACAGCGCCTCTCGTCCGATCGCCCGGTCAATGAGCTCACATTCCTCCGTCGCGCGCGTGTCCAGCCAGATGGGGGTGTTGGCAAGCACCTCGCCAGCCTGATCCATCAGGATGGCTGACCAGCTCTGCCCATCCACACCGATGCCAGCGATATCTGCGGCATTCACGCCCTCAAGCACCTCGTGAAGCGCCCTTTGCACTGCCTGCCACCAGTCTTCGGGGTTTTGCTCCGCCCAGCCGGGTTTGGGATAAAAGACAGGATAATCGGCGGTCGCCTGCGCCACAACGCTTCCATCCGGCGCAAACAGCGCGACCTTGCACGCTGAGGTTCCAAGGTCAATGCCAAGTAGATTGTTCATCCCTTTGCCTTGCCTGCGCTGCCGCAGAGCTTGATGCGCTCGCATACGAGCGCCTTCACAGCTTCCCGCCCTGCCGCAAGGTACTGCTTGGGATCAAATGCATCGGGATGCGCCGCAAGGTACGCCTTTACGCCATCCGAAAACGCAATCCGCAGCTCTGTAGCATAATTTACCTTGCACACCCCGCGGCGGATGCACTCACGCACCTGATCGTATGGCACGCCCGACGTTCCGTGCAGCACCAGCGGAACGCTGAGCGCGTCTCGGATTTCCGACAGGCGCAGCACATCCAGCTTTGGCTCGTCCTTATACACGCCATGCGCCGTACCTATCGCGGGCGCAAGCGAAGAAAGCCCCGTGCGCTCCACAAAATCCTTTGCCTGTACGGGGTCGGTATATTGAATACCGGCGGCGTGATCATCTTCCTTGCCGCCTACCGTGCCCAGCTCCCCTTCTACGGGAATGCCCTTTGCCATCTCCACCACGCTTTTGGTAAGCGCCACATTTTCCTCATACGGCAAGGTTGAGCCGTCGATCATCACCGACGTATACCCCGCCTCCACAGCCCGCTGCGCCATGGCAAAGCTGCTGCCATGATCCAAATGCAGTACCACCGGCACACTCGCCGCCTGTGCAAGCTGTGAAACCATGCCACAAAACACCTCTGGGGGAGCATATTTGAGCGTTCCACCTGTCGTTTGCACAATGACGGGCGAGCAAAGCTCCTCCGCCGCCGCAATCACGGCCTGTGCCATCTCCATATTTTCCACATTAAACGCACCGATGGCATATCCGTTTTGCTGTGCCTTTTTCAAAAGTTCCCCCGCGAATTGCAACTTCATTGCTGATGCTCCTTCATTTGATGGCGCGCAGATCCCGATCTCATTCGCCCTTTTTGCCGCTCTGTTTTGCCCGTTCACGCTCGCGCGTCAGGCCCTTGATTTCCTCCACAACCTCCGGTGAAGGCTGTGGAGGCTCATAAGCCGGCTTCGCAATATAATAGCCCTGAAAGTACTCCACCCCAATTTGATGAAGCGTTTTCATCTCCGCGCTGGTCTCCACACCTTCGGCAATCACTAGAATACCACGTTCTTTGCTGTAACGCACGATGTTTTCTATCAACGTGCGCTTATCCGGCTGAGAATCCACATTGCGTACAAAGGTGATATCCAGCTTTACATATTCCGCCTCAATGGACATCAGCGTTGTATCGCTATTATAGCCAGCGCCAAAATCGTCAATGGCTACTTGACCGCCGAAGCGCTTGATGCGCAAAAGCTTGTTCGCGGTATGCTGCTCGTTGTTTTGCTCTTCCTCAGTAATTTCCACCACAAGCCTGTGGTACAGCTCCCCGTAGAGCTGAAACACAACCGACTCGTCCTCCTCGCTTAGGAGTTGGTTGGCAATCGAGTTGATGAACAGCCGCACATCTGGCGCAAGCTTCCCTTCCCGCTCCAGCCTTTGCGCAGTATCCAGCGCCATGTTCCAGGTCAAGCGTTCCACATGATAGAGCTTGCCCTGCCTTTTCGCCAAATTGAGCAGCGCCAACGGCGAGATCAGCTCCTCCACCATCGGCCGCATCAAAAGCTCATAGCCCATGACGCCCCCGTCCGCCGCGCTCACGATGGGTTGCAGCATATAGCGCACAAGCCGGTCATCCAGCAACCGATCCAGCGCGCGACTGCCGTTGAACAGGTAGCCCGCCTCGCCATAATCGCTTCGGCAAAATTCCTTGATGGAGCCCTTCGCTGTGTTTTTCGCGCAATACATAGCAAAATCCGCGTAATGAACCAGCTGTACAAACTCCTCGCTATCTTGCGGATACCATGCGATGCCAGCCGACGCACGCACCTTGTAGCGCGTGCCATCCGGCAGCAGCAGGCTTTCCGATATCAGCTTTTCCCAGCCTGTACGGATCATCAGGCGAATTTCTTCCTTGCTCTCCCAGCCATAATAAAACAGGTAGAACTCATCCCCCGACCTGCGCGCCACAAGGCAGCGCTGACCGGCAAGATGATCCAACCCTTTGGCAAAGGTACGGATATATAGATCGCCGCTGTCATGCCCATAAGAATCATTCAGGGATTTGAGGTTATCCAAATCAACCATCATCAATGCCGCTACGGGATGGAGCAGCACTTTCCCCGGCTGTGCAAAGAGCTCATCCACGCGCGCCTCAAAGGCGCGGCGGTTGAAGATATTCGTAAGCAGGTCATAATCCCGATCGTGCTCGATACGGTGACGGTTCTCAATTTCATCGCTTACATCCATCAGCGTGCCAATGGTTCCACGCTGATCACAAAGCATTGTCAGGCGTAAATAGCGCGTTTCGGCAATGCCCTGCACAAGGTAGACATCCTCGCCGTCAATAGGCGTCTTATCCAGCCGTTCTTCCATAATGCTGCGGAAGCGCTCCACACTAAGGCGGTTGCTCGCGTTGTACAGTTTTTCACAGCCCAACAAGCTAAAGAAGCCATCCGAGCAAAAAACCTCCATTTGATCGTTGCGCTGCTCAAACGCCCCGATGGGCATGCCAGAAAGCGTAATGATCGTGCTGATGCGAGAGGCCTCTTCCGCCACGGTGCGGTTTAAGCTGTTAAAGGTATCAGCCAGCACATCCACCTCCGCAATACCGGTGTGCCGCAACGGCTGGGCGTTCGCATGCTCAACGCCGTGCATTTGGCGCACCAGATCAAGGATCGGCTTCACAATGCTGTGCGCGGAAATTGGGGCAATCAGCATCACTAGCAGCAGTTCGACTGCAAACAAAACGCCAATCGCCCTGCTAAAATCCTTTTCCATTTGGAAAAGGCCGTTTTCCTCGCGCAGACCCACGAGCGTCCAGCGCTGATCATAAAAAACGGTATTGCGGCTGTACAGCGTAAGGGGATACACCGCGCCGACTAAGGTTTTTCCTGTTTTGGTGCTCCGCACCGTCAGAAAGGTATCCGCGCCATTGCGCGTGGAGGTTTCCGCGACAACATCCGCCTGTTCATCAAAGCTCTGGCGGAAGAGCGCACCCGTGCTCAGCACGCTGCGATAGGTTGCCCCGCCATCCTCGGTAATGCCTAGGTAATAGCTGTTGACGGAATTGCGCTCGCTATAATCCCCATTGTTGAGCAGGGATATGATGTAGGCGCTTTCCAGTTCAACGCCAAGCACGCCGTAGGGTTTCCCCTCCGACGTAACCAGCGGGAGCGAGTAGGTGATGATGGGCGTGCTATCGCGCTCATCCATCGTAAAGCACTCGCTCCAGTAGCTGCTGTACCGAGCCTCTCCTCCATTTTTGCGGTAGGCCTCCAAT
>JAVVVJ010000102.1:0-5857 GCA_036652695.1 Clostridia bacterium | reverse complement strand
CCGCACGCTGGCGGGCGTGGAACGGATGCTGAAGGAATATGGCTGGTAGACAAAAATCTCCTTCAGCATATGAGCCTCAGTCAAAACCACCAGCTGAGCTGGTGGCTTGAGTAGGCCCTATAAGTGCCTGGTAACAGCGAGCGCTCCTCGCGCTATGAAAGACCTGACAGTCGCACCACAGTTACAGGCAGGCCGCCCTCATCGGGCGGCTTTATTTCTTGCCCTTTTCTGTCAGCTCACCCGTAAACGGGTCTATATACTCCTTCATGCTAATCTGTTCTACTGTCTTGTCCTCTGTTAGTTGATTCTGAATGTATTTTTGTATTGCAGTTTTATTGCGTCCCACCGTGTCTACAAAATACCCCCTGCACCAAAAATGTCGATTCCCGTACTTGTACTTAAGATTTGCAAATCGGTCAAATATCATGAGTGCGCTTTTTCCTTTTAATATCCCCATAAACCTTGATATCGCCATCTTGGGTGGGATTGCTACTAGCATGTGGATATGATCCGTGCATGCATTTGCTTCCATTATCACTACCTCATATCTTTCACAGAGTGTTCTTAATATTTTTCCTATCTCCGCTTTGTATCTCGCATATATTATTTGTCTGCGATACTTGGGAGTCATTACTATGTGGTATTGCACCTCCATTTGCTGTGTGTTAAGCTTTCGTAGTCATTTTTTATAATGATAAATCCTCCTTTGTGTTCCCAAAGAAAAAGCTGCCGCGCAACCGCGGCAGCCTTCCCCCCTCAATCGTAGCTGACAATCTTATAATAGACCCGTGCCGTAAGCAAGTACACCACCCCATAGAGCACCGCAAACACCCCGAAGCTCCCTAGCAGGCACCAAGCCGTCAGCGTGGTGTTGAACATGCCCAGCGCCATAAACATGCGCATGATGCTTGGAAAGGAAAACGCCACATGCATCCCCGCCACCATCAGCGGCAGGAAAAACACCATCATGATTTGCGCGCTGATGGAGCGCTTGATCTCGCTCTTGCTCAGCCCCACCTTGCGCATGATGTGGAAGCGCTCCTGATCATCATACCCCTCCGAAATCTGCTTATAGTAGATGATCAAAATCATCGCCATGATGAACAGCGCCCCTAAAAACAGCCCCACGAAGAACAGCGAGCCATACAGCTCCAGCACCGTGGCGCGCATCTCTACACGGCAATCAAAAAAGCAGCTCATCGCACTGCGCGTCTCGCGCTCCGCTTGCACCATCCGCTCCTTCAGCGTCTTCTTGTAGGCGAGCTGATCATCATCCGTGCCGCTGATGTTAAAGCTCAGGTATGACTCCGGCGTCTGCCGGTAGCGTGCGGGGGTAGCGAGCGCGTACCGCTCATTGAGCGAGTCAAACGCGGCACGATCCTTGAGCACCAGAAACTGCGGGATATAAATGCTTGCCAGCGCAAGGCTGCTTTCCACGCTGTCCGCAAGGCATTCCTTCACGCGGTATTCCATGCCATACACCTGCAACGTTTCGCCCACATAGGGTTTCTTTTCCGATAGCAGATAGATTTCTCCATCCTCCAGCACGCGTTGCTCGCCGCAAATTCGGTTGTAATCGTTCAGCGTCAGCGCAAATACCAGCAGTTGGCCTTCGCCCCATAGCGTTTCCAGCTCCTCCTCTCCGGTCACGTACCGATTTCCGCTTAGGGATGCGATAAAGCTTAGATAATCATAGCGCAGCACATCGGTGCGCTCCAAGCCCATTTCGTCTGCAACCGTTTGGGCAAGCGCGTCTCGCTGATCGGCGCGCGAAAGCCCGTCAAAGGTAATCGTTACATCCCTCGGGTAGCGCACGTTTAACGATTCCTCCATGCCGCACCAGAGCGATAGCGTGCCAAAGACAATCACCAGCACCATCGTACACAAAATGCACACGTTGGCAAGACCCACGGCGTTCTGCTTCATGCGGTACATCATGCCGGAAACGTTGATAAAATGATCGGGCTGATAATAGTAGCGCTTGTTTTTGCGCAAAAGCTTCAACACCGCGATGCTCCCCGTAGTAAAGAGCAGGTAGGTGCCCAAAATAACCATCACAACCGCCACAAAGAACGTCAAAATAACCCCTAGCGGATTGCTCACCGTAACGGAAAGCCAGTAGGCCGTGCCTAGCAGCACAACGCCCAACAGCGCCATAATCCATTTTGCCTTAGGCTCGCGCTCACCCACCTGCGAGCCATGCAGAAGCTCAATCGGCTTAGAAAACCGTATCTGCGCCAGCGAGCTGAGGTACGTTAGCGCAAACGTACCGCAAATGACAAGCAGCGTATAGCGGATGCCGTAGCCGGAAATGGCAAAGCTTACCGACACAGCCGCGCCCAGCATGCGCAGCAGCAACATATACAGCAGCTTATCAAAGAGCATGCCAAGCCCAAACCCGCCCAGCAGGCTGACGATAAGGATCACGAGCGTTTCCCACAGCACCACGCGCGCAATATGCTTCTTTTCCATGCCGAGAATGTTGTAAAGCCCAAATTCCCGTTTGCGCCGCTTCATCAAAAAGCTGTGGGTGTAAAATAGGAAGATCACACTAAACAGCGTCGTCACCCACACGCCCAGCCCCAAGGTTATGCCAAGCGTGCCATCGCCAATCCCCGTGGCACGGGAAAGCGAGCAGATCATATAGAGCATGGCGCAGGTCAAAATAGAGGTGAGGAAATACGGATAATACAGTTTGCGGTTCTTGTAGATGCCGGTCAGCGCAAGCCGCATAAAGAAGCCTTTACGCATTTCTCGCACCACCTGTCGCAATCATGGTAAGGGTATCGGAAACCTTCTGATAAAGCTCCTCTGTGCTGCTCTGTCCGCGATAAAGCTGATGGTACACCTCGCCGTCCTTGATAAACAGCACGCGCCCCGCATGGCTCGCCGCCCTTACGGAGTGCGTAACCATCAGCAGGGTCTGCCCGCCTACGTTAATCTCGGTAAAAAGGCGCAAAAGGCCGTCGGCAGCGCGGCTGTCCAGCGCGCCGGTGGGTTCGTCTGCCAAAACGAGCTGAGGATTGGTGATCAGCGCACGCGCAACGGCGGTACGCTGCTTTTGCCCACCCGAAATCTCGTACGGATATTTGGGCAGCAGCTCCGTGATGCCCAGCTTGCCCGCAATCTGCGCGAGGCGTTTTTCCATCTCCTTCACCTTTACGCCCGCCAGCACCAGCGGCAGAAGAATATTGTCCTTGACGCTGAAGGTATCCAGCAGGTTGAAATCCTGAAAGACAAAGCCAAGGTTATCCCGGCGGAAAGCGGAAATTTCCTTTTCGCTGATGCTGCCCAAGCCGCGGCCATTGAGGAACACCTCGCCGCGCGTGGGCTTGTCCAGCGCCGCCAAAATGTTGAGCAGCGTCGTTTTGCCGCTGCCGCTCTCCCCCATGATGGCGACGAACTCCCCCTTTTCCACGGTAAACTGCACATCGCTCAGCGCCTGCACCTGATTGCCGCCAAAGCGGGTCACATATATTTTTTGCACATGATTTACTTCCAACATAGCCATCGGGCATGCCTCCTTTTTGTTGATCCATGGCGTAGTATACCGCCGCGGCGGGCGGCATGCCATTGCTCTGGCTTACATTTTGGCGACATGCCTTACGCTTTTGTAAGGTGAACCTCCGCTCACTCCGTTGGTAGCGCCACGCTTTGCAACCCGATGGTCACGCGTGTGCCGCGCCCCGGCTGGGATGCAATCGCGATGGTGTGGGAAAGCCCGCCAAGCACACGCTTGCACAGGTACAGCCCCAGCCCCGTAGCGCGCTTATCGCCGCGCCCGTTGTAGCCGGTGAAGCCCTGTTCAAAGACGCGCGGCAAATCCTCCGGCGCGATGCCGATGCCCGTGTCCTCCACAATCAGGCGCTTTTCCGCCGCCTCCGCCCAGATGGTGACCGTGCCGACACGCGTGTATTTGATCGCGTTGGAAAGCACCTGCTCCAGCGCGAAAGCAAGCCATTTTTCATCTGTGAGCACGGTAAGCGCAGTCTCTTGATAAGCAAGCTTCAGCCGCTTTTGAATAAACAGCGGCGCAAGCTTGCGCAGTACCTGCCGAATCACAGGGTCAAGCGCGCATTGGCGAATAACATAATCCGTGCTTTGACCGTTAAGCCGTTCAAAGCCGAGTGCCATTTCCACATATTGCTCCACCTTAAGCAGCTCCCCGCCAAGCGCGGCGGAGCAGGACCGTGGCTCCGCTTGCAGGAGTAGGCGCATGGCGGCGATTGGCACCTTGATTTGATGCGCCCACAGCGCATAATACTCGCTCTGCGCACGCTGGAGCGCCTCCGCGTCACCAGCCGCGCGCTCGTTTTGCGCGGCAAGCGTACCAAGCAACGCCTGATAATCGCGCTCCAGCAGCCCGCTTGCCGTCGGCAGCGCCGCAAGTCCCTGCGTTCCCGCGTTCAAAAGCCGCTCCAACGCCGCGTGCCTGCGCCAGTAGCGCGAAAAATCCACGCACGCCGCCATCAGCCCCACACAAAGGCAGAGTGCGCAGCCGTACCCCACCACCGCAAGCGGCAAGGAAGCCAGCGCGCAGAGGCTTGCAAAAACCGCCGTACATAACAACAGCATCAGCGCCGCCCACAGCCTATCGCGCACATAGGCAGAGAAAATGCGCAAGTTCGTTTTTGCACTCATTCTACGATGTATCCCATGCCCTTCCTGGTCTTAATCATGTCCGGCGCGCCAGCGGTCTCCAGCTTACGGCGCAGGCGCGTAACGTTGACTGTCAGCGTGTTTTCATCCACAAAGGCATCGCTCTCCCACAGCCGCTGCATGAGCAGCTCGCGGCTCACAATTTCGCCCTTGTGCTCCAGCAGCACCGTCAAAATTCTGTTTTCGTTTTTCGTAAGCTCCGTCTTTTCCCCATGGCAGATGACCGTGCCCTCCGCCATGTTCAGCAGCAGCTCCCCATGCCGCAACAGCGTGCTCTGCCCCACAAAATCATACGTGCGGCGCAAAAGCGCCTGTACCTTTGCCATCAGCACCGGCAAATCAAAGGGCTTGGCAATAAAATCGTCCGCGCCAAAGTTGATGGCCATCAAAATGTTCATATTTTCCGCCGCCGAGGAAAGGAAGATGATCGGCACCTTGCTCAGCTTGCGAAGCTCCGCGCACCAATGATAACCGTCAAAAAACGGAAGCGTGATATCCATCAGCACAAGCTGCGGATCATACGCCGCAAATTCCGTTAGGACGTCGCGAAAATTCTCCACGCCGCGCGCTTGAAGCCTCCAACGCGCCATATGGCTTGCCAGCGTAGAAACGATCACCTCATCGTCCTCCACAATCAAAACACGATAAATAAGCCCACCTCCCACAGGAATTGATGGGCTTATTATACGCAATGCAGGCCTCCGCGGCAAGTGCATCGCGGGGCGCGGGAGGCTCTACCCTCACCGCAGGGGGAAAGTCGCCTCATGGATTCGCCCGTCATCCAGCAAAATGAGCCGCCCATCCCGCAGCTGTTCCCCATCTGCTACGGGGAAGGGACAATCCCGGCTTGCCCGCAGATGGTAGGTCGCCGTGCCATACCGGTAGGTAAGCCGGATGCTATCCCAGTCCGCGGGCGCATTGGGGCGAAAGCGCAGGGCGCTTCCCACCTTTTGAAACCCGAAAAGCTGCTCCAGCAGCACATAGCAGTACCAGCTCGCGCTGCCGGTGTACCATGTCCAGCCGCCGCGCCCGCGCTGCTGCGGGTTGGCGTAGATATCGGCCGCCATGGCGTAAGGCTCCACGCGGTAGCGCATGGCAAGCTGCTGGGTTGCGGCATGGTTCACGGGCAGCGCCGCCAGCGCAAGCTCCCACGCACGCCCGTCCTGCCCCAACTGGTGCAGAGCCGATATCGCCCATG
>JAVVVJ010000101.1:0-6302 GCA_036652695.1 Clostridia bacterium | reverse complement strand
GATTTTAATAGTTTACCATTAGCTGTTTTCCATTGCAATGGGTCACTAATGCGATAATCGGTAGCAAATGCAACAGCGGCTGATGAACTGGTGCAAGGCTTGTCGCACTGCAAAACGCCATCAATGATTTCACCCTTCATAGCGTGCGGGCATGAACGATCCGGCTTTAGAGTGCAATATCCACAATAAAGGCGGCCTTCTCATAGATGATATTCATGGCGCCCTGATGCTTTTCCACAATGGCCATCACGCTTTTCAGCCCGATGCCGCCTTGAGGCTTCGCAGAGAGGTAGGTGCCGTTTTCGTCCTGCCGTACCTTTCCCCCAAAGCTGTTTTGAATGCGGATGCAAAGCTGCCCTTTATTGTTCTTGATGAAAACATCCAACGTAGGTACGGAGATTTCGCTGCGGCAGTTCTCTATGGCGTTTTCTAAAAGATTGGAGAGCACTACGCAAAGCTCCATCTCGTCCATATGCACCGTTGGCGGTAGTGCCGCCTTGCAGGTAACCGCTATGCCCAGCCTCTCTGCCGCACCCAATTGAGAGGATAACACCGCGTTTACCACCATGTTTTCACAATAGCTTTTTGTTGTTCGTTCCAAAGCAGAGCTGTCCAGCTTTTGAATGTAGGCAAGCGCCTCGTCAAAATTTTGCCTGCGAAGTAGCTCTGTCAGCAGCTTTGCGTGATGCCGCAGGTCATGGCGAAAAACCTGATCTGCCTTGATCCGCTCCTCGGTAGCGCTGTACTGTTCTTTTTGGAGAGCAAGCTGTAAGCGCAGTCCCTGTTCGGTTTTTTCTGCCTGATGAATTTCAGCCAGCCACGAAATGGTTTTGTAAATAAACCAGTAGCAGGAAAACAGCAAGATCAAAATCAGAATGCCCACTGGCACATAGGCAGGACGCTTTTCAATGGTCGTTGGAAACATAAAATACCCATATAGCAGCAGATAAAACAGCATGGTAACAAAAGCCGCTGCGCCCCAGCCACGTTGCACGGCATTCATGATGTGGCAGAATGGCGTGGCAACACGTTTCACCATAAAAATCGCCATCAGCGTAATCAGAAGTAGGCGGGTGAGCAAAATGGAAAGCAGCCCACCGCCAAAAAACATACTCACGCACATTGAAAGCATAATCATCGCCATGCATGCCATATCGGCGGTGCAGAAAGCAAGAAAAAAGCGACAGCCACGGTGCTTTGATAAAAAGTAATACACCACGCAGGATGGGAGGGTGGCAGCAAAAATCGAATCATTCTGCATGACCGTCAGCCCGCCCACACGGTATAAAATGAGAAGCGCAATGCAGGAAAGCACCGCGCACGGGGCGGTGATTGCAAGGTAAATGCGGCGTGAAAAGCGGCTTTCAATCAGTGCAAAATCGATCACAAAGACCAGCACAATGCTGTAAACAATAGTGAAAGGCCTTAAAAATGCTTCTGTCCATTCCACTCCACACCGCTCCTTTTTTCGCAAATAGCTTTCAGCCTAAAGTATAAAGCAAGCAAAGGAAACTGCCTACCGCCTATGCAAAACTTACAAAAAAACGACAGAACCTGCATAAAAAAGCGACAGCCTCCCAAGTGCTCCCCGGTGCAACCGCATTGAGCCTGAAAGCTTTCACCCAATAGTCGAATGAAATAAGAGCGCTTTTCATGGCGCGGCGTAAAAAAACACTATTGCATTTTGTCGCAAAGCATGATACAATCGTCACTGCGACTGATAAAGTACCAAGGAGGTGAAAGACGTTGCCCAATATTAAGTCTGCCATTAAGCGCGTGAAGGTTAGCGAAAAGAAGAATCTTCGCAACCGCATCGTGAAATCGAAGGTGAAGACCGCGATCAAAAAGTTTGAATCGGAGGTCGCTGCGAACGCTCCTACTGCTGGTGCGCAGTACAGTGTCACCACCTCCGCTATCGATAAAGCCGTTGCGAAGGGCATTCTGCATAAGAACACCGCGAACCGTAAAAAGGCTCGTTTGGCGAAGCGGATGGTTAAGGCTGCGCAGTAATTGCAAAGCATAAAAAAGCGCTCGATCTTTTCTGGATCGGACGCCTTTTTTGTATACGCTATTCCTCAAAGCTCGGATCAACGGGAGGCATGCTTTGGCAGACCATGAGGTAGGCGTCCTCGCCGTTGTCCTCGTAATAGCGCTTGCGAACGCCCAGCTCTAAAAAGCCAAGGCTTTTGTACATGCGCTGGGCTACCAAATTGCTCTTGCGCACCTCAAGCGTCATGTACTGCACGCCAAGGTTGGCGGCGTATTGCAAAAGCGCGCGGGTAACCGCGGTGCCGATGCCGCGTCCGCGCGCCGCTTCGGTAATGGCGATGTTGGTGATGTGCCCTTCCTCCATAATCAGCCATGCGCCCGCATAACCAAGCACGCGCCCGTTTTCCTCGGCTACGAGGTAGCGGGCGCATTTGTTTTGCTCCATTTCATCCACAAAGCTTTGGTACGACCATGCTTCCGCAAAGGTCGCGACCTCAATGGCGTGAACCTGCGGCACGTCGGCAAGGGTCATCCGGCGCAGGAGAAGCGTATCGCTCATGAGCGCACACTTTCGCCCGCAAGCTTGGATGCGCGCGCCCGCTCGGCCTGTGGCGCACGCAGATACATGGGCTGCAAGGTTAGATAGTCGCAGGCGTTGTGCGCATGCAGCGCGGCAAGCACAGCGACAGCCGCGGGGCGCAAAAAGCGCAGGTGCGCGGCAGGGAAGATGGCGCGTGCGCCCAAGGCTTGCTCAATGGCGGGCTGGTATACGCCTACGCCATCGCCAAGGAAGCATAGGGATTCATGCGGCAAAGCAACGGCAAGCGCCTGCTCCAAAAAGACGGGCAGCTTTTCGGCCATGTCGGGCAATGCGCGCATGGGCGGCAGACCTGCGCGAAACGCTGCGCCGTATACCTGACCCGCCCGCGCGTCTTGAATAGGGCAGATCAAGCCGCCAAACAGACCTACGCCCGCCGCTAGCGCCTCCAGCGCGTCCACGCCCACGCAGGGCTTGCCCGCGCCATGCGCCAAACCCTTTACGGCACTTACGCCGATGCGCACGCCCGTAAAGGAGCCGGGGCCGGTGACGGCGGCATACAGATCGATTTGCGAAATATCAAGCCCGGCGCGCCCAAGCGCTTCTTCTACCATGGGCAGCAGGTTCACGGAATGCGTCAGCTTGTTGACCACGGCGCCTTCATAGGCAACGGCGCCGTCCTTGAGCACCGCAACGCCCGCCACCGGGCCGGAGGTATCTACCGCCAGCAGGTTCATGGGTTTGTCACATCCTTTGCACAAGCAAATGATTGGAAACAACCGCGTGGATCACGCGCCAAGGCGCGCCGCATCCAGCGCGTGAAAGCCGCCGATGGGCAGGAGCGCAATCAAACGCTCGTCCTCGCCCACGGGGGTCAGGGTAATTTGCAGATTGGTTTCAGGAATGGCTTCCTCGGCACGGCTTGGCCATTCCACAACCGCAACGCCCTCGCCATAGAGGTATTCATCCATGGAAAGCTCGTACAGCTCCGCCGCGCTGTTAAGGCGATACCAGTCGAAATGATAAAGTGGCAGACGACCCGTATCGTGCAGCTGCATAATGGTGAAGGTCGGGCTGGTCACATAGCCCGTTATGCCCAGCCCGCGCGCGATGCCGCGCGTGAGCTCGCTCTTGCCCGCGCCCATGTCGCCAAGCAACAGCAGCACGTCGCCGGGCAGGAGCTGGGAGGCTAGGCGCGCGCCAAAGGCGCGCGTCTCCTCCACGCTGTGGGTGTGAAAGGTCAATGTACATTCTCCTTTGATACGCGCTGCCTGCCGTGCAAAATGGGCGACAGCGGCTTATACATCAGCGCCCCAAGCACGCTGAGCACAACCCACTTCAGCAGATTAAAGGGCCCGGTGATCAGCAGCACGAATTTCCATAGGCTGTCCACGGCGGGAATCAGCGACTGTCCCATGGCGATGATGGTTTCCACAGGCATGCCATATGCCACGCCGTAAAAGGGAATCAGCAGATAGACGTTGCTCAGCACCCCGGCGATGGTCGCGGCCACCGCGCCCACCGCCATGCCAAGGACGGCGGTATTGTGCGTCTTATGGCGGCGGTAGATGAACCCGGCGGGCAGCACCATGGCGATGCCCATCAGGAAATCGGCAAGCTCGCCGACGCCCTGCGAAGTGCTATGCAAAAGCCCAAGCAGGCTTTTCACAAGCAAAATCACGGTGCCAGCCGCAGGCCCCATGGCGAAGGTGCCCAACAGCACCGGTAGGTTGCTAAAATCCAGCTTGTAAAAGAGCACCACGGGAATTTCCAGCATGAACAGCACCGCCGCGATGGCGGCAAGGATGGATATGGTGGTGAGCTCCCGCGTGGTAAAGAGGGGTTTGCGCGCTTTGTTGGTCATGATTTTTTTTCCTCCTGCATGATAAAATAGCCCCCGATGGCGTTCACATCAGGGGCAACCACACTTGCAAGTGGGCGGCTGCTCTTCTCACATCCGGACTGCGGCGCTTACGCGCCTTCACCGTCGGCTTCGGAATTTCACCGAATCGGCCCGCAGGGACATGCCTTGCGGGTTAGCGGGCTGTACCGCCGGTAGGGAGTTTCACCCTGCCCCGAAGAAGCCATCATTATTGATTGGGTATCCGCGTGCATCATAGCACGCCGCAGGTACAGTGTCAATGGCAAAGCGCGGCTTTGCTACGCCGCCGCCAGCTGTTCCTTTCAAAAAAAAGCTGAATTTTGTTGCGAAATATGGTATGATAAAGGTTCAGAAGCGCTTTTGCCAAAGGCGGCGCGAAATTTGTGGCTGATGCGTTTAAACTGTGCCCCAGCCGGGTATAGCATGGGTATCACCCATAAAGAAGCGGAGGGATTTTTGATGGACTGTATTCCAAATGTAAATGGTGATCTTCTTTGGGTGGGCGCTAATGACCGCCGGCTGAATCTGTTTGAGAACGCATTTCCCATTGCGCGGGGAATCAGCTATAACGCCTATCTGCTGTTGGATGAAAAGACGGTGCTGCTGGATACGGTAGACAAGGCGGTGGGCGGCCAGCTGCTGGAAAATATGGAGGCTGGCCTTCATGGTCGACGCCTTGATTACATCGTGATTCATCATATGGAGCCGGATCATTGCGCAACGCTTGCGGATGTGCTGTGCCGTTATCCCGAAGCCACGCTGGTGATGAATCCCAAGACCGCCGCCATGGTGGAGCAATTTTTTGGGCCGGATGAAAGCCGCCATGTGCAGATTGTAAAGGAAGGCGATAAACTGCAAACCGGGCGGCACTGCCTGACCTTCCTGATGGCTCCGATGGTGCATTGGCCAGAGGTGATGGTAAGCTATGATGAAACGGATCAGGTGCTGTTTTCCGCGGATGCTTTTGGCTCCTTTGGCGCGATTTCAGGCTTTCTGTTCGCCGATGAGGTGGATTTTGACCGCGATTGGCTGGATGAAGCGCGCCGCTATTATGCCAACATTGTAGGCAAGTATGGCGCGCCGGTGCAGGCGCTGTTGAAAAAGCTGGCGCCCTTCACCATTGCCACCCTCTGCCCCCTGCACGGTCCCATTTGGCGCAAGGATATCAACTGGTTTTTGGACAAGTACACGCATTGGTGTACCTACACGCCGGAGCATGAGGGCGTGCTGGTTGCGTACGCGTCGATCTATGGGCACACGCAAAACGCCGCCGAGGTACTGGCGATGGAGCTACGCGCTGCGGGCGTGCGGCATATCTCTGTGATGGATCTGTCTGTAACCCATGTTTCCTATGCGATGAGCGAGGCGTTTCGCCTGAGCCGCATGGCGCTGTGCGCGCCCACATACAACGGCGGTCTGTTTCCGGCAATGGAGCAGTTCCTGCTGGATATAAAGGCGCACAACCTGCAAAACCGCAGCGTTGCGCTGGTGGAAAACGGCTCGTGGGCGCCTGCTGCCGGGAAGCTGATGCGCGGCATGCTGGAGGGCATGAAAAACGTCACCGTGTTTGACGAAACGCTCAGCATCCGCTCCGCGCTCAAACCCATGCAGCGGGAGGAGCTTCGCACGTTGGCACGCTGGCTGGCCAGCGGAATTTGACCCGCCAAGGCTGCCGTAAGGTGATTTTTTCGCGTCGCGGTGACCGCACACCGCGACGCGAAACATTGCTTTTTTTGTTGCAGCACCTAGGCTTTGGATACCAACAAAAAGTACAGTGAAAAAACGGTTGACAACAGACCGGAAAACCATTACAATATCCCATGTCTGGTAAAACGGTCGATGCGGACATGCGGGTGTAACTCAATGGTAGAGTTCTAGCTTCCCAAGCTAGCT
>JAVVVJ010000100.1:0-6310 GCA_036652695.1 Clostridia bacterium | reverse complement strand
TGAACTGCTGTGCGTATGCCTCGGCGATCTCGTCGGCGCTTGTGAACAGGTTCTTGAACGCCTCTCCCACGCCTTCAAACACCTTTGGTATAGAGGTGATGATGCCCTCGGCAATGGCGCTTGCAATCTTGAGCCCAAGCAGCAGGAGATCTGGGATGCTCGTAACCAGCTCAACAAGGCAATTAACAAGCGCCTCAATCACCTGCGGTATGAGCATTGGCAGACTGTCCACAATCGCTTCGACCAGCTTCATTGCGATTTTCAGCCCGGCAGCCAGCATATTGGGGATGATGCGTGCCATGCCATTTATCGCGGCTTCAAGCGCATCCGCAATTCCCTCCGCAATGTTGTCGGCGTTGTCTACGATACCGCCAGCAAGGCTGTCAATCAGCTCGACGGCCATCTCAGTCATCTGCGGTGCAAAATCGCTTGCTTTGGACACAACATCGCTCAGCACGTTACCAAGCGCGCTCGTCAGCCCTTTTAAGCCGTTAGCGCTAAAAGCCTTTTGAAGCGTGTCGATATAGCTGTTTCCCAGCTTTGCCATATCCTTGAGCTTGCCGCTTGCGCCGTTGTAGATGGATATGCCAAGGTTCTTCGCGCTCTCTTTGAGGCGGCTTGCTTGTCCCTCAAGCGTATCCATCATCTTTGCATAGGCATCGTCCACGATATCGGCTTGCGTGGACATGGCAGCAAGGTTTGTCGTGTACTGCTCGGCATTTTCACCAGCCATAGCAAGCGCTGCCTTGCCCGCTTCGATAGATGAGAACATGTCCAGCAGCGAAAGACCGTTCGCATCCGCATAGCCGCCCATCTGCTCAAGCACTTCGTTCAGCGGAACGCCCGCAGTCATCATGTCTTGGAAGCTCATGCCCGCGTACCGCGTACCTTCTGTCGCCTTTTTCAGGTTTTCGGCGGCTACAGTTCCGCTTTTGCCAAGCTCTGCAAACAGGCTGTTGAGCTGCGTGGTCGCCTGCGCGGTGGGCGTGCCTTGCGCGGTCATGGTCGCCAGCGCCGCACCTACCTGCTCAAAGCTCACGCCCATAGCGGCAGCGGTAGGCGTCACCTGCGCAAGGCTCGCGGATAACTCGCCCACCGTTGTAATGCCTTTGTTCTGCGTAGCCATTAAAATTTTGTGGATGCGATCCGTTTCGCTCACATCCATCTTGTAGGCGTTTAGAACCTTGGCTGTAGCACCAACAGCTGTATCTACGTCGGTAAATCCGGCGACGGCGAGCTTTGCGCAATCCTCTAGGTAGGCAGTAGCGCTCGCCATGTCCTCCGCTACGGGTATGCCAGCGGAAAGCGCACTGTATAGCGCTTCACCCATCGTGGATGCTGCCATTCCTGTTTCGCTGGACATGGAGAGCATCTTTTGGTTGAGGTTGTCGATGTCTACGTTCACATCGCTAAACAGCGTTGAGGCTTTCGCCATAGAGGTTTCGTATTCGGAGCCGTACTTGACAACGGTTACTCCTCCAGCGGCAAGCGCGGCAGAAGCGGCGGCAATGGCAGACGCCGCTATTTTTCCAGCGCTCGCAACTCCTCTTTTCATTGCGTCCAAGCCCTTTTGCAGCCCGGACTGATCAACTTTGGTATCAATAACAATAGAGCCATCAGCCATGTCAGTTCACATCCTTTCGGAGTTGATCTGCACACGGCTCATAGGCTCAAATGGTGCATTTGGTTTCCGTTTCTCACAGAATAATAACTTTTTAGTTATTGATATTTCAATAACTTTTTCGTATAATAAGGTTGTCGGGAGGGATGCTAAAGATGTTCAACATCGTGTTCTATCAGGATGCAAGCGGAAAAAGCTCAGTTCAAGATTATCTCGACGCGCTTGGCTCCCGTAAGGATAAGGATAGCCGTATCAAACTCAACAAGATTTTGGAGTATGTCTATATTCTTAGGGAATTGGGTACACGCGCTGGAGAGCCTTATGTCAAGCATTTGGCTGGAGAAATTTGGGAGCTTCGTCCGCTGCGTGACCGCATCCTGTTCGCAGCTTGGGTGGACGGACAATTTGTTCTCCTGACGCAGTTCATGAAGCAGACACAGCAAACGCCAAAGCGAGAGATTGAGCGAGCAATACGCGCTTTGGCCGACCTAAAGGAAAGGAGCGAACATCTATGAGCAAGCCGATCAGTCCTTTCGGGAAAACCTGGGACGAATTTGAAAAAACACTGTATACGCCGGAAGAAATGCAGGAGGCTCGGATTCGAGCAGCATTGATTTGCGAGCTGGTACGCGCTCGTCAGGAACACGGTCTTTCGCAAAAGAAGCTGGAAGAGTTAAGCGGCGTAAAGCAGCCCGTCATTGCCCGCATAGAGCACGGCGACAGCTCCCCGCGTTTGGATACCATGATTAAGGTGCTCGCCCCGCTTGGCAAGACGCTTGCTGTTGTTCCGCTCAAGGAAGCGGAACAACCATAACTCATTGTTTTTCATCATTGCTGCGCCCTTTCCCTCGGCGCGGAACGTGCGCGCCGTCACCTCGAACAGCTTCATTTCCATGGTGTGCTGCGTCGGAAGGTTGGTTCGCTCACCTGCCCTGCACACTCTGCGCGAAGCGAACCTTGGGTGTGTTCAATGCCGCTTGCGGCGTTTGTTCAACAAGTATTCTCCATCTTAATAGCCTGCCTCCCATCCTTGATGATAAGCTCATACTCGCGTTTGCATCCCCGCGTGCATTTTACCCATACGCCACGGCAGTTTGACGTATCGTCATACAGGACGCTTCTTGCGTGGCAGTACGGGCATACGGCCCATTGCTTGCGCGTAGGTGGATACTGGATGCTCGGAACATTCATATCCCCGCCGACCTCCCAAACGCCGCGCCTGCGGATGCAACCTTTTCCTCGTGCGTCCTGTTGTCAGGCAGCGCGTAGAGGGCTTGGAGCCGCCTGTATCGCGCCCGTTCCTCTTGGTTCTTTACTTTGCTCACGTCGATTGCCCTGTACCCAATGATTTTCGAGAACTCGGCATCTGCTTTTAGGCCTGCAAGCATAGCGCAGAACTGCCACCAGTGCAGTTCAGACGTTTGCAGGTCGATGTGGTATTGGTCAAGAAATGCTGCGTAAATCAGGCGCGCATCTGCGGCGTAATCGTAGTAGCGTTTGCTAGGCTTCTGTCCTTTCGTATCGCTGGTAGGGTAACGCCCGCAGGAGTAAAACCAAAGTGCAGCTTCGATTGCCGCCTCCCGGTTGCGGATTCTCGCGTAATCGCCAAAAAACAACATCAGCGCCGTATTCACCTTTACGGCGTCCTCAATGGAGCCGTCCAGTACCAAGCGTTCAAACTGGATTCCGTTTCGGAAGTCCGTGTGAATCGGCACTTCCTTCCCTGCAATTTCAACCGTATTGGGCAAATCGTCGGTCAGTAGCGCTACGTCAGAATCGTTCACTTTTGAGCCGCCGCCCTGCGTGCCGAGCGGTTCGGCAGATATTTCATCGCTGCTCCCGCCTTGATGGATTCATTGGCGATGCGCTGGCAGTTGATTGCGCTGATGAGCTTGTTGTAAAGCTGGTTGGTGACATGCATCGAGTATTTCCCGCCGCACATCTTCATGTATGTGCCATCGCCAAACATACCGTCGATAAGGTGCTCGTACACCCTGCAAAACGCGCCGATTGCGTCACTCAGCGACCCGTCCTTCGGTATCAGCTTTTGTTCCTCGCGCATACGCTCGATGCCGTCCTCAAACCGCTTTGCGGTTTCGCATTCGCTGCTGTCGAATGGGACTTCGACACCTCCGAACTCGAACGTTTCTTCAAACTCAAACGGAGAGGAACAAGGTTTGTTTTCGGGATTCTGTGTGGACTGGCTCATAGGCTCTGCCTCCATTCAAAATAATTGGCGCGGCGGGAAGCCCGCCGCGCCTGTGCGGTTACGCGGCGGCGGTGAATTTGTCGCCATCGAAGGTGCCATTGCTGATGTTGCTGACGGCGTGGAACGTGCCGCTGATGACCAGCGCATCCGTTCCGTCACCCTCTTTGTCGCACACCGTGGAATAGGTACGTTTGATCGCTTTGTAGGTTCCCACCACTGTGCCGATGTCCCACTCACGCACGGTGAGGATTTCCACCTGCGCGTCAGCGCCGACCTTTTCACCGTTGTAGATTTCCTGAATCTTGGCGATAACAGGGTCTACGGTATGAACGTCGGCTGTGAACGGCACGGAAGGGGCATAGCCGATTACATCCGTGCGCTCGGTGCGTTCGTGGATGTACTTGCGGGCGTAGGTCTTTGGGTTCTTATTTTCGGATAAGGCGGTAAAGCCCTCACCAATCAGGCTCCACACGGGAACGGCAGAAGTGCCCGTGTTCATGTAGCTTTTCAGTTCATCACGGGTTACAAGCCGTGCGGTTTCAGGCATTGTGATTCCTCCTTCAATCTTCGCGGCAACCCCGGCCGGGGTTGCCGCTCGTTTCAGTCGCATGTTTCGGGTCGCTTTGCGCTACGCGCAACAGCCCACCGGGCTGCCGCTTCCCTCCACATCCTTCAATCTTCGCGCACCCCCGACCGGGGTTGCCGCTCGTTTCAGTCGCATGTTTCGGGTCGCTTTGCGCTACTTGCTCTGCTTGTACTCCATGCAGTACAGCGCTTGGTATTCCTCCGAGCCGTCATCGTTGTTTACGGCGATGCTCGGTAACCCTGTGATTTCCACCTTGTTTGCCGTGCGGTTCACGCCGATGTTGGGTAGCGGCTGCGTGGAAATCCATCTACCCAGATCGTCCAACGTCCTCATGGCGCTTGCACGGCTGGCGGTATCTCCCTTGTTGATGCGGACGTACACAGCAAACGGCCAGTCGCCGACGAACGACCCTGTGATGTACTTCTTTTTGATGACCGTCGCGGAAAGCGGCTGCATTTTCATGGAAATGCCCTTGCGCACAGCCAGCTCGAAGCTGATCTCGCACGGCTTCTCGCCCCATGCGTTGAGGTACGCAAGTACGGCTTGCGCAATGTCAGTGTCTATGCTCATTCCTTACCTCCTGCCACTCGGTTTGCGCCCCTGACCCATTTTTTGAGGCATACGGCTTTGGCTTTTTCAAACCATTGGGCGCAAGCCTGCGGATGCGTGGCGCAGTTGAACGCGCGTCCAAGCGCGTAGTAGAGCTTGCGGGCATACGGCGTGTTATACAGCAGTTCCCCAACGCCACGGTTCTTTGACGGGTATACGCTGCGCGTCAGTACGCCCTTTCGAAATGGAACATAAGGCTCGCTGTCCTTGACAACCTCATTGTCAAGCCACCGCTGCGCCTGTTCTACGTTCCCACGTAGGCGGCCAAGCACTTTCCCCGTGTCTATGTCAAGCCTCATCGTCCTGTCACCTTCCAATGCCACGTGCGTTGACTTCCAATCTGATTACGCTTCACCGTGCGCAGGGCGAAAGCCGTTCCATCGTCTGGCGGCTGTGCGCTCCTGCATACGCCTTTGGCAATCATATCCCGCCCGTCATCGCGCAGCGTCCAGTACGCGCTTTTGTCGCCCAACGTGTCAAAGGCGCGCGGGTCGCAGTAGCTTCGGGCGTTTTCGTCATCCGTCGCTTCGGTTTTCATGTCAAACAGGTAGGCGCGGATGTTGTCATCCTCTTTCTCCATGAGCGCGCCAATCGTCAGCACGACGCGGCATGGTGAAAACAGGGTTCGCTGGTACACGGCGTTTCCGTTCACGTCCTCGCCCATGTAGTTGTACAGGGTGGCGCTATCAGGCAGCATGTCAGTTATCATGGGGACACAGCCTCCCCGCATACGCACAGCGGTTCAAATACCCCATTTGGCGCAGAATTGCAACCGCCATCGTGGATACGGGTATCCCGCCGCTGGTGGGCTGGTTTTGTGTTGAAAGGGAGCTTGCGCCCTGAATCACGCTTCGGCTTACGGTATGGTCATCCAGCGTTTCGGACGTTACCGCGCCATTCACGGCAGCATCGTTTAGGCCGCTCATGCCACCAGCGCTGAAGAGCATTTCGGTTTGATAACACGCCGCACGCTGAAGCTTACCCGTCTCCGCATCTGTGGCGCTGATAGGGCGCTGCACAATATTGTCAAGAATTTCGCTCGCGTCATCTATCAAGCGCTGAAATTTCGTTGCTGGGATGGGGCTACCATGGAACACATCCGTGTAGAACTCGTATGTCGCGTAGCCCAATGCACTGCACTCCCTTACTTGCTTTCTTCTTGCTTTTGAAGGCTTTTCATAGCCTCCGCAAGCTCCTGATTGACTTGAGCAAGCTCTTTCTTCGCCGCATCGCGTTCAACGTTCAGCTTCGCCAAAAGCTTTGCGTTGTCGGCGGTAAGCTTGGC
>JAVVVJ010000099.1:0-6493 GCA_036652695.1 Clostridia bacterium | reverse complement strand
AGGTTAAGTTTGTTTTGAAGCACCATTTCTAGGCTAGCAACGGCATTCACCATGCTCTGCACGGAGCTATTGACACTGAGCATCTCCGCAATGCTGCCCTCAGCAACGGCGGCCTGAATCTTCTCACCCTCGGCGTTGAGGATGTGCGACAAGCCGGTTTGCTCCAGCGCAACGGACTCAATGATATCGGAAATGGCCTGCTCCAGTGTAACGGTACCGGGAACGATCACGGGCATTGACATTGTTTCATACGACCTTTCGATGTTTTTACGAAGCGACGCCCTTGGTCAAGATGCTTTTTGAAAGAGCGTCGCTCCATGCCATATCTTATTCAGCCACATGCTGTTTTGTGCGATGATGCCAAACCTTTTTCGCTGCTGTCTCATAGGATACATTGGGGCGATCGCAGGATGCCCTCATAAGGAGATGGAACCATATGGCGATTGATATTTCGCAGGATTTGAATATATTTGTTCAGGTATTGGCCACTGAAACCGCTACCCTTACCGGTGCTTATGACACCGGCTTCCCCGCTGGCACCTATTTGCCCGGCAAGGATTTTTCCCCAACCGATAACGTCAGCAGCGGTGCTGTCACCTCTTATCAGCTGGGCATTTCGCTAACCAGCAAAACCAACCAGCTCTATTCCATTGATAAGCTCTTTTTGCAGTCTTTGGATGATCCCAACACAAACGGCACTGGCGCGATCCCCTTCTACCTTCTCAACGCCGACCCCAACGCCAGCAATGTAACCGACGATGGGCTATACACGCTGCTCCCGGGCTATGCCGCCAGCATGGCAAGCGTTGTCTTTGGGCCCAACGCGGGCGTTACCTCCACCTCCACCGTTACCCTCACGCTCAATGTCAATTACCCCAACGGCGTTTATTGGAAGACCAAAATCGCGCCAAAAATCCAAGCGATTGCGGTCAAGAACGCCATCCAGCAGGCAAGCGCCGTGTTCAGGCCGCCGGAGGTGCTGCTGTCCTCCTACGCCACCTACACCACCGGCTATGCCTATGATCCAATCGCTTGGAACGCAATCCGGCTGGGTTCTCACAATGGCGGCAGCGGGTTTTTTGTTCCCTTCTATTTCCCCGTCAGCCAAACCAGCGTTTCTTCGATCAACAAGCTGTTGGATACGCCCAGCTTCTCCTCCATCGATTATTCCACCAACCTGCGTTTCACCTTAGACGGGAAGTCCATTCCCCTAAGCACCGCCAACGTCGTTTTGAGCCTAAGCGCCCCCACCCTTGCCATTGCCAGCTACAGCCTATCATCCGGCGGACAGCTCAACGTTCGCCTAACGGGCAGCCTTCCTCAGGCTGGCAATGTGCCATGGCTCTACGCGCAGGTCTTTTTGCCCTATGTGCCCGGCAACGAAAGCAGCGTCACCATGGTGATGAACGGCGCATGGAACCCACTCAACGATGGCGGCGTTCGGTTCAACGATTGGCAGAATCGCCACGTCATCGGGAAGGTAGAGGCAGGCGGCATTCAGGCGCAGCAGGTGATTCCGCTCAAGTTTACGGTGGTACCCAACCTGCAAACCAACGTTTCTACCGCCGGATATCAGAGCACTTTGCAGCCGGGTCTGCTTTTCAGCAACCTAAACTTTATCAGCACAGCGGGCAGCCAGCTGCTCCTGCTGTATCATGATCCCAACGCGATTTCCAACATCAGCGACTCGCCACCCGCCTTGCTTGTGCAGTATTCCACCCCCACGCAAAGCTATCTGCAATATGAGCCGCCCACAACCGCCTATCGGCAGCAGTATGGCTATACCCCTTTCCCCGCTGAGTTTAACCCCAACGCCATTGCCGATGCCGTGTTTAGCGGCGCTATTCCCGTAGGCACGTATCAACAAATCGCAAGCACCGGAAACACGCCAAACCTGCTGCTCACTACGATCCTCACCGATATTCTGTCCGATCTACCCTATGACCCCACCCAGACCCTTGGCATTTTCTATGCGAAGCTCAGCACGCAAACCATTTCCAGCGCTGCGCTTTTGGCGAAATACCAAGCCAACCCCGCCGCTCGTTTTACGAGCTGGACGTTTGGCGCCATGCGTCTGGGAACCAATCTCGCCTCGGTCGCCTCCGCCAACGCGCGATATGGCAATCTTTTGGGTACAGGCGACCAATTCCTCTCGCTTTCCAAGCAGGTTTTTCTGTCCTTGGCCAGCTCTAACACCACCAACGGCCTAAAGCGCTTCAACATGACCTCCACGGTGCGCTACCCGTTGAGCCTCCCGGTTGATGAAACCTATTTCATCACGTCCATCGCGGATGACACGCTAACGCCTGTGCCTGCCATCTATGATTACACCGCGACCTATCACCTGCGGTTTTTCATTCAGCGGCAGACAAACTCCAAAAACGCCACGCTGACCGCCGGGATGCCCATGACCTTTGCCGTGCCGCCCGCCGTGCTGCCCTACCTCTATCTGGCTAGCGCGCCTGGGGTGTACCGCGCAAATCCTGTACCCGTGCTGCTATGCGCCATCACGGACTATTCCCTGTCCTCTGCGGGGATTCGGCTCACGGTGCCGCAGACCGTTCCGTTTGACTATTTCACCTATGTGGATATCCCGGTGCAGTTTTTGCTATCCAGCCAAGCGCTGACGTTCAGCCATTCTCCTACCGGCTACGATCTTTCCAAGCTGCTGCTGAACCAACCCAACGCCCTTACCAACGGCTTTCCCGCAAACACCGCCTATTACAGCAACAAGCTCACCTATGCCAGCTCCACTTTGCAAAGCGCCGGCGTTGATTTTGCTGGCTTGACCGTTATCCCGCCCGATTATCCCAGCGGCACCGCTGTCACGTTTATCGCCACGGTCAAAAATCAACTCAACCTTGCAAACGACCTGATCCTTGCCGTAGCTGTGCCCACCAACCAATATAACCCGCTGGAAAGCTCCAACAACCTTCAACCCGCGTTCATCCAAGAGATCACCACCTATGACCCCGGCGTGGCCGTATACTACCAGCGCGCGGCAACCGCAACCCCCGCCGACATTGCCGCTGTTAAGCTGATCAACCAGCCAGGCAGCCATTTAGGGCGGTATTTTGCCCAGACGATTGTAAACACATGGACGCTCTACCATGGCGGTGCGCTGCCGAGCGATGTGGTGATGCTGGCCGCCTACGCGCCGCAAACGGCGCAGGGTGCGCTTGTCCGCATGGATTATACCGTTGCCGTGCAGATGCATCCCGACACCACCGAGACGTATATCAATAACGCCGCCTTCAACTATTACTCCACCGCATCGGACACCGAGAGCCAGAGCAACGCCGTAACCATCCAAAACTATGACCTGAACGCGCCAATCGTGATCACCAAATCACCAGCCACGCAGCAGATCAGCGGAAATTACGATGGCATTGCCAGCTTTGACATCTCCTTTACCGTGCCGACGCATGCATCCGGCTTTCAAAGCCTGACCTTTACCGATCAGCTGCCGCCCGCGCTTACCCTTTCCTCAGCCAGCACGCTCCAAATCGGCACAGCCCCCGTTCAGCCCCTGAACGCCAGCTTTGACAATACCACCAAGCTCGTCAGCCTGCATTTTCCAAATCCGAGCAGCATGGCGGGAAAAACCGTAACCATTCAGCTGATCGCAACGGTGCAAAGCCCCGGCAGAATCCCCGCAAACCTCACCGATGTGAATCAAGCGTTTTTGATCATCAACGCCAACCCAGCGCTTCGCTCGCCCTCCAATATCGTAAACATCACGTACGCTTTTCCTGATTTGTTCCAGCTGCATAAGCAGCCGCTCTTCCAAAACAACCCCAAGGTGAATGGCACGGCGGTTGTGTTCCAGCTCTATTTCAACGTGCCGCAGGAACTGAGCGTTCTCCACAGCCTGACCATCACCGATGTGCTCCCAGCGGGGCTCAGCTACGATCCCGCGAACAGCCTGCTGCAAATCGGCACAAGCTCCGTTGCGCCGCTAAACGCCACGCTCAACGGTCAAACCGTCACCATCAACCTCACAAGCCTCTCCGCAATGGCAGGCCAAACGGTCATGATCAGCTTAGCGACGGTTTTAACCGATAGCCAGCAGTTGCCTGCCAGCAACACCGTGCAAAACAGCGCCTCCTTGCAGGTCAACAGCATCCCGCTGTACACCTTCCCCTCCAACACTGTGACCGCCGCCTTCGGCGCGCTGCCCGCAGCCATCCCCATCGCCAAAGCCCCGGCGGCACAGACCCTAGCCCCCTCTGCTGGAACGGCGGTGCGCTTCACGCTCACTTTCCCCCTGCCAGCGGATACAACGGGTTACGGATCGCTCACAATCACCGATACCCTTGCGTCCGGCCTCACGTACCACGCGCCCAACAGTACCCTTCAATTTGGCTCAAATTCGCCTGAGCCGCTGAACGCGACGCTCCATGCCAGCACCGTTACCGTGGAACTCAATACGCTCGCGCCCCATGCGGGGGAAGTGGTGAAAATCACGCTTGCGGCGCTGCTGAGCGACCCTGCCCTGCTCCCGCCAAGCAAACAAATTTCCAACAGCGCGGAGCTGATGGTGAACCACGATGCAACGCTTGCCTCCACCTCCAACACCGTAACGGTCACCTTCGGCGGCAGCGGCACAGGGAAGCAGGCAATCAATGACCTGATTGAATCCATCGCGCTGGAGCAAACCGCCGTAGCGCACATCCTCAATGCAGAGGGTGAAAAAATCCAAGCGACGCTCGCCGTACCGGGCATTTCTTGCGCGGATTTGCTGGCGCCGAACGCATCGGTGGAGGCCATGATCCATTCAATCACCAATCTGGAGATTGTTTTCCATCAAAAGCTAAAGCTTGTTGTCGGCTGTATTTGCCGCAAAAAGAAGCCATAATGCACAAGCACTGCGGCGCAGGCGTTTTGCCCCGCGCCGCGGTGCTCTTCTCATCCCGCGCGCGCCCATGGCACAAGCAGCAGAACTTCACCCGCCTTCCAAAAACGCGAGCAGGAACATCTTGTCATTCCGCCGCGCGTGTGATATCCTATCGTAGAGAAGGATACTGCGTGCTGGCGCGAAAATGCCAAGCACTGTTGCGCTCCTCAAAATAAGCCGAACAAAACGGCATGTTTTTTGAACCCGCCAATCGTTTCATATAGGAAGAGCGTGTGCGTGCGGCGCGGATATCCGTGAGGCCTGATGGCATGGCCCGCGTTGATTACGAAAGGATGGTTATCAAAGATGGATCTGTTACGGACGATTTTGATTTACATGTCGATGGTATTCGTATCAGCCGTGCAAAGCGCGCCTGAACCGGCGCTCATGCCTGAATTAAACGCGCCCTCCCAAACCGCGTATGTGGAGGCGAGCGCTACGCCCACTTTGGTGCCCACCCCCAGCCCTACCCCCGTACCCACGCCCGACATCACGCCGAACACCGATTACAAAACCATCCGCGTGGGCGATAACGGCGATGAAGTGCGCAATATGCAGCAAAAGCTGGCTGATCTGGGCTACTACGCAGGCGATGTCGATGGTCGGTTTGGCAACCAAACCCGGCGCGCCGTAGAAAAATTCCAGTATAACAATGGTTTGGACTCGGATGGTATTGCAGGCAAGAACACGCTGACTGTGCTCTTTGAATATAAGGATGTGCGCAGCGCACCTGTGGAAGTGACGCCCACCCCAGCCAACGGCGGCGTGACTGCCGCGGCAACCGGCAACGATGGCATCACCATCCCCACCTTTATGCCCATTGAAACCTCCGGCTTGCCGATTGCGCCGACGGAATCGGCAACGATAGCCGCGCTTGCTACCACGGTGAAGCCCGTTGTTACGCCCAGCGCAACGGTGACTGCCACGCCATCCCCTACGCCGACTGCCACACCCCTGCCCGAATTTCTGCCCATGGAGGGCTTTACCATCGCGCTTGCGGGCAAGGAGGATGATCCCCTGCTAACGAGTACCCTCGCTGTGCAGGGCAAGGAAAACAAGCCGCTTGTCCCCTATTCCTATGGTGACATCCTCTATGTGCCGTTTTTGACCCTCTTGGAGCGAGCGTCCGTGGTGCTTGTTCCCTCGGACAATTTGGAGCTGAAGGAATACGCCTTTGCATTGAAGGATGATATTTACCGTTTGACCTTTACGGAGGATCAATCCGGCAGCCCAACCGATTTGCAAGTCTATAAGAACAACGAGCCGCAGATTCTGCCCATACGCGACGTGCGCGCCGTTGACGAGCTTTATTACCTGCCCACAACCAGCATGGAAAGCCTAACAGGCGTTGTGCTGACCATGGACGCGGCGGCGCATCGGCTTGTGATGACGCTGCCCAGCGCGAAATAGAGAACGCGGGCATCTTCTGCACAACAGCTGTTGTTTTTCAGGCGAAGCGGCGCTCCTTTTATTGGAGCGCCGCTTCACTCTTTTTTTGTCGCTTTACTTTGCTAAAATCACACCAACTTTTTCATTGAAGCAAATGTTTTGTTATCTTTATTGTTATGCATTCTGTCCCCATCAGCTAAGCGGTGA
>JAVVVJ010000098.1:0-6503 GCA_036652695.1 Clostridia bacterium | reverse complement strand
AGAAAAGCTGAGGTTTTACAGTTGCCCTGAAGCAACCCTTGCAACCAAGCCATGGATAGACTATAATAAAAGTGTATGCGCGCATCACGCGCGGCCTTACGCTATCAAGGGAGGATAAGATCTATGCAGTCAACCATGGTTAGGCACAACCCGTTTACGTTTTATCTACGAGTGCTCCTCTATATGTTTCTTGCGTTGCTTTTGCGCGTGATCACCTTTGCACCGCTCCTGTGCTTGGCGCTGCCAGCTGGCTCGCCACTGCGTTGGGGGGCGCTATTGTGCCCGGTGCTCGTTGTTTTTCTGCTGCTGCCGCTTCGGCTATCGTTTGCGGAAGCGCTGGTGCAGCGGGGCGAGAAGCGCTTTTTCTCATTTGATACAGCGTTATCCTCATCCAGCTATGGCGAAAAGCTTACCGAGGGGCTGCTGCATGCCGTGAACGTGCTCAAATGGGGCGTTCCGTTTTTGCTGATGCTCGGCTATTGCTACTACTGCTACAAGGCGGTGGATATGTTCACCTTGCTTGCGGCACTGGGCAATATCGGCAAGAGCCTGACGGATGTCTGGTGCGCGGTCTCAAACTTCTTCATCACGCTCTTTGGCAGCATCCAAACGCTGACCTCTAAGGGCGGCCTGATGGAAGGCCTTTTCGTGGTAAGTGGTGTGCTAGGCATTGGGATGCTCATTTGGATCTATGGCGCGGTGCGCAATAGCGCAACCCGCTATATCTGGGTGCTTGCATCACGTGCAGAGCATGCGCCCCGCACAGAAGTGCGGCGCCGTCTTCGCGGACGCCGCTGGCGGCAGCTGCTGGTTGGCATGGTGAACCTCCTGTTGTGGATTCCCTTTGTTGTGGTGATCTGCATGCAGTTTAAGGGCGTAGTGAGCGACCTTTCCGGTCAACTCATGATGATGATCGCCCAGCAACAGGTACCTTCGATGGACCTTGCGGGCGTCGCGATGCCGATGGTTGCCGCATTTCTGTGCCTGTATATGCCGCTTTTGCCCATTCGCCGCTGTATAACGGCCACGTTTGCCACACGCCCCCCGCGCCCCGTAACGCCTAAAAACGAGCCCGTTGTGTCCGCGGTGGAACAGCAAGCGCAGCCGGATACCAATGCTGCCGCCCAGCCCGCAAGCGAGCAAGAGCCCGTCTTTCACGCCGAGGTGAGCGAGCCTGTTTATGCGCAGGAATTTCAGAACCTCACCGCATCGCAGGCCGTTACCGGCCCCTTCGCGCAGGCTGATCAGCCCGTAACGTTTGAGGATGACGCGCCCGTTAAGGAAGCCAGCGATCCCTCCGCGTTCACCCTTGGGCAGTAAGCGCCATGCGGCTGGATAAACTTTTGGCGCTTAGCGGCGAACGCAGCCGTAGCGAGGCCGCACGCGCTGTTCACGCGGGCTTGGTCTGTGTGAACGGCGTGGCGGTACGCGACCCGGCGGCGCATGTGAGCGAGCGCGACGAGGTCATTTTTGCCTCGCAAAGCGTGGCGGCGCAGGGCGAACAGTACTATCTATTGCACAAGCCTGCGGGTGTGCTGACCGCCGCGCGCGATAGCCATGCGCAAACCGTAATGGATTTGCTGCCGGAGGCGCTTCGCCGCCGCAAGGTGCTGCCCGTGGGGCGACTGGATAAGGATACCACAGGCCTCTTGCTTCTCACCAACGATGGCGAGCTGGCGCATCGCCTGTTAAGCCCGAAGCACCATGTGTGGAAACAGTATTTGGTCACGGTGGAGGGTCAGCTTTGCGAGGAGGACGTGCTTGCGTTCAGCGTTGGTATGGCACTCAGCGATTTTGTAGCCAAACCTGCGGAGCTGATTATTTTACGTGCGGATGAGCAGATGAGTCAGGCGCTTGTTTCCTTGCGCGAGGGTAAATTCCATCAGGTAAAGCGCATGTTTTCCGCACGCGGTCATGAGGTGCTCACCTTGCATCGCAGCGCCTTTGGCCCCCTCACTTTACCGGAGCAGCTGGAGCCCGGCGCATACCGCGCCCTCACGCAAGCAGAGGTGGAGGCGCTCAAGCGCTCCGCACAAAGATCCGCCGAGGCGGAAGAAGGAATAGAGGACGATGACTGATCACTATTACACCCCGGCTCCGCAGAGCGATCATAAGCCGGGCGAGGTTACGGTTACCTATCGCGGACGCACTTTCCATTTTGAGACAGACAGCGGTGTTTTTTCACGCACGGAACTTGACCGGGGCACAGAAGTGCTGCTGAACGCCCTACCGGACGAAATGAGCGGCGAGGTGCTGGACATGGGCTGTGGCTATGGCGCGATTGGCGTGGCGGTTGGCGCGGTCAACGCCGCGTGCCATGTGACAATGGCGGATATCAACGAACGCGCGTGCGGCCTTGCGCGCATCAACGCGGAACGCGCAGGCCTGCGCACACAGGTGCTGGAAAGCGATGGATACGCGCGCGTGCTGAATGAGCGCTATGACTGGGTTTTGCAGAATCCGCCGATCCGCGCTGGCAAGGCGGTGATTTACCGCATGTTTGCCGATGCCGCACACTGCCTGAACCCGGGTGGCTCGCTATGGTTGGTCATCCGCAAGCAGCAAGGCGCGCCTTCGGCGATGAACTATCTTCAGACACTTTATGGTGTGGTGGAAGCCGTTGAAAAGAAAAGCGGCTACTGGGTGCTGCGCTGTGGCGCTCCGAAGCCAGCGGAAACACTTTGATGACCAGCTCGCAAGAGCTACATGATATGGATCAAACGAAAGAGGGCAGATGAGCCATGAACTACTGCGATGCGTTTTTTGATGAACCGATTGATCGCCGCAACACCGCGTGTGAAAAATGGGATGGCTTGATGGCGCGCGAGGGCAGGGAACTGAATCCAATGTGGGTAGCGGATATGGATTTCCATGGTGTGCCCGAGGTGACTGACGCGCTGGTGGCGCGTGCAAATCACCCCGTGTACGGCTATACCGATCAAACGGATGCCTCCGTGGAGGCCATGCTTGCCTTTATGGAACGCCGCCACCATTTGAAGCTCAACGCGAAGCAGCAGGCGCTGCTTCCCTGCGTCATTTCCGGCCTGCGCGCGGCGGTGCTTGCCCTCACGGAGCCGGGCGACCACGTGATCATCCAGCCGCCTGTATACGGCCCTTTTGCAGCGTCGGTGCTGGAAAACGGGCGTTTGACCGCAGAAGCGCCGCTGCTGCGAGATGAAAGCGGTCGGTATCACATGGATTGGGAAGCCCTCGAAAGCCGTTGCCGTGAGGGCGCGAAGCTGATGCTGCTATGCAACCCGCATAACCCGGTTGGGCGTTGTTGGACTTGCGAGGAGCTGACGAGGCTGTACACGTTGCTTTCGAAATACGATGTGGCGCTGATTTCGGATGAAATTCATGAGGATTTTGTATTTGAAAAGGACAGCTTCACGCCGATTTTGCGCATCGCGCAGGGTGAGAACGCACGGGTGGTAGCGCTCACCAGCGCAAGCAAAACCTTTAATTTAGCGGGTTTACAGCAGGCTGTGCTTTTCACACGCAACCTAAGCCTCAAAAATGCGCTCGTCAATCTGATGCACCGCGTGGGTGTGGTGCAGGGCAATATCTTCGGCCTTGCGGCTGCGGAGGCCGCGTATCGGCATGGCGACGCATGGCTGGATGGATTGCTCAGCTATGTGAAAAAAGCGGAGCAGCTTACCCGCGCGGAGCTTGCTGCGCGTCTGCCAAAGGCCGTGCTATCGCCGCTGGAGGCGACGTACCTTGGCTGGATGGATCTGCGCGCCTATGGATATACCACTGAGGAGCTCATGAAGCGCACCTATGCTGCGGGCGTGGCTTTCACGCCCGGCACCTTCTTTGGCGAAAAGGAGGGCGAGGGTTTTTTGCGCATCAATCTCGCTTGCCCCCACAGCCAGACGCTGGACGCGATCAAACGCCTTGAAAAAGCGATCAAAGGATAAATTGGATGGAGGGAACCACTGTGCAAGACCTGAGCCAAATCATCGATGACCTGCGGGATGACATGACCGAAACCCTCAAGCGCTGGATTCGCATCCCCAGCGTGAAGGCTGCCGCCGAGCCTGATGCGCCTTTTGGCAAAGAGGTGCGCAAAGCGCTGGAGACCGCGCTTGCCGACGCAAACCGCATGGGCTTTGAAACCCGTGATATTGATCACTACGCAATTGACGCGCGCATGGGCAAGCTGGGCGTTGAGCCGCTTGCAATCCTTGCGCATATGGATGTTGTGCCCGCCGGAGATGGCTGGCAGGTGGATCCCTTTGGCGCGGTGATCGACGCTGGTCGCCTCTACGGCCGCGGCACCTCGGATGATAAGGGCCCCGCCGTGGCTGCATTGTTTGCAATGTACGCGATCAAGCAGGCCGGCATTCCGCTCCGCCGCGAGGTTCGCTTGATTTTGGGCGGCGATGAGGAAAGCGGCTGGGAGGACATGCACTATTATATGGCGCATTGCGACATGCCCAAAACGGGCTTTAGCCCCGATGCGAGCTACCCTGTGATCAACACTGAAAAGGGCGGCCTGAACATCAGCCTGCGTGCGCCCTTCGCGGCAGAAGGCCTCTATGTGAAGGAACTGTGCGTGGGCGAGCGCTGCAATGTGATTCCGGGCATCGCGACAGCGCTGATTGCTGGCGATGCGGTGATATGCGATAAGGTCAACCGTTTGGCGGGGGATATGTGCATTCAGGTGGAAGCCGAGCTGCGCCCGGAGGGAATCGTCAAGCTCATCTCCACTGGCATTCCCGGCCATGCCGCCTACCCTGAAAGCGCACGCAACGCGATTGGCCAGCTCCTACTGATGCTCCGCGCGTTGGGTGTCACTGGCGCACTGCGCACCTTGGCCGATTGTGTAGGCATGGAGAGCGATGGCTTGAGCCTAGGCATTCGTTGCAGCGATGAAACCAGCGGCAGCCTGACCTGCAACCTTGGCATCATCCGCTATACCGAGCCAGATGGGCTCTACGCAACGCTGGATATTCGCTACCCGATGCTTGCGGATCACCGCAGCCTCACCAACACCTTGACGACCGCCCTTGGCGATGGCATCGCCGTTACCGTGGACGGGCAGAAGGAGCCGCATCATGTAGCGCCCAACAGCGCCCTTGTGACCGCGTTGCTGGATGCGTATCACGAGGTAACCGACCGCCCGCGTGAGTGCGTGGCAACTGGCGGCGGCACGTATGCGCGTTGTTTAGAGGAGGGCGTGGCCTTTGGCGCGTCCTTCCCCGATGAGGAAGATTTGGCGCATCAGGCTGGCGAGTACATCAGCCTTGACAGCTTGATGATGAACGTGCGCATCTTCGCCCGTGCCATTGAAAAGCTTGCGGGAGAGCAGAAATAAACGCAAATGCTTCGGACGCTCCAAACGGCGCGTCCGAAGCACATAAAAAGTGGCAAGCAATGGGCTCAAACCCAGCTTGCCACTTCTTTGATCTTCGTTATTTACCGCTCGGCGCGGTCTTGCGACCAATCTTATTTTCGGTGCCGTTTTTCAGGCGACCAATGTTGGTGCGGTGCCGCCACAAGCACATGGAAAAAAGCGCCAATGTAAACAAGCAGGTAAACCATTCCCCCCAATGGGTGGCGCACATCAAAATCATATACAAGAAAAGCATGGTCATGCTGCCCAAACTGATGTAACGGGTGAGCGCAATGACGCCGATGCAAATCACAATGGAAATGATGCCCAGCAGCGGATTGATGAAAAATATCACCGCCACAGAGCACGCTACGCCTTTGCCGCCCTTGAAGCCGTAAAAGACAGGCCAGTTGTGGCCAATTACGACGCATAGGCCGCCCAGCATCGTGCCATAGCCCGCGATGCCAAAGGTGCTGCCCGGCAGCAGAAGGCTACCCAGCCAACAAGAGAGAGTTGCCTTCGCAAAATCGCCTAAAAACGTAATCATGCCGGAGCGAAGCCCCAACACGCGCAAAACGTTGCTCGCCCCTGTGTTTTTGCTGCCCGCGTTACGAATATCCACGCCGCTGGCACCAGACACCATCAGCCCAGTAGAGATACAACCTAATAGATAGCTAACCACGGCAATCAAGATCGAAAGCAAGACCTCGCGCATAGCGTTCCTCCTTCGCGGTTGACCGCGGATCAAAATACAAGCAAATGCAGTATACCATAGCTGATGGCAAAAAGAAAGCATTCGCTTTTTTCGGCAACAAAGCATATGTAAGCTTACCCATGAAATGGTTCGTAGTATGACAGGTAGAAGCTGGATCATTGATTGTTTTTTTGAATAAGATTAATATCACTTTACTAAAATCGCACCAACTTTCTCATTGAACCCGCTTTTTCGCAGCAAAAAAGGGACTGAATTTCGTTGCCAGTCCCTTTATGGTGGGCGTTGTGTTAACTGAATGACATTGATTAATGGGGGCATTATCCCCCTACCAGTCGCTTGCTTTGCAAGCTATGGCGTATTTGTTACTTGGCGGATTTTTGCTCAAGCTTCAACATCTCAGCCGCTGCCATGAGGATAATGCCAGTGCCATGATCGTCGTTTTTCATCGTG
>JAVVVJ010000097.1:0-6509 GCA_036652695.1 Clostridia bacterium | reverse complement strand
ATTATATGCTTTAGTACGCTAATTGGCAACCGTCCAACGACAAAAAATGCACAAGAAATACAAAGCTGGAAAACCATGCTTGATAGGGTATCGGCACGCTTTTTGCACATCGGCGGCATTTGCTGCATACCGCGCGCCCCGGATCCTAGCGCCAGCAAATAGGGCGTATCTACCATGGAAAGCATCGAAATAACTGGCTACTTGTCACGTTGTTTTTCTTTATGTGCTGTGCTATACTGCGTTCATTATACAAATGGCTGACGCTTTGCGGAGGTACGCACCATGCGGCAAATCAAGTGGTTATGGTCCATCATGGATCAGTCCTATCGGCGAAAACACATCCTAGCCCTTACCATCAGCGCCGTTACCTCGGTGATGCTGCTGATCAACCCCGCCCTCACCGCCGTATTGGTGGATGAGGTCATTGTGGGACAAAACGCGGAACCGCTGATGCGCATTCTCCTTACCATGCTTGCCTTCAAGCTGTTGCGTGAGGGACTGCGCTATTTCATGGTTATCACACTGGAAAAAACGTCGCAGAGCACGCTTTACAACCTGCGAACGCGATTGTTTACCAAACTGCAATACCATGACATGGCCTTTTTTGATCGCAATCGAACAGGGGACTTGATGACGCGTCTATCCGCAGATGTGGATTGGTGCCGTCATTTTTTAAGCTATATCGATTATGTGGCTGTGGACAGCATCGTCATGTTCCTATCCACCAGCATTTATCTGTTCTTTGTCAATTGGCGGCTAGCGCTAACGCTTGTGCTGGTCACGCCGCTTTTGAGCATCATTACAAAGGTCTATTCCTCGCGCGTGCGGCCTCTGTTTGTGGACATGCGGGATAAGCTGGCAGACATGAACACCAACGCGCAGGAAAACATCGCAGGCAACCGCGTCGTAAAGGCGTTTGCCCGCGAGAGCCACGAGAAGGAGCGCTTTGACGAGCGTAGCGCCGCCTTCCGCGATGCGAACCTCGATATCAACAAGCTTTGGCTCTCCTTTTTCCCCTACATTGAGGTGCTCGCCAACGCCATGACGCTGATCACCGTGTTCCTTGGCGGCGTTCTCATCATTCAGGGGCATTTAACGGCTGGCGGGCTGAGCATCTTTACCAGCCTTAGCTGGGCGCTGAGCAACCCCATGCGCAACTTGGGCAACCTCCTCAACGATTTGCAGCGCTTCATCACCTCAGCCAACAAGGTCATGCAGATTGATCTGGAGCGTCCGCGCATCGTGGATACTCCGCAGGCCGTGGATCACACCGCGATGACAGGCAAAATCGAATTTAAAAATGTATCGTTTCGGTTTGATACGCTACGGGTGCTCAACGATATCAGCTTTGTGGCGCAGCCGGGGCAAACCGTAGCCATCATGGGGCCGACCGGCTCCGGCAAAACAACGCTCATTCAGCTGCTGGCGCGCTTTTACGATGTGCAGGAGGGCGCGGTGCTGGTGGACGATTGCGATGTAAAGCGCTGGAAGCTCCAGCAGCTGCGCGGCGGCATAGGCACGGCAATTCAGGATGTATTCCTTTTTTCCGATACGGTGGAGGGCAATGTAGCCTTTGGCAACCAAGCGCTAAGCGTGGACGAGGTAAAGGATTTTGCTCGCCGCGCGGATGCGAACGGCTTTATCAGCCAGCTTCCCGAAGGCTACGATACCGTAATCGGCGAGCGGGGCGTGGGGCTGTCCGGCGGTCAGCGCCAGCGAATCGCGCTGGCTAGGGCACTGGCGGTAAAGCCCAGCATTCTCATCATGGACGATACCACCTCCGCCGTGGATATGGAAACGGAACGGATCATACAGCAGGAGCTGCGCAGCCTGCCCTACGCGTGTACAAAGCTTATCATTGCGCAGCGCGTATCCTCCGTAAAGGATGCCGACCTCATTTTGATCCTGAAAGACGGCAAAATTGCCGAGCGCGGCACGCACGAGGAGCTGCTCAAGCTTCACGGCTACTACTACGAAACCTACGCGCTTCAAAACGGCTTGGAGCTGGATGAAATGGAGGCGATTTGCTGATGGCACGCAACAAGTATGACGAGGACGAGCTTCTGGAAAGCCCGTTTCAACTCAAGCACCTCAAGCGCGCGGCAAAATACATCACCAAGCACCGCAGCAAGATGCTGCTGGCGCTGCTGTTAAGCGCTGCCGCCAGCATCAGCTCCCTTTTTATCCCCAAGATCATGCAATGGGTGCTGGATGAAGCGGTTCCCAACAAGGATCTGCTGCTGCTTGGCAAGATGGCGCTGCTCTTTTTGGGCATTGTGCTCATCGGCATCGCTTTCACGGTCATCCGCTCCCGTCTGATGGCGCATGTGAGCCAAGAGATTATTTATGATATCCGCAAGGATCTCTTCGCCCATTTGCAGCGCCTGCCCTTTAGCTACTACGACAGCCGCCCGGCGGGCAAAATTCTGGTGCGCGTCATCAACTATGTCAACTCCGTATCTGATATTTTGTCCAACGGCATCATCAATTCCATTTTGGAGATCATGAACCTGATCTTCATTGTGGTGTTTATGTACTCTACCAACACGACGCTTGCCACCATCATCGTGGCTGGGCTGCCGGTGTTCGCCGCCGTGATCTGGTACTTAAAGCCCCGCCAGCGCAAGGCGTGGCAGGATCAAAGCAACAAAAACTCCAACTATAACGCCTATTTGGCCGAATCCATCGATGGGGTGCGGGTATCGCAGTTCTTTACGCGTCAGGAGGTCAACCGCTCCATCATGGCACGGCTTGCCACCGCCTGCCGCAAGTCTTGGATGCACGTCATGTACATCAGCAACACCGTTTGGCTGAGCAGCGAAATCATCACGCAAATTGTGTTCACCCTGATGTACGTTGCGGGTGTATACTGGATGGGCGGCGTGATGGTGAGCTTTGGCGTGATACTGGCAATGGGTCAGTATGTGGGGCGCTTTTGGCAGCCGATAACCAACCTTGCCAACATCTACAACTCCTTTGTAAACAACCTTGCCTACTTGGAGCGAATCTTTGAAACCATGGACGAGCCCGTGGTGGTAGACAATCTGCCAAATGCCGTGGAGCTTCCCGTTATTGATGGACGTGTAGACTTTACCGATGTCACCTTCGGCTATGAGCCAGCGACAAGCGTGCTGGAGCATGTGGATTTGCATGTGCGCGCAGGCGAGAGCATTGCCCTCGTTGGCCCTACAGGCGCAGGAAAATCCACCGTGGTCAACCTCCTGTGCCGGTTTTACAACCTGAACAGCGGCAGCATCACGCTTTGCGATGAGCAGGGTCAGCGCTACAACATCGCGGATGTCACGCTGCAAAGCCTGCGCAGCCAGCTGGGCATCATGCTGCAAGACAGCTTTATCTTTAGCGGCACGCTGATGGATAACATCCGCTATGGCCGCCTCAACGCCACCGACGAGGAAGTTCGCCTTGCCGCGCAAATGGTGCGCGCGGACGAGTTTATTTCGGAAATGCCGCAGGGGTACCTCACCACCGTCAACGAGCGCGGCAGCCGCCTTTCACAAGGGCAAAAGCAGCTTGTGGCGTTTGCGCGCACGCTGCTGAGCGACCCGCGCATTCTGATTTTGGACGAGGCGACCTCCTCCATCGATACCAAAACAGAACGGCTTTTACAGGAGGGCATTCAGACGCTGCTGAAGAACCGCACCTCGTTTATCATTGCGCACCGCCTGTCCACCATCAAAAACTGCGATCGCATCCTCTACATCAGCCACAAGAACATTGTGGAAGCTGGCAGCCATGACGAGCTCATGGCGCGCAAGGGCGCGTATTACGATCTTTATACCACGCAGGCACGGGAACAAGGCGTAGCGGTTTAAGGAGATGGGATGCTTGGATACTGAACCAAAGCCCGGGATTTACCGCCATTTCAAGGGCGGCGTGTATGAACTGATCGATGTTGCCACACATTCGGAAACAGGCGAGCGGCTTGTTGTGTACCGTGCGCTGTACGGCATGTATGACCTATGGGTGCGCCCGCTGGCAATGTGGAGCGAGGAGGTCAACCACGGGGGCGTTTTGCAGCCCCGCTTTACCTACCTGCACGCAGCGCCGCACGGCAATTCTGCCACCGAGCAATACCCTACCCCTGAATGAACCAAAGAAGATGAAGCGTGCGCATGTTTGGAATTTATCACAAATACATTGCCCGGTACAAGCTCCCCTTTTGCATTTCCATTCTCTGCGTTGCCTGTGAGGCCGCCTGCGATCTTTTAGGGCCTACCATCATGGCAAGGGTCATCAACGAGGGCATTGCGGCAAAGGCGGTTTCCAGCGTTTTTCATTGGGGCGGGATGATGCTGCTGATCGCTCTCGCGGGCGCTGCGTTTGCGATCTCGCGAAGCGTGCTTTCCAGCAAAATCTCTCAACGAATCGGCGCTGATCTACGCCACGACCTATTTCAAAAAATCGTCCATTTTTCCGAACCCAGCGCCGACCGTTTGCAAGGCGGCTCGCTCATCACCCGCATGACCAACGATACCACGCAGGTTACACAATTCATCAACGGCATGATGCGTATTTTTATCAAGGCGCCCATCACTTGCGTTGGCAGCATTGTGTTGGCCTCGCTGCTGAACCTGCGGCTGAGCTTGGTGGTATACGCCTCCGTAGCGGTTGTAGCCGTGCTTTTGACCATCAGCATGAAGCTGAGCTATCGCCGCTTTGCCAAGCTGCAATCGGCCATGGATCGCCTCAACTCCGTGGTGCAGGAATACCTGTTGGGGGTGCGGCTGGTCAAGGCCTTTGGTGCGTATGATGAGGAGGCGCGCCGTTTTTCGCAGGCGAACACAAGCCTGATGAAGCGCGGCGTTTCGGCACAGCTTGTAATCACGCTGATATCACCGATGATCAGCCTCACCATCGGCATTGGCACGGTGCTGATCCTCGCCTTGGGCGGGCGACTTTTTACGCTGGGGCAGGCGCGGCCGGGCGATATTTCCGCATTCGTGATTTACATGTCGCAGATTCTTTCCTCATTGCTAATGATTACCAATATTTTCAATACCTTTGTGCGCACAAAGGCCTCTACCGCCCGCATTCAGGAGGTGTTGGACGCGCAGAACGATTTTTCTCCTCAGGGCGTCGTGGAAAAGCTAAGCGGCGCCGTCGCCTTTGAGGACGTGACATTTGCCTACCCCACGGGCAGTCAAGTGCCCGCGCTCAGCAAGCTATCCTTCTGTGTGCGTCCGGGCGAAAGCTTGGCGGTGATCGGCTCCACGGGCAGTGGAAAATCCACCCTCTGCTGGCTGCTCCTTCGGTTTTACGACGTGAACGAGGGGCGCATTTTGCTGGACGGGCGCGATATCCGTACCTTGGATATCGATACGGTGCGCCAAAACGTTGCGATTGTGCCGCAAAAGGCAATGCTCTTCTCCGGCACAGTGGCGCAAAGCATCCGCTGGGGTGACCCCAACGCCAGCGACGAGGCGGTACGCTCCGCCGCCAACCGCGCACAGGCGAGCTTTGTAGAGCAAATGCCCAAGGGCTACGACAGCCTCCTGGCAAGCGCGGGCGTAAACCTTTCCGGCGGGCAGAAGCAGCGGCTTTCCATCGCCCGCGGGTTCTTGAAAAACGCCCCCATTTTGTTGCTGGATGATGCGACCAGCGCGCTGGATTCCATCACAGAAACCAAGGTGCGCACGGCGCTTACCACGCTGGCAAAGGCGCACACCGTGATCACCGTAACCCAGCGCTGCACCACCGCCATGTACGCGGATCACATTTTGGTGCTGGAAAACGGCGAACGCGTTGGCTTTGGCACCCATCGCGAGCTGCTGGAAAGTTGTGAGATTTACCGCGAAATCTATCATTCGCAGGTGGATAGCGGAAAAGAGGCGACCTTGCGTGCCTAATACCTTTCATGCCGAGGTGAAAATTCCCTCTATGAACGGGCGCGGCCCCGCAGGCGGCGGCGCAAACCGCTTTGCCCCCGGCCCTAAGCCGCAAAACGCGGGCGCGACCGTGCGGCGCATTGTGAAGATCTACCTGCGCTGGGGCAAGGCGCTGTTCTTTTCAATTTGTTTGATCTTGATCTCCTCGGGCATCACGGTAGCGATCCCCTATTTTATCGGATTGGCCTTTAATACCTTTGGCGCGGCTGTGCCGCAAGAGGGCTTGCGGCTGTTCACGGAGCTGCTATTGATCATTGCGGCATTGTACCTGTGCAGCTGGCTGACCTCGACGCTCAACGGCATCATTCAGCTACGGGTTTCCCAGCAACTGGTATTCACGCTGCGAAGCGAATTTTTCGATAAGATGCAAAAGCTTCCCCTCTCCTTTTATGACACCACCCCGCATGGCGATACCATGAGCCGCCTCACCAACGATATGGATCAGGTGAGTTCCAGCATCGCCCAATCCACCACCCAGCTGATTACCAGCGCGCTCACCCTCTTTGGCTCGCTGGCGGTGATGCTGCTCCTCAACCCGCCGCTTACCTTGGCGGTGCTGTTCTGCGTACCGTTGGTGGCGATGCTAACGCTTTCCATTACGCG
>JAVVVJ010000096.1:0-6520 GCA_036652695.1 Clostridia bacterium | reverse complement strand
GCGGCGCTGCGGCAGGGCATTGAAATACATGCCATAAAGCGGTACAATGCAGGAGACACTCATAGAATGGGCGAGAACCTGTAGCATCCCGCGCGAACCCATTCATGCTGTAAAGGATGGCGAACTCCCATGCATATTGTGCTCTATCAACCTGAAATACCCCAAAACACCGGAAACATCGCGCGCACCTGCGCGGCTACGGGCTGCACGCTCCACCTGATCAAGCCGCTTGGCTTTTCGCTGGAGGATAAGTACCTCAAGCGTGCGGGGCTTGACTATTGGAATATGATGGAATATCACGTGTACGAAGATTTTGAGGCGCTGATGAAGGCCTATCCCAACGCGACGATGCATTTTTTATCCACCAAGGCACTGCACGGCTATACGGAGGTAAGCTACGGCTCGGATGATTTTCTTGTTTTCGGCTGCGAAACCCGGGGCTTGCCGGAAAGCCTGCTCAGCCGCGTGTACGAGCGCTGCATTCGCATCCCCATGGTGCCGGGCGCGCGCAGCTTGAATTTGAGCAACTCGGTGGCGATTGTGATCTATGAGGCGCTGAGGACGCAAGGCTTTCCGGGGATGCAGTGCGAGGGACAGCTGACTGGGCGCGAGGAGCCGTTTGCGCCTTGGATGGATTACGTCTGATTGTGCGTTATGGTAGGTGGAAAGGAAGTGAAACGCTGATGGAGCAGCATACGCGCTTTTTTAAGCGAGTGCCCCCCGCACAGGAAGAGCAGCCCATGGAGCTTGGCGACATTCTGGAGCCGGACGGCGGGGAGGAACAGCCGCCTGCCTATGAGGACGACTACCTTGAACCGCCCTATGACACCGAATATACTGACATGCGCGAGGACGAGAGCACGGGGCATTTCAAGGTGGCCATGGGCGTGTTTGACACAGTGAGCATTTTGGTGGGCGTTGTGGTGATCCTATTGCTGGTTGCGCTGCTGCTGAGCTTGTCCAACTGGCTGATCAACGATGTGATGCATTCTGTGATGCTTTTGCAAAGCGGGTTAAAATAAGCGGGGGGAGGCGCGTGGCATGCGTATTTCCTGGGCGCAGCTTGCGCAAGATATGGAAGGCTGCGAGCGTTGCGGCCTTTGCGGCGGATGCAGGCAGAAGGTGCCCGGGCAGGGCGATCCGCACGCGCCGCTGATGCTGATTGGCGAGGGGCCGGGCGAGCAGGAGGATCGGCAGGGGCTGGCGTTTGTGGGTCCGGCGGGGCAGCTGCTCACCCGGATGCTCGCCGCCATCCAGCTGCCGCGGGAGCGCGTGTTCATCTGCAATGTGGTCAAATGCAGACCGCCACAGAACCGCCAGCCCACGCAGGAGGAAATGACCGCCTGCCTCCCGCACCTGCGCGGGCAGGTGGCGCTGGTTCAGCCCAAGCTGATTTTGCTGCTTGGCGCTACGGCAGTGAGCGCTGTGCTGGGCGCAGAATACCGCATCACGCGTTGCCGGGGTCAGTGGTTTTCACGCAAGGGCGTGGAGATGCTCGCCACCTATCATCCCGCCGCCTTGCTGCGGGACGCGGCCAAGAAACGCGATGCGTGGCAAGATTTGCAGCTTGTGCAGGCGCGGCTGCGGGAGCTGGGGCTCTACCCTGATTTGCTGAAGGAGGACGATTCATGAAGCCCATTGCGCGCTTTCAGCAGGAATGCGAGGCGTTTTTCGAGGCGCTCGGCTCGGCGGAGCAAAAGCCGCTGATCTTTGGCGACGGTCAGAGCGAAAACCCGGTGCTTATGCTGATCGGCGAGGCGCCGGGCGAGCATGAGACCTTACAGGGCAAGCCCTTTGTAGGCAAGGCGGGCAAGAACCTGGAAGCGTTTTTGCAAACCCTGCATTTAAAGCGCGGCGATATCTATATAAGCAACGTAGTGAAGATCAGGCCGACAAAGGTGAGCGCGGCGGGGCGCGTGGTGAATCGCCCGCCCTCGCGTGAGGAAAAGGCGCTTTTTACGCCGTGGCTCATGCGGGAAATCGCCGTGGTGCAGCCCGGCGCGTTGGTGACGCTTGGCAATGTAGCGTTGCAGGTTTTTTTGAAGCAAAGCATTGGAGCGGTGCACGGGCAGTGGAATCGAGCCGTGATTGCCCCACCGGAGCAGGCCGCGTTTACGCTGCCGCTGTTTGCGCTATACCATCCGGCCTCGATTATCTATAACCCCGCCCTATCCACCGTCTATCAGGATGACCTTGGAACGCTTGGAAAATCGCTTGGCGCGCAATCGAACGCTGATGATGACATTTGAATGCACGAAACGTACTGTCGGATACCTGATTGATGACAAAACCCAAGGAATATGCTATGATCTCTATGTTGACACAGGACGGCTATCGTGTGGAACGTTGGGAGGTTATTACGTGTTGGATTTTATTTTGGCCAATCTGCCCATTTTACTTTGCTTCTTGTTGGGCTTGGGGATGCTGTTTGTGGAGGTTTTTATGCCGGGCTTTGGTTTGCCCGGCATTGTGGGGATGCTGTTGGAAATCGCTGCTATTGTGCTGACCTATCTTTGGCACGGCGGGCTTGCCGCGCTTGGCATTACGCTGGTGATCCTTGCGGTGGTCGCCATTGTGATCTCGCTTGCTTTGCGATCCGCCAACAAGGGTAGGCTCTCCAAGTCGCACATTATCCTAAACGATACGGAAGCGCATTCGCAAGGCTATTCCGCAACGCAGGATATGGAAATCTTCCTTGGCAAGGAGGGGCGCACCACCACGGTGCTTCGTCCCTCTGGCATGGCGGAATTTGACGGCATGAAGCTCAACGTGGTTGCGGATGGCGAGTACATTCCCAAGGATATCCCCGTGAAGGTGGAACGCGTGGAAGGTGCGCGCGTCGTTGTTGGAAAACTGCGCACGGCTGAATAAGCCGCGCGAGTTATGATAGAAGGAGGAATCATTATGTCCGCACAATCTATGCTGATGTCCCTATCATCCTTTATGAGCAATCCAGCCGATGTTGGTTCGTTGATTTGGATTATCGTCGCGCTTGTGGTAGCGGTTCTGTTCGTGGTTGTCATCCTGCGGTTTGTGCCGTTTGGGCTGTGGATAACCTCGCTTGCGGCGGGTGTGCGTGTGAGCATCGGCTCGCTGATTGGTATGCGCTTGCGCCGCATTCAGCCAAAGCGTTTGGTGGAGCCGCTCATTAAGGCGCGCAAGGCGGGCTTGGATGTTACGCTTTCCAAGCTTGAAACGCACTTTTTGGCGGGCGGCAATGTGGATCGTGTGATCAACGCGCTTATCGCCGCCCAACGTTCTAATATTGAAATGCCCTTTGAAAAGGCTTCCGCGATTGATCTGGCAGGTCGCGACGTGTTGCAGGCCGTGCAGATGAGCGTTACGCCTAAGGTCATTGAGACGCCCGTGGTCGCCGCCATCGCCAAGGACGGCATTGAGCTGCGAGCCAAGGCGCGGGTGACGGTACGCACGAACATTGAACGTCTGGTTGGCGGTTCTGGCGAGGAAACGATCATTGCCCGCGTTGGCGAAGGCATCGTGACCACCGTAGGCTCCAGCGAAACGCATAAGCAGGTGCTGGAAAACCCTGATCTGATCAGCCAGACGGTGCTGAACAAGGGCTTGGATGCGGGCACAGCCTATGAAATCCTTTCCATTGATATTGCGGATGTAGATGTGGGGCGCAACGTTGGCGCACAGCTGCAAATGGATCAGGCAGAGGCAGATCGCCGCATTGCGCAGGCTCGCGCGGAAGAACGCCGCGCCATGGCTGTTGCGCACGAACAGGAAATGAAGGCCGCCGTGCAGGAGATGCGCGCCCGCGTGGTGGAAGCCGAAGCTGAGATTCCCAAGGCCATTGCCGCCGCTTTGCGCGAGGGCAGAATGGGCGTGATGGATTACTATCAGCTGAAGAACCTAGAAGCCGATACCGGCATGCGTGACGGCATTGCAAAGGCCACCACGCCTACCGCTACCTCCAGCATTGAGCACAACAACAATATCAAGTAAGCCCGGCAATGCGGCGTTTGAAAGGGGGGTGAGCGTATGGAAGGCATGGATGCCCTGATTGTGGTGGGGCTGATTGTATTTTTCCTTTTCAGCGCCTATAGTAAGGCGAAACAGAGGGCTGCGGGAAATGCCACGGAGCAGCATGAGACAGAGAACGAAAAAGCTTCCGATCACAAGGCCGCGGCGCAGAGCGCTTCCACTTCTGCGCGAAAGGTGAACTTCCGGCAGGCCGCGCAGGCGGCCGCTAGAGGGGAGAGGCTGGCACAAGCGCCCCTGAACGGCTCGCTGGGGGAATACCAGCCTATGCAAAGCACGATGACGGAAGGCCAATCCAACTACAGCACGATTACGCATCGGCTGGAGGAGCTTGGCGAATATCAGGGCAGCATGGGCGGGCATTCCACCGAGGGCGAAGACCTTTGCGATTCGTCTTTGCACCATGAAGGCCCAAGGTTTGCGACTGAAAGCATATACGAGAACGAGCTTACGGAGACCGCTCCGGCGCATTTGAATGCTGTGGCTCAAGGGTTTGTGATGAGCGAAATTCTCATGCACCCATCGCAAAGAAAATGGGGGAAACGATAAACCATGGATGAACTTCGCGTAGTGATTGCGGATGACGACAGCGGCATGCGCAGCGTGATGCGCAAGATCGTTGCGAAGGTGGAGGGCTTTACCATTGCGGGGGAGGCGGCGGATGGAAAAACCGCCCTGAAGCTGGTGGAGACCACCAAGCCAAACTTGGTATTTCTGGATGTGGAAATGCCTGAAATGAGCGGCGTGGAATGTGCCTATGCCATACAGGATATGGATCCCACCATTGGGATTATCTTTGCGACGGCGCACGACGCCTATATGGGCGACGCGTTTGAGGTATATGCGTTTGACTATCTGGTGAAGCCCTTCAAGGTGGATCGCGTGATTCAAACGTTGGAGCGGGCACGGGATCGCTTGCTGCTTAAGCATGTGCAGCCGCTGGAATCCACAGCGGTGGTGGCCGCTCCCAAGCACACGGTGGATGGGCGGCTGATGCTGCACCACCGGGAGGGCATTAGCTTTATCGACCTCAAGGATATCCTGCTGGTGCAGCGCGAGGAGCGCACCACGGTGCTGTACACGGTGAACGATGGGCGCTATGTGACCGGCGATACGTTGGCCGAAATGGAGGAACGCCTCCATAGCGAGGCGTTTTTCCGTTGCCACAAGAGCTATATCATCAACCTCAACCACATCAAGGACATCACGCCCTACGGACGCTGGACCTATGTGGTGCGGTTGGAGGGAATCAAGCATGACGCGCTGATTACGCATGAAAAATACGAGGAGCTGGAGCAGCTCTTTCGCTAAGGGAAGAAGCGCGTTGAAAACAGCCGAGGCTGGAGGCTTGCGGGCATTGCCTGCGACTTCGACCTCGGCTGTTTTTTGAGCGTCAGCGAAGCTCGCCCCGGCGGAAGCGCTCAATCAGCTCAAAGGCGATGCTGACGCGGTGCGCGGAAGGCGCAACGAGCGTATCACGAGAAAACCATTGCGCATCGGCAAGCTCGCTTTGCTGCAAAGTGATTTCTGGAGACCCGTCCAGCTCGGCGTGGAAGGCAAACATCAGCGAGCCGCTGATGCCCCATGGCTGATCGCCAAGGTAGTGCAGATCCTTGACGCGCAGGCCGACCTCCTCCAGCACCTCACGGTGCACAGCATGCTCTAGCGTTTCGCCCACCTCCACATAGCCAGCGATGAGCGCGTAATGGCGCATCTCGCTGTGCGCATTTTGCGCGAGCAAAATGTGATCGCCATGGGTGATGGCTACGATGACCGCCGGCGCGATGGTGGGAAAAAGCAGCCGCCCGCAGCCTGCGCAGCGCAGGGCGCGCTCCGCTCCATCGGGCGCGAGGGGCTGTCCGCACCGCCCGCAGAAGCGGTTGGCTACATACCAATTCCACAGGTGATAGGCGGAAGCCAGAACGCTTGCTGCCTGATCATCCATGGTATGCAAAATGGAAACGGGCGCGTAGTGAAGGCTATCACACGCCAGAACCGGAACCTCGGCAAAGGGCGAGGGGACAAAAATAGCACCATGACTTGTGTGCGCCAGCTCAAAGGGTGTGGTATCGGCGGGCAGCAAGGGGCGTACCTGTGCGTAGACGGGCATTTGCGGCGCGTCATCGGCTTGCGCAAGCAAAACGCGACCATTGCGGAAGCATAAAAAAAGGCTGTCATCAGCGGGCGGCTGATGCAGGGGCTGAACAGAAAAGCTTTCAGTGCCTAAAATCATTGCGGTCTCCTTTGCACAGGAACGGATGGGATGAGCACGAATGAAAGAAATAAAACGAAACCGTCGATCTGCATCGACGGTTTCGTTTGATCGCCGGAAAGGCGATACAGTTGGAGCGGGTGATGGGAATCGAACCCACGTAACCAGCTTGGAAGGCTGGGGCTCTACCATTGAGTTACACCCGCACATCAATGGCCACCTGTGAAATACCCATCACGCCAAAACCAGAAGTGGAGCGGTAGACGAGATTCGGACTCGCGACATCCACCTTGGCAAGGTGGC
>JAVVVJ010000095.1:0-6573 GCA_036652695.1 Clostridia bacterium | reverse complement strand
ATATTTGCTCATTGAAGCATCGCCTCCAGTTCTTCATTTGTCATCGTTTCCACAGTGGCATAGATGCGCGCGTTCCTGCTGCCGTCAAACATCGTTCCCCCTTGTACATCCCCTTCTACCCGGATTTCCCGAGGCGTGCGCAGGCGCTCGGCAGTTTGGGCGAAAAGGCAGGCCTTTCCCTGCTCCATGTCAACCTTTACTTTCGCTTGCTGTGCGGTTATCTCCACATGGACCTCACGCATCGCCAACCGCCTCCACAACCTCAAATCTGCGCGGCGTGAACGGCGTTACGATCTCCCCATCCATCTTTAGCCGCATATCCCAGCGGTATGCCCCTAGCGGTAGTTCGGTATCCTCGTTTGCCAAGCGAAGCGTTACCACTCCACCCCGCACCTGTTCCCTCTTTACCCAAATTGGCGTTGCCTCCAGTTGCCCGCGTTTCAGTGTGATAACCGCCTCCGTTCCGTCCGCTGGCACATCGCCGCTTAGTTGAATCATGAGCCACGCCGTATCGCCGCGCGTGATGCGTATGTTCAATTCATTCAGTGCAAGCATGCCCACCGCCTCCTTTGCTACGCAATCGCCTGCATACGCACAGTAAGCGTAACCGCAGGTTTTTCCTCGTAGCATGTCGCTGTGATCGTCCCGCTGCCCGTAGAAATTTTTCCAATCAGCCCCCACGCCTCCAGCTCTGCCTGCGCTGTCGCCGCGCTCTGTGCGGTTACCACATCCGCAAATGGCAGCATAGCGGGCGTAACACCTGCCACATTTACGCTTTGCGTATAGGGTGCGCTCACACTCCAACCACCCGCAAGCAGCTCTGCAACAAAAACCTGCGCGCTTGCGTTTGTGCCGTCTTTGCCGGGCGCGCCGTCCTTGCCGTTTGTACCGTTTATGCCGGGCGCGCCGTCCTTGCCGTTTGTGCCATTTATGCCGGGCGCGCCATCCTTGCCGTTTGTGCCGTTTATGCCGGGCGCTCCTTGCAATCGCCCCTGATTCTCCCACGCTTTTCCCGTCCAGCGGTATATGCTGTATGGCGCTGCTGCTCCAACGTTGTATTGGTCTCCCACTCCCGGCGCTTTCACCCCGGCTTGCAAAGCTTCCGGGGTAGCATACGCACCCCCCAAAATGACAAACTGCTTCCCTTGCTCACCCTTGTCTCCCGTTACCATGCCAACGGTCACATGCATATGCCCATCCACCATGGCAACGGTTGCGGTCGGCTGTCCTCCAGCCGCAACCTTCGTGGCGGCTATCGTCAGCCCCTCGATGCTCTGCGCCGCTGTCCCCGCCCGCGCCGCCATCGTATTTGCCCCCTGCGCGGCGGCATTTGCATTTGAAACGGCTTGGCTCGCATCCTGCTGCCTTTGCCGTTCCGCTTGCGTTCTGGTGCTTTCTGCGCTGGCGCGCTCGCCCTCGTTGCTTTGACGTATGCTTTCGGCGGCGAGTACAGCATCTTTGACTGATGTGGTAGCCGCAGCCGCATTGTTCGCGTTGTCGGTAGCGGCATTGCAAGCATCGATCTGTGCGAGCAATTCATCTAATGATCTGATAACGTGAGTGGGGTCAATGATCGTGTCCGTAATTCCACTTTGTACCGTTGTGATGATGCGTAGCGGAGCGATGATCACATTTCCCAGCTTCAACCGCATAATAATGTCAATGCAACCGTTTTTGGCGTAGAAAGCTTCGCTGAACGTCGCTCGCGCAACGTTTCCGCTGACGGTTCCGCTAGCAATCGCCGTGCTTGTTTTGTCGGGCAGCAAAGCGTAGCAATTCACCGTAGCGCCCGCCAAATTGATTGCGTTCCCTCCGCTCGTCAGCGTGAGGATGATTTCATGAGCCTCGTCATCTCCGCGTATCAGCGGATATCCAAGCGTCACCGTCTTTGTGCCGTAAATGATATCAACAGCTTCTGAAATCGGTATCGTTATCAGCCCCATGCTATCCCTCCTTAATACGTGCCGCCGCCGATGGAGCGGATGAACGTTTTTACAAAAACGTCCGACACAATGCGCGTCAGCGCGTCAGGCGTGATCTCGATTCTGTGCCATACGTTGCGGGTGATCTTCCCGTTATCGTCCTTCGCCATATATGCCACGAGATCCACGCTGCCGCCCACAATCGCGGATGCGGGAACGGCGTTGCTGTCCACCTTGATTGCCACACTGGCCGCGCTGCCGCCCTCGTATATGCCATGCTCGATTTTGTGGGTATGCGATGGGATTTCCACCGAGTGCCTATGCGCGGAAACGCTTACCGTGTGGCTGTGGGCTGGAATGGTAACATTATGGGTATGGTTAATTGTGTGATAGTGCAAGCCACCATTTGCCATGGTGTGCGTATGCCCGTACACCGTATGGACATGGAATTGGTTTTCTTGGATATCCGTGCTTGTTGTCTGCGCGCTGTTAAGCGCAGTAGCGCCTATGGTTGCCGCGCCGGAAAGATATGTCCCGGTATCAACCGCCGCCACTACGCTGCCGCCCCCTGCTTCGCTGGTGACCTGCTCATTTCCGGCCGCACTGCTTGTGCTTGTGCTCTTGCCGCCAGCCTCGGAGGTGGCGCTGTACGAGCGGAAGCTCTCAAGCGTGAACTCTAGGATAACGGCATTGATGTGGACGCAAGCTCCGTCCACCCAAAACTTGCACACCAGCGGTTTTTTGGGGCTGGCGTTGTCAGCGTAATGCTCAGCATACATGTTTGCCGCACCCTGCGAGTAAAGTTCGCCAATGGTCGCCTTGCGCACTAGCTCCGCGAGGTCGTCCGTGATATCGCTGGATTTGTTGGTGAGCGTCAGCATCGCATCCTCGTTGTGAAAGTACACGTCCTTTTTGGCAATGGAAACCACGCGTTCGCGGATGGTTGTTCCAAATGCAGGCAAGGGCGCTCTCACAAGGCGGCCAACGTAGAATCGGTCAAGGCTCTCTCCCGTCAGCTCATAGATTTCGTATGCTTCAAACACCGTTGTTACCAACGGCTCTTTAAGGCGGCTAAGCACCGTCGTAGCAACGGATTTGAGCAGTGTGGCATCCGTAAACGTCGTATCCGGCCATTGCTTGCACACAATGCCATATGTGCTTTGCGTATCGGCATCAAGGTATCTCAAACCGTTGTTCACGTCGGCAATGGTGAGCTGGTTTGTTCCCTCGCCGTAGCCTTTGGGATAAATGCGCGTGCATAGCGGCTCACGGTCAATGGTGATCTTGACGCTTTGAATATTTCGGTTCATACGCAGCTCGCTCGCGTCGCCGTCCTGCACGTGCTTTAGGTTCAGCACAAATGGGAATACGTCGGTATTGTAGGTCCAGATATATTCGTCCGTGAACGAGGCGGGAATGGAGAAGATGGCCGTCAGCAGGTCGTCATTTTCAAAGCTGTGCTGGAATTGGTAGTCAAAATCACAATCGCCAAGCGTCCAGTACATCATGGGCTGCAACGCGAGCAATGCAAGCAAAACGGTGCGGGTGTTTACGCCCGTGCCGCCCAGCTCAAGGTATCCGTCTACGCATCCATCGGAAAGTGTGGTGATGGCGTGCTCCAAGTAGAAGGTCTGATTTTCTCCCGCGCTCCGCTCGATGTCCAGCGATTCCACGCGGAATTTTCCGATGCTTCCATACGTTTCAAACAGGTCAACGAATTGGCAAACTTGCGGAACGGTCGCAAGCTGATCGGCTCCCTCCATGTCTATGCTCGCCGTGCTTACCTTGTTTCGTTTGATTTCATATCCAACCTTTGATGGATGGATGCGGTCGATGTAATGCATGTTCATGTCGTACAGGCGCGGGAGTGCAATTTCCGTTACGTTTGTCATAGGCTGTACCCCCTCGCAATCAAGCTCACATTTGCTTTGGTGCTCGTCAGCACCGTAACGGTGTTGGATGCGCGCTGCACAAGCATCAAGTCATCGCTGCTCGCATCCGTGCGCTTGCTTAGCACCGATGTAGTTCCCACACGCATGTACATCAGCCCTTCATCATCATAGCCAACTTCCAGCTTCGCGCCTACGGCCAGCGAAAGCCCCGTCAGGCTAATGCTCGCATCGCCCGCCGTGATGGTCGCGCTGTTCATGGCTACCGTTCCGGCGTTGGTGATCACAAGGGCAAGCGGGCAGCTCTTGGCGCTGCCCCCAACGATCATGCTTCCCGTATACTTGGCGTTTGCGGATGTCGAGAAAGAAAGCGTCGTCGGCTGGTCGTCAATCCAATATGGGTTGTAGCTCGTGAACTCCATTTTGAGCGGTTGGCATTCGTCCTTCGCCGAATAATCGGGATATTTTGTGCAGGTGGCAACGATGTGCCTGTTGCCGCTATGTTCTATCGCAAGCCACTTGCCCTCCTTGCCGTCAGCCCACAGCAGCACGTCGTTGAAAATCTCGCGGCGTAGCGCCTGATCTTGCTCGAAGATGTCAAACTCGATGGAGATCACGCGGACGGTCTTTTTCTTGTACAGGCGGCGCAGACCGTCCGCTTTCGTGCGCGATGCCGTCACCGTCTGTATAGACGGCGCTTTTTCTTGAATATCGAGGATGCCGATGCTCGCAGAAACACTCGTGAGCGGAATCCCATCATACCGTATCATCGTCATCCCTTCTTCCTGTTTTTAAGCTTGCGGCTCTGTATGGCGCTTACGGTGGGTTCTGTAAGCGCCGCAATGTATTCTCCGTTCACGTCCTCAACCACCCAAGAGGGCGGCGCTTCCTGCCATATAGCACGGGCGAGCAGGACGTAATCAATCGGCTGGTTGCTGTCGCCTTCGTCGCCTGTGGGTATGCCCGCAAGGAGCTGTGCGCCGCTGGCTATCGCCATCGCGCCTATGGAGCTGCCCTGCTGGATAACCGCGTCCTGCATCCGCGCGCCGAGGACTGCGTTTTGCATATCGCCCGCCAGTTTTTCAACGGAACTGATGACCTTCCCTTCGCTATCGAGGATGCCAAGTCCCATGCCAGCTCCGACCTGTGCGCCGATTGCTTCACGGAATACAGCAGACGGGCTTCGGATGCCGAGGGTGTTCTTCGCCGCCGTGATCGCAGCTCGCGCAACGGCGATTGCCGCGCTTATGACGCTGCTGCGCCCTGCCCGTATTCCGGCAGCCATGCCGTCCACAACGTTTGCGCCGATGCTGCTGCCAGAGCCATAGTTCAGATAGTCCGAAAATGCGCTTAGAACGGCCTTTCCCACTCCGCTTGCTTCCTGCGTTAGTCCGATTTTTCGGATGGTAATCCCGCTCTTTAAGGCGCTTAAAAAGGTATTTGCGAGGTCATCGCCCGCTGTGGTGGTAAGGATGTCGCTCATTGCCTCCACAAGCGCCGTCGCCACGTCCGAGCCAGCCGTTGCAATCGCGTCGGTGCTGTCCGTAACGGCGGTTTTGATTGCCTCCATCATGCCCTTCGCCGTGAGTACGATGCTTGCAGCGGTTGTGTCCATGGTGGTAAGCGCCGTTGCCGCATCGGTGCTGATGGTCTTTACGACACCTGCTATCGTGGTCTGTGCCGCCGTTGCCGCGTCCTGTGCGCCCTTGAGGTCGGTGGCGGTTGCAAGAATGGCATCTTTGGTCGTGGCAAGCTCGTTCGATGCGGTTTCAAGTCCTTCGGTCGCGCCCTCCGCTTTGCCCTGCGCGTCCACAAGGGTATCGGCGGCATCGTTGAATCCATCAGCTCCTGCCTGCGCGTCGGATGCTCCGTTTGCAATCCCTTCTCCAGCAAGCTCAATCTGCTGCCCCGCTTGGCTGGCTGCACCTCCAGCGCCAGCGGCGGCGTCACCCGCCATTCCAGCTGCGGTGGCAAGCTCGTTGTACTTCTGCGTTTCTTCCGCGATGGTTTGGTTCAGCTCAACGGCTTTTGCACGGGCTTCTTCTTTTTGGGAAACAAATTCGGCGTTCTGCTCTTCATGCTCCGCAAGAACGCCGTTCTGTACGCCAAGTTCTTCTGTGGTGTTTGATATCGCCAAAGCGAGCAGGGCGTTTGCTTCGGTGTATGCGTCTACCCATTGAGCGCCATCTTTGAGCTGCAATGAACCGTCTGCAAGCTGGGTGAAGTAGTTTCCCCACGGGTTTTCAATGCCCGTTGCTTCGGTGATCTTTCCGTAAATATCAATCAGGTTATTTTTAAATTCCTCGTATCCGTTGTCGATACCGGGGCTGAAAACATTCTTCATGAAACCGTCAAGATCGTCTTTGGTTGCGGTCAGGTCGGATATCTTGTCCTTTGTGGACTGCAACTCGCCAGCGTGTTCCCGAAGCGCCATATCCGCATCTGCCATCGCAGTATATAGACTGTCGCGATAATCCTTGTAGGCGTTTACAAGCGCGAGCTGCGCCATTGCGTCGATATTTTGCAGTATCGCGGTCGTGTTCTCCGTAAATAGCCCTGTGGCGGGGCTAATATACTGCGCGAGAGATGGGTACAGCTCCGCGATCTTCGCGGCGTACTCTGCCATGAGCGTTATATCCGCGTCGGTTTGTATATCCTTTTCGGCAAGCTCGTTGTATAGCGTGAGCATATCCGTGGCGAGCTGCTTCTTGGCTTGCGCGTCTTGAACGGCGTTATTGAATTTGGTATCCGCGTCCGCAAGC
>JAVVVJ010000094.1:0-6706 GCA_036652695.1 Clostridia bacterium | reverse complement strand
AAAGAACGGGCGCGTCGATTCCCGGCCGCGCCCGTGAAGCGAATTAAAAGTTGTCCGGAAGCTCTTCTTCGTCCACCACGGTGCAGCCCTCCACGTTCGTGGCAGGGGCGGGCGCGGCGGCGTCTGTGTCGTTGATCAGATCATCGGCGACCACGCCCGCGCGCTGCGCGGACTGCATGATCTTCGCAGCATACTCGGTGAGCCGCGCGCTCTCGCTCTCCTTGAGCAGCGCAACGGGCGTAAACACGGGCACGCTGTACTCGGCGTTGCTCTTGTCGCTCGTTTTGTTGGTAAGCGTGATGCGCGTGATTACGGTGTTGAGCTTCCGGTTGAGCTGCATCCGCGTGCGCACTCGATAGTTATCGTAGGTCTTAAGCGCCGATGGCGGCAGCGTGAGCAGCATGGGCAGCACGTCACCCTGTCTCAAAATGTAGAGTTGGCGGCGGTTGGAGCACTCCTTGCGCGAGCCGTCCTCGCCAAACTGGTTATGGGGGCAGTCCGCGCAGTTGTGTATCTCGCCCTCTTCATCAACGCCCGTAGAGCCATCCACGCTGCGGCAAAGTGGGTGCTCGTGCGCCTCACGCTTGGAAAACTCGCTTCCCCAAAGCACGTTGGTCGGGTGCGAGGCGATAATGATGCATTCCACCTCGCCCACACCGTTGGTCGGCATTTCCGCGCCCGGCTCCAGCACCTTGAAAACGCCCGCGCCAGCCGCAGCGATGGAGATCACGCCAAAAACGCTCCGTGCGCTGCGCGCGAGAATGTCGCCGATATCCTCATAAATGTCCTCAAAATCTTGGTTACCAGGTACGTAAAGTGCGGACTCCTCAATGACGGCCAATGTGTTTTTGTTTCCCTCTTTTTTCATTGTTCGGATCTCCTTTTGCAATGCTGATATTTTGCTTGGCTGCCGTGCCAGCGGCTCGACCTTTTTGATCCTTGATCATGTAGCAGGTGTGTTCGGCGAAGGTAAAGGATGCGGATGCGATGTAGTACACGGCATCGCCACGACTGGCAACGTGGATCGGCGAGCCGATGCGCAGCTCGGCAGGGTCATTCATCGTCATCCCCCTCGTCCGGAAGCGCTATATCACTCTCGGTCAGCTCCACTTCATCCCCAAGCAGCTCATCGATCTCCGAACCGTCCTCCGCGCCCTCGATTAGCTCAACCAGTGGAGGATTCTGCTGCCGCTCAACGGTCTGCGTGGCGACGTTCAGCGCTTGAGCGCCCATCTGCGCGGACGCAACGTTGAGCTCAAGCAGAGAATTGTACGTTGCGTCCACAGTCTCTTGAAAATCGAAATCGTCGCTCGGCAGCATCTTTAAGCAGTCCTTCATGCCGGCCTTCACCTGATCCATCGCGCCGCAAAGCGCGACAAACTTCTCTGCCAGCAGACCGTAGCCCTCATGGCGGTTGCGGCTCGATTCCAGCAGTCGCTGATACTTGCGCTGCTCATAGATGGCCTCTACAAATTCGCGGGTGGCCTGCTTTGTATCGTTGGGCAGCAGGTCGAACATCTTAATTTGGCGATTCATCATCATTCTCCTTACACCTTACGGCTTGCCAAATCGGTCTTTTTGTACAGGCTCAAGCCCAACGGTTCATACTCTGGCGGCAGTTCGCCGCCATGCTCCTCCGCCACGGCGGTAAGCTCCTTGCTGAGCGTGCGGTCATCCACCTTCTCCACAATCAGGTCACCGTGGCCAAGCTCGCGCAGCAGCGGGTATGCGGTTTCTCTCATATTCTTGGGAATGGTGTAGAAATTCTTCTGCGTGATGGCGTAACTGCGGTCGCCGACCAGCACGCTCAGCTTGTCAACGCCCGTTACTTCCTCAAGGTCTAGGATCGCGGTGGCGATCTCCTGCTCTTTGTTGGCGATCAGCCCTCTGAGCTTGGACACGGTCTCGTCGTGCTCGGCCTTTTCCCCTTTGAGCTGCTCAAGGCTTAAAATTTTGTTGCGAATTTCTTGTATGTCAATCATGGGTTGCCTCCTTTTTGTCGTTGAGGTGCAGCTGCGCTTCGCTTGCTGTGATCATCCGAAGCGCACAGATCAGGTCATCAAGCCGCGATGCGGAAAACTGGATGTAGTGCGTATCTTCCTCGCTGCGGCGCAGCATGATCGCGGCAGGGTAGCTGCCGGACGGCGCAATCTTGCTGATGGCAAAGCCGCGATAGCTCAGGGCATAGTCAACCACTTTGCCGAGCGGCTGAGCAGCGTCGGCCTTCGGGTTAACGTAGGCGGGAATCGGATTGTATGCAGGATCGCTGCGCTGCTTTTCGGGCGGCATGGTATCCGGGATGGGAATTTTCTTCTCGGGAAAGTCTTGTAAAGGAAAATCGCCGTCCTCCGCGCCCGGCGCGGTCACATCGTTCTCTTTCAAGGCCACGGGCGCACCCGTGCGGTTTTGCAGCGATTTGATCGCATCGTTCATCGCGGTTACGCGCATAAAGCCCGCTTTGCGCGCGGCCTGGTACGGTGGCAGGCCGCCATCAATCAGCCTTTGCGCCTGTTCTGCCTGTGCATCAACGCGTGCTTGGTAACTCTTAGCCATTTCTGTCATGGAAAAGCCCTCCTTATTCTTCATCGTCTGTCAGCCATCCGCGCCAGTTGTCTACAACCGATTTGGCAAGATCGCCTTTGGAGTGCAGCGCCTTCATGATCTTCACATCAATGGTCATGGGCGCGATCAAATGGATGTAGGTACACGTGCCCGTCTGCCCGATGCGGTGGATGCGGCTCACGCTTTGGTCATATTTGGCGTAGTTCCAATTGACCGAGTAATATACGATGGTTTGCGCGGCAGTCAGCGTCAGGCCCTCGGCGCAAGCGTCAATCTCGCCGAGGAAAACGCAGCAAGCAGGATCAGTCTGAAATTTCTCGACCAGCGCGCCGCGCTGCGAGCTTTTCACGCTGCCATCGATGCGCACGTAGCTCATCGGGCGCTTGGGATCGCTGCCCAGCAGCTTTCCAAGGCGCTCCTCAATCGCGTTCATCTCGCTCAAGAAGCGGCTGAACACCACCACCTTGTGACACTCGTCCAGGCATACCGTCTCCACGATGTCGCAGAGCGCATCCAACTTGGACGTGTTGATCTGCCGCATCTCGCCCTTGTCATCACGCAGAAAGCCGCCCGTCAGCTGCTGCAACCTGAGCATCCGCGTGAGCACGTGATTGGCCGTGACCTCGCCCCCGCCCTCCAGCTCTGCTACGCTATCCTTCTGCACCTGCCGGTACAGCTTCAAGCTCTTGTCATCCAGTGGAATGATGCGCTCCTCAAACATTTTGTCTGGCAGGTCAAGGCACTCATCCTTGGTCACCCGGTAGGCGATGGCATGCGCCTTGCGGGTCAGCTCGTCCAAGTTGCGCGGCGCGAGGTACTGCTTGTTGTTAAAGCCGCCCATCGCGGCATAGCGCTTTTGAAAGCTCCAATAGCGCATGGGGAACACGGTCGGATCCAGAAAGCGATACTGGCTCCACAGATCGCGCGTGTCCTTCTGGATCGGTGTGCCGCTGAGGATGACCTTGTAGCGCGCGGCATCACCCAGCACGTGCAGCGCCTTGGACTGCTTCGCGCTGTCGCTTTTGATGCGTTGGCTTTCGTCACAGACAATCATGTCGGCATCGAAATCCTTTAGGTAGTCTTTGCGGCCATCGGCGCTCTTGAGCCGCCACGTGGATTCGTAGTTGATGACCGCCACGCGCAGCGGATCGCCGCCGCGAATCGTCGGAGCTTGCAGCCATTTTAGAGCGCGTACGCGGCTCTGATGGTCGCCCAACAGCAGCGCCACGCGCGAATCGAATTCGCCGAACTTGGCAATCTCGGTTTTCCACACGTTGCAGACCGAGGCGGGCGCGACGATTAGCACGCGCTTGATCTTGCCGTCCAGATAACGCCGCCCCATGATCATGATGGTGCTCAGCGTCTTGCCTGTGCCCATGTCCATGAGCAGCGCCGCATTGGGCAGCGCCAAGCCAATGTTGTACGCGCGCACCTGGTGCATGAAAAGGTTGTATCCGGCCTTGATGGGGATGGGCTTGAGCGGCTCTACGGTCGGGCGCGTTTTCATGGCATCAACGTAGCGATGCACTTTATCCTGTCGGTCGCTGAAAAGCTGAAGCGTGTTGGTGAACGGGATATGCATCCGCTTGAGGCCTTCGCAGCTGTCGCGACAGGCCGGAAACGTCCACGAGCGATTGTCCCCGCCGACACGCGTTGCGCCAATGATTCCCGATGCATAGCGCAGCTCCTGCGGATCGTCAGCCGATGCGATGATGAGCCGTCGCTCGGAGATGTATTGTGCTACTGCCATGAATCAACCGCCTCCAAAAACGCGCCGTCGGCGTAGCCTCCGTCCTCCAGTTCTGCCCAGTCGCCCGACCAACCCACAATGTTCACGGTCGAACCGTCCTTCAGCCAACGGATGAATTGTCCGTTCGGAAGATCTCGCAGTTTGAGTCGACCGCCCGTCACACGGTAGGCTTCGGGCATAGCGCCCGGCGCAGCGCTTGTAACATAATCGCCGCGAACCCAAACGGTGCCGCACTCGCCGCCCAGCACGCGCAGCCACCCGTCTCCGTACTCCACAACGTCCAGCGCGTCCCCCGGGCTGAACCTTGCTTCCAGCTCGCCGCCAAGCCCTTGTTCAGTTCTGCCGTTCAAAAACGGGCTGACATCTGGCTTGACGTATACGGTGCCGATCACGTCCTCGGCGCTTGCGGCGATCCACGCGCCCGGCGCAAGTACCGCAATCAGCAGTGCGGCGGCCACGGCGCGAAGGATACGGTGTCGGCGCGCTTGCGGCACGCGGCAGCGCAGGAACGGAGCGATGCATGTTTGATAACTGATGCAATATCTGCTTTTCATGATGTCCTCCTTGTCTTGGATGAAACTTGCGCGTCTTGTGGCGCGGATTAGCCGATGCTCCGGATGGTCAAGGCCGCCGCCACGCCGTGCGCGCCGTACGCACCACTGTTGACAACAGTCCCAGAAGGAGTGACAAGCCTAACGATGTCCGTGTCCCACGGGTAAGGCGACCGCACCCAATGGGAAGCAGGCGTGCCGTCTTCGAAGGTTTTGCAATGCGTACTCATCGCCCAATCCGCATCCTTTGCCTCTCGAAAAAAGGCATACGGGTCGCCTTCGCGCAGGTCGATGCCGTCATCGCGCGTGAAGGCCATCTCGGACGCGGAGAGGATGAATACACGATCCGATGTGCTTATCGGTTTGTCATCCTTATACGTGATCAGCTCAGTCGGCGTGATAGCAGCGCGATCCTCCACGCTAAAGCCGGACAGGAAGCCGCTCGACTCGTCATTAAGCCATGCACGCAGGCTGGACGTGGACCACATGTTGTCCAGTCCGAAAGGTTGCTTGTCGCTCAGGACGTTTTTCATCCACAGCTTCACAAATCCAGCGTCATGCTCAATCACAATCCAGTCGATGGAGCCGCCCTCAAAATCGTTATGGCACGGCGTGGTGATGATGTCGCCGCACCGGAAAGCAAGGTGTGCGAACGGCGCGATTCGCTGAATCTCTGCCATGTGCAGCGTGAAGTGATTGTGCGCGTAGAATTGATGCGTACTAAGGCCGAGCGCAATTTCTTCCCCGATTTGGGCAAGCGCTTTTCTGATGTCGGCAGCGAGCACCCCCTTGTCCAGTGTGATCTTGATATTGAAACTGTTATCTTGCATGAGATATCCTCCTCTGTTTTTTGGGTCAAACGCAGCGTGTTTTTTCCGCATCCGTGAATTCCAGTGCCGCGAACAGGCGGCGCAGCTCTTCCAGGGTGAATGAACCCGGCCTAGCAAGCCTCCGCGACAGCGTGACTGGCGTAATCCAAATGCGCTGCGCGATCTGCTTTTGCGTTATGTGCTCACGCATCATGCGCGTAGCAACAATGACGCGCAGCGCCTCATTTGCGCCTTTTGCATGATCCGCGTCGCGCTGCTGCTGGGTTAGGCAAACCTTGGGCATGACGATCGCCTCCTTAATCGTCGTCCAGCAGCTGCACACACGCGGTTGCATCGTTCAAGGACAAGTCGGTAAACTCGTCCCCGTCCGTGCCCACAATGCAGATCGTGCCAACGAAACCCAGTACATTTGCAGGCTTGTCCTTGAGCCGCCCCTCCTCGTCAACGATGGCGGTAACGTACTTGGCGATATCAACGCATTCGATGTACCCGCCAACGATGCTTTGCAGGGCTTCTAAGGTGTCGGGAATGTCCTTGATGTAAGCGCGTTTCATAGGCTCCTTGATGACAGCTCTCATTTTGTGTTCTCCTTCGTTATCATGTTAAATGTAAGGTTGTGCTTGAAAATTTGGTATCACCGCGACGCAGCCGCAGGCGTAGCAGCGTAGCGATTTACGAAGTAGATTTGACCCTTGCCCGTCACCTTTGGCGTTTTGTTGACCGTTACATGACCATCCGAATGCGTGACGCTGGTTTCCTTGATCCGCATCAGGCCAAGCTCCATGGAGCGCTGTGTGGGCATGTTCCAATCCAGACCCTTGCGGTTGATTAAGTAGCCGTCGCTGCGCAACGTTTCAAACAAGCGGTTCGGGCCCACAGCCACACCGTTTTGCTTGAGAATCTTCGCCAGCTCTCCCACTCGGATTTCTGTCTTGCTCACAGCCACGCTGTCGGCGAAGAGTACCTTGGGCGCGTCAACCGCTATTCGGTCGTTAGCTGCCTCTAGCTTTTGC
>JAVVVJ010000093.1:0-6788 GCA_036652695.1 Clostridia bacterium | reverse complement strand
CACGAACAAAATCTGCTCATAGCTGCGTTGCATTTTAGACTTAGATTAGTATAAGAGCTTGCTTACGGCATCAATGTTTTTTCAAAATCGTCCATTTCCACCGTTTGACCTGAGTGCCGCGATGCCTCGCACGCAAAGGCCATCAAATGGCTGTGTACGGATTGCTCCAGCTCATGGGGGTGATCGCTCGGGTCGCGTAGGGTTTGCGCAAACATCCGCATAATGCCCTCGTCACCGCCACTATGCCCGGTTTCCGCCTTGTGCAGGTGGTATTCCAGCCGCTGGCCGGTCATCTGCCCCTGCCCAAAGAGCGTTACCTCAAGCACGTTATCCTCCATAGAGGCGCGAAGCTCACCCTTGGTGCCCATGAACTTCATGGTGCGGTTGCAGGCATTGCTGTATGCGCACACGGTAAAGGTAAGCGTCACACCGTTTTCGAACAGCATGGAAGCAACCTGATGATCCACAACATCGTTATCGCAGTGGAATACGCAGCGACCATAGGGGCCTTCGCGAAGCGCGCGCATGCGTGCTTGCAGGCTGGGATCATCCGAGATGACGGAGGTCGGCCAGCTCGTTTTCTCGGTCAGGTAGAGCTTGGGGGCATAGAAGGGGCAGTCCGCGGCGTGCGGGCAGCCATCGGTGCAGCGCATGGGCGCGCCAGCCGGCGCGTTCTCTTTTTTGAAATAGGTAAGCCCGCCAAAGGAGGAAACCGTCTTTAGGCGCGCATCCAAAAGCCAAGCCAAAATATCCATGTCATGGCAGCATTTTGCCAGAATCATGGGGGAGGAAGCGGCCTCGTTACGCCAGTTTCCGCGCACAAAGCTATGCGCGAAATGCCAGTAGCCAACGTTTTCCTGATGGTTCACGGAAACCAGCTCGCCCAGTATGCCGCTTTGCAGAACGCTCTTTACGCGCCGATAGAATTCCGTGTAGCGCAGCACGTGGCAGACCAGCACATCCGTGCCGTGCGCACGCGCAAACGCCAGCAGCTTTACACACTCCTCCGCCTTGGGGCTGATGGGCTTTTCAAGCATCACGTGGTAGCCAAGCTCAATCGCCCGCAGCGCCATTTCATAGTGCTGTGCGTCCTGCGTGCAAATGAGCACCGCATCGGCTAGGCGCGGGCGTGCAAACAGCTCCTGATCCGTATGAAAGACGTTCTCGGGATCAATGTGGAAGGTGTTTACGAAGCGCTCGCGGCGGTCGGCGATTGGCTCGGCGACAGCCACAAATTGCAGCTCGTGGCCGTTAAAGAGAACATAGGGCGCGTAGCTATCCTGTCCGCGCGCGCCCGCGCCAATCAGTGCTAGGGTTTTCAATTCCATTTGTAAATTCACTCCTTATCTGTTGATTGCGTTGCTGCGGATATCATAGCATAGGCGTATACGCGCGTCAACGCAAAGGCATGCGGCAGCGGCGAAAGTCATGCTTCAAAGCAATAGCGGAAGCTCCTGCGCGCCCTCGTTCAGGCTTTGAACGCTCGCCTTGTGCTTTTGGGGGCCGCGCGTGCGCAGCCACCGCTTGAACGCGTCCCAGCGCTTTTTTCGCTTTTCACGCAGCTCGATTCGCTCCCCTAAATCGCGCGATCCAACGCCGTACACCAAATACAAAATCAGCCCGGATACCAGCATGATGAACACCGTTGAGGCGCACCGCCGACCGGAGGCGTTGATGTTGTAGCCGTACAGCCCCTCGTCCGCGCACATGCTCTGGATCACCATCGCGTACGTGATGCCATAGGAGCTTGCGAAGGTCGCGGACATATCGTATTCGGTAAACAGGTAGTTGAAATTCAGCGCGAACACGGCAAGCACGCTGGGCAGAATAATGGGGAGCTTGACCTTGGTAAAGGTTCGCAGGGCGCTTGCGCCAAGGCTTCGGGAGGCATCCTCCAGCTCCTCGTCAATGGCGTAGAACGAGGCCTTGATCATGCGCAGTGAAAACGGCAGACGCACCACCGTGTAGGCGATCACCATCAGCAGGCGCACATTGTTCATAAAATAGAGGTTGTTGTTGAACACATACCAGATGCTATTGTCATTAAAGAAGGTGCGGTAGGAGTAGCAAATCAAAATGGTGGGCAGCAGCCATGGAAACAGCAGGCTGTACTCCAGCGCCACGCCCGTTTTTTTATGCTTGAAGATGTAGTTGCACGCGATGACCACAATCACGCACGCGAGCGCGGCGGCGAGGACGCTCATCACAAAGCTTGTGCTGATGCCGTTCATGGTGGCATCGTTGGAAAACAAGCCGGAGATCGCGCCCTCCCGCGTTCGGTACGTGCCGCGCGAGGTAAGGTAGGAGTAATCCGCTGAGCCAAAGAAGTTCAGCGTCGTCCAGCTCCCTAAATCCAGCGTTTTCATGCGGATGGCGGAGTAGGTTTGAAACGAAAACACAACGATCATCACCACGGGGGTCATGTAGATGATAAACAGCACATAGGCGTAGATATGCGCAAGCGCGTTGCTCACGGGGTTGGTCAGCTTCTGCTTGACGAGCTTCGCCTTGGTTTTGGACACGGAAAGATAGTGCCCTTTGCGCTCGTAAAAGGAAAGCACCGTGAGCAAAATGATGGTGAACGCGGCTAGAATGATGGAAAGGAGCGCCGCGCGAGCCTGCGGGAACGCCTCATCCGCAAGGGAGGAGCCAGCCAGCCGCACGATCTCCGGGTTGATGGAATCGTACCCCAACAGCGTTGGCGCGGACATGGCGCATAGCCCTGTGATGAAGGTCATCACGGTGAGGGAGAACATCGTGGGCATTAAGGTGGGGAAAACGACCTTCCACAGCACCTTGAAGGGCTTCGCGCCCATGTTGCGCGCGGCCTCTACGGTGTTGTAATCGATGCCGCGAATGGCGTTGCGCAAAAACAGCATGTGGTTGCTGGTACAGGCAAACGTCATGGTGAACATCACCGCGTTAAAGCCTGAAAACCAGTTGGGGTTTAGGCCGGGGAAGGCGTTTACGAGCAGGGAGGTAATCATGCCGTCCTTATCGTACAAAAACAAGTAGCCGGTTACCAGCGCAACGCCGCTGTACACAAGCGTGGTCATATATCCCATGCGGAGCAGCTTTGCGCCTTTGATATCGAAATATTCGGTCAGCAGCACAATCGACACGCCGATGACGTTGACCGTTACCACTAGGCAAAGCGCCAGCTTTAGCGAGTTGAGCACGTATTGCCCCATGTTGCCCGCAAAGAAGAAGCGGACGACCGCCCAAGGATCGGTTTCCCCGGCGGCGTTCTTGGTGCTGAAAATTTGGGTGAGGGTATTGAGGCAGGGGATCAGCATGAAGCCGAAGAAAAGATACAGAAAGAATACAATGCCCGCGATACGCACGATGAGCTCGGGGCGGATGCGGCGCTTTGGCGCTTTGACCGTTTGCTGCATGTGCTCCCCTCCTTATGCTTCTTGCGTGGGCGCGTAGGCCATGATGTGCGCGGGATCGATCCCAACGCGCACCTGCTCGCCCGCCTCGTAGATGTTGATGCCATCGTTTTTCTCAATGGCTTTGATCACCTGCGAGCCAAGATCGATGTAGTACTTGATGTAGAGGCCGTAGTACTCGCGGTTTTTGATGACGCCGTTCAGCGCAAGCGTGCCGGAAGTGATTTGCGCATTCACCTGCACGCGCTCGAGCCGGATGTAGTTGCGCATGGACGGGTTCACGTTTGCGCCGCTCTGCGCAAGCTTTTGAACAACCGCTGCCGATAGAAGGTTGATATCTCCAATGAAATTGCTGACGAACTCCGTTTGGGAATGGTTGTATACCTCGTTGGGCGTGCCAATCTGCTCAATGGCGCCCTTGTTGAACACCGCGATGCGGTCGGAAAGCGTAAGCGCCTCCTCCTGATCGTGGGTTACATAGATGGTGGTAATGCCAAAATCCTTTTGCATGGCTTTAAGCTCGTTGCGCAGCTGCACGCGGAGCTTTGCATCCAAGTTGGAAAGCGGCTCGTCCATGCAGATGATGGCAGGCTCCGTGACCAACGCGCGCGCGATTGCAACGCGCTGCTGCTGCCCGCCGGAAAGCTGAGAAACAGCCTTTTTGAGCTGTTCATCGCTTAGATCGACCTTTTTGGCGATGGTCAAAACCTTCTGATCAATTTCGGCGCGCTTTAGCTTTTTTACCTTTAGGCCGAAGGCGATGTTATCGTATACGGTCATGGTGGGGAAGAGCGCGTAGCTCTGAAATACGATGCCGATGTTGCGCTCCTCAATTGGCACATGCGTGATGTCCTTGCCCCGGACGCATACGCTGCCCTGCACAGGCTCAATGAAGCCGGTGATGGTGCGTAGGGTGGTGGTTTTGCCGCAGCCTGAGGGGCCTAGAAAGGTAAAGAACTCGCCTTCGCGCACTTCGACGTTGATATTGTGTAGCGCCGTAAAATCACCAAATTTTACGACGATATCGTTAAGCTGAATCATATTCACACCTGCTTGTATCAATATGGAGAGGGCTTGGCGGCTGTGTGCCCCCAAGCCCTCCGTTTCTTTAAAATGAAATTTGCGGGATTGCGTTATTGAGCCGACTGCGTCAACGTCGCCCAGTCGAGGGTATCCCAAGCGGGCTCAGAGGTGGCAGCGCCTTCCTCAGCCCAATAGAAGCCAAGGTTGGTCATGATGTTGGTCCACTCGCTGGAATGCGCGCCCACGTACTCGGCATAGGTCATTTCCGTGCCAGCAACCTTTTCCAGCGCGAAGTTCTTGATGGTGTAAATGGCGGGAATGGTTTCGTAGAGATTGGAAACCGCAACGCTGTTGCAGGGATAGGAATCGAATTCCTCAGCCCAAGCGGTTTGCGTTTCGGCAGAGCCAAACCACTCGGCAAAGGCCATTACAGCCTCGGTCTGCTCGGGGGTGCGATCCGCGCGATCCAGAATGCCCAGATACTCGGCAATGTAGTAGGTGCCATCCGCGATGTCTACAAGCGCCCAGTTTTCCGGCTCAAAGGTGCCCTTGAGGGGGCTGGAGGAACCCTCGGCGGCGGCGTCAAGCTTGCCATAGAGGGAAGAGGAATAGAAGGTGGATACCTGCACATCGCCACGGTTCAGGGGATCAAAGCCGTAGCTGTCGCCCGTGAAGGAGCCGTCAGAGCAGTACTTCCAAAGCATCTTCCAGCCGTCGATGCTGATGCCGCCCGCAGGGGAGGTAGGATCAACGTAGGAATAAAGCAAGGAGCTGTTGATGTTGGCGTTGGTCGTGCCGCCAACCTTGCCCTGACGGTACCACTTGTAGCCGCAGTTGACGATATCGGACCAGTGATCAAAGCTCAGCGCTTTGCCGTTGGTGCCCAGCTCATCGTTGCGGTAGAGCATCAAAATGTTCTGGATGACGAGGCCGTAGGCCTTGCCGGGATAGCTGTAGGCGCCAACATCAGCGGCCCAAGAGGGCGTCCAATCCAAAAGCTTGACGTTTTCATAGGTGTTGTTGACCACTTGGCTCCAACGGGTTTCGTTGAGGCCAAAGAGGATGTCTCCATCCTTTTTTTCGTTGGCGGCTTGGATGGCGGCGGTGTCACCGGAGACAACGGTGTTGTCATCGATGGAAATGGTAAAGCCAGCCTTCTTGGCGGCGTCAATGAGCCAAGTGGTGCGCTCGGTGGAGTTGGAGTTGGAATAGATACGAATGGTGTAATCGCTTGCTGCACCAGCGGTACCGATGGCACAGAGAGAGAGCATCATGGTGAGAACCAATGCGATTGAGAGCCACTTTTTCATAAGAAAATAACCTCCTGTAGCGTATTGTTTTTTGGACGTCGATAAAAATCATGGAATTCGGCGATCCAGTAGGTCTATTATAATCCAATGAGAAGAAAATAGCAACTTACCAGTTAAATTTTTGTCAAACTCGCACAAAAACATTTTTTTCAAACAAAAAACTCGTTTTTTCGGGCGCTGCCGCACGATTTTTTCAATTTTTGCGCGGCGATGGTTAAAACGAGGGGGTTGAGCTTGCGCGCCGCGTTGGGACAGATGGCAATGCAGCGCATGCAAGAAATGCAGGTTGCATGGTTGGTTTTTGAGGGGGCGTCTATCGGGATTGCGCCTGCGGGGCACTTGGCGGCGCAAAGGCCGCAATGGGTGCAGGCGCTGGTTGCTGCGGGTTTCATGGGAACGCCGCCAAAGCTTCGGTAAGGCTTGTTTCCCGCAACGGCGCAAGCGTCAGCGATATCCCCAGCCTGCATGCGCTGCCAAACTGTTTTGGCAAAGGCAGCTAATTCCTTTGCGTCAACGGCGTTTGGGCGTCCGGTAGCGAATTGGTGCAGGATGGAATGCTCGGCGATCGCCGCGATTGCGGCAACGCAATGAAAGCCGCCTGCCGTTAAGGCGTCTTGAAGCTCAAGCAGCGTATCTTCATAGGCTCTGTTGCCGTATACGGCGATGGCAATGGCCTTTGCGCCGCCGCCTTCCAGCTGACGCAGACGCGTCATGGCAAGCTCGGGCGCTCTGCCGCCGTAAGACGGTACCGCGACAACGCAGAGATCGGCAGAGGTAAAGCGTACAGCGGCAAAAGCAAAACCGCGATCGGTTAAATCGATGGAAACCACGTCTTTTTCAAAGGCCTCGGCAACGCAATCGGCAACCTTGAGCGTGCCGCCCGTAGGGCTAAAGGTGACCTTGTAGATGGCCATTGGCATACCCTCCAATGATAAATCCCAGTTGATCCTAAAGCGCAGGATCAGCGCAACACAAAAGCACAGAAGCGCGAAAGCGCAAAAGCGCCAGAGCGCGAAATCGCAGAAGCGCCAGAGCGCGTCCGCCGTCCCCCTCAAAGGGGACG
>JAVVVJ010000092.1:6174-6876 GCA_036652695.1 Clostridia bacterium | reverse complement strand
GAAACGAACACGCCATGAGATATTTAACGCAGGAAGCGCGGGACACGGCATTTGCAGCGGGGATTAACGCGAAGAAGCCAAAGGCAGAAAAAAGCGTGCCGGGCGCGGATGTGGACACGGCCACGGGCGTGCAAGGTGATCTGCTGGATGCGGAGTCGAACCCTGCGGCTACGGGCGCGCAGGGCACGCCGGGCACGAGGGCTAGGAAGCCAAAGGCGGGAAGTGTGCCGGGCGCGGATGCGCTGGCAAGCGAACAAGGCGATCTGCCAGAGGTGGAGGCGAACCCTGCGACTACGGGCACGCCGGGCACACCGGGCACACCGGGCACGCCGGGCAAGAGGACGAGGAAGCCAAAGACGGGAAGTGTGCCGGGTGCGGATGTGGCTACGGCTTCGGGCGTGCAAGGTGATCTGCCGGGCGCGGAGGTGAACCCTGCGGCTACGGGCACGCCGGGCACGAGGGCTAGGAAGCCAAAGGCGGGAAGTGTGCCGGGCGCGGATGCGGCTTCGGGCGTGCAAGGTGATCTGCTGGATGCGGAGTGGATCACTGCGGGGAAGGGCACGCCGGGCGCGGAGGTGAACCCTGCGGGGAAGGGCACGCCGGGCGCGGAGGCGAACCCTGCGGCTAAGAGCACGCCGGGCACGAGGGCTAGGAAGCCAAAGGCGGGAAGTACGCCGGGCGCGGATGTGGCTTCGGGCGTGC
>JAVVVJ010000092.1:0-6164 GCA_036652695.1 Clostridia bacterium | reverse complement strand
GCTGCGGCGAAGGCGACGCCGCGCGCGGAGGCGCCCCCTGCGGCTATGAGCACGCCGGGCACGAGGTCTAGGAAGCCTAAGGCACAAAAAAGCGTGCCGGGCGCAGATGTGCCTACCAGCGTGCAAGGTGATCTGCCGGGCGCAGATGTGGCCGCGAGCGTGCAAGGTGATCCACCGAGTGCAAAGGTGATTCCTGCAAATGCGAAGGTGATTCCTGCAAATGCGGAGGCGAACCCTGCGGATGAAAGCAACGGGCAGCATATCGGGGTGGAACGCGCCTATACCGCAAAAGGCTTGGAGCGCCTAGGAGACGAGAGCGCGCGCAAGCGTGCCATGGATGAATTGACGGTGGTGGAGGCGATTGCAAAAAAGTTCAAGCTTCGTATCCGCGTGCAGGACAGCATTAAAGCCGTTGACGCAAAGGGAAAGAGCCAGACGGCAAACGGACAGTACGACCCAAGGACGAAGCAAATCACCATTGCCCTAGATGCAAACGATGGCGCATACAGCTATATAGCCATGCATGAGCTGGTGCACAAAATACAGGCAGAGCATGGCGAACATTGGCACAAGTTTAATAACTTTGTAACAGACTGTCTAATGGATGAAGGGCTTGTTGACGTGCGGGCGCTGATTGACGAGCAAATAAACAAGCACGGGATGGACGAAGATGACGCGATAGAAGAGGTGGTATGTAACAGCGCGCCTGCCGTGCTATTGGATAGGCGAAATTTGATTGACCTGTTTGCACAGGAGCGCACGTTGTTTGAAAAGGTCATGAACTGGTTGGAAGAGTTTTTGCAGACGGTGTGGGACGCGGGAAAGGCGCTTGCAAAGCGGAGCGATTGGCGGCAGCTGGAGGCGATGAACGGGAAAACCAAAGCGCTGCAAGAAATTTATGACCAGATGGTGGAAATTACGCAAGTGGATGCGGAGGGCGGCGAGCAAACAGAAGGCCATATGCGCTATAGCTTGCGCGAAACAGACGAGAATGTGCAAAACCAGCTAGAGACCCTTAAACAAGCAATGGCGCTTTCAAAAGGGTACATACTAAACGCCGAGGATGCGCACCGACTTGCGCAGAAAATGAAGAGCGAGTTTAACAGCGGCGTGGATGCGCAGGATCTTGCAACAGAAATAGGCATGGCGTTTAACAATGTGGAAACTGCGGATGAACCGGACTTTGAGCTACTGGACGAAAAATTGACCGCCGAAATGCTAAAGGTGATGAACGAGAGCCAGCGGCTGGATATGGAGCACGAAGAGGAGGCCGCGGATGCGCGCCATTACCTACGCACAACGGCGATCAGGCTAACACAGGATCAGCTAGAGGAAGGTGCGAATGCTGCGGGAAGCGTGGGGCTGTACCGCCGGGCACTTTTTGGGCGGGTGCGGCTGAATCAAAAAGGGCTGATATCGCTTGACGAGGCATGGTCTGAATTAAGTGGAATAGCTCCGACAGTATTCCAAGAGGATACACAAGAATCAGACATGCCATATGAGCTATTGAGAATTGTGGGTTGGCTCAAACCGATTTACCGAAACGACTATGGCTTGAACATAGACGAAGCCGCGCAGTATGGCAGCATGCGCCTATGCGAGGAATACATGAAGCTCAAAAGCGTGCGAAAGGCCGCGATCAACACGGCACTTGACAATTATCAGGCGAGTACGCAGGCCTTTTTAGCACAGAACCAAGCGGCGTTTGACGCCGCCCTGCAAAGCGTGCAGCAAGCCAAAGAAACCAAAGCGAAAAGCGATCAACAGCAACGTGCAGCCGCCATTGTAAAAAAATATGCGATGCGGCGTGAACGGGACATGAAAAAGCGCAAGCAGCAAGCGGATATTCAAAAATACCGCAAGAGCATTGAGACCAACGCCGGGGCATTGCTGGGAATGCTGCAAAACCCAACGGACAAAAGGCATGTGCCGGAGGGGATGCGGGAGGCGGTAAGCGAATTTGTGACGCTGCTCCACTTTGACGGGGAAACCCTGAAAGAAAAGCAACTCTACTACCGGGTGGGAGAGCTGGCGCGTGCTTTGCAGGATGCGCAAAGCGGCGATGAAAGCGGCGTGATTGTGGATGAAGAAACGATTGCGGGGCTTGTGGAGCTGGCACAAAAGGCGAAGGAGTATACCAGCATAAAAGACCTAAGCTCACAGGAGCTTGGGGAGTTGAGCAAGGCGGTTGCAGCGGTGCGGCATATGGTGGCGAGCGCAAACGAGCTGCACGGGGAAAATAAGGCGCGAACGCTAAGCGAAGAGGGAGAAAGCACATGTGCGGAGCTTGGGGAGCGAAAGGAAGCCAAGCAGCGCAAGGGGGTGCTGTTGATGGGGGACGAACTGCTAAACAGCGGTATGCTGGATTCGTTCCATTTCTTTGATGGGTTGGGCGCGGCGGCACAGCGGAGGCTAGAGGCGCTACGAGAGGGCTTTGACAAGAAAATACTTGCCATTGCCAAGGCGAGCACGTTTATGCAGGACGCGAGCAAGGGCATGAAGGTAAAGGAGCTAAGCGGGGACAAGGCAAAGAAGCAGCGCTTTGAGGTAACGGGTGGAAGCATAGCGCTTACCAAGGCACAAATCATGGAGCTATACGAGCTGAACAAACGTGCACAGGCACGGGCGCATATTTACGCAGTGGGTATACGCATACAGGATGGCAGTGTAACGGATGTGCGCGTAACCGAGGCAGACGTAAAAGCCATGACCGACACGCTAACGGCAGAGGAAAAGGCGCTAAGCGATAAGGCACAGCAATTTCTTGCGCGTGAATGCTCGATATGGGGCAATAAAGCGAGTATGGAGCTATACGGGTATCGGAAATTTGGGGAAAAGGATTATTACCCGATCCACGTTGACCCAAACGAAGCGAAAACCACCGACAAAAACCAAAGCGATCAAAAAGCAGAGGGTGCGGGAGGGCTATACCGGATTAAAAACCTTGGAATGACCAAGGCGGTAGTAAAGGGCGCGAATGTGCCGATCCTGATAGGCGATTTGTTTGACACCTTCGCGCGGCACGTGGACGATATGAGCAGCTACGGCGGGCTGGCGGTGCCGAGCACGGATATGATGCGGTGGTATAACTACAGAACGACAGACAACACGGACGGGATTAAGACAACGGGCAGCGTAAAGCACAGCATTGAGCGCAGTGTGGGGAGAAAAGGCAAGCTGTATGTGGAGCAGCTGATTAAGGACGTAAACGGCGCGAATGTGGGCGGTGACCATTCGGCGGGGGTTTATGATAAGCTGGTGCGCAACGCCAAAATTGCGGCGGTTGGTGGCAACCTGCGGGTTGTGGTGCAGCAGCCAACGGCATACATGCGAGCGGCGGCGGTAATGAGCCCTAAATACCTAACGGCTGGGCTTGCGCACAAGCCGCAAGCGGAGCTTGCAAAGCGCTATAGCCCCATTGCGCAATGGAAAAGCTGGGGCTTTTTTGAGATGAACACCGGGCGCAGCTTGCGGGGCATGCTGACGGGTGATGAAACGATGGTGGAGAAGCTGCAACAAAAAAGCATGATGCTGGCAAGTGTGGCCGATGAAATGACATGGGGCTATCTATGGAACGCGTGCGAGGCAGAGCAGCGGGCGCTAAACGGGCAGCTGACGCAAGCAGAGCGCCTAGAGGTGGATAGCGAGGCGTTCCGCAAGAAGGTAGGCAAGCGATTAAGCGAGGTCATCGACCGAACGCAGGTGGTGGATAGCGTGTTTCACCGAACGGAAATGATGCGTAGCAAGAATGCCGCAAACAAAATGTTCACAAATTTCATGAGCGAGCCCATGAAAACCTACAACATGCTACACAATGCTATTGCGGAATACGCGCGGGGGCGAAGCAAGGAAAGCGGCGCGCGGCTGGGGCGGGTGATGGTGGCGTGTGTATTTGCAAACGTTGCGGCGGCGGCTGCATCGGCACTGGTGGATGCGATGCGTAACGAGGACGATGAAACCTACTGGCAAAAGTGGTTAAACGCGATGCGGGGTGACTACGGGGACGTAGACAACCCCATTGAGTGGCTGCAAGCGGCGGCTGGAAGCAACCTAGGAGATGGCCTAAACCCGCTAAACTACATCCCCTACCTAAAAGAAGGGGTAAGCATGGTAATGGGGTATAAGCCCGCGCGAATGGACATGCAGGGCATACAGCGGATATGGGAGGTGTTTACGGAGCTGACGAGCGGGAAAAGCAAATGGAGCACCTACAAGAGCGTGTATAAAACCGTTAGCGCGGTAAGCGCGGTGACGGGCATACCTGCCGGGGCCATTATGCGGGACGCGAACGCGCTATACCAAACCATTACGGGAAAGATTACCCCAACGATGAACGAAACGGCAAGCACGAGCTATGCGGCCGAAAACCTATATCATGCCACGCTGCGTGGGGACGTTGTGACCATGGAGCGCATACGGGAGAAGCTAGGGAAAGGCGAAAAGCCAAAAAGTCCAGCTGAAATTGACGCGGCGCTTGCCACTGTACTTGCGGCGGAGGACGGGCGCGCGGCGCAGGCGGCACAAGCCAAGGCAAGCGGGCAGGCGGTAGAGGTGGAGCGGATCAAGCGCGAGATGATAGCGGACGGTTTTGAGGGAGAGGTTGTGGACAAGGCCATACAGCTTGCGAAAAAGGGTGAGGTTGACACCGCGAGCAAGGACATGCAAAAGCAGCTGAATGTAAGCCTGTATGCAACCAAGGATGCGGAGCAAGCCATTTTGCGAGCGGCGGCGGGTGGAAGCAGGGAGGATGCAAAGCGAATATACGCGGAACTCATTGCAGACAGCGAGGCGAAGAACCCGCAAAAGACGGTGCGAAGCACGGTGCTTGCTCCGCTTAAAAAGGAGTATTTGCGCAGGGAGGCAAGCGGGGACGCGGCAGGTGCAAAGGAATTACTAAACACGCTGGAAGAGCTGCTGGACGTTACGCAGGATGAACGCGGAGAGTGGATGAAGGATTTGCATTCACAGCAGGTGCGGGATGCCATAGACGCGCAGGACAGCAAAAAGGCTGCGGCCTCCATTGCACAAATGCGCGAGGATGGGCGAAGCGATGCGGCGATTTCGCAGAGCATAACAAGCAGCTTTAAGCAAAAGATGCAGGAAATGCACAACAGCGGATATAAAAAGAGCGTGCGCGGCTTGCAGAAAATGCTTGTGGGCTTGGGGCTAACCAACAAAAGCGGCGAGAACTACTTTGACGATGAAAAGTTTGCAGAGTGGTTGAAATAGGCTGCAAATTCCCATGGCGGTGGGGAGAAATGAAAAGGCGCGTCCTGCTATGATGGGTATAGCGGGATGCGCTTTTTGCGAATTCCAACAGGAAAACCACAGGGGGGGAGAGCGTGAACACGGTAAAAAAGCGATTCCAGCTGGATATAGCGACAGCGGGAAGCCAGTTGGCGTTATACGCGCGAAAGGGTGACCAGCGCGTACATGCGTGCTATGTGACGCTATGTGACGGTTGTAAGCCGATGTGCCTACAGGGCGACCTACGCGCCGTGATACGCGCAAAGAAGCCGGATGGCAATGTATTGATGGCGCAAGCGGAGATAGAAGATGGGCTTGTGAAAGTATATTTCCCCACGCAGACGTTTACGGCAGAGGGCGTGGTAGCCTGTCAACTAACCATTTATGGGGCGAACCAGCAAACGCTATTCTACCCGCGCTTTGATATGGTGGTAGAGCCCATGACGGTGGAAGATGAGAGCATCACATCAAGCGCTGAATTCGGGGCGCTGAGCAAGGCCATTAGTGACGTAATTGAAATAACGGCAGATGTGGAAACAGCTGAGCGTGAACGACAGCTGCTTGCAAAGCAGATGGAACGCGCCATAAAGAAATTTGACGGCTTGACGGGCAGCGGCGAGATGGTGAGCGCGAGCGAAGATATCAGCGTGCGCGTGCGGGACTATGACGAGCGCAAGCATATCGAAGTGCGCGTACCTAGAAGCGGACAGGGCATGGCGGTGGCACTGGGAAAAGCGACCTTCGCGCTGCACGTGGACGAGCGAGGCCACCTAATGGCGCACTACAACGCAGAAAACGGCGTGCCGCCCCTGCGGCTGATTGACGGGCATTTGATGTATGTGCTAGAGGGCGGCGGCGAGGGACAGCCGCCAGTGGTGGAGGGAACGATTGAGGCGCTTGACATGGCAGAGATTGAC
>JAVVVJ010000091.1:0-7226 GCA_036652695.1 Clostridia bacterium | reverse complement strand
CTAGGTGGCGCATCTGCAGTATTGCGGTTGCAAAAACGCCGCGCTGGTAACGATTGACCCATCAAGCACCACATCGCTGAGCGATCGCGTAAATGGCTTCTATCAAGGGCTACATGAAACGGGCATCACATGCGCTGGAGAGTGCGTTTTGCCCAAGCGCACCGAAAACCTGCTCTCCGAGGCGCAAGAGCCGGCCTACTTGGCGCATATGGAGCGCTTTTTGCACTCGTTTGAAAAGATGCCGGACGCCATTGTGCTTACGGAATACGCGCTTGCAAGGTTCTTGTACATCGTAGCCGCGAAGCAAGGCATGCAGCCGGGCAAAGAGTTCATGGCTTGCTGCATCGATGAGGACTATCTCTCCCCCGGCGGGTATGTCTACACGCATATGCGGCAGGATGAAAATACAATCGCTGAACGGCTGGTGGAAATTTTGCTAAAGCTTATCGCAGGCGAGGCGGTGAGCTTGGAGCCTGTATGGGTGCCCGCGATTTTTCGGCTTGGTGCGACCACCAGCGTTCGCTAACGCCTGTTGCCTTTTAATAAGCATGATAAATATACTTTTCAGGCCTCAATGGTTTGCATCAAAAATGACTTCCTTCGGTAAACCAGTCAGTGGCAAGCGTTTCAGAACGCTCGACAAGAAAAGAAAGAAGATAAGTATAAGTATGATATGGTAATCTAAGTTCCATAAGAGATAAATATGTATTGATGCAGATCATATAGTATGATAAATTATGTACTGAAGAGGGGCAAACCCCCGCAAGCGAAAAAAAGAAAATGGGAGGGACTATTGTGTTTAAGAAGCTGGTATCCTTTGGTTTGGTATTGGTCATGCTTCTGGCTTGCACCGCGGCGCAGGCGCAGGCGTTCACTGAGGCGAGCGGTACTGTACGGATTTTGTCCAACGTGACCGGCGGCAAGGACAGCGAAGAGATGGAGCTTTGGGCAGCGGCTTTGAGTGAGGCGACCGGCCTTACCATTACGGTGGAGCGTCCCGCCAGCGACTATGATACGATTCTCATGCAGAAGCTGGGCGCTGGCGAAGCATACGATCTGGTATACATAACCGCTGGGCAGTACCTGAGCCTTGTGCAACAGGGCGCCCTGACCGATATCACCGATTATGTAAGCAAGTCCTCCATTCTTTCCAACAACGTACCAGCCAACGAGTGGGCCGATATCACCGTAGACGGCAAGGTGTACGCGGGCTTTAACAAGCGCGAGCTGCACATTGTGGTTGCGCTCAATAAGGTCATGCTGGAAAAGGCTGGCATCGATTACAAAACGATTGAACCCACCATGGATGGCTATTACAAGGCGTTTAAGGCATTGAAGGAAGCCAATGCGGATAAGCCGGATTTCTACCCCTTAAACACCATCGTCAGCCAGAACTGGGATCTGCAACCTTGGATGTCCAGCGTGGGGCTTAAGGGCGGCGTTGTGACCGATACCGATGGCAAGCGCTATGTGCCTTATGCCACCGAAGCTGCCGCACCCGTATGGGAATGGTTTAAGAAGCTCTACGACGAAGGCCTGCTGGATCCCGCCTCCTTTGTGGACGTAACCAAGGACATGCGCAACAAGATGGGCGCGGCCTCGCAGCAGACGGCTGTGTGTGTTGATTGGGCCGCATGGGTTGGCCTGCACAATGCCAATGCCGCCGCCGGTGGCGTGAGCACGCAGGATTTTGAAATTGTGTCCTTGCCCGGCCTCAAAACTCCGGATGGAAATTATTCCCTTCGTAAGGGCAGCGCAAGCTTGTTCGCGATTCCCGTCAATGCGGCCAACGTGCCCGGTGCGGTCAAGGTGCTGGAGTACTTTTCAACGCAGGAGGGCGGGGAGCTGTTGAGCCTTGGCGTGAAGGATCATGATTACACCGTGGATGGCAGCACGTATCAGCTTACGGAGATCGGTGCCGCGCATAGTATGGATCATGGCGCTCCGATGCCGATCTTCAAGGATTTCAAAAACCCCATCGGCATGAACCTCGGCGTGGATGAGGCGATTAGCTATCTGGACAGCGCTTCGATTGAGACCATCATCCCCAATGAGAACGACTATAAAGGCATTGTTGGCAAGTGGGCGATTTCCATGATCAAGGGCGAGGTCAGCATCGCTGACGGCCTCACGGGCATGCGCCAAGAGCTGGTAACCATGGAAGTTTGCGATAAGTAAGAATCAAACCGTAAGGGAGATGGGGTTGGCGGTGCACGCGCGCCTGCCAGCCCCTTTCTACATCTTTTTTTCGCAAAATGGCGCGTTAGGCGCTGTTTGGGGGAGGGGTCATAGAATGACAAACCTACAGGCCATTGATCGGGTGGGTCACAGGCGGCTATTCATTGGCAGGCTGCGGCGCTATCGCTTCATTTACCTTATGCTGCTGCCGGTTGCGTTGTATTTTATTGTATTTTCCTATTATCCCATGGCGCTGGGCATTGTAAACAGCTTTCAGGAAATCAAGCTGTTGGGCAATTCCAGCTTTGTAGGGCTTAAAAACTATCAAAAGATCTTTGTGAGCCCTGTGTATACGCAGGCGTTTTACAACACGCTGATCATGGGCGCGGGCACCTTTGTGTTGCAAACCGCATGGGGGCTTTTGCTGGCGCTGTATCTCAATGAAATCCGCTCCAAACCCGTCAAAAGCGCCTTTCAAACGATCTCCTACATTCCCTATTTGCTGTCATGGTCCGTGGTAGGCTCCATGTGGATCACCATCCTTTCGCCCACAGGCTTAATGAACGGCATACTCGCGGCCTTTGGCGGTGAAAACTTCCGCAAAATCGTGTTCATGTCCGAGCAGAAATACGCGCAGGGAATCATGATCTTTACAGGTGCGTGGAAGGGCGCGGGCTACTGTGCGGCGCTGTTTTTGGCTGCGATTGTCTCCATAGATCCCACGCTTTACGAGGCGGCATCCATCGATGGTGCCTCCCGGCTTCAGCAGACGGCGGCGATTACCGTGCCCTCCATCGCCTCCACCATCAAGGTGGTTGTGGTGCTGGGCGTGATGGGTCTCCTGCGCAACTTCGATCAGATCTATATCATGTCTAACGCCAGCATTCTGGATAAGGTGCGCAACCTGCTGTACCTCATTTATACGGATGGCATTGTGCAATTCAAAATTGGCATTGCGTCGGCTGCGGCATGCGTTGTACTGGTGGCAACCATGCTGATCACCTTCGTTGTGCGCAAGGCAATCCATTACGACGAAATTGAATAGGGGGCGGCGGCATGAGTGCAAAACGCGTGGTCAAGAGCCTGCGCAACGAGCTGACAGGCTTCCAAAAGGCAATTATGTGGGCTTTTTTGACGATTGTAGGCATCATCATGATGCTGCCCATGTGGAATGTGCTGGTTGTTTCTACATCCTCCACGCTGAGCTCCTCCCGGAGTGGCTTTTTGATGTGGTGGGATGCGTTTAGCTTGGAGGGCTTCAAGTACGTATTTGAGGTTTCCAAGCTCAGCAGGCCGTTTTTGAACTCCCTGCTGGTTACCACGGTGGGTACGCTTGTACAGGTGATGCTTTCCAGCATCGCAGGCTATGTGTTGATTCAGCGCGATCTGCCGTTTAAGCGGGCGATTACCTCCTTTGTGATGCTCACGATGATGATCCCTGGCGACCTTACCATGATCTCCATCTATCAGCTCAACAGGAGCCTGCACCTGCTCAACAGCTATACAGGGCTGATCATCAACGGACTGATCTCCGGCTTTAGCATCCTATTGATGCGCAATTTCTTCGAAACCATTTCCTATACGCTTTCCGAATCCGCGAGAATCGATGGCGCGTCGGAGATGCGCATCTTTGCGGGCATTTACATGCCCATCTCGCTGCCCGGACTGGCTACTGTGTTTTTTATGGAGTATGTTTCCAAGTGGAACGCCATCACGATTCCGGCAACGCTGCTGACCGATGAAAACCTGTATACGCTGCCTTTAAAGCTCAAGATGATGATCCTCAGCACGGATTCCACATCGGGCACGGCGCAGATTCCAAACAACGCCATTATGGCTGCCATCATCATCACCGCCGCGCCGCTGTTGCTGATTTACGTCTTTGCGCAAAAATTTCTGCTGTCGGGGTTGAACCTTGGCGCTACAAAGGAGTGACATTGCTTGGCGAGTTTTGTTTTTGAACGGCTGATCACCAAGGCGGAGGAGCGCCAGTATTTTACCATCCCCTTTACGGTGCCGGAGGGGATTGAAAGTATGGTGCTGCGCTATACGTATGCGCGGCATGTGAAAAGCGAACAGTACGGCTTTGTGTTTGATGAGGAGCGCAGCATCATCGATCTGGGGCTGAATATGCCCGGCGGGGTGTTTGTGGGCGCGTCTGGCTCCGACCGAACGGCGATTACCATTTCGCCTTTTGGAAGCTCCCATGGCTATGAAAGCGTGGACATTTTACCCGGCGAGTGGGAAATCATTGTAGGCGCGTACAAGGTGCCGCCGGAGGGCACCAAGGTAGTGTACGAAATCGAGCTTGCCCCAAAGGTCATGCGCCGCTTTAAAGGGGATCTGCATACGCACACTACAGGCTCTGATGGCGTGCTGACCCCGGAGGAACTAGCGCTTTTGTGCCGTGGTCAGGGCTTGGATTTTGTATTTGTGACCAACCACAACACCTGGTTTGAGAACGATCATCTGCCTAGGATGAGTGACCTCACCATGATCCCCGGCATGGAATGGACGCATTATCGGGGGCACACGAATTTTCTGGGCGTGCGAAAGCCTTGCGAAAATCCGTTTTGTGTGAACACGGCAGAGGAAGCTCGCGCTGTGATCGCCGAGGCGAAGGCCGCCGGGGCGCTGATCACATTCAACCATCCCTTCTGCAAGCCGGAATGCGGCTGGACTTGGGGCATGGATATTTTCCCCATGGACGCGGTAGAAATATGGAACGGCGCGTTGATGATGGGTCCCAACGAGGATTGCCTGAACTGGTGGCACAGCGAGCTTTGCAGTGGGCGCAAGCTGCCTGCCGTGGGCGGGAGCGATTTTCATAGGGAGGGGCCGCTCGCTTTGCCCGGCCTGCCCACCACGTGCGTATATGCGCTTTCCCGCTCGCCACACGATATTATGGCGGCGCTGGTGGCTGGGTGCTGCTATGTGTCTTATTCGCCCGCTGGGCCGGACGTGAAGCTTTCGGCGGGAGATGTGCAGATGGGCGGCACGGCGGCACAGGGGGCTTCGGTGATGATCAAGCTTACGCATATCAAGGGCGGAGACATGGTTCGCATCATTACAGATCGCGCTGTGAGCGAGGTATGCTGCCCACCCGGCGCGGTGGAAATCATGCTTCCCTTCCGTGCGGCGGGCGAGCGCTTTGTACGGTGCGAGGTGCTGCGCAGCCTTGCACCGAGCGTGCCTATTACGCGGGTGCTGGTGTCCAATCCCATCTATTTCAGCCCGGAAAAATAAGCCCGCAAGCGGTTGACTGAAACCGTCGGGCCAGCGAAGGGGGCTATTGGCATGCAGGTGGAAAAGGTATATTTGGTTTTTAAAACGCATTTTGATATCGGCTTTACAGCCATGGCAAAGGATGTGCTAAGGCTGTATTCGGGCGAGATGCTGGAAAAAGTGGTAACAACCTGCGAGGAAACGCAGAAGCTTGGCAATGCGCGGTATGTATGGACTGTGCCAGCGTGGCCGATGCAGGTGATGGAACGGGACTGCACCCCGGAGCTTCGCAAGCGGATGCGCGCGTTGATACACAACGGGCAACTTGCGTGGCACGCGCTGCCCTTTACCACTCATTATGATTTCAGCGGATTGGAGGACGCCATTGAGGGGCTGCAATACGCCAAGGAGCTAGCGGAGGAGCACCACAAACCGCTGGTGCTGGCGGGCAAGATGACCGATGTGCCCGGCGCTGGCTGGATGCTGCCCGAGATTTTGGCTGAGGCGGGCATCAAATTTCTGCACATGGGCTGCAATGAGTTTGCTAGCCCGCCCGATGTGCCGCCGCTGTTTTGGTGGGAAGCACCTTCGGGCAAGCGCGTGCTTGTGATGTACAACAAGCTGGGTTATGGCACGCCGCTTTGCCCGCCTGAGGGGTGGCCCTATGCCGTGTGGATGTCGCTTATGAACACGCAGGATAACTGCGGCCCGCAATCCACCGAGGTTTTGGAGAAGCTCGTAAGTGCAGTGCATGCCGAGCATCCGGGTGCGGAGGTGGTTTCGGGCACGTTGGACGATTTTTGGCAGGCGCTTTCCCAGCAGGATTTGAGCAATCTGCCTGTTGTACGCAAGGACTTGGCCGACACGTGGATTCATGGCGTGGCTTCCTACCCCAAGGAGGTTGCCATGGTGCGCGAAGCGCGGCGCAGGCTGCGCACTGTGGAAATGCGGCTTGCGCTGGACGGACGGACGCTTTCCTTAGCGGCGCGCGACAAAGCCTCCCGGTGCATCCGCACGGCCTACGATGGTTTGGCGCTGTTTGCGGAGCATACTTGGGGCTTGGATGTTAAGAGCTTCCTTGGCGCCATTCCCGATTACCAGCGCGATGCGTTTGCAAAATACCGCCTCACCGAAAAATGCGCAACGATGGAAGCCTCGTGGCAGGAGCAAGCCGAGCGCGCGCGAAGCGCACTGGCGGCTTGCGAGGAGGCGGAAGCTGCCGTGAGCGTCACGCGCGCGTCTCAAACGCCCACGCGCCCTGCCGCGCCCTGCCTGAACGGCGTGGTGGAGGGCGGGCGCTACCGTTTGGAGCTCAACCCCGCTACGGGTATCATTGACAGCCTCTATGATAAGCAAAACGAATGTCTGCTGCTTCAAAACAGGGACGGGCATGGCGCGATTCATTACCGCTATGACCGCTATGGCACCCAAGAGATGACGGAATACGTGCGTGCCTACGGTTATCGTTTTTCGGACTGGGGCGTTTTGGATAACGCGCGCCGCGGATATCCTGAATGCGAGCACCTGACCCGATCGCCAACCTTTGTGGAATGCCTGCGGGATGGGAGCACCGTGCTTTTGCGCTACCAAACAGTGGGGGAACAGCAGCATACGGGCGATGCGGCGCAGGTTGAGCTGCTGATTGACGTTCCAGCGGACATGGGCGAGGTGAACATTTCTGTGCGTTTGATCGCAAAGCCCGCGACGCCCTATGTGGAAAGCGGCGAGCTTGTCATGGAACTGGCAAGCGAAAATCCGCGCTATTTTATCAACAAGCCCGGTTGCGTGCTCAACCCTGAAACCGATATTGCCGACGGCGCGAA
>JAVVVJ010000090.1:0-7296 GCA_036652695.1 Clostridia bacterium | reverse complement strand
TCCCCCTGAAAAAGAGGTATGCTATTTTCATCTCATACAATGAAAGGACACACACATGGAAAACGAACGTCTGCGCACCGAAAAAATACCCAAGCTGCTGCTATCCCTATCCTTGCCCGCCATCTCCGCGCAAATTGTCACGCTGATCTACAGCGCCGTGGATCGTATCTACATTGGCCGCATGGCGGATGGTGCGCTGGCAATGGCGGGTCTAGGCATTGCGTTGCCCATCATCACCATCGTATCTGCCTTTGCATCGCTCTTTGGGCGGGGAGGCGCGCCCTATGCCGCCATCTGCATGGGTCAAAACGAAAACGAACGCGCCGAGAGCTATCTGGGCACGTCCTTTAGCATGCTGCTGCTGCTTTCCCTTGTGCTTACCGTGATCGTATACGGCTTTTGCGATCCGCTATTGCTGCTCTTTGGCGCAAGCGCGCAAACGCTGCCCTATGCGCACGATTATTTGGCCACCTACGCACTGGGTACGGTTTTTGTGCAGATGACCATGGGCATGAACTATTTTATTACCACGCAGGGCTTTGCCAAAACGGCCATGTTCACCACCATGCTGGGCGCGATGCTCAACATCGTGCTGGATCCGTTGTTCATCTTCGCCTTTGGCATGGGCGTGCGCGGCGCGGCGCTTGCGACCGTGCTTTCCCAGATGATTTCCTTCCTATGGGTGCTCGGCTTCCTGTTTGGCAAAAAAACGGTGCTGCGTATCCGGCGGCGTTTTCTTGCCCTCAGCTGGAAGCGCATCCGCGAAATTTGCGTCCTCGGCTCCGCGCCCTTCTTCATGACCGCCACAGAAGGGCTGCTGAACCTCTGCTTCAACCGGCAATGCGCCGCCTTTGGCGGCGACATGGCCGTGAGCGCCATGACGGTGCTCTTTATGCTCTCGCAGTTCCTATCCTTGTTCACTGGCGGCGTCGCGCAAGGCTCTCAGCCAATTGTGAGCTACAACTACGGCGCGGGCGCTTACGACCGCGTGCGCGCCACTCTCCGGCTTTGCTTTGGCGCAAACATCACGGCCTCCATGATCGGCGGTGGGTTGATGTGTTTGTTCCCCGTCTGGTTTTTGCAGCTGTTCAACAATGACCCCGCTTTGCTCGCCATCGGCGCGCCAATGCTGCGCGTGTACATTGTGGGCGCGATGTTCATGGGCGCGCATTCCAGCTTTCAGCAGGCCTATACCTCCATGGGCGAGGGCAAATCCGCTCTTCTCTTCGCCTTCATGCGCAAGATTGCGCTGCTGATTCCGCTCATCTATCTGCTGCCTGCGGTGCTGCCATGGGGCATTCTTGCCGTCATGTTCGCAGAACCCGTTAGCGATATCGCCACCGCCGTGTTCAACGCCTTCCACTACCGCCGTTTTCTGCGCAAGCATTTGCCGACGGAGGCATAACATCATTCCGCCGTCTCCGCTGTTTGCAAGGGCGCGCCGCTTCCCGCTTGGGAAGGCGGCGCTTTTTCGCGCGTGCAATAATGAACGGTAACGATGTTCTGGCGTGGGTCGTAGCGAAGGGTGAGGGGGAAATTTTCCACGCTTTCCACACGCATGCCCTCGCGCGGCTTGGTCGAATAGGCGTTGATCACGTCCCCCACGCTGCCAAAGCCGATCTCCGCAGCATTGCGGTCGGGCGTACCGTCATAGGTGTAGTGAATCGCATAGCTGGTATCCGCGGGCGTGATGGTAAGCGTGCCCTCCCCCCACAAGCGAATATCATAGCTGGCGGTCGCATCCACGCCAAGCTCTCCATTTACAATCGCCGTGCCCTCGCGGTCATAGACAATGGTAGAGGTGCCCACCTCCACGCGGCTGGCATTGAGCAGCGCGGGCACAAGCAAATCCCCGCTCGCCAGGCCGCCCTCCAGCTGACCGTTTGCGGCGGTCACGCCATCTCCCGCCGCGTTGACCGTATGCGCCTTGCCATCGTAACCCACGATCTGCGAGCCAATCAGCAAGCGCAGGGGGCGCTTTTCGATGGTGAATACGCCGCTTGCACGGGTCAGCACAAAGCAGGCGGTCACATCGGCCGCAGGCACGGAGGTCGTATCCGTCAGCACTGGTTCGCCAAGCACGGCGGCTTCATAAACGCCCGCATATTGACCTTCTGCCGACGCGCCGACGCCGCTGAGCGTAACGCCGTCCGGCAAGCCCGTCACGCGGATGGCGTTCGCATCGGTGAGCAGCACGCGCTGTAGGCTGCCATCATAGACGCGCCGCTGGTCATTCGCCTCAACGTGTAGCTTCAGCGCCTCAGGCGCGGCATGCACGCTCAGCGTGCCCGGCATAGCCGTCAGCACATACTGGCGTGTAAGGTCTATCCCCTCGTAGCCAGGCGCAGGCGTCAGGCGAAGCGTCGCCTCATCCAGCGTCACGTTCTGCTGACCGGGCACGCGCCGCTCGTTGGAGGGCGCGCCCGTGCCCTGCGCCGCAAAATCAATTTCCACGGCGCTTACATCCTGCAAAAAGCCCTGCTCCGGGGGGCTTTTCACCTCTGCCGCGCTTAGGCTATGCGTGGCGGCATCGTAGGCAAAGGTTCCGCTTGGCGCGAGCAGCGTCACCGGGCGGCGCGTGACCTCCATGGTACCGGGGGTCACGGTAACCTCGTAATTTTCCGTCAAGGTATTGGAACCAAAGCTGATGCGCACATCCTCCGCGCCATTGACCTGAATGGGGCTTTGCGTCACAAAGGTGCGGGTGGCTTTTTCGCCAAGCGCAACGCCGATGCTTTGCCCACGCACAATGCCGAAGCCGCCAGCCCAATCGTTGGGCGTGGTCTCCTTAACGGCAAGGCAATGCGGCGAAGCGTCATATACAAAGACCCGACTTTCCACCGCGTAGGTAAGCTTGCGCGGGCGAATGCGGATGGAAAGCTCCGCGCGCCAGATCACCGCATCGTCGCGCTCCACCTCCACCATGCCATGCTCGTCCATCGCATTGACAAACGCGGCCTCGCCCGTGATGCGCCTGCGCTCTCCACCAAGGGTCAAATAGGCAGCATCGCCCGTCAGCAGTCCACGCACCACAAGCGCATAAGCGTTTCCCGTATAATAGTCATCAATGCTGTTTACGGCAAGCGCATCCGTGAGCGGGGACCAGCTCCCCTCCACCACCACATCCGCGCTTGGCATAACAAAGCCCCGTTCCTCCATTGCAAGCTTGGCAGGCGAAACCACCTTCCAGCCATTCCAGTGATAGCCCTCCACATCGCGCCGCCGCTCATCAATGCTCACGGCCTCACCGGAAAGCTTCCCGCCCAACGCGGCGGGCAGCTCCGTTGCCGCGCCGCTATTCTCCCCGCCCGGCACAATGCCCGCAAAGCGGTACCGCACGCTGTGCTCGCGCTTGTAGGAAAGCTCAATCACCGTTTTGCCGCCGCCCTCAGCCACCGCAGTCTGCGGGTTTGCGCCGCTGTAGGCATAGCCGATAAACTTGTGCGCCTCCGCCAGCGCCGCGATATCGATCGGCGTTCCATCATTAAGCGCGTACTCCGTCCATTCCCCATCGGGCGCAAGCTCCTTGCCCTCGCCCGCCTCCAGCAGGCAGCGCACGGTATAGGGCGTCATCACGGGCGTAATCTCAATGCTGCCATCCGTGCAGTCCATCACAAGGTAGTTCGCCGTTACATCGGCCTGTTGATCATCGGCGCTCACAAAGCGAATGCCCTGCCGATCAATGGTCACGGCGTTCGCGCCCACCTCGGTGCGCCGATTGCCGTTAAGGGCGGGCACGATTTCATCGCTTTGGGCAATGCCGCTCGCCCGCCAATTGGCGCTATGCGCAAACCCATCGTAGGCAAACTCGGCATTTTCTACCGTCAACGTAACCTCCGCCCGCGCGATTCGCAGCTTCGCGCCAACCCACTGCACGGCAAAGCACTCGTTGACCTCTACGCCGCCATCCGTAAGCGTCGGCGTGCCTGTGAAGGCAATTTCATACTCGCCCGCGTCCTTGCCTGAGGCACGCACCCCCACACCGGTGAGTACCACGCCCTCCGGCAAACCGACAGCTTGATAGGCAGAAGCGTCGGATGCGTAAACGGTATGCGTTTCCCCATCATATACCCGCTCCACATCTGCCGCCGCGAGCGTAACGGGAATCGGCTCCTGCGGCACGGCAACGCGCAAAGCCGCGCTTTCAAAGGTAACCGCATACTGCTCGTTTACAGGTATCCCATCGGCACTGAGCACCAGCGTAGCGGGATTCAGCGCCACGGGCTGCACGCCCGGCACGCGGCGCTCGCCGCCGTTTGCCGCAAAGGCGACCGCATACGTTACGCCGGGCAGAAACCCAAGGCCGTCGGCGGTTTCCACACGCGCATCCATGGGGTTTAGCGCATGCGTCCGCGCATCATAAACAAACTCGCCGCCCGGCGCGATCATGCGCACGGGTCGCTTTGTGATCTCTATGCTGCCATAGGCCAGCAGCACGCGGTAATTTTCCGCGCTTGCCCCGTTTTCATAGGCGATGCTCACATCGCTGCTATCGATGGCAACAGGAGGCGTTACATAGGTCTGCGTGGCCTTGCCGCCAAGCGTCAGCGCGACCACCTCACCGGGCGCGGGGCCATAGCCCTCGCTATGCGGCGTGTTGTCCACAAGCGCCAGCGTATGCGGCTGACCATCATATACAAAGGTATCGCTCCGCACTGCGTACATGAGCGTTCGCGGGCGAATTTCCACGCACACGGCGCTTGACCAAATCTCCCGCTCGTCGCGCCGCACCACAACCTCCACGCTCTGCACGCCATCCGTCGCGTGGGTAAAGGCGACCTGCGCAAGGGGAATCAGTTCGTTTTCCTTGCGCAAATAGGCCTGATCGCCTTCCGTCATGCCCAGCACGGCAATCTGATAAGGGCTTCCCGTATAATATTCGGAAATTCCTTTGACCGCAAGCGCAGCCGTATCTGCCGACCAACCGCCAACCAGCGTCACATCCGTGCGCGGCATCACAAAGCTGCCCCCCTCATCCAGCGTGAGGCCGCTTGGCTCCGCAACTTGCCAGCCGCTCCATAAATAGCCGGGCAACGCATACGCACCCGCATCTGCCGTAACAGGCTCCCCCGCGGGCACGTCCGGCTGATCGGCAGGTGGCGCAAAGCCGCGGGGCATAAACCCATCGCTAAAGCGGTAGCGCACGGCATACTGCCGCCGATAGTACAGGCGAATCACCGTGCCCGGCTCCACGGCGGCAGCCTCCGGTTCGGCGCGTACAAAGGCATAGCCCTCCACGGGCGTTTGTAAGGCGGTCATATCGATGGCGCTTTGCCCCGCGCCCACGCGCTGCTCACTGTTGGCGCGCACAAAAGAGCCGTCCGGCTGCTCCAGATAGGTAAGCACCCCGTAGGGCAGTTCTCCCGCGTTCACCGTGATGACGCCATCAACGGCGGTGAGGCGGTAGTTGTGCCGCAAATCACGACCCTGCCGATCCACAATCGCGCACTGATCCACAAGCACGGTTACATCGTTTGCGCCCACATCAACGCGCACGGCATTTTCCAGCGCAACGCTCGCGGTATGCGCACCCGCCAACCCCTCTGCCACAGCGGTTACGTGATGCGGCTGACCATCATACTCAAAAGCCTCGCTCTGCACCCGCAGCGTGGCCTCCGCTGGCAGAATGGTCATCACCGCGCCCTCTTCGCTCACAGCAAAGCAGGCGCTCACATCCACGCCGCCATCCGTAAAGCGCGGCGTACCCGCAAAGGTGATCTTATGCGCGCCCGCATCCGTGCCCACGGTATCCGCACGCACGCCGCTCATGGCAACGCCCTCGGGCAGCCCCTTCACCGTATAGCCCAGCGGATCTATGCGCTGCCTTTCACCCGTATAGACGTACTCCACAGGCGTAGCCGTCAGCGTGACGGGGAACGTCCTTGCCCGCGCCTCCACCGTTAGCGCGCCGCTTTGCGCCCGCACCGCGTACTGCTCCGCAAGGCTTACGCCAGCGGGAAAGGTCGCACCCCGCGCGGGCGTGAGCGCAAGGGTTGCCAAATCCAGCGTCACGGCTTGTGTACCGGGCAAGCGGCGCTCGTTTGAGCGCCCCGAAAAAGCCACCGTGAAGCTCGCCACATCGTTTAAAAAGCCTTCGCCCTTCTTTTCGACCACCCCGGCGGCGCTCAAGCGCCGCACGGACGCGTCATAATCAAAGACGGCGCTTGGCGCAACCAGCGTGACGGGGCGTTTGGTGATCTCTATGCTTCCGGGCAGCACCGTAACGGCGTAGTTGCCCGCAATCAACCCCGGCGCGTACGCGCAGGGCGCGGCGCTGTTTGCGCCCACGGCGATCACGCCGCCAGTGCAATAGGTCTGCCGCGCGCTCGTCCCCACATTCACGGAAACGCCGTTTTCCTCGTTCTTGGCATAGCCATAGCCGTTTTGCGCATCCTGCGGGGTGATCTCCTCCACCGATACGGTATGCTCCCTGCCATCATAGACGCCGGAATAGCTGCCGATTTGGAAGGTGAGCATGCGCGGGCGAATGTTCACCGTAGACGCAAGCGTGCGCACCGTTGCGCGGTCGCGCTCCACACGCACATATACGCTGAGCCTGCCCGCCGTGGCGTTCACAAAGCCCGCCTTGCCGCCAGACATGGCTGTTTCCTGCCCGTTGCCAATGCGCAGGTACGCGCGATCCCCCTCCACCATGCCCCCAAGCACCAGCTGTACCCGTTCGCCCGTGTACCAGCCATCGATTGTGTTCAGCGAAAGCTCCACCGTGCGCACCGTCCAACCGCCGCTGACAAGCACGTCGGCATCGGGCATTGTAAACGCGCCCTCCGTTACGGGCAGCGTGCGCCCCTGCGACGTAACGCGCCAACCGCTCCAATCGTAGCCGGGCGCAACGTAATCCGCCCGCGGAAGCGCGACGGACACGCCCGCGGCTATTTCCATGGCGGCAGGCAGCTCATGGCTTGCCGCGCGCGCGGGAATCTCGCTTGTAAACTGGCAACGCACGGTGTGGGCACTGCCCTCCCCCAAAGCCATCAGGGCTGGAAAGCAAAGCGCCAGCAGGCATAGGAGGAAAATCGGCCATATGCGCCTTCTGTATCGTTTCATGGGTGCTACCTCCCGGAAAAGCGGTTGTCACGCATATGTATCATTTTCTCTGTGCAGGCCGGTTTTCCCTGCTTTTTTTGGGGGACGCTGCGAATGGCGTCATCAGAAAGCCTTGGAGGAGCAAGCCGCTTTTTAAAGGCTTGCAAGGAAGCTCAATATGCCTTTCCCTAACAATTCCCCAGGGCAATCGCTTACGAAAATCCATTGACACCAATGACTTTGAGGGCGTAG
>JAVVVJ010000089.1:0-7361 GCA_036652695.1 Clostridia bacterium | reverse complement strand
GCACGGCTCAGGGCGCGGGCACGGGCACGGCTGCGGTCTGGGTGGCGGGCACGGCGCGGGGCGTGGGCACGGGCACGGCTGCGGCCTGGGTGTCGGGCACGGCGCGGGGCACGGGCACGGGCACGGGCACGGCTGCGGTCTGGGTGGCGGGCACGGCGCGGGGCACGGGCACGGCTGCGGTCTGGGTGTCGGGCACGGCTGCGGACACGGGCACGGCTGCGGTCTGGGTGGCGGGCACGGCTGCGGGCACGGCTCGGGGCGCAAGCACGGACAAGGCCTCGGCTGCGGGCAAGGTTGCGGTGTCGGGCGTGTTTCTGGACACGAGCATGGCGGTATGGGTCTTGGCTGCGGACAAGGCGTCGGGCGCGGGCACGGCTGCGGCATGGGACATGGCGGCGTCGGCTCACAGCAGGGCGGTATCCTATCCGTGCCCGATGGCGGGCATTCCTGCCATTCCGGCGTGCAGCACGGATATTTTTCCGGCAGCGTTTGCTTGTCGCACAGATGGCAGCCGCAAGGCGTATGTTGCATCTAGATTCCCCCTCCTAATATGAAAAGGATGGTCTGAACGTGGAAGCGAACGCTCCCCCGGTCAAACCATCCTATGCATTTAGCGGGTTTGGGTGCATTTATTGCAGGTTAATGCTCTGCGCGCTCGCCTTGCCCTGCTCCAGCGTCACCATGATGCCAATTTGCGCATCCTGCGTTACGGATACGCCAGCCTTCACCAGCCATAGGTTCGCGAGCACCTTAGCATCCGGCGTATCAGGCTCCTCCTCTGTGCTGGTGGAAATCACCGCCCATTGCGGAGCGATCTTCAGGATCAGGTTCTTACCGGAGGCGTCGTCCTCGCCATGATGTGGAACCTTGAGCACCGCCGCCTGCGGGATCAGTCCGGCCGACAGCAGCGCCTCCTCCTCCGCAAACTCCATATCGCCTGTGAAGAGCATATTGCCCTGCGGCGTTTGCAGCTCCACAACGAGGGAGTTGTTGTTATCGTTTTCCGCATCCTTGCTCAGCGGTCCCAGCACGCGGAAGGTATAGCCACCGTCCAGCGCCACCTCGTCGCCCGCCGAAAGCCAACGCAGCGGCACGCCGTTTTTTTGGGTGGCTTTAAAGGCGGGATGTTCCTCGTCGCTCGTCTCAATGTGCAGCTTTCCGGCATAGACCATTTCAACCTCGATATCGCTTTTAAGCAGCTTGGAAAGCCCGCCGGCATGATCCTTGTGCGTATGCGTAATCAGCACGCCATCCAGCTTTGTCACATGGTAGAGCTTCAGTGCGCGCTCCAGTTCATCATAGCTCTTCTTTGTGCCGGTATCAATCAAAAAGCGCTGATCTCCCAAAAAGCACAATGTGGCATCCGCCTTGCCAACGTTGATAAACAGCGCGCTCACCCCGTCCTGCGCCATGGCAGGCGCAGCGGGCAGTAGCAGCACGCACGCAAGCATCACACACATGAACAGCGCCGCAATGGCGCGATATACTCTCATCGGTTTTCCTCCTGCTTCTATGGGCAAAACGGCAATATCTGCCGCGTGGGTTGACCCCAAATCGTCAGTTGTTATATTCCACAACCTGTTGATAGGCCTTATAGGTGCTGGTGTGCAAAAGCTCGCGCTTTTGCTCCTTGCCATTGAGCAGCCACACCTTGTAGGTTTCCACCACATAGCCGGTGCGCGCCTTCACCGTGTTTTTTTCCGTACCGTAGGGCAGCTCCGTATTCAGCACATATTTCACCTCGCCGGACGGCTGCATGGTCTTGATCACGTTGGAATCCAAATCGATGCTCACACCCTCGCCAAGCGACATCCCCCAGATCTCGGCGGACATCTTGCGATCTTGGTAGTACGTAATCAAGAAAATTGGGCTGTTGGTGTTGTTTTTGAACTTAAAATCGAGGTTCGGCCAATTGACGGTGGCATCCTCGCCACGGTTGACATAGCTGCTGGGCCACGCGTGCGGGCTACGGGAGACGATCTCCAAATTCGCGCGAGCGACAGCGTTAAAGATGGTGGAGGATACTTGACAAATGCCGCCGCCAACCTCCTCAATGCTCTGCCCAGCCGCGATGGCGCCAGCGGATTGATAGCCTTTCTCCGTGGTGCGCTGGCCGGTAGTGGCATTGAAGCTAAAGCTTTCCCCCGGCAGCAGATGCGTGCCGTTAATGGCTCTGCAAGCAAGGTCAATATTCGTATTTCGATTTCTGTCCTTGGTGGTATCCGTTGTAAAGGCGGACACCAGCTTGAAGTTAGCGGCAAGGTCTGCCTTGGTAACCTTAGGCGGCGTAACCACGGGATCCGCCGTTACGGTTGCACCCTTCTCCCAACGATCCAGCGCCGTGATCAGCTTGCCGTAAAGCAATTCCTGATCCAGCGTTACGCCGGGCTGCTCTTGGCTAAAGGTAAAAGTGCGGGCTTTGTAATCAAAGGAAAGGATCTGCGCATCCACGGGCGGGCGCGTCACATACTGCGCGATCTCCTGTACGATGGCGCGCACGGCCTCATGATCGTAGCTGGCCTGCGTGGTGAGGTTCACGCCGCTTTCGCGTAGCGCAATCGTGCGGTTCAGGCGCTCGCGGAACGGCGTCTGTAACGTGCTTTGAATGGCGGTGGTATTGGTGCGGCCAATGGCATACGCGCGTTCCAGCACGTTGCCTAGATTGCGCTGCGCGGGCACGTTGGAGGAATCCACCACCCACGTTTTATCGCCAATGGCCACCGTTACGGAAAACCCGTTTGGCACATCGGAACCAGCGGCAGTCAGCGCGGTGCGCGCCTCATCGAGCGTCATATCCCCCACATGCACGCCATCCACAAAAACACCGGGATAGATCACATCCCGCGTCATATAACTGCGATATTGCTTGTACAGGTTGGAGGATTCCTTATCGTAGCGGAGCAGCTCCCCATTCACAAAGGCATAATTTCCAAAATCCGTCCACAAATAACCCGCCATCTGTGGCATCATAACCACCGCAAGCACGCACATGCATATCACGCTCAGCATGATCAGCGTCGCGTACAGGTAGGCTTTCCACCCGCGCGGCTCCTTGCGCTGATGTTTTCCACCGCCTTGACCGCTTTTTTTTGCCGGTGCGCGCGGATGGCTGGGTCGCTTTGCGCGCGCCTCGCTATACTGCAACGGTTCGCCCTGTGCGCCGGGCGCAGCCGCCATCTGACGCCGCGCAACGGGAACCGTGGCAATGGGCTGCTGCCATGCGGGTTCATCGTCAAATACAAAAAGCTCCTCCGGTTGTGGTGCGATGTCCTCGAAGGTTTCTTCGGCATAGGGATCGTCAAGCAGGCCGATACGCTTGTCCGCGTTCAAGCTCACAGGGGCGGCAAATTCGCCTTCCTCGCTCGTAATCAGCTTTTGCGCACGCCGCACGCTTGGCTTGCCACGCGGCGGATCATTGATCCCCAAGCCGTAGCGCTCTCCTGCCATGATCCATCCTCCTCATACGCCTCCACGCCCATTAAACAAGGTTCTGCATCATGCGGAAGCTTAAAATTTCCAATCCCTCGTCCAAATGGACATTGACAACCGATACCTTTCGGGGCAGCTTCAGATCGGTCGGGGCAAAGTTCCAAAAGGCCTTCACGCCGCAATCGCAGAGCCGATCGGCAACCGCCTGCGCACACACCGTGGGCACGGCCAATATGGCAATTTCCACAACATGCTCCTGAATATAACGCTCCAGCCCTTCCATATCCTGCACCAGAATGCCGCCAACGTTCAGATTGATTTTCTCAACATCGTTATCGAAAATGGCGACGGTCTCAAATCCGTTGGAAGGGAACGAATCCGAGCAAGCCACTGCCCGGCCGATGTTGCCCGCGCCGATGATAATCATGCGATGCTGATGATCCACGCCCAAAATATGGCCGATATGCTCATGCAGGCCGGAAACGGAATAGCCATACCCTTGCCTTCCAAAGCCTCCAAAGCAGTTAATATCCTGCCGGATTTGCGATGCGGTGAGGTGCATACGCTCGCCTAAATCCTGTGATGAGATCTGCGTAACCCCTTCCTTCTCCAAATCCTTCAGGTGCCGGTAATATGCGGGCAGTCGCTTAATAACCGCCTCCGAAACATAGCCTGCCATGTTGTATGCTCCCCCATTCCTCAAATTCACTTCCTGCGCGCAATGCGCCCGGCGGAAGTGGTTTGTTGGCAAAATACCCTATTCGCTTTTGCGTCAAGTGGAATTATAACACATTGACGTTTTTTTAACAAGTTCTGATGATGAAAAAACAGCGGCGGCTCCCCATCCAATTTGAGGGGAAGCTACCGCCGACTTTATTGATGTAACAAATGCACGGGCTTACTTGAGCGTAATCACCACATGGCGGTTAGGCTCCTCGCCTTCGCTATGCGTAGTGACCTGCTCATTTTGTTGCAGCGCGCTGTGCAAGATGCGCCGTTCGTAGGGGTTCATCGGCTCCATAACCACCTTGCGACCCGTCTTCACAGCACGGTTTGCCATGCGGTTCGCCAGCCGGGTGAGAGCCTCCTCGCGCTTGACGCGGTAGTTTTCCGTATCCAGCGTGACGCGCGTGTAGTTTTCCTGTGCGCGGTTTACATTCAAGCTGGTGAGGTATTGCAGGGCATCCAGCGTTTCGCCCCGGCGGCCGATCAAGATGCCAAGCGTGTCGCCGTGCATGTCCACGCGCACATTCCCCTCGGCATCGCGCCTTGCGGCCACGGTGACATTCACGCCCATCAGCTCCGTCACCTTGAGCAAGAACTGCTGCGCCTTGCCCTCGGGGGAATCTGCATCGCAAAGCGGAGCGGGCTCCAGCGTGCCATCTGCCTTCATGGCAGGCTTTGCCGTGCGCTCCATAGGCACGGCCTGAGCGGGCTTTGCGGCGGCAGCCGCAGGCTTAGGCGCGCTAGGCTTCGCAACGGGCTTCGCGGCAGGCTTTGCAGCCGCCTTTGCCGCAGGTTTTTCCTGCCTGACCCGAGCCGGACTTTTTTCCGGGTTCGCTGTGGCCTCTTGAAGCGCGATATCCCCGAGTACATCCGTTTCCTCGGCATCCTCGCGCACCGTCAGGCGCACCACCACGGGCTTGCCGCCCAAAATGCCCAGAAAGCCCTTGCTGCCCTCGTCAAGAATCTCAATCTTGACATCGGCAAAGGATACGCCTAGCTTTTCTAAGCCTTGGGTGACGGCGTCCTCCATCGTTTTTGCCTTGGATTCCACAGATCTCATTTAATGCTTTCCTCCTCTATGGACGTCTTCGCCGCCGCTTCTTTTGCTTCAAACACCTTGTTCATCACTAGGCCTTCCACCCAGGAGAAGATGTTGGCGACCACCCAGTACAGGGAGAAGGCCGCGTTGTAGCTGGAGCAGATGTAAAGGGAAAACAGCGGGAAGAAGTATTTCATAAACTTGTTCGCACCCTGCTGCCCTTCAGCGGGAGCAGTCTGCGGCTGGGTCGCAGTCATCAGGAACTGCGTGATGCACGCGAGGATCGGCAGGATAAACCAGCCGTTGTTGTTGGCGTAAATGGTGAGTTGTGCCACAATCAGGTTCAAAGAGGGCAGGGTAGACCACGTGGTCATCTCCGCGGCATAGGCAGCGGTGTTTTGCAATGCGGCGAAGATAACGTCGCCATTGATCGTAGCGGCATCAATGCCCAAAGCGCCAAGGCCGGATACGAGCGAGGGATCCAGCGCGCCAAAGACGGAGGCCCAAATATCGGCGGGAATCATGCGCAGGTTGGTAGCGTCGGCAAGGATGGAATAAAAGGGGCTATCCGGCATCCATACGTTTTTGACCCACAGCCAGCCCTCGCTGGTCTGCGTACCGGTCACAATCAGGTCAATGGCCTGTTTGGCAAGCTCGGTATTGGCGACCATGCGCATCGCTGCAAACATGATAAACAAAACCGGCATGGAAATGAGCATTGGCAGACAGCCGCTCATGGGGTTAACCTTTTCCTTGCGGTAGAGCTCGGACATCTTTTGGTTGAGCTTTTCCTTATCGTTGGCATACTTTTTTTGCAGCTTCTGCATCTGCGGCTGCACGAGCGTCATGCGGCGCATGCCTTTGCGGCTCTTATAATCCAGCGGAACAATGAGCAGCTTAATGAGAACCGTGAAAACAACCATGGACCAGCCATAGTTGTTGATGACCGTATTGATGCCGTTGAGTATGGCGGCAAAGAATTCATTCATTAGGGGTCATTCCCTCCTTAATGTTGTGTACAGATCCTCGGGCACGGGGTCGTAGCCGCCCTTGCAAAACGGATTGCAGCGCAGCAAGCGCCAAGCGGCCATCCAGCCGCCGCGCCACGCGCCGTAGCGCTCAATGGCCGTAAGGGCGTACTGCGAGCAGGTCGGCTGAAAACGGCAGCTAGGGGGTGTATGAGGGCTGATATGCCGTCGGTAGAAATGAATGAGGCCAAGCAGCAGGCGCTTCATGACCTGTCGCCATCTGTGCGGCGCTCTTGGTTGTGCAATGCCTCGAGCCTTTGCATGAGCATGCGGACACTGCGGTTGAGTTGCTCAAAGGTACATTCCGCCGCCGATGGGCGCGCGACAAAAACATACAATCCATTTTTCATTTCAGGCAGCAGTGGGCGCACGCATTCGCGCAGACGGCGCTTGGTGTGGTTGCGCACCACCGCCACGCCCACCTTTTTATTGACCGAAAAGCCAACACGCTTTTGTCCGCTTTTGACCATGATCAGGCTCAAGTCCTTGCAAGAAGCCCGCTTGCCACGGCGGTACACGTAGCTGAACTGCCGGTTAGGCCCCAATCGATGCTGTTGCTGCAAGGCTGCGCCATCGTCCTTTCAAGGTAAATTCCGCCTGACGGTAATGGGAAAAACCCGCACCCACTTCACCCGATATCAAGAAATGGGGCGGGCTTTTCGATTGAACTATGCAATCTGCGGCACGCGCGATCAGGCGCTGAGCACCTTGCGGCCACGACGACGGCGGGCAGCGAGCACACGGCGGCCATTTTTGGTGGACATGCGGGCACGGAAACCGTGCACCTTGCTACGCTGGCACTTTTTCGGCTGGTAGGTACGGAACATCTGTAAACACTCCTTGCAGTTTGAATAATGTATGGCGTTGCGCGGTTGACTTCGCAACGCGCATGATACCACAAAACAACCCTTATAGTATACCGATGGCAGGCAGGGATGTCAATATACCGGGGAATATTTGTTACCATTCCCCCCGTGCGCCGGAAAATACGAGCGATTTGCCACTGGCTAACAAAACAAAAAAAGCGCGTTTAGAATTTTACTTGACAATATGCCATCCCGCGTGTATAATTCATAACTGTGCTTAGGGGCATGGTGTAATGGTAACACGTGGGTCTCCAAAACCTTTGTTGAGGGTTC
>JAVVVJ010000088.1:0-7443 GCA_036652695.1 Clostridia bacterium | reverse complement strand
GCAGAGAAAGCAAAAGTGGAGAACGAAGCGATTGTGAAGCCGGAGGAAAACCCGAGAAGGCGTGTCAAAATCCAATTGTTCAAGGACAACGGCAAATACAAAGAGCCGCTCTTTGTGCAGGTGAACGACTACCGCGCCGCCATTCCGCGCGGAATGGTGGTGGAAGTGCCGTTTTTTGTAGCGGAGCACATCAGAGAGATGCAGGAGCAGGACGCGAGCGCGGCCATTATGATGCAGCTGCTGACGCAGGAGTATGCGGAAAAGGCAAATGTGCTGAATTAGGGCTGCAAAGCATGAGAAAGGGAGGGACGGGGCATGACCATAGCGGAGGCGCTAAGCACCATTAAGGCCGTAAAAGCAAGCCAATACGAGGATTGCATGCTGGTGCGCTGGTTGAGCGAGCTAGACGGGCGCGTTTGGGAAGATGTGCTATCGCCGTATGCGGCATGCCCCTGCCCTACCCTGCCCTATGCGGAGGACGAGGGGAAGCGTGTACTACTGATCCCATTCCCCCACGATGATTTGTACATAAAGTGGCTCAGTGCGCGGATTGACTATCACAATGGGGAGATTGTGCGCTACGAAAACGCAATGGCGATGTTCAATGAACAGCTTGACGCGTACATGAGCGCTTGCGTGCGTGAGGGGATGCCAAGACGCACGGTGCGCATTGCGCTATAAACGGAGGGGATAGAATGGGAATTAAGTTGCCAAAGCTAAAGCCCATACGCACAAGCACGGGCGGCGTGGTGGCATTTGCGGGGCTTAACCGCAACCTACGCCGCAAGGATAACGAGTTTGCGCAGATGCAAAACATAACGAGCAATAACCTGCCTGTTGCCGCGGTGCGCGACAGGCGAAGATATATGCGCACGCTAGAAAAGCCAAACGGGCTGTTTGCCCATGATGAATTGTGCTGGGTGGACGGTGCGGATTTTTATTATGGCGGGAAATTGGCGGGGCAGGTAACGGACAGCCTAAAAACATTTGTGCGCATGGGCGCGAGGGTGCTGATTTGGCCTGATCAAATGATGTACAACAGCCAAAGCGGAAAGATGGAGGCGTTGGAAGCGCATTACAGCAGCACAGGCGAAGTGTGCTGCACGCTATGCCGGGCAGACGGAACGAGCTATGGAGAGTATACCATTGGGGACACCGCGCCCCAAAAGCCTGTAAACGGACAATATTGGATGGATACCAGCGCGGACGCGGATGTTTTGCGGCAATATGCCCAAAGCGCCGCCATGTGGGCGAGCGTGCCCACGGTTTATACCATGATTGCGTGTGCGGGCATAGGGAAGGATTTTGCGCAATATGATGGCGTAAGCATTTCAGGGCTGACGGATGCGAAGCTAAACGGGGATTTTTTTATTGTATCCAGAACGGATGACCAGCTTGTGGTGACAGCGCTCATTCAAGCGGCGTTCACACAGATGCAGGCGGTGCGGGTAGAGCGAAAAACGCCGGATATGGATTACCTATGTGAGAGCAATAACCGCATTTGGGGATGCGCGGCGAATGGGCATGAGGTTTACGCCTGTGCGCTGGGCGATCCCAAGAACTGGCGGCAGTATATGGGGCTAAGCACCGACAGCTATGCAGCAACGGTGGGCAGCTCTGGCGCGTTTACGGGCGTGGCGGCGCACCTAGGCAGCGTCTATTTTTTTAAGAGCGATTGCGTGCATCAAATAATGGGCACAAAGCCTGCGAATTACGCTGTGAACGCGATGGAAACGCGCGGCGTAGGCGCTGGCAACAGCAAAAGCCTGCTGGTGATAGAAGAACGGCTGTACTTTAAAGGTGAAAACGAGGTATGTGCATTTGGTGCATCGATGCCGGGAACCATCAGCGATGCGCTGCCGAGAATGGGTGGGCATGCGGTGGGCGGCGCGCTTGCAAGCCGCTACTACCTATGCGTGGATGACGCATACATGAGCCGGGAGCTGCTTGTATACGACACGCGAAACGGCGTGTGGGTGCGCGAGGATGAAGTAGACATCATGAGCTTTGCAACGCTGGATGGGCGGCTATATGCGCTAAGGAGCAATGGTGACCTATTGTGCATGGCGCAGGGCGAAAACCCCTATGATGGTGCGGGCGCGGAGGATGAAAAGGCCGTGGAATGGGCGCTTGAAACGGGTGATCTTGGGTTGGACGAGGCATGCAGCAAGTACATATCGGGCATACAGCTGCATGGTGATGTGGATTTGGGCGCGAGCTTTTGTGTGGCGATCCGCTATGATGGGGGCGGGGCGTGGAATGAGGTGTTCAGGAGTTCACCCGTGACGCAGCGAAGCTGGGTGCTCCCCATTGTGCCGCGCAGATGCCGAACACTGCGGCTGCGGCTGCATGGCGTGGGCGGCATGCGCTTATATAGCATGGTGATGCGAACAGAGGCGGGGAGTGATGTATATGCTATTAAGTAATATGCCAGCGGTGCGCATGGACGGGACAATGACGATGCGCCAGCAGATACAGGAGCTGACCGACTATGTAATGAGTTTAAGCAAGCAATTGCAATTTGTGCTGCAAAACATTGAAGAAGAAAACATAGGCGGGACGCTGACACACACCATTGCGGATATGAAAAGCGTGGTGGACGATATGCAGCACAAGGTAAGCGATGGGGAGTTCATGAGTTACATGAACCAAACGGCGCAAGCTATTGAAATGCGCGTGCAGAAAAATGAAGTGATTGCAAGCATCAACCTAAGCCCGGAAGAAATAGCGATTGCGGCGCAAAAAATAAAGCTAGAGGGCGCGGTAACGGTAAACGGATACTTCAAGATTGATGCGGACGGTAAAGTGATTGCCTCCGGTGGGAAGATTGGGGGATGGACGATAGGAGAGCGATCACTGTATGAGGGTTATAACACGGTGGAGGTATCCCCCACGCTATACCTAGGCACGGAGGATATTAGAAAGCCTGTGGCGGTGGCCGGAAGCAAGGAGCGCGCGGACTGGCGCATGAAGATAGGCGCTAATTTTGGCGTTACGGCTGACGGCATATTGCATATGCGGGGCGGGACGATTGAAAAAACCAAGGTGGACACAGCGGGGATAGACGGGTATACAGAGCTTGTGAACACGGTAAACGAGCTGCGGCAGGGGCTAGCGAACACGCTGCACGCAAATGCTTTGATACTGAACGCGCTGACGGTTGGAACAACCGTGCTAAAGCTGAAACAAATTGTGGTAAACGGAGAAACGCTAACTGTGCTTGCGGCAGGATAGGAGGAATGGCGGTGGCGAGCAACTACAAATACAAACCATCGGACGCCCAAAAGGCGGCATGGGAAGAACCGAACGTGGCGCTAGGGGAAGCGCAAGCGCCTAGGATGCAAAGCGCTTTAGGGGCAAGCGCCTTGACGCAGGGGCAGCAAAGGAATGGCACGATTACACAGAGCTACTACACAAAGCCGCTTTCACAAGGAAAGTTTGACGAAAACGGAAGGCCGATCTACACGCAATCCGATGCGGTGAGCGATGCGGCGCAGAATGTAGCCAATCAGGAGAAAAACAAGCCGGGCGATTATCAGAGCAACTACAACGATCAAATACAGGGGTTGATTGATAAGCTGCTCAACCGCGACCCATTTCAATATGACTTTGCGGCTGACCCCATGTACCAGCAATATGCTGACAAGTACCAGCAGCAAGGGCAGATGGCTATGAAAAGCAGCATGGGCGAAGCAGCGGCCTTAACGGGCGGCTATGGCAACAGCTATGCACAAGGCGTAGGGCAGCAAAGCTACCAGCAGCACCTACAAGGGCTGAATGACATGATACCGGAGTTAAGAAGCGCGGCCTACCAGCAGTACCAAAACGAGGGCGATACCATGCGCGGCAACCTTGGGATGTTGCAAACGCAGGATTCCGTAGACTATGGCAAGCACCGGGATACCGTGGGAGATTGGCGGGACGAATTAAGCTACCTATACGCCAAAAACAGCGACATGAGCGACCGGGAATACAACCGATATTTGAATGATGTATCTGCATGGGAAAGCGACCGCGCCTATTGGTATCAAAAGCAGCAGGACGAACAGGCGCAGGGCAATTGGGACAAGCAGTTTAATGCGCAATATGGCGGGGATGGCGGCGGCGGTGGTGGTGGCGGCGGTGGCGGTGGCGGCGGCGGCAGGCGCGGCGGCAATGGGTATGAAAACTATGTACCGTGGAATGAAAACGGCACGACCGGGACCACGAGGAATTCCATTGCACAGGTGGCGAAGTGGAACAAGCAGCAAGCGAAGCCGCAAAACAAGCGGAGAAGTAAAAAATGGTTGGATGATCACAACCGATAAATTCATGAAGTCTGCAACGGCAGATGCGCGAAAGAGAGTCGCTAGGGAGAAAGAGCGGTTCTCTTTTGTTATGCTTACAGCACATGAATGGAGGGGAAAACATGGCAAGGAAATGGCTATCTAACGCGGCATATGCGGATAAAAAGCGCAAGGAAAAGCTGGAATCCATTGTAAAAAGCAGCGCGGAATTGAGCGGTGGTGCATCTGCCGGGATCAAGAGCCGCGCGGACAGCGGCGCACATGAAAGCTATGATGCGGCAAAAGGCCGGAGCGATGCTTTTACAAAAAGCAAAAAAGAGCTGACAGACGAGATGCTCCGGCTGATGTTTGATTACCAATACGTGAAGAAAAAGGACAACGTTGACCCGGATGGGCGCTTGAATGCCGTACATGCGATTAACCAGGCAATGAACGATATGGTCAATGCAGATAAGGCCATGAACCGGGAAACGGACAAAATAAAAGAATGGGAGACCGCGAGCGCGAAGCGAAACGAGGAACTAGCGCAGACGATTTCGCAGAATGTGAAGAGCGGGGCGAACAGCAGCCGCCAGCATTTCAAAAATACGGCGCAAAGCCTTGCTATGGAGAAGCTTGGCGTGAGGCAAAGCATCCAAAGTGGGGCGAACAGCAGCCGCCAGCATTTTAGGAAGCAACAGCAGGCACAAGACCTTGCCATGGAGCGGATGCAAAACGAACAGGCCGCCAAGGGTGGAAGCGCTGCAAGCGGCAGCTATGGCGGCGGCGGCGGTCGGTTTGGCATGGCGGGGGCTGGTGGTCGGTTTGGCGCTGCAAGCGGCGGCGGCGGTGGCTTCGGCATGGCGGGGGCTGGTGGCGGCTTCGGCGCTTCCAAGGCAGAGGCAAGAGAGGGAAGCGAGCGGCAAAACCCGTGGCTGGATGATAGCGTTTTTAGCCCGCGCAACAGCCCTACGAAAAGGCGAGAGCTGTACGAAGGGGTGAACATCGAGCGTGCGGAGGCACACCTTGCGCAATTGCGCAAAAAAAACGGTACGGAGGACGCAAATGTACAAGCGCTTCAAAAGGCGATTCAAGAAGCGAGCGCCATGCAAAACGAGAGCGCATTTGTTGAAAAATACCGGGGGTATGACTTTAACGATGCACTAAAGCGCCTTGATGCAGCCAATGGCACAACCAATGACACAGCCAAGCTAAATGCGGACATTGAAGAGCGTCTACGCGGGGAGTACGAAGCCAAGCTAAACGAAATAGGCCAAAAATACGAGAGGGGAAGCGCGGAGTATAGCAATGGCTATGCCGCGCTAGGCACAGAGCGAAGCCAACGGGAAGCGGAATTGTTTCAGCTGGCGATGAACGCCGCCAAGGAAGAGCAAAGCGCGATCCAAGGGGAGATGACCGCCGCCAAGGACGCAAGCGCGCTGATGCCCTACCTAGATGCAGCGAAAAAGGACCCGCGCTTTGACAGCTACGCAAGGGCGGGAAAACCCAAGCCGCTGACAGCGTTTGAACAAAAGGCAAAGCCAGCGCTTGACAAAACGGCCAGATTGAATGGCGAGCAGAGCAGCGAAGATAAATACGAACAGTTCATGACGGACTATGAAAAGGACGTATACGCCTATACCCTTGCCAAGCAAGGCGCTGATGCAGCAGAGCGCTACAAGGCCGCGCTTGAAAGAACGATTAACGAGCGCAACGCGCGTTACCAGCTGGAAAACGCGGAGAAGATGGCAAGCGGCGGCGCGTTGCCAGCGGTGCTTGCAAACATCGGCACGGTACTATCTTCGCCGATGGAGGGACTTGCTTACGCAGGTGATTTGATCAAAAACATGCGCGGAGAGCGCGTGGACGTGAACGCGGATGAAAACATTGTGGGGCGCGTGAATGAGAAAATACGTTCCACAACGGCGCAAAACATCAAGAGGGGCGTTGGTGGCGCTGGCGGGGATGCGCTTGCCTTTTTGTATCAAACAGCCATGAGCGGCGCGGACAGCGCCTTACTATACCCGATGGGCGGCATGGGCAAGGTGGGCAAAGCGACAAGCCTTGCGCTGATGGGCACGCGTGCGGCGCAAAGCACCTTTGTAGACGCATATGAGCGCAGTGGTGGAAACCAAGAGCAAGCATTGCTTGCTGGATTTTACGCGGGTGCGGCAGAGGTGTTTTTTGAGAAATTTTCGTTGGAAAACTTTATCAAAATCAAACAGCCAACGGCGCGAATGGGCACGGTGAAGAACGTGCTAAAGCAAGCGGGCGTGGAGGCAAGCGAGGAAACGTTTACTGAGATCTCAAACACAATATCCGACCTTGCCATTATGAAAAACGACAGCAGCTATGCGCGAATGGTGCAGTACTACAAGACAGAGGGGCAATTATCCGACAGCGAGGCGAAGCAAAAAGCACAGTTGGAGCTTGCAAAGAACGTGGGGCTTGCGGGATTGGGCGGATTTTTGATGGGCGGTTTTAGGCAAGGGGTTTCGGCCTTGGGTGGGCAGATGAAGCAGCTGCCGCCGCCGCAAGCGATGGAAGATCCGCTGATGCATGCGGCGTGGGAGGCAACTGCACCGCGTGCCGGGGAGCAGCAGGGCGATGCTTTGCCGCCGGATACCTTGCAGCAGCAGGGCGATGCTTTGCCGCCGGATGTCTTGCAGCAGCAGGGCGATGCTTTGCCGCCGGATGCCTTGCAGCAGCAGGGCGATGCTTTGCCGCCGCGCACCTTGCAGCAGCAGGGCGATGCGAAACCGGGAGAGCGAAAGAAACCGTTTTTTGCCCACCCCATAGCGGCACAAAGCTTGCAGGATGAAGAGCATGGTGAAGTGCAGGTAAAGGGCATTGAAAGCGTGGAGGGCGGCACGGTTTACTTGCAAACCCAAAACGAGGACGGAAGCACAGGCGTAGTGCGTGCGGATGATGTGATTTTTGCGGACGATGTGGTAAACGACCTTGTATCCAGCGGTGCAATGGAGCGCATGAGCCTAGCGGCGAACATAGGCTATTTAGAGAATTATGACGCGAGCAAGGCAACGGCGGAGGAATACGCGCACGCTTACGAGGGTGTCTATGGCTATGCAAAGGGTGGGCTTGACTACCAGCATGCAGCCATGGGAAACGAACACGCCATGAGATATTTAACGCAGGAAGCGCGGGACACGGCATTTGC
>JAVVVJ010000087.1:6726-7511 GCA_036652695.1 Clostridia bacterium | reverse complement strand
TGGGCTTTGCCTCCTTTGGAGGTGGATTGCTTCCAAAAAGCAAGGGTTGGATTTTGCACTTTTTTATGATACGATGCTCGGCGAAGAAAGTCAACTAGCGTATGCAAAACAAAAAGGGGAGCTTGTACGCGTGCCAGCGCCTATTGCTTTTTTGCGGACAAGCCGCGCTTTGCGCGCGCTCATTCCGCGCCGAGCAGCGGCCAATGCATGCGGATGCGCACGCCCTGCTCGCTTTGAAGCTCCAAGCCATAAGCGGCGCCAAAGGTCAAGCAAAGCCTGCGGTTACAGCTGAATAGCCCGATATGTCCCTCGTCGGTTTGCGAATCCAACCGCCTGCGGATTTGCGCAAGCGCCTCCGGTTGGATGCCAACACCGTCGTCCTCAAGCACAAGAACGATTTCCTCCGTTCCTTTTTGAAGCTGCACATGGATATGCAGCACCTGCTCCGTTTCCCAGCGCATGCCGTGCGTGATGGCGTTTTCTAGCATGGGCTGTAGCAATAGCTTGATGCCAAGGTAGGGGAGCGCGCGCTCGTCAATCTCCCAGGTTACCTCAAAGCGGTTTTGGTAGCGCATATGCTGTAGCGAAATGTAGGCGCGCGTGTTTTGCACCTCATCGCGCAGGGGTACCAGCATATCGCTGGAATCCATGCTGTATGCTAAAATGCTGGTCATGTCCTCAATCATGCGGCTGGCATCGTTGGGGCTTCCCGTTAGGCTGACGCTCACCCAATAGATGGATTGCAAGGTGTTAAACAAAAAATGAGGATTGATCTGTGAGCGCAG
>JAVVVJ010000087.1:0-6716 GCA_036652695.1 Clostridia bacterium | reverse complement strand
TCTTTTAAATACGGCACAACATATTCAGCTTGTGCGGATTGATCTGTGAGCGCAGCGCCGTTAATTCCAACAGCCGCGCCTCGTATTTCTTTTGCTCCAAAAGATGGGTGAGCCGATTCTTTTCCGCAAAGCTCTGGGCAAAGCTTTCCACGATATTGTGCATCATGGTGGTGTAGATATCGCGCGGATCGATGCGCACATCAGGCAGCTTGGTGCTGGTTTGCACCGCGTCCAGCAGGGCAAAGACCTTCGAAACGCTCTGGTAGGAACGCCGCGCATGCTGTGCGGAGAGCGCCAAGCAGAGCAGCGCCGTTACAATGGCGCTGAGGGATACAAACAACACCAGCCGGTTGGCAAGCGCGAACAGATCCGCAAGAGGGGTAATGGATAGGTATGTCCACCCGTACTGCGCGGAAATCATGCGCGTGATTTGATAGGTTTCCTTGCCGCTGCGGTACTCCCGGAGCGTGTCCTCGTCGCTGGCGCGGATGGCTTGGAGCGTGTCGTTTGAAAAGGGGAGCTCCTCATCGCTCTGCATCAGGGGACAGCCGTCCGCACCAAGCACCACAAGCATCTGGCCGGGGCAGCTCTTCTGCCTTGCAAGCCGCGCGTCAAAGGGCGCTTTGAGCAGGTTTAGCACCACCACGCCCTGCTGAAAGAAAAATTTCTTGTAGATGGTAATCACATGCGTACCCGCCTTTTCAAAGGAGTAGCGGTGCAGGGTTCGCAAATTGCTTAAAAAGGAAAGACCTTCCGCATGCAGGCGATGGTAATCGTCCAGCCAGCTGACGTCATAGTACCCATGGGAAGTAACCAGCCCATCGCTGCTGGTTAGGAAACGGCCATAGGGGTTATCCATATAGATGTAGAGGGAATGTACATAATCACGCGCGGCAACCGCGGGGGTTAGGTAATCAGATACCAGCTTTTTGATGGCGCTGACGCTGCTGTCATAGTTGGGGCGGGTCATGACGCGGCGCATCAAGGAGGTGATAGCGCTGTTGACGCTGAAGGTGAGGTTGAGCGAATCCATTTCCCCAATGATCAGCTCGACCTGCTCTTGCGTGTTGATCAGGTGGGCGCGGTTGTTCTCCTGAGAAGTGGTGGCGGCGCTGTGCCGCAAAATCAAAATGGAGCTGCCGCCAAGCAGTAAAATGGGCAGCAGCACCAAGGGGACGATGCCACGCATTTTTTGCCAAAAAAAGCGGCTGGAAACATGCCGCCCCAGCACCCGCCGTCGCCTATGCCAAGCGCTGGTATTCGTTAGGACTGATGCCGTATTGCTTTTTGAAGGCTCGTGCAAAGTTTTTTTCATTGCTGTACCCCACAATTTCGCTGATTTCACCCATGCGGTGCTTTCCGGCCGCCAAGAGCTGCGCCGCGCGTTCCATTTTCAGATTGACCAGATAATCAATGAAGTTCACGCCCATCTTTTCCTTGAAAAAGCGGCTCAAATAAACAGGGCTGAGGCCGACGTGCGCCGCCGCCGTTTGCAGGCTGGCGGCGGCCAAGTTTTGGGATAAATACTGGTTCAGCTTTTCGATGGTTCGGTCGCCGTGCTCCTCCGGCTTTGCGCCGCGCATGGGCATTGGGGGGAGATCGGGAAGCTGCTCGTCCAGCTCCTGCTTGATGCTTTGGAAAATCTCAATCAGCTCATCAAACTTGGTTGATTTTACCATGTAATGGCGAATGCCCAGCTGCATCGCCTCCCGCGCATACTCAAAATCCCGGTAGGCGCTGATGATCACCACGCGCGTAGGTAGCTTTTCCTGCCGCATCGCCCGCGCCAAGGCAAGGCCATCCATCACGGGCATGCGGATATCGGTGAGCACTACGTCCGCAGGCTGCCTGCGCAGGTATTCCAGCGCCTGCTTGCCGTTTTCAAAGCATGCGCAAAGCTCAAAGCCAATCTGCTGCCAGGGAAAGAAATGCTCCAGACCGCTGCGAATTTGGAAATCATCCTCACAGAGAATCAAGCGATACATGGCGTTTCCTCCTTTTCATGTTGACGTACCTTTCTTATTAAAGCACAAAACCGCCGGAATGCAAGGTCATTTTGAGCGTGGGGGAAAGCGAAAAATTCTCTTTGCGCAGAGGCTTCAAAAGGCAACTGAGAAAATGATACTTTGGTTAAAAGATGAACCTTTGCCTAAAAGATGAGGAAAACTCGTTAAAGCAGGAGGTTTCTTTTTGGGCTGCGGTTCGTTATCATAGAGAGTATCAAGAGTGAGGGCACACGTCCTCAACAAAAGGAGGATCTCATTAGATGAGAAAGACTTTGCGAAAGACCTTGCTATGCTCGGTGGTTTTGGCGATCCTATGCATGCCGCTGGCAGGACTAGCGGAAACAACTTTGCGTTTTTCTTGGTGGGGCGGCGATGAGCGCCACGAGGCGACGCTAAAGGTGATTGAGCTGTATCAAGCGCAGAACCCCGGCATCAAGATTGAGGGGGAATACGGCGGCTTTGACGGCTATTTGGAAAAGATGGTCACACAGCTGTCCGGTGGCACCGCGCCTGATATTATGCAAATTGACTACGCCTATCTGGAGCCATTTTGGGGTCAGATCGACAACTTTGTGGATTTCCGCAAGCAGGACACGGTAGATCTGAGCGGCTTTGGCGAAGGTTTGCTGAGCGGCGTGACCGCCCCCGGCGGCCAGCTGATCGGCCTGCCCACAGGGCTTAACGTCTCCGCGATCTATGCCAACAGCCGCCTAGCGCAGGCGGCGGGCATCGAGCTTAAGCAGATGAACTGGGACGAGATGTTCGCGGCTGCCGCGAAGCTGCGCGCTTATGATCCGGAAGCCTATTTGGTGGCTGGCGCCGGTAGTGTGAACCGCTATATCTTTGAGCCCTACATGTTCAACCGCACCGGCAAGCCCTTGGTCAATGCGGACTACACGCTGGGCTTTACGGTAGAAGATGCCAAGGCGGCCTTTGATATTGTTAGCCGCTGCTATGCCGAGGGTGTGCTTGCCCCCATGGAGGATACCGTGGATAGCGGCACGTACGGCCCCTATGAATCCTACGAATGGCTCAATGACAAGGCGCTGCTGATTCTGGACTTCTCCTCCGGCGAGGCGCCTGCGAAGGGCTCCATGGACGAGGGCGTTGTGGTGACCATTTCCGCCATTGGCGATCACGAGGCGGAGAACACGGGCATTGTGCTTCGCCCCACCAACATGATTGCCGTGAATGCAAAATCCCCCAACAGCGCGGAAGCCCTCAAGTTTGTGGAGTTCTTTTTCAACAATATTGAGGCGATCGATACCCTTAAGCTGGTGCGTTCTGTGCCCTCCACGAGCAAGGCGCTTGACCGCATGAACGAGCAAGGTCTTCTGCCCGCCGATACCAAGCAGGTGACGGATTGGGCGGCTGCGCACAAGGGCGGCGCAGGCCAGAACATCATTTCGACCAACACGATGCTGGAAACCATTGAAAACGACATCCTGAGCGCGCTGTACTACGGTGATATCGATGAGCAGCAAGCGGCGGAGCAGTTCGTGGCGCAGATGGAAGAGCGCGTGGCTGAGATGAAGGCTGCTTCCGAAAAGTAAGAATTGTCAAAGCACGGGCTGCCGCGCGCAGAACAGGAACGGCAGGGGGGAAAAATCCCCCTGCACCCCGGCAAGGGCTTTGTCTTGAATGCTGGAGCAACGCGGCAAGACGGAGGTTTCCTGTTTCTCGCACGGCAGCCCCATTTGATGGAAGGGAGTGCGTCAGATGCCTAGAAGAGCCTTGAGCGCACGGAAATATAAAGGACTTCTCTATGTATTGCCTTGGATTGTTGGATTGCTCATCTTTCAGCTGTACCCGTTTATCTATTCGTTGGTGCTGTCCTTTACCGATAAGAGCATGGCGGCGCAAACGGATTTTGTGGGGCTGGATAACTACCTGTATATGTTCACCAAGGATCGTGATTTTCCCAAGGTTTGCGCGGCTACATTGAAGTTTGTGCTCTTCGCCGTGCCGGGAAGGGTGCTTTTTGCACTGCTTGTGGCGATCCTCATGAGCTCGGAAATTCGCGGCATCAACGTTTTCCGCACGCTCTATTACCTGCCGTCCATCTTTGGCAGCAGCGTTGCTATCTCCATTGTGTGGCGCTTCCTGTTCCAAAAGAGCGGGCTCATCAACTCCATGCTGACCTCCGTGGGCTTAAACGCGGTGAACTGGCTGGGCGATCCAAATATGGCGCTGATCACAATCAGCATCATCCCCATTTGGCAGTTCGGTTCCTCCATGGTGCTGTTTTTGGCAGCGCTCAAAAACGTGCCGCGCGAGCTGTATGAAGCGGCGATGATCGATGGTAGCGGTCGGTTTCACACCTTTTTCAAGGTGACGTTCCCCATGATTTCGCCCATCGTGCTCTTTAATTTGATGATGCAATCCGTATCATGCTTTCAGGAGTTTTCCACCGCGTTTGTGCTCACCAAGGGCGGGCCGAACAAGGCAACCTTCCTGTACGGCATCAAGCTGTATCGAGAGGGCTTTACGGACTTCCGCATGGGATATGCGAGCGCGCTTTCATGGGTGCTGTTCCTAGCGATTCTGCTGGTGACGGGGCTATTGTGGCTTAGCTCAAAATACTGGGTCTATTACAGCGATGGGAGGGATTAGCACATGAAACGGCATGGACATTGGCTGGGAAAAACAGCGCAGTACACCGTCCTGATTACGCTGGGTCTGGTGCTGGTCTTTCCCTTGATTTACCTGTTTGCCTCCTCCTTTAAGACAAATGAGGAGATGTTTGGCTCGTTTGCCCTTTTTCCCAAGGAATTCCGCCTTGACGGCTACATCAATGGCTGGAATAGCGTTGGGCAGTATACGTTTGGCCGCTATTTGAGCAATTCCTTGATCCTTACGCTGCCCTGCGTGGTGCTGACGGTCGCGTCCAGCCTAGTGGTTGCGTATGGGTTTGGGCGCTTTGAGTTTCCAATGAAGAAAGTGCTGTTTGCCCTGATGATGGCGCTGATGATGCTACCGGGCTCGGTGCTCATCATCCCGCGCTATCTGCTGTTTGTGAAGCTGAACTGGGTCAATAGCTACATGCCCTTTTGGATTCCCTCGCTGCTGGCAACCTCATCGTTTTTTATCTACATGTTCGTGCAGTTTTTCAGAGGCTTGCCCTATGAGCTGGACGAGGCGGCCACGATTGATGGCTGCAGCTCCACGGGGGTGCTCATGCATGTGCTGCTGCCGCTTTGCACGCCCGCCATTATCTCTGCGGCTATTTTTCAATTCATTTGGACTTGGAACGATTTTATGGCGCAGTACATCTATCTGTCCTCGGTATCAAAATATACGGTATCGTTGGGCTTGCGCATGGCGATTGACGGCACGGCGCGCATCGAGTGGAGCAATGTGCTGGCGATGTCCATTGTATCTATGATTCCGAGCACCGTGGTGTTTTTGTGCCTGCAAAAATACTTTGTGGAAGGCATTGCAACCTCGGGGCTGAAGGGGTAACGAAAGGATGGTTATTCAGTATGGAAAATGAGAGCCTCCGGCTGGATGGGCAGATCATAGAGCGCGTGAGCTTTCACAGCTTTCGCGCACGGTATCCACGCCTGCATGGCAAAAATGCGCGCCTGAGCTACCATGGCTTTGGCGGCGAGGTGATGATCGCACGCATCACGACCCGGCAGGGTGCGAGCGGCTGGGGACAGCTGAGCACATCCCTTGAGGATGCCATGGCGGCGGTCAGCCTGCTTGAGGGGAAGGCGCTCACAGCGGTTTTTGACCCGAACGAGGGCATTTTAAACCCGGCGCTGCAAGCTTTCGATATCCCGCTGCATGATTTGGCGGGCGTGATCCTGAACCTGCCGGTAAGCAAAATGATCAGCAAAACGGCGGTGGAGCAGGTACCCGTATATGACGGCGCCATTTACATGAACGATATCATCCCGGAGGACAAGCCCTTTGGGATGAACAAAGTGCTGGCAGAATGTCAAGCGGATTACGCGCTGGGCTACCGCATGCTCAAGGTGAAGATCGGGCGGGGCGGCATGTGGATGCCCCACGACGAGGGCCTTGCGCGCGATATTGAGCTGGTGAACGCGATTCACAAGCTTCTGCCGGATGCCGGCCTTATGGTGGATGCCAACGATGCGTACAGCGTTGAGGACGCGATTCGCTTTTTGGAGGGCATTGGGAATGTGCCGTTGTACTGGTTTGAGGAGCCATTCCGCGAATCGCCGGAGAGCAACCGTCAGTTGAAGGCATACCTTGCCCAAAACCGCCCGCAGACACTGATTGCGGATGGCGAGTCCATGACGGATATCCCGCTTTTGTACGAGCTGGCGGAAAAGAAGCTGTTGGATGTTTGGCAACCGGATGTGTGCGGCTATGGCTTTACTGCGTGGCGCAAGCTGATGAAGGAACTTTCCCCGCGCGGCTATCTGGCCTCGCCGCACGCGTGGGGCACGGTGGTGAAAACGCATTACTGTGCGCATCTGGCGGCGGCCTACCCGTTCCATATACCGTTTATTGAGGCGGTGCTTGGGGAATCGGAGGGCGTGGACGACAGCGGATATACCGTGTCCAACGGGATGCTGAGCGTGCCCAACCGCCCCGGCTTTGGCATGGAGCTTGTTTGGGCGCCGGAGATCAGCAAGCGCGCATAATACAAGAAAAAAACCAATGGGGGCAGGCCTTTTGCAGGTCTCCCTCTTGCTGTTTTCCGCGATTTTCGCGCCCTCTTGACATCCACATGCG
>JAVVVJ010000086.1:0-8151 GCA_036652695.1 Clostridia bacterium | reverse complement strand
TTTCTTGGAGCTGATGGTGGGACTCGAACCCACGACCTCTTCCTTACCAAGGAAGTGCTCTACCGCCTGAGCTACATCAGCAAGTGTATTTCTTGTATCGCCTGCACCCAGCCATCCGCGCGACAACGATAGAATTATACACGATATCCGATGGTATTGCAATAGCAAAATGAGCATTTCAAAAAATTTGTCTTTTATTTGCGTTGACCACGGGCACGTTGCCTTTTTCGTACGCCTGAAGAGGCGGCCGCGCCCGCATCGGCCGAACGGTGGCCCGCGTGTGGTTTCAGTTGCATTTTGCAAGAAAATCCGATATGATAAGAGGGTTCCCATTTGATATTTTGGAGGGGTTCCTTTGCACGAGAATCGGCTTTCTCATATTCGTAATTTCTGCATCATCGCGCATATTGATCACGGCAAGAGCACGCTGGCGGACCGTTTGCTGGAGCTCACCGGCGTGTTTGAGCAGCGCCAGATGGTGGAGCAGATTCTTGATTCGATGGAGTTGGAGCGGGAGCGCGGCATCACCATCAAGAGCAAGGCTGTGCGGATGCAATATACAGCTAAAGACGGCGAAACCTACACGCTTAACCTGATTGATACGCCCGGCCATGTGGACTTTAGCTACGAGGTCAGCCGCGCGCTGGCGGCTTGCGAGGGCGCGCTGCTCGTGGTGGACGCGACACAGGGCATTGAGGCGCAGACGCTGGCAAACGTCTATATGGCGCTGGAGCACGATTTGGAAACCATCCCCGTCATCAATAAGATTGATTTGCCTAGCGCCCAGCCCGAGGAGGTCAAAAAGGAGATTGAGGAAGTCATCGGCTTGGATGCGTCCGAGGCGCCGATGATCTCCGCCAAAACCGGAATGAACTGCGATCAGGTGCTGGAGGCAATCGTCAAGCTGATTCCCCCGCCCAAGGGCGACGAGGACGCGCCGCTGCGCGCGCTGGTCTTTGACGCGTTTTATGATAACTACCGCGGAGCGATTTGCTTTGTGCGCGTCATGGAGGGCAGCGTGAAGGCCGGCATGCGTATGCGCTTGATGCAGAGCGGTAGCGAGTTCGATATTGTGGAGGTAGGCACCTTCCACCCCGGGTATTTGCCCTGTGATGCGCTTCTGCCGGGAGATGTGGGCTATATCTCCGCCTCCATTAAGGATGTGGGGGATACCCGTGTGGGCGATACAATCACGGATGCGGCGCACCCCGCCGCCGAGGCGCTGCCAGGTTACCGCCGGGTGACGCCTATGGTGTTTTGCGGCATCTATCCCTCCGATGGCGCGGATTACGATAATCTGCGCGATGCGTTGGAAAAGCTGCGCATGAATGACGCGTCCCTCTCCTTTGACCCAGAAACCTCCGTGGCGTTGGGATACGGCTTTCGTTGCGGCTTTTTGGGACTGCTGCACATGGAGATTATCCAACAGAGGCTGGAGCGCGAGTTTGACCTCGACATTGTCACCACCGCGCCGAGCGTGATTTATCACGTATACAAGCTGGATGGCACGGAGGTGCGCATTGATAACCCCTCAAATTTGCCGCCCATTGGCGAGGTGGAGCGCATGGAGGAGCCTTACGTGTCTGCCACCCTCTATACGCCGCAGGAGTTTGTAGGCGCGATGATGGATATCTGCATCGACAAGCGCGGCACATTTCTGGATATGCAATACGAGGGCGGGCGCGTAAAGCTGCTGTACGAAATTCCGCTGAACGAGGTCATCTTTGAGTTTTTCGATCAGGTCAAGAGCCGCAGCCGCGGCTATGCAAGCTTCGATTATGAGCTGAAGGGGTATCGCGCAAGCGATTTGGTTAAGCTTGATATTTTGCTCAATGGCGAGATCTGCGATGCGTTCACGATCATTGTACATCGCGATAAGGCCTACGATCGCGGGCGCAATATCGCCGAAAAGCTCAAGGACGTCATTCCACGCCAAATGTTCGAGATCCCAATTCAGGCGGCGATTGGCGGCAAGGTCATAGCGCGCGAGACCGTAAAGGCCATGCGCAAGGACGTGCTGGCCAAGTGCTACGGCGGCGATATCACCCGCAAAAAGAAGCTGCTGGAAAAGCAAAAGGAAGGCAAGAAGCGCATGCGCCAATTCGGAAACGTGGAAGTGCCGAGCGAGGCGTTTTTGGCTGTGCTCAAGATGGATGAAAAGTAACGCAAGCGAGCCTTACCAAGGGCGCTGCAAGGGTGGCAAGCAACGGATATCGTCCGCTGCTTGCCACCCTTGCGCCGTTTGACGGGCGACTGTGCTTTGAAGATGCGCCGAAAAAACGCTGCCTATGTTTGCGGCTTGCCTGTGCTTCCATCCAAAAAACAAAGGACGCCTTCCTCTTGTGCGTTATAGTGCCCGCGTCATGGTACGGCTGCCCTCATCCCGATCCACGCGATAAAAGCCGATCAGGTTGGAGGGGCGGAGCTGGTTATAAACCTCCGTCACGTGAGCCTGATCGTTTAAGTCAAAGCGAATGCTCAAACCACAGCCAACCGATACGTCGCGCGGCGTAGTAATGACCGAAACGCGCACGCCCGCACGGCGAAGCGCGCTCTCGAATTTCAGCACCTGCTGGCGCGAGCGGAATGACGCAATGCCAAATGCTTCCCTCATGGGTTCATATCCCCCTCTCTTCCTCATACAGTATACGGCAGCCCGGCATGGGTGTGAGGATGTTGGAGGGGGATTTTTCGATGATTTATTTAGATAACGCTGCCACCTCGTTTCCCAAACCGCCAATGGTGGCGCACGCCATGGCGGGCACCCTGCAACGCATCGGCGGCAATCCGGGCCGGGCGGGGCACGCGCTTTCGCTATGCGGCGGACGAGTGATGCAGCACTGTCGGGAGGTTTTATGCGCACAGCTAGGTGCGCCCGCGCCGGAAAACATCATCTTTACCAGCAATTGCACGGAGGCGCTCAATATCGCTATTCGCGGCATGCTCTGCGAGGGGGACGAGGTACTCTGCTCCCACGCGGAGCACAACGCCGTGATGCGCGTGCTCAAGGGGCTGGAGGAGGCGGGCTCCATCCGCGTGAAAACCCTACAGCCCAACAGCATGGGTGTGCTTGCGCCAGAAACGCTTTGCGCGGCCATCACGCCCAAAACCGCCCTGTGTGTGCTTTGCCACGCAAGCAATGTGACGGGCGTGGTGCAGCCCATCGCTTCGCTTTCCTCAGCGCTGCGCCCCTATGGCGTGCCGCTGCTGGTGGATGCGGCGCAGACGGCGGGCATTATGGAGGTGTCGTTTGCAAGCCTGGGCGCGGACATGATCGCCATGCCGGGGCACAAGGGGCTGTTGGGGCCGCATGGCACGGGCGTGCTGGCGTTGGGGCGTGGGATGCTGCCGCGCCCGCTTGTGATGGGAGGCACGGGTTCGCAGAGCGAAAGCATGCTGCAACCCACCCAGCTGCCGGATCGCTATGAGAGCGGCACCGCCAATCTGCCAGGCGTCGCGGGGCTGCTGGCGGGCGCGCGCTTCGCCTTTGCGCACCGCGCGGAGATTGAGGGATACGAAGAGGAATTGGCTGAGCGGATGCGCGCTGGGCTGAACGGTATACGCGGCATACGGCTGCTGGGTCACCCCAGCGCCAAGAAGGTGGGCGTTGTGAGCTTTGTGCCGCAGGGCATGGATGCGGGCGAGCTATGCGATGCGCTGAGCGGAATGGGCTTCGCGCTGCGCGCGGGGCTGCACTGCGCGCCCGCCATTCATCAGTGGCTGGGCACGCTTCATACGGGCGCATGCCGGGCAAGCGTTGGCATTTACAACACGGAGGAGGATGTGGACGCGTTGGTGCAGGCGGTGGAAAAACTGCTTCGGCAGCGCTGATCATCATCCGCGGAGCGCTGTAAATGTTAAATTTTCTATTTCATAAAATATAAGGTGCAAATCAGAGGCGTTTGTGATAGTATACAGCCAGCAATCCCTGTGCCTTAGCACGGAGAAGGACGGGTTTCCATGGCTGGACTCACCAATATTCGACGCGCATTAACGCCAAGGCCGCCGCCGCCGGACATTGCGGAAGGGCGTCGCAGCCGCGCGCTTTACGCGCTAGGCGAGGCAAACTGGGTTACGGTAGATCAGCTATCCACCAATACCTATCTGGCTGCGCTCATGCTGCACCTTGGCTTTGCCGATGGCGATATCGGCACCGTTATGGCGCTGAGCGCGCTGGTCTGCGTGATTCAGCTTTTGACGCTGGGCAGAGGCGGGCATTATCGCGGCAAACGCATGGTTGTGGCCATCACCTCCGCACAGCGGTTGTGGATGGCGTTTATGTATTTTATCCCTTTTCTGCCCGTTTCCTCCACGCTGAAAATGGTGCTGCTGGGGGGAATTTATTTCCTGTCCCGCGCCGCCATCAGCTTTGGCGGGCCTGCCTCCTCCGAATGGGTGGCGCAGCTGACGCCCATGAGGATCCGCGGGCGCTATTTGGGCGCGAAGGATGCCACCTCCGTAGCCGTTCAAGCGGTGGTGCTGCTGGCGGCTGGCATGGTGCTGGATGCCAACAAGGCTTCCACCCCCCTGCGTTCCTTTGCGATTTTGGGCTTGATGGTAACGGGCTTATGCGCCTTGGGCTTTACCGCTTACATGTTTACCGAGGATCGCCACAGCCCGAAGGTGGATCGTGCCGCCCCATCGGAGTCCATCGGTGCGCAACTCGCCCGCTGCTTAGGAGATCGCTCCTTTCGCATCGTGCTGACGCTGGATTGCCTGTGGCAAATCACCTACTATATTGCCTGCCCCTACAACGCGAGCTACTCCATCAAGGAGATGTCGCTTTCCTTCACGTTTATGTCGGTGGTGGGCTTTGCGGGCAATATCGCCCGCATCTTCATTGCGCGGAAAATGGGCGCGTGGGCGGATCGCACCTCCATGGCGAAGGTGCTGCGCTTTTCCATTTTGCTGCTTGGCCTGCACTACATTACGTGGACGCTGATGCGCTCGAGCGTGGCGTATTGGATGTATATTTTAATGGCGCTCCTTTCTACCACCGCTTGGAGCTTTATTGGCGTTGGGCTGTTTGGCGTAAAGCTGGAGCTGATGCCGGAGGGGCAGCGGCAGGTGCAGTTTGCGGTAACGGCGGCGCTGTCCGGCGTGGTCGGCTTTGCGATGTCCTTTTTGAGCGGCAGGCTGCTAGCGTTGCTTCAAGCGCAGCAGATGGTGCTTGGCGGTATGACCATCTATCCCCAGCAGATCCTTAACCTGCTGGGCGTGGTGTGTACGGCTATCATGTATTTCTATCTCAAAAGAGTGGTGGAGGCCAACGAAAACGCGGCTCGAGCGGCGAACGAATAGCGGCGGGCGCAAGGCGCTTCGCCTGTCCGTCTGCGTCAACCGCGCCAACACCCCAAAGGAGGCTTCTATGAACATTCCTGCAATGCTTGTTGCGACTGCTGCGCCGCAGCCAACACCCCTTCTTGCCAGCACCGCCACGCCGGAGCGAATACAATCCGTGAGCGAGGGCTTTGCATCTGCCGGAAAGGCGGCGCAAAGCTTTTTAAGCGACCTGCCCATGTGGGGCACGAGGCTTGTGCTGGCAGGGCTGATGATTCTTGTCGGCATTTTATTGATGCGCGTGGGTCATGGGCTGATTGAGCGAATTTTCAAAAAGCGCAGCGCCGGCAATGGCAACCGTTCCATTCGCCAGACCGAGACACTGCGCACGCTGATCAAGAGCGTCTTTGATTACCTCATGTATTTTTTTATCATTACGGCGGTGCTCAGCCTGTTTGGCGTGAACCTTGCCTCATTGCTGGCGGTTGCCGGAGTTGGCGGTATTGCGGTGGCCTTTGGCGCGCAAACGTTGGTGAAGGATATCATCGGCGGCGTGTTTTTGTGGGTGGAGGGCAATGTGGTGGTGGGCGACGTGGTGGAAGTCAATAGCCTATCCGGCGAGGTAGAGGCGGTAGCGCTGAGAACCACTACCTTGCGCAACGCCAACGGCAACCTGTACATCATCCCCAACGGTGAAATTCGCACAGTGGTGAACATGACGCGTAACTTTAAGCGGGCGCTGGTGGATATTCCGGTGCCCTATGAGGCGCATTTGGATCAAGTGCTTGCCATTTTGCGCGATGAAATGGCGCGTGTGCCCGATTGCGTGCCGGGCGTAACGGACGTGCCGGAGGTGCAGGGCGTGCTCTCCTTCGATAGCCTCTGCATCCGTATTCGCATTGTGGTGGATTGCCCCGTGAAGGAAAACTGGCGGATTGAACGCGAGCTGCGCAAGCGGGTGAAGGATCGTTTTGACCAAGAGGGGATTCAGATGCCTCACGCGAATGTGATCATGGCGGACGAGTAGCGCGACGGCGGATTCGGGCTTCCATTGTATCCGTTTTTCTACACGGTCTTTTCATAAGGGGTATCGCGAGCAACGCCCCGGATCAATCAATCCCTCGCAGCGTTCGGAGCTTCAAGCATATCCGAGCGTTGCGAGGGATTGCGTTTGTATGGACTCGCTGAATGGTACGCAAGGTGCTGCGAGCGACCAACGGGGCGCTGCGCTCGAGCCTCCTGCCTACTTTCGCGTTTCTTACCTTGATTCCATGCGCATGCCCGCCTCTGCGCACAAAGCCGCTGCTTTATCGGTGCGTTCCCAAGGCAGATCCACATCCGTGCGACCAAAGTGGCCATATGCGGCGGTCTGACGGTAGATTGGGCGCTTGAGATCCAGCATGCGGATGATGCCGTCCGGGCTCAGGTTGAAATGCCGAAGCACCAGCCGCCCCAGCTCGTCATCGGCAAACCTGCCTGTGCCGAAGGTATCCACCTGCACGCTCACGGGCTGAGCCACGCCGATGGCATAGGCAAGCGCGACCTCGCACTTATCCGCAAGCCCTGCTGCTACAAGGTTTTTGGCCACGTAACGCGCCGCATAGCTGGCGGAGCGATCCACCTTGGAGGGATCCTTGCCGCTGAACGCGCCGCCGCCGTGACGAGCATAGCCGCCATAGGTATCCACGATGATCTTGCGCCCGGTGAGGCCGGTATCCCCTGCGGGGCCGCCTAGCACAAAGCGACCGGTGGGGTTGATGTACACCTTGGTTGCCGACGTCCACAGGGCGTTGGGCACCACGGCGTGAATGACCTCCGCAAGCAACGCGGCCTCGATCTGCTCATGCGTGACGCTTTCATCGTGCTGGGCGGAAATCACCACGGTGTCCAGCGCAATGGGTCTGCCATTTTCATAGACAATCGTCACTTGGCTTTTGCCATCAGGCCGCAGCCAGGGAAGGGTGCCATCCTTGCGCACTTCGGAAAGCTTGCGGCATAGCCGATGCGCCAGCGAGATGGGCAGCGGCATGAGCTCCGGTGTTTCATTGCACGCAAAACCAAACATCATGCCCTGATCGCCTGCGCCGGTTTCAGCCACAGCCGTGCTGCCGCGCACCTCCAACGCCCGATCCACGCCCATGGCGATATCGGGGCTTTGCGCATGCAGCGAGGTGAGCACCGCGCAGCTATTGCCATCGAAAGATAGGTCGCTGCTGGTATAGCCAATCTCACGGATCACCTGCCGCGCGATTTCGTCAATGGCCACATAGGCCGTGGTGGTAATTTCGCCCATTACCTGCACAAGGCCAGTGGTGGCGCAGGTTTCGCACGCGACGCGCGCGTTGGGATCGTCGGTCAAAATGGCGTCCAGCACAGCGTCGCTGATTTGGTCGCAGAGCTTATCCGGATGCCCCTCGGTTACGGATTCGCTGGTAAAAACGGTTCTCATTTGGCTTCCTCCTTGGTGTTGTTCGACAACCTGATTTGGGAAACTGCCTATACGCGGGTGTCTTTGCCCAATCAAAAACACGTCCGCGGCATTGCGGGCGTGAAAAGGAAGCTTTTGGCGGTACCTTATCTGCCAGCGCATGCACGCTGCGGGATTTGCCACCTCGCGTTTGCCGCAGGTTGGCGGGTTTCACAGGGCCCGTCCCTCAACCACTCTTTATAAGGTATTTAGTTGTCGGTAATACTATAGCGGATTTCCGAATGTTCGTCAATAGGGTGAATGGCGTAAAAGTACAAAAAAGACGTGCACGGGCGCGCTCAAATTTTTGCAAAAATAATGGTTTACAACTTGCGTACACATGTGATATAACCCGACTTTGCCACCTAAAAAAGCAAAAAAGCTATACGTAGGAAGGCATAGAT
>JAVVVJ010000085.1:0-9321 GCA_036652695.1 Clostridia bacterium | reverse complement strand
GAGGGGATCAGTGCGGAGCTTGAAAATATGCAGCAGCTGGAGCTTTTTTCAGGAAATACTTCTATCATGGACTGCTTCGATGGAAACGGTCTGCTTTACTGTAATGATGTGCGGGAGCTTCCGCCCTATGTGCGTGACATTTTTGAGCGGCAGCACGTTTTGGCTACTTTGCAAGTGACGATTTCAAACGATGAGCGCGTGTTCGGTTTCATCGGTTTTGACGATTGCAACCTGCGACGGGTGTGGACGGCAGAGGAAATTGAAAAATTGTCCTATCTTTCCAAAGTGCTTGGTGTGTTCCTGTTTAAGAAAAAAACGGAGGATGCGCTGGGGCAGCTTCAGCCATAAAAAACGCCGGAAAATGGTGGTGTGCAGAAGGGGGAGAAGCCTATGAAAATCAAAGTGATCGTACTGCTGGTCTGCGGCTTTTTATCCCTGCTTATTGGAAGCATTGGGTTGGTGCTCCCCATTTTGCCCACCACGCCTTTTGTGCTTGTGTCCGCCGCCTGCTTTGCAGGCTCCAGCCCGCGCCTGTACCAAAAGCTGCTGCACAATCAATATTTCGGTGAATTGATTGACAACTATCAAAACAAAACAGGCGTCACCCGCGCAGTGAAGGCGCGAGGGCTTGTGTTTTTGTGGGGAATGCTGGCGGTGTCCGCACTCGCTTTTCCCGCAATCCACGTGCGTCTCATTTTGTTAGGGGTGGGGATCGGCGTCAGCTTGCATCTTCTTTTGCTCAGAAGCAAAGAGGAGAAATCTTAACGGGCGGAGACTTTCCATGCGGCGTTTTTTATTCCGCTAGCGTGTTCGTCGGCGCGTTCTCGTGTTCCCAGCGCCGCGTCAGCCGCCGCACCACCTCGCCAAGGCCAATGATCACCGCTGGCACAAGCGCCAACAAAATCCCCAGCACCCACCACTGCGAGCCTGTGGGGTGTACCAGATAGAACGTTCCCGGGAAAAAGCTGATCGCGGCGGTAAAGCCGACCGCCACCAGCAGCACGAGCGCCGTGCGCATGGCATTAAGGGGCAGGCAGGTCAGCAGCAGCACCCAGATACCCGCATAGCCCGCTAGGATGGTGCAAAGCGTGCTCACCACCTGCTCGCTGAACCCAAGCCTCGGGGCAAAGCACATCACCACCAAGATCAGGATTCCAACACAGCAGCCGCCGGGCAGCGCGCGGATGATCACATTTTGCAAAAACTTGCCGCGCACGCGCTCGCGGCTGGGCTGTAGCGCCAGCACGAAGGCCGGAAAGCCAATCGTAAGCGTGCTAACCAGCGTCAGCTGAATGGGCGAAAAGGGATAGGCAAAGGGCAGCGCCAGCAGCAGCACGGACACCAGCAGGCTAAAGATATTCTTCACCAAGAACAGCGATGAGGCACGCGTAATGTTGTTAATCACGCGCCGCCCCTCCAGCACAATGGAGGGCATGGCCTCAAAATCCGCATTGAGCAACGTAATTTGGGATACGCGGCAGGCCGCGTCGCTGCCGCCCGCCATAGCGATAGAGCAATCCGCCGCCTTGAGCGCGGGGATATCGTTCACACCATCGCCCACCATCGCCACGCTGTGGCCATCCGCCTTATAGGCCGCAATCAGGTGGCATTTATCCTCCGGCGACACGCGGCCAAAGACCGTGTATTCGCGTGAAAGCGTGCAGTAATCAATCGGCGCCTCCAGCGTGGAAAGGTCAATCAGGCGCTCGGCGTCCGGCACGCCCGCGTCCAGCGCTACGTGAGATACGGTGAGCGGGCTGTCGCCGGAAATCACCTTGAGCGCCACGCCCTGCTCTCCAAAGTAACGGATCGTCTCGCAGACCTGCGGGCGCAGGGTATCGCGCAGGCAGATCAGCGCCATGGGGCGAAGCCCTTGCGGCAGCGTCGGCGCATCTGCGGTGCCGCCAAACGCCACATCCTCGCCCTTTAGCAGCGCCAGCACACGCAGCCCTTGCGCGGCATAGCTTTGCGCCTCCTCCACATCAACGAGCGTCCGCTCCGGCGCGCCAAGCACCACCGTGCCTAGCCCCTCGAACCGCGCCGCCGACCATTTGCGCTCGCTGGAAAAGGGCACCACCATGGTGGGCGTCCAAGTCTCCGTGGTGGGAAACGCCTCGCGCAGCGCCTTGTTGGTGGGCGTAAGCTCCGTAAAGGTTGTCAGCAGCGCGCTCAAGCAGCTCGCGATCTCCGCGGCTTCCGCGCCCGCAAGTGGCAAGGTCTGGCTCACCGACATCTCGCCATTGGTAAGCGTGCCCGTCTTATCCATACACACCACATCGGTTCGCGCAAGCGATTCGATGCCGTATAGCTCATTGACAAGCGCCTTTTTACGCCCCAGCTTCACCACGCCCACTGCCAGCGCCATGGAGGTTAACAAAATCAACCCCTCTGGAATCATCCCCAGCACGGATGCCACCGTTCTTGTGGCCGCCACCGCAAAGGGTAACTCCAGCGCATAATGCTGCTTGAGAAACAGAAGCCCGCCAATGGGCACAATGGCAATGGAAACCACCTTGATGATGCGGTTCATATCTTGCATCAGCGCGCTGGTGGGGCGGTGTACGCGCCGAGCGCTCATTTGCAGCTTCCCCGCGTAGCTCTCCGCGCCCACGGCCGTTAAGACTGCCGTTACGCTGCCGCTTGTTAAAAAGCTGCCCGAAAACAGCGTGTCCCCCTCGTGCTTGCGCACGGCTTTGCTTTCGCCCGTCAGCAGCGATTCATCCACCAGCGCCTCACCCTGCAAAACGGTAGCGTCGGCAGGGATTTGGTCGCCGCGGTTTAGGCGCACCACATCCCCCAGCACCAGCTCGCGCGGGGAAAGCAGCACCTCGCGCCCATCGCGAAGCGCCTTTGTCTGCCCCTCGGACAGCAGCAATAGCTTATCGTGCGTGTGCTTTGCTCGCAGCTCCTGAATGGTGCCAATCAGCGCGTTGGAAAGGATCACGCCCATAAAAAGCATATTGCGGTAGCTGCCCACCACAAACAGCACCGCCGCCAGCGCCACATTGAGCAGGTTAAACAGCGTCAACACATTGCGGCGCAAAATTTCCGCAACGCCGCCATCGCGCGCCTTCGGCATTTCATTGGCTTTGCCCTCGCCCTTGAGGCGTGCGGCTTCCTCGGTGGTTAATCCATCGTACTTTGACTGCATAAACAATCTCCTTTGTATATCTGTGTGTGCTTACTGTGGCTCGGTATTTTCAATCACGTACAGGGGCGACATATTGCATTTCGTGGCGTTTTCCAGCTTGATGCGCACAACGCCCGGCGCAAGCGGCTCCACGATGTTCAGGCGATCCAAATCGCTGTAATCGCTTCGGCGCAGAGGGTCCAAAAGATAAATGTACTGGTCGTCCACAGCGACAATCACCACATAGTGCCCGGTGCGGGTGAACGGACCGCCCAAGGTGCTACAGCTGAGGATCACGCGGTTCTCAGGGTCCTCCTTGAGCATGGCAAGCGCCTCCTCCACCTTGCGCGTGCCGGTTACACGCAGGCGGTACAGGTTGCACAGCTTTTCCAAAAAACGCATGTTGGTGCCCGGCGTAGCACTGCGGGATTTGAGGTTCCAAATGTTGTTGCCCGTGGCGAAGTTGGCGACCGCCAAGGGCATATAGCGCAAAAACTCCTCCGGCGTGCGCAGCTGGTACTGCGCATGCTTGCGGTTGCAGTAGAACCGGTTCACCGAGCAGGTGCAGAAGGTATACCCGATATCCATGTTGGAATATCCAATCAGCGTTGGCAGCTTGCTCACATCCACCAAATTGACAATGGCCATCGCCGCGGCGGTTGGGCCGCAGCCGCCCTCGCCAAATTTGCGCTTCTTGCCAGAGCCTCGGCTTTCATACGTCATGCGCTCCCAGAGCGGATCGTTCTGGGCATAGACCATGAATGTGCCCACATCCTTGATGGTGGTATAGCCGTTGCCCGTGGGCAGGCTATCCAGCTCCATCTTTGTGGCGGCAATCGTATCGTTATTTTGGTAGGTGAGCGGGCGCATTCTGCCAAAAATCACAAATCGCTGACCGTGCTGAATATTGGTGCAGGTAACCAGCACAAGCAGCTTGTCCCCCCACTCTGGCGTAGCCTCCGGCTTTGCCACAAACATCGATTGCTCGCGCAGACCCTCCACAAACGCGTCAAACGGGGGCGCGGAGGCAAAATCCTTGATGCGCCAAGAGCTTTCATCATCCACGGTGGTTTGAATACCCGCGAACACATCCACTTGATAATCCGCAAACGGCGTCAGCAGCAAAAGCTGCGGATGCGCGTCGTAATACGCCTGCGCCTGATATTCGGATAGGGAGGCGAACATGCCGCCATTTTTGGCGTTATGCCCGTACACATAGCTCCCCTCGTCAATAAAGGCAGGGGAATTGCCGCTATCCATAAACACGGAGCCCAGCTCGTTAATGGAGCCGTCAATCAGGTGGTTGAGGTAGTAGCTGTTATTTTTTCCGCGCAAAATGGGGTAATTGATGGCGGTATCTGCCTGAAACAGCCAGCCTACCACCTCCTCGTTTACGCGGCTTAGGTAATCAAAATCCACAGTATAATGCGCCTCAGACACGGTGATTGCGCGCTCCATGCTGATGCCGTCCCTTGGCAGGTACACCGTTCTTGGAACATCGGTTGGTACGGGCGTAGCCGTAGGGGAAGGCGTAGGGGAAGGCGTAGGAGATGGCGTAGGAGACGGCGTAGGAGATGGCGCGTCCGTAGGCAGGAGCGAGGCGGTAGGCGCAACCAGCAGGGACGGGGCAAGCGCCTCGGGGCTGGCGGCAGGCACGGTTGCTTGCGCCGTTGGGGCGGGCGTCTGCGGCGCTTGCGCAGTCGTGCGCAACCGCTCGCCAGCCCAAGGGGTAGCGGCAGCCTCCACAGGCGTGAACCGCGTAGCGCCGTTGGCGCTTGCCGATGCGCGCACGCCCACCAGCGCCGCCTGTGGCGTAACCCATTCCTCGCTTTGGTTGGCAAGCATCCACAGAAATTCCTCGTCCTCCCCGCTCTCACCCTCCAGCTCCTGGGGTTGCACGGTCTGCGCGGAGGTAGCCTCCGGCGTGAGCGTACCCTCTGCCGCGCTGTGAAGCGCCGCTTGCTGTACGTTCTGATATACCTCCTCGCTCTGCTGGTATGTGCCCACCTTGTTCATCAGCCCATATACCGCAGCGGCGCTGACCATCAGACACAAGACGATGGCGGCATAGAGCATTTTGGTTCCCGCTGGCCTGTTCTTTCCGCTCAAAACACGTACCCTCCCAAAATTCAAAAAAGGGGCTGTTGCATCAACTGCAACAGCCCTGTGAGTTATCCTCAGCCGTTGGTATGATGGCTCTCGAGCGCCGCCTTCTTCTTACGCCGGCGCAGCTCGATTGCCGCAATGGAAGCCAACAGAAGCGGTAGCGCAATGGCGAGTCCCCACAGCAACCAGCTGGTATCATCACCCGTTTGCGGCACAAGCCCCAAAGGCACGCCGTTTTCATCAATATAGACCCACTCGCCATTCAGGAACTTCACGCCTGCTGGCGCGGGTGCCGTGGGCGCGGGGGTGGGGGTGATGACGGGTAAGGTGGGCGTAGGCGTGGGCGGGATATCCTCCTCCGGGATGGCATTGATGATGCTACGACCGTTGTTTGCGTAGCGCACCTCATACCCCGCGACCTCTTCCTCACGCACCATATACTGATAGTACACGCCTTGATCATTATACCGCTCAAGGTCATTGAATGTAAAGCGCCAAGTATTCGCTTTATCCTGCGCCGGGCGCATTGTAACAGTCATGTACGGCGCGGTCGGATAATTTGCCTCGTTGGTAAGCTTGCGGAACAGGTGCAGCTTCAGCTCCGTGGGGCGTTTGCCAAGCACGTCATCCTGATCCCGCCACTCCTTTTGGACATCCAACGTGGTGGTGGGCGGCACCGGAGGCGGAACCGGAACCTCTGGCACATCCCGGATTTCGATGAAGCCAACCGCTTTTGTGCCATTTGCGTTGGTGCCATAAACCAGCTTGCCATCCGCGTTTACTGAAAAGTGAACATCCGCCGCCAGCTGATAACCCGCAGGCGGGCTTAACTCGCGCAGCGTATAATGATGCCCCACCTGCAACGTGCCAATCAGCTCGTAATCATCGCCGGTGGTCGTCCATGTGGCGATGGTCTTATTGCCTTCTAGGATGGCGAGCCTTGCACCCGCAAGGATGCCGCCATCATCGTTATCCACCTTGCGGAAGCGGTAGATGTTTGCGTCCCGCATGGTAATGGTGAGCGGCGTGGATACCGCGTCCGCCTGCTTGAGCGTAAAGATGTAGGAAACGCTTACGCTATAGCCGCTGGGCGCTTGGGTTTCCGTAAGGAAGTAGGTATGCCCCACCTTGAGCACGCCGGTAATCTCCCGCGCATCCGTTGTGGTTACCCATGTATCAAGTAGCGTTCCGGCAGCGCTTGTGCCTTCGTACAGCGCAAGGGTCGCGCCCGCGAGGGGCAGGCCGGTCTGCTCATCCACCTTGAGTATGCGCACACGGGTGTGTTCATCGGTCATGGAAAGCCCAACGGTAATCGCCTCGCCGGTCTGCTGCCCGCTAGAGGCTAGGAATTCCTCATTGAGGGTAAAGGTGATGTCGTCGGCATGCACATAGCCGCCCGGGACGTTGCGCTCGCGAAGCACGTAGGTTTGCCCGTAGGCGAGCTTCGCCGCAAGGGCATGCGCGCTGTCGGCGGTAATCCACTCTTCGATGGGCTGGCTTGCGGCGCTTATGGGCGCAAGGTACAGCGCGAGCTGTGCGCCAGCAACGGGTTTCCCATTTTCATCCACCTTGCGAATCAAAATCGAAAGGTCGCGATCCGTCATTTCCACGGGCTGCACGCTTACCTCGGTTTCGGCGGCAAAGGTGAAGGTCACATCGGCGGCGGGGGCGTACCCGTCCGGCACGGCGATTTCGCGCAGGGTGTAGGTTGCGCCGCGTTTGAAGAGATAGCCGCTCTGCGTTGCCAGTGTGCGGATGGGCATGGGCTTGTCGGTGCTGAGCCATGTGGCGATGAGCTGACCCGCCGCGTCCGCGCCTTCGTACAGGGCGAGGGTAGCGCCAGCCAGCGGGTTGCCCGCCGCATCCTTCTTGAGCACGGTCACATCAAGCGGCTGATCCAGCATCACGGCGGTGGTTCCATTTTCCACAAGACCCTGCTCCGCGCCGCCCGTGATCACAAACTTGAACGAGCCATCCGGGTTTTCCTCCACGCGGAAGTCAATCGCTTGTGTGTTGAGGGCATAGCCCTCAGGCGCAACATGCTCCGTTAGCGTATACGTGCCGCCGACGGTGAGCAGCAGGCTGCTGAGCAGCGTGGGCTGCGTGCCGCTGACGAACATCACACGCACGTTGTTGCGGTGATCGTACATCTCCATTTGCGCGCCCGCCAGCTCCTCGGTGCCCGTGATATCGCGCTTGGAGAAGGTTCCAAGAATGTAGTTGTAGCGGTTGGTAATGGTCAGGCTCTGACCGTCCTTCGCGCGCTCCTCAAGCTTTGTGTAGCCAGCGGGGACGCTCACCTCATAGGCGGAATAGGCGTAAACGCCGCCATCCTTATCCGTGAGGGGCAGGTCGCTAAACACATGCTGCCAGCCATTGCTATTGTTGAGCTGCGCCTCCATGGGCTGACCGTTCGCATCGAGGCAATCGGTATACGCGCCTGCCGTGTCGCTCTCCAGCTTGCAGGTAAGGCGCACGGTGATGGGGTCATGCGTAAGCTCGGGCACATTGCGATCATCCCAAACCTTGTATACGGTGAAGAAGGTGCGATTTGTTTGGCTGTTGAGCATCTCCACCCGGTTGTTGGCAATCAAGTGCCCATCGGCGCTGCGAAGCGTGCCATCCCGCTGTACGGTGAAGGTAATCGGCAACGCTTGACGATATCCATAGGGCACGCCGGTTTCCGTAAGGGTATAGGTGTTGCCGACGATCAGCCCCTGTACCGTTTGCACGGTAAGGCTATCGCTGGTCGTCCAAGTGACGAGGTAGCTTGCGTCCTGTGCGCAGCGCAGCTCCAGCGTTACGCCTGCCAGCGCAAGGGAGGTAGCCGCATCCAGCTTTGCGATTTCCGCCGTGATGGGCGCGTCCACCATTGTGTAGGACAAGGTCTTGATCCCCGAAGCGCCGTCCGCAGTGATGGTGTCGAGCGTCGCCGCGTCCACCGTGAACACGAGGTTGGGGGCGCAGGCATAGCCAGCCGGTGGAACAAGCTCGTGAACGGTGTACGTTTTGCCATAGGTGAGCAATGCCGCAATGACGTGGGCGCTTGCGTTGCTATCCCACTGTTCAAGGGGCGTAAGCGCGCTCATATCCGCGCCGGTGGGATAATTGCCCTCGTAGAGCGCGAGCTTCGCGCCGCTCAGCGGTCGATTGGCCTCGTCCTGCTTGAGCACCTCCGCGCGCATGGGAATATCAATCATGGGAATGAGGTTGCCCGCATAGCCGGTTTCACCCTTTTCATCCACTGTGAAGGTAATCGGCGCGGCGGGAATGTATCCCGCAGGGGTTTGCACCTCGCTCAGTTGATAGCTGTGCCCCGCGATCAGCTTGCCAACAAAGAGCTGATCCTGCCCATCCGTCGTCCAAGAGACGGGCGCGGCGGTTGGATCGGTGAGATCGGCAAGGCGAAGCTCAGCGCCTGAAACGCCGTTGCCGCCTATGCGATCCAGCTTACGCACGGTCACTTTCGTCTGCGCATCCTTCATCATCACTTCACGGTCTGCTGTCTCCGCGCCGTTTACGGTGAAGATCACCTGATCGCCCTTGCGGGTCACGGTAAAGGAAATGCTCTGCGCCAAGCTGTAGCCATCCGGCGCTTTGATTTCCTCCAGCGTGTAGGTTTCCCCAATCGTGAGCAGCTTGGTGGGCAGCAGATAAGGCGTTGCCGCACTCGTCCAGCTGGCAATGACATGCTTCGCGGCATCCACAATTTGCAGCTCCGCGCCGGGCAGCTCCGCGCTGCCAGTGAGGGTCTGCTTGCTGAACCTGCCGTCCACGGTCTTGGTTGTGTTGGTGATGGTAATCTGCGTGCCCGTTTGCGTATACGCAGCGGCGTAGCCATCCGGCACTACGGTTTCACGCGCGGTGTAGGCATACGCCTCCCCGGCGGGCGTGCTCGCGGGCAGGTTTTCAAAGCTCGCGCGCCACTGGTTGCTTTCCCCAAGCGTGACGCTCTGCCCAAGAACCTCCGCATAGCTGGTATCTGGCTCGCTTGCGAGCTTGCGCAGCAGCTGTGCCGTGATCTGCGGGTGCGTGAAGGCCGCGCTGCCGTATTCCTCCCAGCGCTTTTCCACATCCAGCCTTGT
>JAVVVJ010000084.1:0-9356 GCA_036652695.1 Clostridia bacterium | reverse complement strand
TCCCGCTTGCTGTCGCAAGGGGTTCGGCTTTTTTTAGTGGCAAAGTCGGGTTATAGCATATTTTGCCGAGCAAGGGAAGCCGATCAGCCGCGTGGGCGGATTATGCCCATGCTGTGCATGGGGCAAAGGCCGCCGTGCTGGGCGCGGATGGCAAGAGCAATGGCATTCCCATTGCAACGGATTCCCGTGGTATTTGGTACTCCATTCCTGTGCTGCGGCTCACTGCACCGATCCAAACCTAAGCGTGAGCATGGTGGCAGGAATGGTGGGGTATAACGTTGAATACTTATCCCGTACATTCAAGCGGATCATGGGCACAGGTCTATTAAGCTATATCCACAGCCTTCAGGTGGAAAAGGCAAAGGCGCTGCTGGAGGAAAATCCCGGCATCAGCATCCGCCAGGTGGCGGGCATGGTTGGCTTTTCCGGGAGCGAGTCCTTCATACGCACCTTCAAACGCCATCAAGGCACAACTCCGGGACGCTATCAGGAGGAGCACAATGCAAAGAACCTATGAAACCATTCCCAGCAACCCCGCACTGTCGGGGCTTATCTGCGTACAACATGACGTGGTATTTGCCGGTGAGCAGCATGCCGATCTGATTGTTCCCTGCAAGCCGGAGGGGCAGTGTCTGCCCGCAATCGTATTCATTCAGGGCAGCGCTTGGTGCTTCCCTGACCGCTATCGCCAATTGCCGAGCTTGGCGGGGTTTGCGAAGATGGGGCTGGTTGTGATGACCATCACCCACCGCAATTGTATGGAGGGGCATCCATTTCCAGCCTTTTTGCAGGATAGCAAGGCGGCGGTGCGCTTCCTGCGCGCCCATGCGGAAGAATATGGCGTTGACCCGGAGCGCATTGGTGTGTGGGGCACATCCTCCGGTGGAAACACTGCGCAGCTCATCGGCTTGACCCCCAACGCCCCCTGCTACCGCACGGCAGACTGGGCGAATGTGTCCGACAGCGTATCCTGCGTGGTCAGCTGCTTTGGGCCAACGGATGTGCCGGAGCTGGTATGGGGCGCGCGTGCCTCCCAACAGCCGGAGCTGATCCGCATTGTGCAGGGGCTGACGCCTCAATGCGCGGAGCCACAAGCAAGCTACGAGGCCATGAGCCCGATCTACCTGCCCTTAAACGCGCCGCCGCCGTTTCTGCTGCTGCATGGAGACCGGGATACCGTGGTTCCCTACACGCAGAGCGAAAGAATGGCCGCCCGGCTGTGGGAGCACGGATGCGAGGCTCAGCTTGTTCGTGTGGCTGGAGCAGATCATGAGGGCGATTTCTGGAGCGATATGGTTTATGAACGCATCGCGATCTTTCTGCGGCAAACGCTGCATATTAGCGGCTTTTAGGCCAAAAAAGCATGAAGCCTGCAAAGCTGCGGGCTTCATGCTGAGTGGCCTTTCTTTTACCAAGCTGCTCTGCTGGCAGCGGTTACGGCAGATTGATGATCTGAATCTATCTTTTTGGTGCCATGCGTCATGCTGTTTTTAAAATGAATGCAGAAATGCCCCTCAAAGCCATTGCTGATGGTGGTTGTGCCGTGAGGCATACCATTCATGGAAGCCGCGTACACATGCCCGTTGTATAGGATGAGAATCGGGCGGCGGTTCCAGCTCCAATCCCCGCCATAGATGCTCTTGAGGGTCGCGGTATCCTCCGAGGTGCGGGGCTCGGCATCCAGATGATTAATGCCCGACCAGCGCACTGCTTGAAAGGTCTTGCCGGTCTTTACATCTTTCACGGTGAATTTCGCGTTTTTGGGAATCACGGAGGATACGTTATCCGCAAACCAATCCAGCACCTCGGTCTTGTATTTCTTGGAGGAACTGGACGAGTCGGACGAAGCGTTCTCCCCAAATAGCACGCGTATGGTAGCGGCGCCCGCGATGCCATCCTCGTTCATATTGCGCTTCTTTTGCAACCGCTTGACTGCGGACACAGTGCCTGCGCCGTATTTGCCATCAATGGTGCCGCTGTAATACCCAAGGCATTCCAGCGCCTGCTGTAGCTTTACGACATTTGTGCCGCTGTCGCCTTCCTTGGTAGCGGAGGGGGCAGAACCGATCTGCGCAATGCTGGTCACCGTTTTGTGGCCGGAGCTGCCGGAGTCGCCCTTGTTGGAGGAGGCGCTATCCTTGCTGCCGGAGGCGCGCTCCGTGGGGCTGGGCTGCGTGGTCATGGAGGTTTTGGCACAGCTGCCAAAAATGCTCTTGACCGTATCACGCCCCGCTACGCCGTCGTTTTCCAGCTTGTGAGCCGTTTGATACTTCATAACGGCGTTGGTGGTGCCGTTGCCGTAATCGCCATCCAACTTGCCGTCATAAAAGTTCAGGATCTTCAATGCTTGCTGCAACTTTTTGACATCGCTGTTGTTATCGCCGATGCGCATCGCGCCGGGCGGATCGCCGATGGCTTTGATTTTGGCGGCGCTGTTGGAGCTGCTGCTATTGCTGAGCTTGCTGCTGGTTTTGATGTATTTTTTCATAATATAGCCGGTATAAACGCCATAGCTGACCTTGTACCAATCGCCGGAGGTGTTGAGCAGCGTAACCTCCTCGCCCTCTGGCAACGTTTGAAGCGCTTTGGACTCCTTATCGGCTGCCTTGCGCAGGATGACCTTGGTGTTCACGGTGCCTAGTTCCTCCGCAAAGGCGGGGGTGGGGCAAATAACGGCGCTCGCGAGCAGTGCAAGGGTTAACATAAGGCAAAGTGCGCTTTTGTGGAGCGTGCGCACAAAAGGACAGATCAGGGTTTTCATTTTCGTGCTCCTCCTTCGTGGCTAACATGGGCAGCTTCTTATGTAGCGGTCAACCACTCGCTTAATATATTACAAAATAATTAAATTGTCAAGTCGCATATATGTCGTTTTACAAAAATGACACTTGCCAAAACGAAGAAATAATGATATCTTTTCAGTAATGTTGGGGAAACTATTGACGAAAGGCAATTTCGAGATTAAACTGTGATGGTGTTCATTGTTCATTCATATTTTTTGCTTTGGGCACATTTGAATTTTGAAAGGGTTTGTTACATTTATGAAGGAAATCCAAGGTACCATAACGCTGTCTTATGTTGAGGAGGACAATAAGCAGCGCGTGATTTTTCGCGTTATTCCGCTTTGCACCCGCGAGGGCAGCACTTTTCACGGCGGTGTGGAGGATTTTCCGGATGAAGGCAGTTTGAGGATCGTGCCCGATAAGCGAGAGCAGAGCACATTTAAGGAAAGAATGCGTGAAATTGGCGGTCTATGTACCGTGCAGCTTATAAGCGATGGCAAGGAACTGATGAAGGTTCGTCAAAATCGCAACTATGCGCCTGATCAGGGCGAACGCAACCAAAACGCCATCTATTCCGATGTGATTTGTGAATTTACGGACGGCGGTTGCTACGAGGTGCTGGAGCTTGGGGAGTCCACGCAAAATGTGCTGACGGAAAAGGTGCTTTTGCATAAGGACAAGGTGCTTTATGGTCCCGTGGCCTGTGAGGACGCAACTACAGTGGAGGGGCTTAAGCCCTTTGGAAACGACCGTTTTTTGCTGCACACAATCGATATGCTGCCGATTGGCAGACATCGCATTTATTGGGATCCTGAAGCGACGCTGAACTGGCGGCAGCGCCGCAATTCACTGCGCCGTCGTGACCGTGCAGCCGACACGGAGGAAGCCGAGGCTATTTTGGAAGAGGAACATGAAGAGGATTTGGCATTGCCGCGGGCAATGGAGGATATGCATAACAAGGAAGCAGCGGTGGCAGCACCGGCAAGCCCCTCAGCGGACATTTCAACGCCGCTAGAGGGAGCGCCCGTTTCAGCCACATCGGCGATGGCGCAGGTTGCACAAACGCCGTCAGCCGTACCGCTGACCTCCGTGCCAGCGGGCAGCGCGGCTGCACCGGTCAGCCCAGCAGCGGCAGGTAGCGCTGCTTCCACTGCTGGCGCAAAAAAGGCCATGCCTGCGCCGGCCAACAAAAAAACCAAGGAAGCGCCTAGCGAAAGCGCCCAGCAGATGAGCGCTGCCGCAAGCACGACTGAAAAAACGCCCGAAAAAACGCCTGTGGCGGAGGCGCCCGAAAGAGCGGCTCGCCGCTCCGATGCGCGTTCTCGCCGCGTGGAGCGCTCGGCGCAAATCCTCCAACAGGAGGAACAGCAGCCGCAAGAGAAGCAGAAGCCCGCTTTGCCGCAAAGCGACTTGGAAACCGCGCTGCCCATTGGCGCAAAGCTGGAAATTTTGGATGTGGAAATGCCGTTTGACCAGCAGATTTCTCGTCTCGCGCAGCCGTTGAGCGATAGTGCAAACCGCCTGATGGCCGAGCCTACAGAGCCTGTGGAGGAACCGCAGGAGACTGTGGCGCATTTCTCCGGCACGCCGCTTGCGCAAACGGCGGGGCATATTACGCGCGTCGCTACGAGGCCGGAGCCGCTGCATCACGTGGTGGAGCAGCAGCTTCGCCATCAGCGCGATGAGGTGATGGGTGCGCAGCTTGGGGAAGGCACGTACCGCATGGTGGAAAACCCCATTGACAGCCTGCGGGATTGCGTCGGCTATATCTGGCAAAGCGTTGAAATGCGGGAGCAGGCGCTTCCTATGCTTATGGAAAACGAAAGCTTTGTGAGCGATCTTCTGCGGGCATTCCGTCAGAACGGCCTGAACACGCATGCGACCGCCGCCGCGCAGGAGCAGCTTTCCGAGATCGAAGCGGAGCGCCTGAGCCTGCTGATGCAGCTGGAGGACGCGAAGGAGAATGAGCGCAAGTTCCGCGAGCAGGCGATTAACAGCCTGACTTCCAAAAAGCGCGACGAGGCAGAGCGCCTGAAGCGTGAGGTCAAGGAGCTGCAAAAGACCAAGCAGGAGCTTGAACGCGCGATGCGCGTGCTGAGCAAGGGCACGGCGGACGAAGTGACCGCTTTCCTCTCCCAGCAGATGAGCTGCCTTAGCGGTGCTGGGGAGCAGCGCATTTTGCTTGCGCCCGTGCTCGGCAAGAGCTATACGCAGCAGGAGCTAGCTGAAAGGCTGCGCGTACACATGAATGATTGCGGCTTTAGCCTCAGCGATGATGACGCAATGAGCTTGCTGATTAACTTTTCACTATGTGATGTTGTGTGTTTCCGCGCTACGAGCATCGCCAACGCCCAGCTGTTTTCCGCAGTGCTGCTGGAGAGCTTTGGCTTGGAAAGCGTGTCTGCGCTTGTAAGCCCCGGCTCCTATGTGGAGATGGTGAGCCTCCTTGCGGAGGATACGCGCCGCACGCCCACCATCACCGTGCAGCCGCTTGGTACGGAAACGATGAGCGTTTTCGGGCATAAGACCATTTATCTCACCGATGAAAGCGCAATGCCCGTGGAGGTTGATGCGCTGGTGCCCTACCCCGTGATCAACGTGCCGCAGATTCTGAAGCGTGCCTTCGGTCACACTGCGGAGTGGGAGTCGGTGGAGCCATCCGCTCTTTCTTCCTTCACGGCGATCCGCGCGGATGCGCATCCCCTGCTTGAAGAGGCTGAAAAGTGGTTTGTACAGCTGAAATCCGCACTTTCCGAAACGGAGCTTCGCCTGTCGGACGCGCTGCTGTTGAGCATGCATAGCTTTATCGAAATCGCCTCGCGCAAGGTGCGCGGAGGTTTCCTATCGGCGGCAGATACGGCGGTCTGTCACTGGATTGTGCCAATGCTTATGCTTCGTAAGGTTGATTCCCGCCAGCTGGCAACGGTTTTTGCCCATTTGCCGCATGCGTTGGATATGCTGGGCATTCGCTAAAGATTGATTGAAAACGAGGGCTGGCGCACAAATCGTGCGCCAGCCCTCGCTTATTTAGTAGCTTTCGGACATCGCTTGCGTGAGGGCGGCCATGGCCGATGCGATCTCCGCCGTGCTAAGGGTGTTGCCATTGATGACGTTCTCCAAGCTGCTTGCCGCGGATGATATATTGGCGTAGGCGGAAGAGCTTTGATCCAGCGATGCAAGCAGGTTGTACGCGCCCTGCAAAAGCTGCTGAGCATCGGAAATCAACGCGTTGTTCCCATCACCACCCGGCTGATAGCCTTCCTGATGGAGGCTGCAAACGTTTAGCGTGCTCGCGGTGCCTAGGTAATCGGCAATGACGGCGGCGTAATTGGCATCGTTGACAAAGGCGCTTAGCGGGTGTCCGCTCGGAATCACTACCACGCCCTTCACCGCGTGAGAGGGGCAGTACGCGGTGGCAAGCATGCCGCTTTCCGCGCATACATCCATGGCTTGGTGCATCTGGCAGGAAATCGTGGGCACGGTCGGCTCGTACCAATAATCAGTCACAACGCCGTAGCCCTTGCTATCGTTGCGGCAGGCGTCGGTGGCAAGCTGACCGCTTACGGCGCAGGTCGTCGCCTTCACAAGCCCGAGCGCGGCAGGTTCGCTTTCAATGATATCACGGTTTTCCAGCTTTTTTGCCTCGTGTATCTGCTGCATATAGCTTTGCCAGAGGGGCAGCGCGCCATTGCCGCCCGTGGATTTGGAAGAAAGCGGCTTGTAGTTATCATGCCCCACCCAAATGGAGGAAACGTACCAGCCCGTCATGCCGCAGAAGGTGACGCCGCGCTGGTCGCTGTTTGTGCCCGTCTTGCCCGCCACGGTTTGCCCCTTGATTTTCGCCTTGGTGGCGGTGCCGCTGCTCACAACGCCCTTCATCATATCCACGGTGAGCCACGCGGTGGAGGCGCGGAACACCTGCCGCCGCTCCTGCTGGGCATGGCTGTCGTACACGACGTTGCCGTTGCTGTCCGATATACCAAGGAAGGAGATGGGTCGCTGATACGTGCCCGCATTGCCCAGCACGCCATAGGCCACGGCAAGCTGTAAGGGTGTAATACCGCTGGAGCCGAGCGAAAGGCCGAAGGGCGTCGCGTCGATATGATCGCGAGTTACGCCCATGCGCTCCAGAAAATCCACAGAGCGATCCACGCCCACCATGTTGAGCAGCACCTGCGCAGCCACCACGTTGTGGCTCCTGCGCATGCCTTCGCGAAGGGTTTCCGGCCCGGCGTACTTGCCGCCGCCGTAGTTCTTCGGCCAAGTATCCTTGCCGTCCGAATCGGTCCAGCCTGCAATGGGCACGGGGATGTTGTATACGATACTCGCGGGCGAGTACCCCAGCTCAATGGCGGGCGCGTAGACCGCAATGGGCTTGATGGTGGAGCCAATGGGCATTTTCATATCCGTGGCGCGGTTGAGCGTTTTGCGCTGGGTGGGTTTATAGCGGCTGCCCACAATCGCCTTTAGCTCGCCCGTGCGGTAATCCAATACCACGGCGGAAGCCTGCGGCTGGGGCACCTCGTCATAGGTGCCATCGCTGTTGCGGGTGCGGTAAACCTTGTCGCTTGGGTCGCGCAAAGAGGGGTAGCTTCCACTGGACAGCGTGTTTTCCACAATGCCCTGTATTTCCGTATCGATGGCAAGGGTCACGTGATAGCCGCCCGTGCGCAGTTCGTTTTCCATCTTATAGCGGTTTTCGCTGTTGTCCTCCAAGCCGTTCAGCTGTAAAAAGCAGCTGACAATATCGCGCACGGCGTATTCCACATAATGCGCATACGGGTACATGCCCTCGCCCTCGGCGGAGGAGGAAGCGAGAACTGTGGCCGTTGCGGGGCTCAGCGCGTCCTGATATTCCTGATTGGTAATAAACTCGTTTTCATACATGCAGCGCAGCACATAATCGGCACGGTCATTGGTCAGCTTGGCGTAATCCGTGGTATCAGACTTGCGCACAAAAAAATTCCGGCGTGGATTATAATAATAGGGGTTGTTTGTAATCCCGGCAAGCATGGCGCATTCGCGCAGGGTAAGCTCGCTGAGATCTTTGCCGAAATAGCCCTGCGCGGCCACTTGCACGCCATAATAATTTTCGCCAAGATAAATGGTGTTGAGGTAGCTTTCCAAAATTTGCGCCTTAGTATATTTTGTTTCCAGCTGCATGGCAAGGTAGGCTTCCTGAATTTTTCGCTTATAGCTTTGCTCGCTGCTCAACACGGTGTTCTTGATGAGCTGCTGCGTGATGGTGGAGCCGCCCTGCGTGGTGCTGGAAACAAAGTTGTTGACAAAGGAACCGATGATGCGCTTGAGGTCGATGCCGTTGTGCGTATAAAAGCGCGCGTCCTCCACGGCCACAAACGCGTTGCGCAGCTTTTCCGGCATGAGGGAGATGTTCACCATCACGCGGTTTTCCGTGCCCTTATAATCCGTAATCACGTTGCCCTGCGAATCGTACAAAAAGGAGGTTTTATCCTGCTCGCTCAAAAGGGCTAGGTTGAGCGTCGGCGCGGTTTCCATATAGCCCTTTGCGATGCCCAGTACCGCGCCCGCGCCCGCAAGCCCCACAAGCACCACAAACAGCACCATCAGCCGCACCGCGTTTACCAGCACCGATAGGATAAAATTCGGCTTGGTTAAGCGGGGCTTAAAGATGGTGCGCTTTTTGGGAATGTCAAAATCATCGCCCTCGGGCGCGTTGTAGGAGGGCATATCCGCATAGGACGCTTCATCGCCCTGCTCATAAGGCTCGTTCGTATAGGGGTCGTTGGGATACTGCTGATCCAAGGCGATACCTCCGCATCTAAAATGGTACAGGTCATTATAGCATATCGTGCAAAGCCGCGCCATAGCGTACTGTAACAATACGTGGGAGGGAACGAAATGCCTGCATCCTGCCGCAAAAAACCGGGTTGTACGCGCTGGCTTGTGCTTGCGCTGCTGCTGCTTGCCGCGCTGCTGATTGCGGCAGAGCAGAATTTGAGCCAGACAATGCTGGATATGGCGTATGCACGCGCTTACTCAACGGCGGTGGAGAACATCAACCGCGCGGTACAAACCGTGGTGCGTCAGGGCGTGAGCTATGACGATCTCGTCATTACCGAAAAGGACGTCAATGGCCGGGTGACCATGCTCCGCTCCAATACGCTGCGCATGAACGAAATTGCCACCCAAACGGCGCTGCTGGCTGAGGAGGAACTCAACAGCATCGAAAACCAGACCATTTACATACCGCTTGGCGCGGCGCTCGGCATCCGCTTTCTGGCGGGCTTCGGGCCGCGCCTTTCGATACAGATCGTGCCCGTGGGTGCGGTGAATACGCATTTTGAAACAGAATTTCAATCCGCGGGCATCAATCAAACGCGCCACCGCATCTACCTCGCGTTGCGCACCACGGTTAGCCTGATCATTCCCACAGGCTCGCAGCGGGTGGAAGTAACGAGCATTGTGCCGGTTGTGGAAAACATCATTGTGGGCGAAGTTCCGCAAAGCTTTGTGGATGTGAGCGATCAAGAGGATATGTTGAACTTGATTCCCTGAGCAGGGCGGCAAAAGCACATTATTATGTACCATTCATTG
>JAVVVJ010000083.1:0-10134 GCA_036652695.1 Clostridia bacterium | reverse complement strand
TCTTGCGCTAAAACGCAAGCATCCATGGCATCTTTTGCCCGTGGTCTGCGTCTGGAAATCTCGAAATAGCGCTGCTATTCCTTCGATTGCCATCCTTGCCCACGAACAAAATCTGCTCATAGCTGCGTTGCATTTTAGACTTAGATTAGTATGAAAGAAGAGGCTGTTGCAAAAAGGGCGGGAAGGAACGGCAGGGGTTTCAGCCCCACGCCTTGACAAGGGCTTTGCCCTTGCCCCCCTCTTTGCCTGCATGGCCTCTTCTTTTATCTTTGCAATTTTCCAAATGAATCGGTTATGAAAAGAGGGAATTTTCCATGATCCTCGCTGTAAGCTTGAACCCTTGCATTGACCGCACGGTAACGGTAGAAAACCTATCGGTTGGCGGTCATAACGAAGCGGTCTCCTCCCGATGCGACGTATCAGGCAAGGGCATCAATGTAAATGTTGTGCTGCGGCAGCTCAGCGTTCCCACCGCTTGCCTTGGCTTTGAGTTTGACGGCGCGGTTGTGGGTGATTTTTTGGCGAAACGGGAGATTCCGTTTTGGAGCGTACACGTGCCCGCCGATATTCGCGTCAACCTCAAGGTGACAGATAGCGCGCGGCACGTGATGACCGAGATCAACGAGCGGGGCGCGGGCGTGCCTGCGCAAGCTGTTCAAGCGGTGCTTGAGCGTTTGAAGGAGCTGCTTAAACAGACCGCCTTGCTGGTGGTGGACGGCAGCGTTCCCCCCGGGGTGCCCTCAACGATCTACGCGGACATGATCCGTATGGCGAAACAGGCGGGTGTGCGCACCTTGCTGGATGCTTCCGGCGCTCTGCTACGCGAGGGCGTGAAGGCTGCGCCGTGGCTGGTAAAGCCCAACCTGTTTGAGCTGGAAACGCTCTTTGGCGATCCAATCACATCACGTGAGCAGGTGATTTCGCTTTGCCGTAGGCTGATTGAGGAGGGCGTGGAAATGGTCTGCTTATCCATGGGCAAGGATGGGGCGCTGCTTGTGACCAAGGACGAGGTTTGGCACTCGCCCGGCCTTAGCATCCCCGTGCGCGGCGTGCAGGGCGCGGGGGATTCCATGGTTGCGGGGCTATGCATGGCTATGCAGGCGGGTCTTTCCACAAAAGAACATCTACGCTACGCGATGAGCTGCGCACACGGCAGCTTGCTGCACGAGGGCACGCTTTTGTGTACCCAAGGGGATTTTGAAGCCATGCTTGCGCAAATGCCGGTGACGCGGCTGGGATAGCGGCGGGGAGCGCTTCCCCCGCGTGCTAGGAACGCGCGCGTTTGCGGTGGAGGCGCTTGCACAGACGCACGATCAAGAAAATTATGGCGGTGAGGATGGCGGCGATGAGAACCAAGACGCAAAGCACAATCCAAAAGACCTTGTTGGGCTGCTTAAGCAGTTCGATCGGATTGGCGGAGGTTTCCACAAGCTTGCGCCCCTCTACTTGCGCATAGCGCTGCGGCACGGTGGGCAGGCCGTTCACAAGGTCGAAGGAACGGAGATAGGCGGCGACGGCTGTCCATTCCTTTAGCTCGTTGCCGTTGGCATCGTGAAGGATGCGCGTTTCAAAGTCCGTGATGGGCTGACCGTTCTCGTCCTTTGGCATAAGCGCCAGCAGGCCGAGGGATTTGCTATTGACGGAGCCGAGCATCTGCCCCATGTAGAGGTTTGCCACAACGCGGTAGAGCTGGTCGTCGCGCACGGGCTGGAGAGTGCCGTCCGCATCGGTGACCCATACCTCCGTGACGCGGTTGAGCAGCAGCCGATTGGTGTTGTAGCGCCAGCCACCGCCGGAGGCGAAGAGAACGCTGCCATCCATCAGGCCGGAGATGGAGGCATCCACCTCGGCGGCTGTTTTCAACTCCGCGCCGGTCAGGTAAAGGCTGATCAGCGGATAGCCGGGCACGCGATCCGGCCCGATGCCTAGCGAGCAGACGTTAAACACATCCGAAACCGTGAGCTTGCCGGGGGCAAAGGTGTCGCGGATGATGCCTGTGGCGGTGACCGCCCAATCGACAGGTCGGTAAGCAGCGCCCTCTGCCTGCTGTACGGCGTAAATATACGCATCGCTGAGCAGGTTGCCTAGTGTGGATTCGCCGTGCGTGCGCTGGACATCATTGCTGGTGCCAAAATCGATGGGATTATCTGCCAGCACCTGATCAAAGCTGTAGCCATAGCGTGCTAAATACTCGCTGTTGACAGTCTCGCGGTACTGCGCGAGCCTTGCGGTGAAGGCTGCGTCCGGCTCAATGGCCAGATCCAGCGGGTGGAGCTGATAGTCGGCAAGCGCCCAACGACCGTTGTCGGCACGCTCCAGCTTGATTTCGCCCAAGTTTTGGCAATATTCGCCTGCCGACACAATGAAGGTGCTGCCGTGGACGATGGGCGCTGTAAGCACGCTGTGCGTATGGCCGCTGATGATGACATCGATCTCCGGAACGGCTTTGGCAAGCAGCTCATCCTCCGATTGATTTGGATTGCGCCACGTGCCGCTGTGAGAAAGGCAAAGGATCAGATCCGCGCTTTGCGCTTGGAGCTGCGCCACGGTCTGCTTGGCTGCGTCGATCTGGTTGGTAAACGCCACGCCGCTTAGGGGCGCGCAGGCCTCCGCGTCCTTGCCAAAGATGCCGAAAATGCCGATCCGCAGGCCGCCGCGCTCCACGATGGTGTAAGGCGCGCCGCCGTAGGCGTCAAAGGCCGCTTTCAGTTCCCGGTTGGTTTCCGTATCGTTTGCTGTCCAGTTGATATTGGAAGCGACCAGCGCCGCAAGGGTGAGGGACGGGTCGGCAGCGGCGTTTTTGACGGCTGCTTGCAGCATGCGCGCCAAACCCTCGCCGCGGTAATCAAATTCATGATTGCCAAAGGTGACCGCGTCGTAGCCGATGTAGCTCATCGTGGTAAGCTCCGAGGCGTGCGTTTCATAGATCGTTTGGTATAACGTGCCCATTGAAAAATCGCCTGCGTCCACCAACAGCGTCGTTGGTCCCTTGCGCTTTGCGACTAGGGAGGCAAGCTTTTCCATGCCGCCCATTCCGTCCGCGGTCGCTTCCAGATGGGAGTGCATGTCATGTGTGAAAAGGATGCTCAGCGTTTCGCCCTCGCCCTGTGCCAGCGCGGAACAACCCGTGCATAGCGGCAGAAGCATCAAAAGCACCAAAAGGGCAGATAAAAATTTCCTCATATGTATAACCATCCTTTCAAAACCACAGACATGTTACGAAAAAAGGCTTTCAGGTTCTGCGTATTTCCGATGTTGATCGTTTGCGGCTGTTCCTGTAAACATTATAACAGCTTCATGCAGAAGGAGCAACCTTTTCAAGCGTTTTTTATCGCTGCGGGTGATCTCTTCGGGCGAAGGTCATTTCATACGCGCCCATTGCCGCGCTGGCCGCGACCAAGGCATTCACCGCTACAAGCGCTAGCGTGTTGAGGCTAAAGCCCACGGTGAAAACCTGCCCCAGCAGCAGCACCGCAAAGGCGATTACATAGACGACCACGCGGGTGGGAATGCGCCACACCTTATCCAGCGGCGCTTTGATGAACTGTACGGCGAGCAGCGTAAACGCCGCGGCGCCCGCAACGCCCGCAAGCCCCGGCCAATCATACCCGATGGCGGAAACCGAATCGGGCGCTGGCAGAGCCTCCGCGAGCGCCGCGAAGGGCACAAGAAGCGTGAGGGCAAGAACACTCAGGAGCAAAGCGGGGCAGACGTTGCGGTGTGCGCGTTTTTTCATCATGGGGTAAGCCTCCTTCTTTTCTTTCACACGGGCGGTTAGGGTGAGTGGAGAAATGAGCGGGCTTGCAGTTGGAATGCCACCGCTCATCGACTAGGGTATGAGCGGCTGGGTGGAAATATGGCGAAAATGCGGTGAAAAAAAGGATGCGCTGACGTGAATCAGAAACGCATCCTATTTATCATTGCTCTTGGCAAAGGGCGCTGTGGCTTTTAGTCCAGCACGCCTAGCAGCTTCGCCTTTTGCATTGGCGCCTCGCGCTGGTACGCCGTGCTCATCTCAACCCATTGCCCGCTTTCGGCACTGCGGTCAAAGCCTGTAATCGCGTCCAGCACGTGGAAGGTCTGCGTGCAATCGGCACGCGCGGGGCGATGGGTCGCAACGGCCTTTGCCATGTCCGCAAGCCCAAGCCCGCGGCTGTTGGGTGCGTAATCGAACAGGAGGGGCATATCGCAAAGCTCCTTCTGCTCCGGACGGAACAGGCGGATCGGCCCGCCAAAGGTATTGGGGTCGGGCACATAGAGCGTGCCCTCGCTGCCATAGACCTCAAAGCGCGCCTGCGATGGGTAGTGTACGTCAAACGTGGTGAACAGCGTGCCGATAGCGCCGCTGCGGAACTTGAGCGTGCCCGCTACATAGGTGTTCGCCGTGACGTTGATCATGTCGCCCGCGTGCGGCTGGCTGGTGATGAGCCGCTGGGGAAAGCTGATCTTGCTTGCGCTCATCACGCTTTGAATGCCACCCATGAGGTTGAGCATGGCGGTCAGGTAATACGGCCCCATATCCATCATGGGACCGCCGCCGAGCTGATAGTAAAAGTCCGGGTCGGGATGCCAGCTCTCGTGACCGCGGCATACCATGAACGCGGCGCAGCCTACGGGCGTGCCGATGAAGCCATCGTCGATGAGCTTGCGGCAGGTCTGTATGCCCGCGCCCATGAAGGTGTCCGGCGCGCCGCCCAGCATCAAGCCGTTTTGCGCGGCAATGGCCTTGAGCGCGATACCCTCCTCCAGCGTCGCGCCCAGCGGCTTTTCGCTGTATACGTGCTTGCCCGCCTTAAGCGCGCCCATGCTTACGTCGTAGTGCTCGATGGGGCGCGTGAGGTTGAGTACGATATCGACCTGCGGGTCGGCAAAGGCGTCAGCCATGGTTTCGTAAAGCTTGGGAATGCCGTATTTCTCCTGCACGGCTACCGCGCGCTCGCGCACAAGGTCGCACACGCCTAGCAGCGTAAGCTCCGTAAACAGCTTTGTGATGTTTTCCAAATAAATGCCGCTGATGCAGCCTACGCCAATCATGGCGATATTCGTTTTTTTCATCCCAGATCCATCCTTTTCAAATTGCAGCATATGCTGAAAAAGCTTTTTGCAATACGTATCAATACATTTTTGCGGTGTTTTCAAACCGGGCGGTGGTCAGGCCGTGCTCCACGGCGTAGCGCTTGCCTTCGCCAGCCCACAGCATGCCACGCTCCATCATGATTTCGGCGGCGGGGGTTTTTTCAAACACGTCATCATGATGACCCAAGGACGTATAGAACACGCGCCCATTGCCCCAGAACTTCGTCCACGCCACGGGCATGTCAACGGGCTTGTTGCTCACATGATAGTAGGGTACGCTGGGGAAACGCGTGGTCGCCAGCACCTCAATGGCGGGATCAACGTGCAGGTAATAGTGCTCGCTGCATACGGCAAAATCCTCAAGGCCTTCCACAATGGGCGAGGAGCCGTGGCGGATATTGACGGTATAATGGATTCCGTCACCGCCCGGATGGCTGACCCATTGCCCGCCCGTGATAAACTGCCATTCGGTATCGTTGCGAAAGCTATCGCACATGCCGCCGTGGCAACCCGCAAGCCCCATCCCCGCGCCAACTGCCTTGGAAACATTGGCCGTGTATTCGCGGTTGATTTCGCCCATCGTCCAGCAGGCAACCAGCAGATCAACGCTCATCAATTTGCAAAGATCCGCCAAACAATCCAAATGATCAAAAACTTCCACCTGATACCCGTGCTTTTCCAGCAGACCCGCGAAACGCTTGCTGGTCAACTGCGGCTCGTGACCATCCCAGCCGCCCTGTACAATCCATGCCGTTTTCATGCTTGCTGTCTCCTTGTGGTGAATTTACTTGCATTCTACCACAACTGTGGCTACAATGCTGGATAACAAGCGCCCCGCAAGTGGACAAAACTTGCGCTTTTTAAAAAGGAGGATGCGCATGCTGCCCTTTGTAGAAAGCCGCGATGCCGACCTGACGATTTTCGAGCACAGCGGCTTGGTTTTTCCGGAGCATCTGCATACGCACGTGGAGCTTTTGTGGATTGAACACGGCGTTTCCACCATGCGCATAGAGGAAAAAACGATGGACGTCTCCGGCGGGAACCTTGCCATCGTCTTTCCCAACGTCATCCATAGCTATGTGGCCTACCGCGAGGCGGCGGGGCTTTGCGCGATTTTTCACCCCAAGCTGCTGCCGGAGGCGCAGCGGCTGTTGATGGAGAACCGCCCTCTTTCCCCGCTGCTTGTGCAGGAAGGCCAGCACGAGGACGTGCGCTATGCGCTTCGCGCCATGCAAAGCGAGCTGAAGGGTGAAAACAACGCCCTCGCGCAGCTTGCCTACCTGCGGCTCTTGCTGATGCGCGCGCTGCCCGCGCTGGAGCTGCGGCCATATGCCTATCAAACCGAGCCGAAGCTTATTTATCGCGTGATTGATTACCTATCGCATCATTATATGGAGGCGCTGACGCTGGAGGGCGTGGCGCAAACGCTTCATGTGAGCGCGCATCACCTGAGCCATGTCTTTGCGGATAAGCTGCACGCTAACTTCCGCACGTACATCAACTCCTTGCGCATCGCGCTCGCGTGCGAGCTGCTCAAGGGCGGCGCATCGGTGACGCAGGCTTGCTACGATTGCGGCTTTGATCAGCACCGCACATTTGACCGCGCGTTTCGTGCGCAATGCGGGTGTACGCCACGGCAGTACCGGGAAGGCACGGGGGGAGGCGAAAGGCTGCTTTGAAAAGAAAGACCGTTGCACAAGGTGAAAAGGAATGCTATACTGGCTACATCCTCTAAGGAAAGAAGATGGGCAGATGGAGCCGAAAAGCACAAAGTTGAACCAATCCGTGGAAAAAACCATTCGCATTATCGAAACCCTCGCAAACGCAATGGAACCCCTGCGCCTCTCACAGATTGCCATCAGCGTGGACATGCCGCCCAGTACGGTTTTGCGGATGCTTGCGACGCTGGTGGAATGCGGCTATGCCTATCAGGAGGATTCGGATATGAAGCGCTATGGCCTTACCATGCGCTTTACGCAGATTGGGCAGAAAATCGCCGATCATTTTAGCATTCGCGAGGTTGCGCATCCCTACCTGCTGCGGCTTGTGCGCGGCACGGGGGAATCCGGCTGCTTGGCCATTGAGGATCGCGGGCAGGTTCGGTATCTGGATGTGGTGGAGGCGACGCAGAGCCTGATCACCATCCGCCAGCGCGTGGGCGGCTCCGCGCCGATGCATGCCACGGGGAGCGGCAAGCTGTTCCTTGCGCAGTACAGCGAGGAAAGGCTTGAGGCGTTTGTGGAGCAATATGCCTTGAAAGCGCTGACCCCGCATACCATTGGCACGCTGGAGGAGCTGCGCTATGAGCTTGCCTGCGTGCGCAAAAACGGCTATGCCGTGGATGATGAGGAATGCGAAATTGGCATGCGCTGCTTGGCTGCGCCGATCTATGACGTTAAAAAGCAGCTGATTGGCACCATCAGCCTGTCGGGACCCATCTCGCGCATGATCAAGCTGCGCAACGAGCGAGATCTGATTCCCGCGCTCTGTGATTCCTGTAGGCAGATTACGGCAAAAATCAGCGGAACTGTGACGGAAGCACAGCAAACGGAGCGGGGCGCCGAGGAGCGTTAATACTTAATCTTGCGCTAAAACGCAAGCATCTATGGCATCTTTTGCCCGTGGTCTGCTCATAGCTGCGTTGCGTTTTAGACTTAGATTAGTATAAGGCATGCTTGCGCATCAAAAGCGAAACGCCGTTGGCACGGCTCAAGCTGCCGAAGAAGTACGTTTGGAGAGGATGAAGGAGACTGACCGCGTCACTTGAAGCAAAGAATCGGCAAAAGGCACGCTTTACCAAAACCGTTGGCGTGTTGCTTGCGGCGCTTGCACTGTGCTGTGTTGGGTATCTGTGCTTTGGGAACCTAGGCAAATGTGAAATTGTGAATTACGATGAGGCCCGCCATGGCATCAATGCCTATGAGATGATCCGCAATGAGGATTATTTGGTAAGCACTTTTATGGGGCAGCCGGATTATTGGAATCTCAAGCCACCGTTAAGCTACTGGTGCATCGCGCTTTGCTATCAGCTCTTTGGCTATACCGCGTTTGCGCTGCGTTTTTATAGCGCGTTTTTGATGCTGCTGTGCACGCTGGCGCTCTGCCTGTGGATGGCGCGGCGCTTCGGACTTGCGGCGGCTTTCATAGCGACGCTCGCCATCGCGGCGAACGAGTGCTTTTATGGATATCATTTTGTGCGCTTTGCGGATGCGGACGCGCAATTTCAATGCCTTTTTACGCTGGCGATGCTATGCATGCTCCAAAGTCACAAAAACATCAATTGGCTCTATGGCAGCGCCATAGGCTTTGGGCTGGCATTTCTCAGCAAGAGCGTGCATGCGGTTAGCATACCCGCAGTATGCTTTGTTTACCTGCTTTGCGACCGCAGGCTGGGCAAGCTTACATGGAAACGCTTTTTGGGAATGCTGGCCGCGGGGCTTGCGCCTATCTTGATTTGGGCGGTAGCGCGCTATGCGCGGGATGGCTGGGCATTTCTTGCAAAGATGATTACGCTTGATGTGACGGGGCGCATTGCCAACGCGGAATCCGTGCCAAGCGCGGAGCTTCCCGCGCTCCTATTCTATATGAAGTATTTTTTTACGAATCCGGCGGTTTTGTGCTGCCTTGTAACCAGCGCGCTCTGCTACCTGCTGGTGCGTTGGAATGGCAAGCGTTTGTCTGGCGAGGAGGCGAGCGCGGCGCTAGGCTGTGCGCTATGGGCGGCTGTGCCTGTGGCGTTGTTTACGATTTCCAACGTGAAAACAGTCTGGTATGTTTTCAGCACATTTTTGGCTCTGCCAGCCATGACGGCGGTTTTTGTGCAAGCGGCGGTGAAACGCGGCAAGCCGGGCGTGCCGCGAGCCGTTGCCGCCAGCGCGCTGCTTGGCGTGCTGATATGCGCAACGGCGATCAATGTGCAAACGGTCGCGAGGCAGACAACGGTGCAATCCTATCAGGAAATGATGCGGTTGACTTTTGACCGCGAGCTGGACGCTGGCAAGCATGTGTATATCCAATATAATGAAAGCGACAAAGGGGAAAAAATTCAAAAATGGATGCCCGGGGACATGCTCGCCGCGATGCTCTATGGCGATGTGCAGTGCTTGCACGGCGGCGCGGAGGCTTTTGCGGCGGACGAGGAAAGCGCGATGCTGCTGATGGGGCGCAGCGAAAATAGTGAGCTGGCGACCGCGCTCAGTGAAGCCTACCCAGTGAAGAATGAGGATTACTATATTTCCGTTTATGAGAATTTGCAGTGAGCTACTGCGGCGCAAAAAGCGCAAAACGGAGCGCGCCTAGAAGCGCTTCCGTGTTGGGCGGCTTGCGCTTGCTTTACACAAGGACACACACGGGTGCGTGTACATAGCAAATAGCAGACCATCCCATCTGCGGAGCTTTGAGAGGCACGAATTCAAAAAATAATCGAACAAATTACGCAAAAACTATTGCAAAGAAGCGCTTTTTGTTTTATACTACTCAAGCTGTCTGTTAGGGATGAAGCGGTAAGTTGCCGCCATGGCCATGGCGGGTAATTACCGTGGACCAGCTCGGGCAATCGAGCGACGGACTTAAGACACCGCAGGGCGGTGCGTTGTACGCGAAGGCGCTTCTCACGGCGTCAGATCTGCGGAGGGATTGCATCCGCATGTTTCAGAGCGGGCAATGGACACACCCGGGACGGTGTACTTGAGACGAAATCAAGGAGGAACGAAAATGGCCAATCAAAAAATCCGCATTAAGCTGAAGGCTTACGAGCACAACCTGATCGATCAGTCTTCCGAACGGATTGTGGAAACCGCTAAGCGGACGGGCGCCAAGGTATCCGGCCCCATTCCACTGCCTACGGAGAAGGAGATCGTCACTGTCCTTCGCGCGCCGCACAAGTACAAGGATAGCCGCGAACAGTTTGAAATGCGCACGCACAAGCGCCTCATCGACATTCTCAACCCCAATCCGCGCACGGTAGACGCCATGATGAAGCTGGATCTTCCTGCTGGTGTCGAAATCGAAATCAAGCTCAATAACTAATGCAGGAGGTACGACATCATGAAAAAAGCG
>JAVVVJ010000082.1:8040-10149 GCA_036652695.1 Clostridia bacterium | reverse complement strand
CTCAATGATACAGGGAGATTCTTTTTTTGTCGCTTTACTTTGCTAAAATCACACCCATTTTCTCATGGAACCTAAAAAATCGCACCTCCTGTTGGAATTCCAACAGACTTATCAAACAGATCATACTATAATCATGCCATCAAAACAAGGAAGCGACGCAAGAATGAAACGGAAAATCATTCAGATCGACGAAGCGAAATGCAACGGCTGCGGCGCGTGCGCGGCGGCCTGCCACGAGGGAGCCATCGGCATGGTAGAGGGTACGGCCAAGCTGATGCGCGACGATTACTGCGACGGACTGGGCGGTTGTCTGCCCGCGTGCCCGACGGGCACAATCACCTTTGTGGAGCGCGAAGCGGCCGCCTATGACGAAGCCACCGTGCAGGCCCGCAAGCAGCAGAAGACAGACACGCGCCCTCACGGCTGCCCTGGCGTGCGCACGAAAACGATGGAGCGCACCGAAAGCCCCGCTCGCGTCTCAGCCTGCCCTCAGAGCCGTCTTTCGCAATAGCCGGTGTAGATCAAGCTCATGCCCGTCAACGCGCCGTATTTCAGCGGAGCGAAGCTGCTCGTTGCCGTCGACTGCACAGCCTATGCTTACGCCAATTTCCACGAGAAATTCATTAAAGGGCACATCACGCTCGTTGACTGTCCCAAGCTGGATTCCGTGGACCATGCCGATAAACTGACGGAAATTATCAAGGCCAACGACATCCGCAGCGTCACCGTGGTACGCATGGAGGTGCCCTGCTGTGGGGGACTGGAGCACGCGGTCAAGGCTGCGCTTCAACAAAGCGGCAAGTTCATTCCCTGGCAGGTGGTGAAGATCTCGACGGACGGACGAATACTGGAGTAAGGCATACAGCGGCGGAGAAGCGCAGCTCCGTCGCTTTTTTATTGTACTTTTTCCCGCTTCTCCTGCGTAAAGGGCAGTCGCAGCTGTAAAATGGTATCGCCGGGAACGGAACACAGGCTCAGGCCGTAGCCCTTGCCATACGCCAGCTGAATGCGCCGATGAATGTTATACAGACCGAACGACTGAATCTGCCTGTGCGTTACGGCGTCGGAGAAATTCAGCTGGAGCGTGGCGTTGATCTCCTCCAGCCTCTTAGGTTCGATGCCGCAGCCGTTGTCGCGCACCTCGATCACCACATCCATCGCCGTGCGAAACGCATGAATGCCGATCTTTCCGCCGCATTCCCGCTGGGATACGCCGTGCATCACGGCGTTTTCCACCAAGGGTTGAATCATCATGCGAATGCACTCCGTCTCCATCAGCTCTTGCGGAATCTCCATGGTGCAAGCGATTTTGTGCTGATAGCGCACGTCGATGATGAAGAGATACTTGCGCACAATGGCGGCTTCGTCGGCCAACCGCACCCGATCGCCATCGGTGATGGAATAGCGCAGCAGCGCCGCCATGGCGGTGGCGATCGTCGCCACGTCGCTCGCGCCCTGCATCACCGCCAGCGCGCGCATGCACTGCATGGTATTGAAAAGGAAATGCGGGTTGATTTGGCTTTGCAGCGCATACAGCTCGGCTTCGTTGCGCCGCATCTGGGTTTCCAAAAGCTCTGTTTTGGCGCGCACCGCTTTGTCGCTGGCCTCGGCAAGCTCGTCCAGCATGTGGTTCGCGCTGTCCACAATCACGTCCAGCTCCTCCACATGCAGGGGTGTAAGACGTTGCCGGGATGAAAGCGTTTGAATATGCGGCATCTCTGCCGTCAGCGCCCGAATGGGCTTGAGAATGCTGGCGCTGATGAGCCGCGAAAACATCAGCTGCGTGAACAGGAAAAACAGCCCCGTGCAAAGCACGGCGGGCAGGAAGAAACCCGAATCGAAATACTGTGTTTCTTCCATAGAAATGCGAAGCGCTACGCCCAGATCGTCAATCGGGCGCATGAGAACATCATCTGCCCGACGCAGAGCGCTCTTGTTTTCCGTAATCAGCGCCCCGTCCGCGCTCAGCACCTGACAGGCATAAGGCCGCTCCAGCCCGTAATCCATTAGCGCGATGATGGCGCTGACCCGACAGGCGAGCACAATGGAGCCAACGCGCTCAAGGCTCGCATATTCCACCTTGTTTTCTCCGTAGCGCATGTCCCACAG
>JAVVVJ010000082.1:5052-8030 GCA_036652695.1 Clostridia bacterium | reverse complement strand
CAGCGGAATCACAAAAGCAAACAGCGGGTCGTGATCGAAGTGCTGCGCGGGAAAGAAGAAGTATCGCGCATTTTCCGCTTCCTCAGACGCAAAATTGTATTCGTCCGTCAGCAGATTGATCAGCGCCACGCCCACGCCGGATACATAGCTGCGGCTTTTGCCCGCGCGGTTCACCAGTACCACATCCTCCACCTCGCTGCTTGCGCTCACCGTCATGCGCATCACATCAAAGGCGGATTGCATCACCTCGTTGCTCACGTTCACGGAGGCCTTCAGCTTGCCCGCCATCGCCAAAGCCGGATGAACCGTCAGATAGCTGCCGATCATGCGCAGGCGCGCATCCATTTCCGCAAGCTTCGCTTCCGTGTTTTGCAGCGCGCTCTCCAAATAGTTTCGCGCTTCCTGCGTGCGGTAATTGTTATACCAGATAATCAGCGCGCCCTCCGCCGCGAGGAATAGGGCAAAGCACAGCGCTATCACGCGCAGAAAGCGGCGGCGCAGATTGACGGATTGCTGCATCATTCTTTCCAGACGCCCCTGCGATACTGTGCGGGCGTCATCTCCATATTTTTCTTGAAAACCTTGCTGAAGTACGCCGCATCGTTTAAGCCGCTTCGGCTGGCGATTTCATCCAGCGAAAACGACGTGGTGCGAAGCAGATCGCAGCCGCTTTCCAGCCGAATCTTGGTGAGATACTGCACAAACGACATGTCGATTTTGCTCTTGAACAGCGAGCACAGATAGTTCTTGTTGAAGCCGAACACGCCGGCCAAATCCTCCAGCCGCAGCTTTTTAGCGGCGTTGAGGCGGATGTATTCCAGCACCTGCGCAAACTCCTCGTCCGGCCGCACGCCCTGCTGCTCGTCCGAACCCAGCTGCGCATTGAGCGCGCACAGCTTCTCCTGCACCACGTCCGGGTCCAGCGGCTTAAGCCAGTAATCCGTCACGCCCATGCGCAGCGCCTGCCGCGCATACTCAAAATCCGAATACCCGCTCAGGATGATGAAGCCGCTTTTCACGCCCGCCTCCATGCAGCGGTGAATCAGCTCCAGCCCGTCCATTTCCGGCATACGAATATCCACGATGCACAGCGACGGTTGCAAATCGCAAATCTTCTGCAGCGCCTCCTGCGGGTTGGAAAGATACTCCGCCACGCGAAAGCCGCATTGCCCCCACGCTATGCTCTGCGCCGCGTCCACGGCGACCCACGGCTCGTCGTCCACCATAATCACCGTATGCACCCAGCCGCCTCCTCCTTCGCCATTTCTCCTTTGTTTTCAACAGTATGGCACAAACCTGAAGATTTGACAAGAAGCCGTTAACATTTCCCATTGTGACTTTTCGGCGAAAAATCTATAATTCGATCATACAGGGCGTGAATGCGCTGCAACAACTAAAGGAGGTTTTCATTCATGAAGCGAGTTCTCTCCGTCATCCTGTCTCTCGTGATGCTGATGAGTCTGGTTTCCGTCACGGCTCTGGCCGACGAAGCCAAGCAGGGCGGCACCCTCACTGTGGGCGAGTACATTCTCGACACGCAAATGTCCAACAAAAACCCCTACGTCACCAACGGAACTTGGAACAGCAATCTGCGCACGCTGATCTACGACGCGCTGGTGTACTACAATCCCCTCTCCGGCGAATACAGCCCCGTGCTGGCCGAGGAGTGGAGCTGGAACGACGATTACACCCAAATGACCTTCAAAATCCGCGAGGGCGTGAAGTGGCATGACGGCGAGCCGTTCACCGCCGCCGACGTGGCCTTCACCTACAACATGATTAAGGATACCACGCTGGACGTTTACGGCCTGTGGAAGCACTTCGACAGCGTAACCGCCGATGGCAGCACCGTCGTGGTCACCTGCAAGTCCGCGTTCCCCTCTCTGCTCTCCTATGTGAGCGAGCTCTACATCGTGCCAGAGCACCTCTGGGCCTCCGTGGGCAACGTGCCCGAATACCTCAACGATTCTCCCGTGGGCACCGGCGCTTTCATCTGGAGCAAGTACACCGTCGGCACTGACATCCAGTTCAGCGCGAACAAGGAATATTTCCAAGGCGCGCCCAACGTGGATCGTCTGGTGATCATGATGTACAACTCTTCTCCCAACATGTCCCTTTCTCTCCTTAAGGGTGAAATCGACATGAGCTTCGGCACCATCACCATGTCAAACATCCCTGAATTCCTCACCAAGGACAACGCCAAGATGCAGATCTACGCCGGCACGACCAACTGGGTGGTTTCGTTCAACTTTGAGAACGAGTTGCTGGCTGACCGCGAAGTTCGCAAAGCCATGTGCATGGCCATCGATCAGAACTCGCTGATCACCAAGGCCGAATACAACGGCGTATTCCCCGTCAACATGGGCTGGCTGCCCAACCTCTTCGGTGATCTGGTGAATCAGGAAGCCAATGCGCAGCTGACTTATGATCCTGCCGCTGCCCGCGAAGTGCTGGAAACCGCCGGTTATACGCTCGGTGACGACGGCGTGTATCAGAAGGACGGCAAGCGCCTCTCCTTCACCTATCACAATGCCTCCGGCGCCCCCGCCCAGCAGATGGAAGCGGGTATGATTCAGCAGTGGCTGCTGAACATCGGCATCGAAATCATTCCCAAGCTGGCCACATGGGCCGAGCTGGCCAGCCTGCGCCAGAACGGCAAGTATGATCTGCTGCAGAACAACTATGCGTTCCCGGCTGATCCTTACGCCGCACTGAACTCCTGCTTCAATTCCAGCATGACCGCTCCCAGCGGCGAGCCCACCCCCGGCAACAACCACTTCCGCTATCGCAACGCCGAGTTGGATGTGCTGCTGGACGAAATGGCCGTGGAAACCGACGCTGCCAAGAGCAAGGAGCTGTACTACAAGGCGCAGGAAATCATCGCGGGCGACTATGTGGGTCTGCCGATGTACAACCAGGGCGACCATATCCCCTACTATAACGGCGGACGCATCGGCGGCTGGCGCGACGACGTGCCT
>JAVVVJ010000082.1:0-5042 GCA_036652695.1 Clostridia bacterium | reverse complement strand
TCAAGAGCGTTCTCAACCTGATCTCTATCTACTGCAACTAAAGGGAAGGGGCCGCCGCGTGGGAACTCCCTGCGCGGCGGCCCGCCCGCCCTCTCTACGGAGTGCCTCCCGGGCAGGAGCGGTTCGCTCCTGTCGCGAACTTCTTAAAGGCGGTCGATTCATGTGAGAAACATCAAGGCTAGTTACTTCTTGCGCAGGATTTTGAGCGCGCTCTTCACTCTTTGGATTGCGCTGACAATCAATTTTCTCCTGCCGCGCATGATGGGCGGCGATCCCGCCGATTTAATGGCAAGCCAAAGCGCGCTGGGTTCTCTGGAATACGCTGAAAAGCTCAAGGCACAGTTTGGACTGGATAAACCTCTCGGGGAACAGTACGTGCTCTATTTCTCCAATCTGCTCCATGGCGACATGGGCATCTCCTTTTCCACCTTTCCTGTCCCCGTGTGGCAGATCATCACGCAGGCCATGCCGTGGACGCTGCTAATCGTGCTCACCTCCACGCTCATCTCCTTCGCCATCGCCTGGGTGCTGGGCACGCTGGCGGCGCTGAAGAAGGGCAGCGTTTTTGATCGCGTCACGGTCGGCGTCGCTTTCTATGTGCAATCCACGCCCTACTTCTTTGTGGGCATGTTGATTTTGATGCTGCTTGGTTATACGCTGGGCTGGTTCCCCATGGGGCACGCCATGCCCGCCGGACTGAGCGACGACATCGGTTTCTTCGAGCTTGCCGGCTCCATTGCCTATCACGCCTTCCTGCCCGTGCTTTCGCTTATCGTGGTATCGCTCGCGGGTCGATTGGTGATGATGCGCTCCAACATCCTTCAGATTTTCTCCGAGGATTACATCACGCTTGCGCAGGCCAAGGGCCTTAAGCGCGGCTCCATTCTTCGGCGCTATGCGCTGCGCAATGCCATGCTGCCTTCCTTCACCGGCCTGATGCTCTCGCTGGGTACCGCCGTGAGCGGCGCTATTGCGACGGAAATGATTTTCTCTTACCCCGGCATCGGCTTGACCATTATGAACGCGATTCTGAGCCATGATTATCCGCTGATTCAGGGCTGCTTTGCCATCATCGCCCTGAGCGTTGTCTCTCTGAACTTCCTGGCGGACGTCATTTATCCTTTCATTGATCCGCGCGTTTCGCTGGCGTAAGGGAGGAAAAGAGAATGAAAAAAGCAGCAAACAGCAACCGACTCCCCGAATGGTACCTCACGCTTCGCAAATATATTCTGCGCAATCGGCGCGCCAAGATCGGTCTGGGCATCATCCTGTTCTTTTCGCTTGTCGCCATCTTCGCGGATTTCATCGCGCCCTACAACCCCAAGGCGATTGAGTTTATGACATGGGATAAGCCCAGCGCCGAGCACCTGCTGGGCGTGAACAGCTATGGGCAGGACATCTTCTCGCAGGTGGTGCAGGGCACGCGCGTGACGCTGCTGGTGGGCCTGCTGGCGGGCTTTCTCACCAGCCTGATCGGAACCGCCATCGGCCTTATCGCCGGTTATAAGGGCGGCATGGTGGGCGAGGTACTCATGCGCATTGTGGACGTGTTCCTCACCATCCCCATGCTGGCCTTCATGATCGTCATTTCCTCGCTTCTGCCCACCATGGGCATCAGCAACATCGTCATCATCATCGGCGTGCTGAGTTGGATGTGGATGGCGCGCTCCATCCGCTCGCAGACGCTCACCGAGTCCCGCCGCGATTACGTGGACGCGGCCAAGGCGCTGGGCATGAGCAGCGCGGAGATTATGTTCAAGGAAATTCTGCCCAACATCATCCCCGTTGTGACGGCCAACATGGTGATGGTCATCACGTCTGCCATGCTGACCGAGGCCTCTCTTTCCTTCCTCGGCATCGGCGATCCGTCGCTCATCAGTTGGGGGCAGATTCTTTCCATCGCCTTTGACAACGGCGCCATTCTCTACGGCGCTTGGGCGTGGATTCTGCCGCCGGGCCTGTGCATCGCTACGCTGGGCTACAGCTTTATGCTGATTGGCAACTCATTTTTGGATATCTACGCCAACGATCGCGGCGGCGCGGTGAAGCTGTAAGAAGGAGGAGAACCACATGAACGAAATCCTGCTCTCCGTAAAGAATCTGTCAGTCGCCTATCAGGCGGAGCGCGGCAAGGTGCAGGCTGTCTCCAACGTCAGCTTCGACATTCACAAGGGGGAATTTTTCGGTCTGGCCGGTGAAAGCGGCTGCGGCAAATCCACCACCGCGTTTGCCATCATGCGCCTGCTTAAGGGCGCGGCCACCATACCCAACGGCGAAGTGGTGTTCAGCGGCAAGAACGTGCTTTCGCTGGACGATGAGGGTCTGCGGCTGTTCCGCTGGGAAAAGACGAGCATGGTGCTGCAAAGCGCTATGAACAATCTCAACCCGGTGCTCACCATCGGCAGTCAGCTCAGCGATGCGCTGCTCGCCCACCAGAAGGTGACCAAGGCGCAGGCCATGGAGCGCGCGAAAGAGCTGCTGGCGCTGGTGAACATTTCCGAGGACCGTCTGCGCGCCTATCCGCACGAGCTTTCCGGCGGCATGCGTCAGCGCGTGGTCATCGCCATGGCGCTCGCGCTCAAGCCCGACCTCATCATTTTTGACGAGCCGACTACCGCGCTGGACGTTGTGGTGCAATACAACATCATTCGCCGCATCATCGCGCTGAAAAACGAAATGGGCTTCTCCATTCTCTTTATCACGCACGATCTGCCGCTGATGCTGGAGATCTGCGATACCATCGGCATCATGTATGCCGGACGGCTGGTGGAGCTTTCCCCTGTTCCCATTCTGCGCCTAGGTGGCGCGCACCCCTACTCGCAGGGCCTTTTGCAGGCGTTCCCCTCGCTGCTGGGCGAAAAAAAGCAGCTGCACGGCATTCCCGGCAGCGTACCCGATTTGATCACACCGCCGCAGGGCTGCCTGTTCTACGACCGCTGCATGCGGCGCACAGACAAATGTAAGCGGGCGCTTCCGTCTTTTGATCTGCTTTCAGAAAGGCACTATTGCGCCTGCCTTTATCCCCATCTCGCCGCATCGGAGGTGCAGAGCCATGAGAGAAGTTAAAGTCCGTTTCCGGCATGTCAAAAAGTTCTTTCCCTACGGCGGTTTTCTGCACAAAGCCTTCATTCATGCCGTGAACGACGTTTCCTTCGACATCAAGGCGGGCGAAGTGCTGGCCGTGGTGGGAGAAAGCGGCTGCGGCAAAACCACCATGGCGCGCATGCTCATGAAGCTGCACGAGCCCACCGGCGGAACCATTGAGGTGGACGGGCGCGACATATCACAGGTGAAAACCCGTGAGGATGTGAAGAAGTGGCACGCCAACATCCAGATGATCTTTCAGGATCCCTTCGCGTCGCTCAATCCCGCCAAGACGATTGAGAACATCATCGGCCGCACGCTGACGCTCCACTTTCCCTCGCTTTCATCCCAGCAGGTGTACGAGCGGGTGACGGAGCTGCTCACACTTGTCGGCCTCACTCCCGCCGAGGATTTCATGGGCAAGCACCCGGCGCAGCTCTCCGGCGGCCAGCGGCAACGCATCGTCATCGCCCGCGCGCTGGCGGTGGAGCCGGAAATTCTGGTGGCGGACGAACCCACCTCCATGCTGGATGTATCCATCGGCATCGACATCATGAACCTGCTGCTGGAGCTGAAGGCTAAAAAGAATCTCACGATGATGTACATCACCCACAACCTCGCCAGCGCGCGCTACATTGCGGACGATATGGTGGTGATGTATGCCGGAAACGCCGTGGAATACGGCGGTATTGACGAAATCATCGCCCAGCCGTATCATCCTTATACGGTGCTGCTCTTGAGCAGCACGCCGGAGCCCTTCCGCGAGCAGCCAGTGGACGTGGTGGCCAGCGAGGATTTACCCGATCTGAAAAAGGATCAGTCCGGCTGCCTGTTCTGCCAGCGCTGTCCGCTGGCCACCGAGCGCTGCCGCCGCGAAATTCCCCCCGAATATGTCAACGGCACGCGGCGCGTGAAGTGCTTCCTGTACGAAAACGGAGCGCCGGAGCAGCCGATCGACGTGAGCATTTATGCAAAGAAGGAGCGGGCCTGACAGCCTCACAAAAGCAATGAGCAAACCTAACATTATCGTTATCATGACCGACGATCAGGGCTACGGCGACCTGAGCTGCATGGGCGCGACCGATTTCGTCACGCCGCATCTGGACGAAATGGCGCGCAGCGGCGCGCGCTTTTCCTGCATGTATTCCAATTCCCCCGTCTGCTCGCCCTCTCGCGCTTCGCTGCTGACGGGGCGCTACCCCGGCTATGCGGGTGTGCGCGCCATTCTGGCAGGCCATCGCCGCGCCTCCGGGCTCACATCGGCCACGCCGACGTTCGGCACGGCGCTGCACAAGGAGGGCTATCACACGGGCATCGTAGGCAAATGGCATTTAGGCCTTGCCGACGACAGCCGCCCTCTGTGCAACGGCTTCGATCAGTTCTACGGCTTCATGGCGGGCTGCATTGATTACTATTCTCACATCTTCTACTGGGGCATGGCCGACGGCCACACCAACCCGACGCACGATCTGTGGGATAACGAAAACGAAGTCTACCAAAACGGCGAATACATGACCGATCTCATCACGCGCAAGAGCGTGGAATACATTCAGGAGCACAAGCAGGAGCCCTTCGTGCTTTACGTGGGCTACAATGCGCCCCACTACCCCATGCACGCGCCGGAGAAATACCTCAAGCGCTTTGCGCACCTGCCGTGGGATCGACAGATTATGGCGGCGATGATCAGCGCCGTGGACGACGGCATGGGCGAAATTCGCGCCGAGCTGGAGCGGCAGGGACTGCTGGAAAACACGCTGATCTATTTCCAGAGCGACAACGGGCCCTCGCGCGAATCCCGCAACTGGCTGGACGGACGCGAAGATCCTTACTACGGCGGCACAAGCGGACACTTCACCGGGCACAAATTCAGCCTGTTTGAAGGCGGCGTGCGCATTCCCGCCATGGTCAGCTGGCCCGCGCAGATTCCTGCCGGGCAGGTGATCGACTCACCCTGCGCC
>JAVVVJ010000081.1:8891-10215 GCA_036652695.1 Clostridia bacterium | reverse complement strand
CTGCTTGTTGCTGGCGTTTGCGGGGCTAAAGACCGCCGTGAGCCTCACGCTCTTGCCAGCTGCCATTTCTGTGGGGCCCACAAGCTCAATAGCGCTCAGGGCGTGCGTCACTTTGATCTGAATGCTGCCGCTTCTGCCGCTGCCATCCTGTGCCGTAGCCATAAACGTTACGACGCCAAGCCTGCCATTTGGGTTCACCGTTACCACGCCTGTAGCGCTGTCCACCGCGGCGAGCGCCTCGTTGCTGGTTTTCCACGTCACGGTCTGGCAAGCCGTTTCCGGCAGGCAGCTCGCCGAAAGCTGCAACGTGCTGCCCGGCACATCCACATTTAGGAAAAGCTGCGATGCCGAAGGCTTCACAAAGGTCACAAGGGGATAGATTTTCATTTCAAACGGCGCGGAGAGGATCGTTTCATCCGCCATCAAGCGTGCCGTGATATGCACGGTCTCCGCAGTTTTCACAGCGGTAGCTCTCACCTTGCCGCTTGCGTCCACCGTTGCGGCAGCGCTGTCGCTCTGCCACAAAAGCCGCTGATCCATGCCCTCCGCATGGGTGACGCTCGCGGTAAGCTGCGTGACTTTGCCTGCGCCAAGCTCCGTAGCGCCTGTGATCACAATGCTGGGCAGCTCCACCAGCAGCGCTACGTCCGCCTCTGGCAGGTCTGCCGCCGGATCGGTAACAGCCGGGGTGGGTTCGCCATCAACAGGCATTGGTTCAACGGTGGGTTCGCCACCAGTCAAGGTAGGTTCAACGGTGGGTTCGCCACCCTGCGGCTCAACAGACGCGGTCGTCTGCGGCGCAGTTTCCGTAGGCGCAGTTTCCGTGGGCAAAGCGTCCGTGGGCAAAGCGTCATCCGGCGCTACCGTAGCAACGGGCGCGGTCTCCTCGGGTACGCCTTCACCGGGCGTGACGGCAGGCGTCGGTTCAACGGATTCGGTCGCTTCCTCCACCGCTACATACAGCGGAATGGAAGCCGTTAGCGCAAAGGCGTGAGCATAGCTCTCCTCCGGCGCATCAAGGGTCAATAGAGGACAATCCACAAATGCGTCTGCCTCAATGCGCTCAAGGCTCAGCGGAAGCGCTACACAGGCCAGCAGCTCGCAGTGATCGAACGCCTTTGCATCAATCGCAAGCACGCCCTCGGGCACCGTCACCAGCTCAAGCTCCGCGCAATCGCGAAACGCGCCCTTGGCGATTTCCAACACCGGTTGATCGCCGAAGGTTTGTGGAATCACAGCCCTGCGCACATCTTGGCTACAGTGAGCAACGCGCACGCCGCCCTCCATGCTTTCAAAGGTCAGGTAGGGATGTTGCTCCACAGGC
>JAVVVJ010000081.1:0-8791 GCA_036652695.1 Clostridia bacterium | reverse complement strand
GCGCACGCCGCCCTCCATGCTTTCAAAGGTCAGGTAGGGATGTTGCTCCACAGGCGCTTGCGTCGCGGGCTGCTCCGTTGGCTCGCTGGGCGCTTGCGTCGCGGGTTGCTCCGTCGGCTCGCTAGGCGCTTGCGTCGCGGGCTGCTCCGTTGGCTCGCTGGGCGCTTGCGTCGCGGGCTGCTCCGTTGGCTCGCTGGGCGCTTGCGTCGCGGGCTGCTCCGTCGGCTCGCTGGGCGCTTGCGGCTCTTCAGCCGGTGCTTGCGGCTCTTCAGCCGGCGCTTGCGGCGCAGACTCCCCAACTTCCGCTTCCACCGCAACGGCAGCGGGCGCTTCCGCCTCCTGCGCAAACGCCGCAAATGGTATGTTCGTCAACACCAATGCCATTGAAAGCAAGATGGAAAGAATCCGATTAACGTTTTTCATGGCTTTTCTCCTAAACTCTATATTGTCGAACCTTATATTGGTATGCCAGACGATCTAATGAGACCACCCTTATCATATAACTTTAGGACATATTTGTCAATCAATTCCGTGCTTGTCATTGTGTATATCGTACAAAAAAAGGTTGCCGTTTATCGGCAACCATCACAGCCCAGTTCGCCCATGCCGGGCTTATCGGGATATACCGCAACGATGCGGGGCGTCCATTCCGGCTTTCCAGCGATGCGCTTCTCGTTGATCATCAGCCCCAGCACGCAAAGCCCAAGCCCGCCTAAGCTTCCCAGTACCGCCCAAAGCTCGTTTCCGCCAGTCGCAAAATACCCGGCGCATAGGCCGATCAAAAACCCGCATAGCGGAATTGCATATGCAATGGTGGTCGCCTGAACAAAGCGCGCATCCGGCAGCTCCACGCGCACCCAATCCCCCTGCTTGCAAGCCGCCTTCAGCTCAATGCTGCCCTTGTGGCTCTCGCTACCGCAGGCGCCGCATTTTTCGCACGCGTCCGGGCGAACGTACACAACGGTCGCCATGCCCGTTTTTTCGTTATATTTACTCACTTGACCGAATTTTATCATTCAAAAAGCGCTCCTTTTTCCAGCTTTAAAATCTATAAGGAAAGAAATGCAGCAAATTTGCCTGTGTGTATTGACATAGGCACGCTCGGGCGCTATAATATAAACTTGCATCAGTATCGTTACTGTGCGAAGCTGTGCCTGTGCGATTACTTGGTATTGTACATGCCTTGCGTGAAAAAAGCAACAAGAAATTCTTGTTGTATAGCAAGGCTAAGCGGTTTCGCCGCCGGATACGCTGCGAGGAACATAAGGGGTGATGGCATTTATGGTGCATGAGGTTCAAATGGGGAAGCTACGAAAGCGCATGAGCTTCTCGCGCATCGAAGAGGTTCTGGACATGCCCGATCTCATCGAGGTGCAGAAAAACTCTTACAAACGCTTTCTGGAAGTCGATATGCGCGAAGTACTCGACGATGTTTCGCCGATTGTTGACTACACCGAAAATCTAATGCTGGAGTTCGTTGATTATTCGCTGGACGAGCCCAAAAACAGCGTTGAGCGCTGCAAAGAGCGCGACATGACCTATGCCGCACCGTTAAAGGTGTTCGTGCGGCTTAAAAATCGTGAGACCGGTGAAATCAAGGAATCTGACGTTTTCATGGGTGATTTCCCCCTCATGACCGAGCACGGCACCTTTATCATCAACGGCGCGGAGCGCGTCATCGTAAGCCAGCTGGTGCGTTCGCCCGGCGTGTATTACGGCGACCAGATCGATAAGGCCGGTAAACACCTGTATTCCACCACCGTCATTCCCAACCGCGGTGCGTGGCTGGAATACGAAACCGATTCCAACGATGTTCTCTGGGTGCGCATCGACCGCGCCCGCAAGCTGCCTATCACGCTCATTTTGCGTGCCCTCGGCTATGGCACCGACGCCGAAATCGTTGATCTGCTTGGCGAGGATGAGCGCCTGATGGCCACCATCCAGCGCGGCGACAACGCCAAGAGCCGCGATGAGGGGCTTATTGAAATCTATAAGCGCCAAAAGCCCGGCGAGCCTCCTACAAGGGATAGCGCGCAGAGCCTGTTTAACTCGCTCTTCTTTGATGCGAAGCGCTACGATCTCATGCGCGTAGGCCGTTATAAATTCAACAAAAAGCTTTCCCTTGCGATCCGCATTCAGGATCAGCAAGCCGCCGAGGATATCGTAGATCCCCAAAGCGGCGAGGTGCTGGTCAAAAAGGGGGACGTGATTGAGAAGGACGTTGCGCGCGCCATCCAAAACACCGGCCTCAACAGCGTGGATATTCAGGTGGAAGGCCACGTACACCGCGTGGTAGGCAACCATTTTGTGGATGCCTCCAAGTTCCTGCCCTTTGACCCCAAGGAGGTTGGGGTGCAGGAATCCGTGCTCTACCCCGTGCTCAAGGAGATCATGGCCTCCTGCGAAACGGAGGATCAGCTTCGCGAGGCCGTTCGCACGCATGCGCACGACTTAGTTCCCAAGCATATCCTCACCGAGGATATCGTCGCCTCCATCAGCTACCTGCTTGGCCTGCCCTACGCCATCGGTTATACCGATGATATCGATCACTTGGGCAACCGCCGCCTGCGCAGCGTTGGCGAGCTTCTGCAAAACCAGATCCGCATCGGCCTTTCGCGCTTGGAGCGCGTGGTTCGTGAGCGCATGGCCATTCAGGACGCGGATGAGGTTCGCCCCGGCGAGCTGATCAACATCCGCCCAGTGAGTGCGGCCATCAAGGAGTTCTTTGGCTCCTCCCAGCTGAGCCAGTTCATGGATCAGCCCAACCCGCTTGCGGAGCTCACGCATAAGCGCCGCCTTTCCGCCCTTGGACCGGGCGGCTTGAACCGCGACCGCGCCTCTTTTGAGGTTCGCGACGTACACTACAGCCACTATGCGCGCATCTGCCCCATTGAAACGCCTGAAGGCCCAAACATCGGCCTGATCGGCTCCTTGGCGACATACGCACGCATCAACGAATACGGCTTCATTGAAGCCCCGTACCGCCGTGTGGATAAAAAGACGCACAAGGTGACCAGCGACATCATCTATATGACCGCCGATGAAGAGGATTTCTACAAGGTTGCTCAGGCCAACGAGCCCCTCACCGAGGACGGCAGCTTTGTATCCGAGGAAGTCGCCGTGCGCGACCGTGCCGAAATCATTCAGGTGCCCATCAGCCAAGTGGACTTCATTGACGTTAGCCCCCGGCAGGTGGTATCTGTGGCTACGGCCATGATCCCCTTCCTTGAAAACGATGACGCCACCCGCGCCCTCATGGGCTCCAACATGCAGCGTCAGGCCGTGCCGCTGCTGGTGCCGGAAGCGCCAATCATTGGCACAGGCATGGAGTTCAAGGCTGCTCACGATAGCGGCGTGGTGCTCCTAAGCAAGCAAGACGGCATTGTAGAAAAAGTTTCCGGCAATGAAATTGTGATCCGCGATCAGCTTAAGCAGCGCCATTCCTACCGCCTGAGCAAGTTTGCCCGCAGCAACCAAGGCACCTGCATCAACCAGCGTCCGCGCGTAAAGGCCGGGCAAGTGATTGAAAAAGGCGATCTGCTTGCGGACGGCCCCTCCACGGAGATGGGCGAGATCGGCCTTGGCCGCAACGTGCTGATTGGCTTTATGACATGGGAAGGCTATAACTACGAGGATGCTGTTTTGATCAGCGAAAAGCTGGTCAAGGAAGATATTTACTCTTCCATCCACATTGAGGAGTTTGAATCCGAAGCGCGCGAAACGAAGCTCGGACCGGAGGAAATCACCCGCGACATCCCCAACATCGGCGATGATGCGGTGAAGGATCTCGATGAGGAGGGCATTGTCCGCATTGGCGCGGAGGTGCGCAGCGGCGATATCCTCGTTGGCAAGGTCACCCCCAAGGGCGAAACCGATCTGACCGCTGAGGAGCGCTTGCTTCGCGCTATCTTCGGCGAAAAGGCGCGCGAGGTGCGCGACACCTCCTTGCGCGTACCCCATGGCGAGGGCGGTATCGTGGTGGACGTGAAGCTCTTCACCCGCGAAAACAAGGATGAGCTTTCCCCGGGCGTTAACATGATGGTGCGCGTATACATCGCACAAAAGCGCAAAATCAGCGTCGGCGATAAGATGGCCGGCCGCCACGGCAACAAGGGCGTTGTATCCCGCATCCTGCGTGAAGAGGATATGCCCTTTATGCCCGATGGCACGCCCCTGCAAATTGTCCTCAACCCGCTGGGCGTTCCCTCCCGTATGAACCTGGGGCAGGTGCTCGAAGTTCACTTGGGCTTGGCCGCAAAGGCGCTGGGCTGGCATGTCGCCACGCCGGTGTTTGACGGCGCAACCGAGGAGGACATCGAGGACTGCCTCAAGCTTGCCGGCATGAACCCCAACGGCAAAACCACCCTCTATGACGGCCGCACGGGCGACGCTTTTGAAAACCCCGTAACGGTCGGCTATATGTACTTCCTCAAGCTTCACCATCTGGTGGACGATAAGATGCACGCGCGCTCCGTGGGTCCGTACTCGCTGGTTACGCAGCAGCCGCTAGGCGGCAAGGCGCAGTTCGGCGGTCAGCGTTTCGGCGAAATGGAAGTTTGGGCGCTGGAAGCTTACGGCGCAGCCAATACCCTGCAAGAAATCCTCACCGTGAAGAGCGATGATATCGTAGGCCGCGTAAAGACCTATGAGGCCATCGTGAAGGGCACCAATATCCCCGCGCCCGGCGTGCCCGAAAGCTTTAAGGTGCTCATCAAGGAGCTGCAGTCCCTAGCGCTTGACATCCGCGTGCTGGATACCAACAAGAACGAAATCATCATCCGTGAACTGGACGAGGACGATATTGAGGCCGACCTTCCCTCCCCCACCCGTTACGAGGAGGAGGAAGAGGAAGCCGATCCCGAAGCCGCCTCGAGCGTCCGCGCAACCGCGCTGGACGAGGACGTGGAGATGGACTTCAACCTCGACGACGAGCTGGACGACTTTGATATGGGCTTGGGCGACGATCTGGAGCACATCGAGCTGGACGACGACGACGAAAAAAAGCCCGAGGATGACGACGAATAAGCTGATACCGCGAAAGGGAGTGCCGCGTTTTGTTTGAACTGACCAACCTCGATTCCATCCAGATCGGCATGGCCTCGCCCGAGCAGATTCTGAAATGGAGCTGCGGCGAGGTTTGCAAGCCTGAAACCATCAACTATCGCACCTTGAAGCCCGAGCGTGACGGCCTGTTTTGCGAGCGCATCTTCGGCCCAACCAAGGACTGGGAATGTAACTGCGGCAAATACAAGCGCATCAAGTTCAAGGATAAAAACAAGGTTTGCGACAAGTGCGGCGTACAGGTTACGCGCGCCAAGGTACGCCGCGAGCGGATGGGACATATCCAGCTCGCCGCGCCTGTAAGCCATATCTGGTATTTCAAGGGCATCCCCAGCCGGATGGGCATGCTGCTGGATATCAGCCCCCGCACGCTTGAAAAGGTGCTGTATTTTGCCAACTTCATTGTGCTTGACCCCGGCGACAGCACCCAAACGGGGCTGAAGCTGCACGAGCTGATCACCGACGCACGCTACCGCGAGGTGGAAGCCAAATGCGGCAAGGGCAGCTTCCGTGCCGGCATGGGTGCAGAGGCCGTAAAGGAAATGCTTGTCTCGCTTGATTTGGATGAAATTGGCGAGCGTCTGAAAAAGGAAATCGCCGAGCTTGCCGAAAAGGAGCGCGACCGCGACACCGAGGGGCAAAAGCGCGCCCGTGCCGTGAAGCGCCTTGAGGTTGTGGAGGCGTTCCGCCTTTCCCACAACAAGCCCGAATGGATGATTTTGGACGTTGTGCCCGTGATTCCACCAGATTTGCGCCCCATGGTGCAGCTGGACGGCGGACGCTTTGCCACCAGTGACCTCAACGACCTTTACCGCCGCGTCATCAACCGCAATAACCGCCTAAAGCGGCTGCTGGAGCTGGGCGCGCCGGATATCATTGTCCGCAACGAAAAGCGCATGCTACAGGAGGCTGTGGACGCGCTGATTGACAACGGCCGCCGCGGTCGCGCTGTCACAGGCCCCGGCAACCGCGCGCTCAAGTCCCTGTCCGATCTGCTGCGCGGCAAGCAGGGGCGTTTCCGCCAGAACCTGCTGGGCAAGCGCGTTGACTACTCCGGCCGTTCGGTTATCGTTGTAGGGCCGGAGCTTAAGCTATACCAATGCGGCGTTCCAAAGGAAATGGCGCTTGAGCTGTTCAAGCCCTTCGTTATTGAGCGCCTTGTGACGCTTAAAAAAGCGCATCATGGCAAGAACGCAAAGCGCATGGTGGAAAAAGGGCGTCCGGAGGTATGGGACATTCTGGAGGACGTCATCAAGGAGCACCCGGTGCTGCTCAACCGCGCGCCTACGCTTCACCGCTTGGGCATACAGGCCTTCGAGCCCATTTTGGTAGAGGGCAAGGCGCTGAAGCTGCACCCGTTGGTCTGCACCGCCTACAACGCGGACTTTGACGGTGACCAGATGGCTATCCACGTGCCGCTCTCCATGGAGGCGCAGGCCGAATGCCGCTTCCTGATGCTGGCGCACAACAACATTTTGAAGCCTCAGGATGGTAAGCCCGTTATGTCGCCCTCGCAGGATATGGTTATCGGTTGCTATTACCTGACCATTGTTCGTGAGGATGCGCTGGGACATGGCCGCATGTTCATCAGCCCGGACGAGGCTATGCTGGCCTACCAAACCAATCAGCTGAGCCTGCAGGCCCCCATCAAGGTGCGTGTCAACCGCGAGTTTGAGGGCGTAAAGGGGTACAAGACCATCGACTGCACCTTGGGTCGCCTCCTGTTTAACGAGGTGATCCCGCAGGACATCGGCCGTCGACCCCGCAAGTGCTTGGACGACATGTACGCGTTGGAAATCGACACGCTGGCTGGCAAAAAAGAGCTTGGCAAGATCGTTGACGAGGTGTACCTCAAGCACGGCATTCACGAAACGGCACTGGTGCTGGACAATATCAAGAACCTAGGCTTTAAGTATTCCACGCGCGGCGCAATCACCGTATCCGTCAGCGATATCATTGTACCGCCCGAGAAGCCGCAGATTTTGGCGGCGGCAGACGAGCAAGTCGCCGAGATCAACAGCCTCTATCGCATGGGTATGCTTTCCGAGGATGAGCGCTACGGCAAGGTCGTGGACATTTGGAACGGCACCACCGCCACCCTGCGTAACATGATTCTGCCCAGCTTGGACATGTTTAACCCCATCCGTATGATGACCGATTCAGGCGCGCGCGGTAGCGCCTCGCAGGTTGCTCAGCTTGCCGGTATGCGCGGCCTGATGGCTTCGCCTTCCGGACGCACGCTGGAGCTTCCCATTCGCGCAAACTTCAAGGAAGGCTTGAAGGTTTTGGAATTCTTCCTGTCCTCCCACGGCAGCCGCAAATCCTTGGCTGATACGGCTCTGCGTACCGCCGACTCTGGCTACCTCACCCGCCGCTTGGTGGATGTATCGCAAGAGGTCATCGTGCGCGAAGTTGACTGCTTTGCCGTTCGCGGCGAAAAGGTTCGCGGCATCTCCGTTCAGGAGATCACCATCGGCAATCAGGTCATCGAAAGCCTTGAGGATCGCCTCATTGGCCGCGTAGCCGCAGAGGACATCATGCATCCGCAAACCGGAGAGATTCTCGCCGCGCTTAACGAAACCATCACCCACGAGAAGGCGCATGCCATTTGCGCCGCAGGGCTTAAAAAGGCGCAGGTGCGCAGCGTTTTGACCTGCCGCAACGAAACCGGCGTTTGTGCGCGCTGCTATGGCGCGAACCTTGCCACCGGCGGCGCCGTGGATGTCGGCGAGGCTGTGGGCATCATTGCCGCACAGGCCATCGGCGAGCCCGGCACGCAGCTGACCATGCGTACCTTCCATACCGGCGGTATCGCCACCGGCGACGATATCACGCAGGGTCTTCCCCGCGTGGAAGAGCTTTTCGAAGCCCGCCGCCCGAAGCGCGACGCCATCCTCAGTGAGATCAATGGTCAGGTCAGCGTAGGCGAAAACAAGAAAAAGCGCGAGATCACCGTAACCAGCGCCGAGGATACGCACGAGCAGAAGGTGTACGCCATCAACTACGGCAGCCGCCTCAGGGTACAGGACGGCCAGCAGGTAGAGGCGGGCACAGAGCTAGTCGAGGGCTCCATCAATCCCCACGATCTGCTTCGCATTCTAGGCGTGAAGGCTGTGCAGGACTATCTGCTGCGTGAGGTGCTCAGCGTTTACCGCCAGCAGGGCGTTAACATCAGCGATAAGCATATCGAGGTCATCGTCAAGCAGATGCTGCGCAAGGTGCGTGTAGAGGACAGCGGCGATACCTCGCTCCTGCCCGGCGCGCTGGTGGACATCTACCGCTTTGAGGAGGCCAACCATGCCACCATCGAAGCAGGCGGCCGCCCCGCAATCGCAAAGCGCGTGCTGCTTGGCATCACCAAGGCGAGCTTGGCCACGGAGAGCTTCCTCTCCGCCGCCTCCTTCCAGGAGACCACCCGCGTTTTGACCGATGCCGCCATCAAGGGCAAGGTTGATCCGCTCTTGGGGCTCAAGGAGAACGTCATCATTGGCAAGCTGATTCCCGCTGGCACGGGCATGCCGCGCTATAAGGATATCAGCCTCGTCGAAAACTTCTAACACGCTCTATTGATGATCATACAACAAAGCCGGGCGACGAAAGTCGCCCGGCTTTGTTGTATAGAAAAGTGGCCGCGCATAGGCGCGACCACTCGGTTTTTCACAAGCCCTTATCCTACTCTAAGTCTAAAATGCAACGCAGACCACGGGCAAAAGATGCCATAGATGCTTGC
>JAVVVJ010000080.1:0-10400 GCA_036652695.1 Clostridia bacterium | reverse complement strand
GAAGGGGCATGGCGGCCTTTATGCGCAATAATCTATCATTTATGCAGCCGTGTTGGCAATCCGCATCACTGACGCAATGGATGCGTCACTCGAAAAGCAAAACGGCGGTAGCAGCGTTGATCTGATACAGCCCTTTCTTGCAGTTGGCATATGGAAACGCTATTCATAGCTACACAGCTCAATCAAATTCCCGTCCGGGTCGCGCAAGTACACGGATTGCATTTCGCCCCTTACGCCGTGCCGCACTACGCTTCCAAGCTCGATTTCCAACCCGCTTTTTGCGAGCTGATCCATGCAAGCCGCAAGCGAACCGTCTATTTCAAAGCAGAAATCAGCGCTGCCGGTTTGCACGTTTTGCGCCTTTGGCTCAAGCTCCTGCCCTTTGCGATGAACGTTTATCTTAAAATCGTTGGCAAACAGCTCCCAGCGCCCACCCGCAGCTTGTGATCGAAAGCCCAGCGCCTCATAAAAAGCGATGCAAGCGGGTAGCTTGGCTGTTGTGATCACCATGTGATCAATCTTGCGTATCATTGCGCTTCCCTCTCATGGTAATAAAGACCCTTTAGCGTGTACTGCGCCAAAATATGGCCGTCCATTTTTCGATGCAGCTCGTTAAACAAAAAGCCGTTTGTAAGCTCCAGCAACGTATCCAGCGCATATACATGAAGCTCGTACAGATGCGGCACATCGGGCGGGCACATGCCGCCGTAAAAGCTGGAGAGCGCCGCGCTTTGCCCGCCACCCTGCATGCTTGTCCAGCTATTTACCCCCTGAACAAAGTCGGTTGCGGTTTGGCTTTCGTTCTCAAAAAGCTCAGTGCGGGTGATGTTTGCCGCCAACCAATGAATCCACGCAAATCCGCCGCTGATTGGATACGCGTCCTTATCCTCTAATACCAGCGCGTAACAAACCGTTCCCGTGGGCGCATCTTCTATGCGAATAGGCATGGAACAGCTGGGAATTCCGTTCTCGTTACACTGCGTTCCGCGCTTTCCGTATTGATCCTCCCACACTCCACTCACCATTCCGCTGCTCAAAACCTTCATACAAACAACCTCCTTCTTCCCTTTGATGGCGTTAGTATAGCGCTGTAGGGGCGGGCTGTAAATTACCCACTTTTTTGTGGGTGCTCATGCCATTGGCTCATAAGAGAACGCCCTTTTCGCGCAGAACATCCGCCATATTATTTTCCATCATATAATCAATTCCCACCGCCTGCATAATTTCCAAAGCCTTGAGCATTTTTTGACCACGCGCTTGTGTCAGAAAATATTCCACACGAAGTGGAAACCCTTCAAACGTCTTTTTATCCACAAGCCCAAACGCAATCAATTCCTTCAGCTGCTCAAGCAGCATCTTTTGCGTGATGCCCTCAATATCCTTTTCCAGCTTCGCAAGCGAAGTGTGCCCAAGCCTAAGCCTCCATAAAATGATGCTTTTCCACTTCCCTTTGATCATATCATGCGTTAATTCCAACGGGCAAGTATACTCTTTGCGAAGCAACATACCCAATCCCCTCCTCCAAATGCGCCGTTCAGGCGTTTGATTGGCTCTTGCGCAAAGCTTTCACATGGTACCTGCTGTTGCAGCCATTTTATCATGTTGTCCTCCAAAAATCCATAACGGGCAATATGGAACGCTTCCCGCAGTGCGTGAATCCCGCCATGGCACTTGCGTTTTCACACAAAACGCAGTAGAATAAAATAACTTGATTTTATCAATCAAAGCAAGGGAGGAACGACGAATGTATCAAGAAGTCATCGACGCGGCCGTTGAAAAGATGGGTAAGACCAATGCCGTATACCAGAGCGATCTGCGCTCCATCCGCGCTGGGCGCGCCAACCCGCAGCTTTTGGAGCGCATCGTGGTGGATTACTACGGCGTGCAGACCCCGCTCACCCAAATGGGCAACATCACCGCACCTGAGCCCCGCATGATTACCATCAGCGTTTGGGATCAAAAGGCGCTGCCGCTGGTGGAAAAAGCCATCCAAAAGAGCGATCTGGGATTGAACCCCTCCAACGATGGTCGAATCATCCGTTTGGTCATTCCTGAGCTTACCGAGGAGCGCCGCAAGGATCTCGGCAAAATGGTACGCAAGGGCGCCGAGGAAAGCAAGGTCGCCATCCGTGCCATCCGGCGCGATGCCATGGAGCAGTTCAAGAAGCTCGAAAAGGACGCCAAAATCTCCGAGGATGAGCAAACCAAGGCCGAAAAGAAGATGCAGGATAAAACCGACGAAGCCATCAAGGCCATCGACGCGCTCTGTGCCAAGAAGGAAAAGGAGATCATGGAGGTATAACCCGCCTCATGCAACAGACTTTTGAACACCTTTTGGGTTTGCCCACAACCGCCGCTCTGGCTATTTTGGCCTCTTGCGGCATTACGGATGTGGAGGTTGTGCCCACCGCCGCGCCGCCGCGCAAGCGTTCCACCCCTCAGGAGGAACGCCGCACCGACGAGGGCGAGCGCGAGGGCTACGCCTCCACGCGCGTGGTAGCGGTGCAGGGGGATGGGCGCAGGCTGACCGTCTCTCGCTTTTTAACAGGCGTGCCCGGGGCAGGGAACGGGTGAACCACCCGCCCCGCGCCATTGGCATGCCCATTTGCCTTATGGAAGGAGCTTACCATGCCCACTCTTCCTCTCCCCCCCGCCATCGACCCTAGCCGCCTGCCCCAGCATATCGCCATCATCATGGATGGCAACGGCCGCTGGGCAAAGCAGCACAAGTTGAAAATCGCGCTGGGTCACCGCGCGGGCACCGAGGCACTTCGCGAAATCATCCGCAACTCCAGCGACATCGGTATCCGCGCGCTATCGCTTTACGCTTTTTCCACCGAGAACTGGGGGCGTCCCCAAAGTGAAGTGGCAACGCTGATGCAGCTCATCCTCGATTTTTTTAGCAGCGAGATTGACGAGCTGCACGCCAAGAACGTGCGCATCACCATTCTGGGCGAAAAAGAAGGGCTTCCCTCCGCACAGCACGAAGCGCTTGCGCAGGCCGAGCAGCGCACCGCCGCAAACACGGGCTTGCGCCTGAACATCGCCGTCAACTACGGCGCGCGCGCAGAGCTTGCGCGCGCGGCAAGGCTGCTCGCCCAAGAGGTGGCCTGCGGCACGCGCACAGCCCAAAGCGTTACCGAGGAAGCGCTTGCCGATAAGCTCTACACCGCGGGGCTGCCCGAAGTTGATCTTTTGATCCGCACCAGCGGCGAAATGCGCCTGAGCAATTTTTTTCTCTACCAATGCGCCTACGCGGAGTTCGTTTTCCCCACTGTTCTATGGCCGGATTTTACACTGGCTGATTACCACGCATGCATTCAGGAGTACCAACAACGCGCGCGCCGCTATGGTAAGCGAGAGGAATAGCACGCACGGGCAAGCACCGCGTGCGCAGGAGGTCATCGCCTCCCGCGCAATACGCAAGGAAGGATGGCGATACGCATGAGCGAATCCAACATCAACAAAGAACCGGCACATGCAGCAGCACCAAGCGAGAAAAAAACCCCGTTGGTGCAACGCACCATTACGGGCGCTGTTTTGATTCTCTTCCTTGCGCTTGTGTTATACATCGGCGGGTGGTGTGTCGCGCTGGTCGCGCTGCTGGCCATTTCACTCGCGGCGCACGAGGAGTTAAGCGCATTTCGGCGCGGCGGGCATAACCCCGTATGGTGGACCAGCTTTGTGGGGCTGGTGGCCTCCGTGCCCTTGATGATGTTCTATTCTTCCCTAGCCATCATCCCCATTTTGACCGTTCTCAGCTTTTGCGTGCTGTTTCAGGTCATGCGCCGTGAGGATCCGGATTTGGTGGATATCATGGTCAGCATGCTGCCCATGCTCACGCTTGTGTTGCCGGGCATGTGCCTGTACGGCATTTTGGATACGCAGCCCCGCAGCTTGCAGGCAATGCTGCTGGTGATGGTCTTTGCCGTGGCCGTGGGCGGCGATACCTTCGCCTATTTTGTTGGCAGCGCCATTGGCGGGCCGAAGCTCTGCCCCCATATCAGCCCCAACAAAACCGTGGCGGGCTGCATCGGTGGGCTTTTGGGAAGCACGCTTTGCGCGGTGATTACCGGGCGCATCTTCTATTGGTGTTTTCCAGGCTTTGGCGGCTTCCCTCCCCTGTGGGGGGATATGCTGGTTGGCTTTGTGGGCGGCGCGGCTGGGCAGATGGGTGATCTGTTTGCCAGCATGGTCAAACGCCACTGCCAAATCAAGGATTTCGGCAATATCTTTCCCGGGCATGGCGGCATGCTGGATCGTATGGACAGCATCGTGTTCACAGCCATCATCGTGTACTGCTACCGCGTGATTCTGCTTGCGTCCCTCTAAATACGAATGATTTTCTATGCGGGCGAGGCTTTCATGGCTCGCCCGCAATTTGTAAAGGTGGTATGAGCATGCAAAAACGGCGAATCGCCGTGCTTGGCTCCACCGGGAGCATCGGCACACAGGCGCTGGAGGTTGCGGCGCTACACCGCGACCGGTTTGAGATCACCGCGCTTACGGCCTTCTCCAACAAGGAAAAGCTCTTTGCGCAGGTGCGCGCGTTCCGCCCCAAAATGGCGGGGCTGGTGCAGCCGATCCCCGAGGAGGAAATCCCCGAAGATCTGCATTTCTGCGTATGGGCGTTCGGTCGCGAGGCGCTCACCATGGCCACCCAAACAGATTGTGACGCCGTGCTGGTGGCGGTTGTCGGCATGGCGGGGCTGGAAAGCGTGCTTTGCGCGCTCCAGCACCGCAAGCGCGTGCTACTAGCCAACAAAGAGGCGCTTGTGGCGGGCGGGCAGCTGGTGACCGAGGCTGCCGCGAAGGTTGGCGAGCATGCCCTGCTGCCCGTGGATAGCGAGCATAGCGCAATTTTCCAATGCCTGCAAGACGCGGCGGGCAACCCAATCGACCATCTGATGCTCACCTGCTCCGGCGGGCCGTTTCGCACCTTCACCAAGGAGGCCGTGCGCGCAGCCACTAAGGAACAGGCGCTCAAGCACCCCAACTGGGTCATGGGGCAAAAGATCACCATCGACAGCGCCACGCTGTTTAATAAGGCGCTGGAGATCATGGAAGCCAAATGGCTCTTTGGGGTAGAGGCGGATGCTATTCAGGTGGTGATTCATCCGCAGAGCGTGATCCATAGTGGCGTTGCGTTCCGCGATGGGGCGCTGCTCGCGCAGCTGGGCACGCCGGATATGCGCCTGCCCATCTTATACGCCATGAATTACCCCGAGCGCCTGCCCACCGGCGCAGAGCCGCTGGATCTATTCAAGCTGAACGGCCTCACCTTTGAGCGCCCAGATCCGGAGCGCTTCCCCTCGCTGCGGCTGGCGCGGGAATGCCTCAGCGCAGGCGGCGCGGCGTGCTGCGTGCTCAACGCGGCCAACGAGGTCGCGGTGGCGAAATTGTTACAAAGCGCAAGCGGGAATCCGATGTGCATCGGTCGAATTTTTGATGTAGTGGAGGAAACGCTCTCCCGCATCGGCGTCTTGCCCGCACGCACGCTGGATGACGTGCATGATGCAGATCGCAGGGCGCGCGAGGTCGCGGCGGCGCTGCTGGCCTGATCCCCGCGTGCATGAAGCCGCCGGGCAAGGCATATGCTATGTACGGCGCAGCCGGAAAGGAAGGAACACATGACATTTTTGTATATCCTGCTTGCCATTGTATTGCTGGGCGTACTGATCGTGGTGCATGAGATGGGGCATTTCTGGGCCTCTCGTGCCTGCGGCATCGCAGTCAAGGAATTTTCCGTGGGCTTTGGCCCAAAGCTTGTGCAATGGAAGAGCAAAAAGCACGAAACCGTGTTTTCCATTCGCCCAATCCCGTTGGGCGGCTACTGCATGTTCTATGGCGAGGCGGGTGACGGTCAGCCAACGGATCAAGCGGATCCCCGAAACTATAATAACGCCCCCGTGTGGAAGCGCATGATCAGCGTGGTCTGCGGGCCGCTGATGAACATGATTTTGGCGTTTGTGGTGGCCATTGCGCTCATGAGCTTTTATGGCGTGAGCATCACTACGCCGCTGATCGCTTCGGTGGACGCGGGCGCGCCCGCGCAGGTCGCCGGGCTTGAGGCGGGCGATGTGTTTGTGCGCGTGCGCGGCGAGGACATGATCGGCCGCACCGTGCAGGACGTAAGCGGAGCGATTGGCGCCGTAACGGATGACAAGCCCATTGAAGTGGTTGTCAACCGCAACGGCGAGGAAAAGAATTTTCAAATCGTGCCCAAATATGACACAGCAGAAAGCCGTTACCGCATCGGCATTATGATCCAGCAGGGATATACCGATCTGCCCGCCGGGCAGGTCATCCCCTCCGCATGGAACACCTGTGTGGAGGCTTCCGGCGCCATTTTAAACGCGCTGGGCAAGATGTTCACCACCGGCGAGGGGCTGGATAAAACCGCTGGCCCCGTGGGCGTTGTGCAGCTCGTGGCGCAGCAAACCCAGCAGGGCGGCATGGAAATTTTCCTGTACCTAACCGTGATGATCTCCATCAACCTTGGGCTGGTGAACCTGCTGCCCATCCCCGGGCTGGATGGCAGCCGGCTGGTCTTTATGCTGGTGGAGGCCATTCGCCGCAAGCCCGTAAGCCAGCGCATCGAGGGTGCGGTACACATGTGCGGATATGTGCTGCTCTTTGGGATCATGCTGTTTTTCACCTTTAAGGATGTCATGCGCCTCTTTGTTTGATGAATCCCTGCGCGTTTTCAATCGTTTGAGCGCGTGCATCGCGCGGCGCGCCGCCATCCATAAGGCCGAGCAACGAAAGCTGCTCGGCCTTATGGTATGCACAGCGCGTGGGAAAGCGCGGTTTCCCTCGCTCACTTATGATAGCGCTCCCCCGCGTTGATCTTGGCGGCGCGAAAGAGCTGTTCCAGCAGCATCACGCGCGCAAGCTGGTGGGGAAAGGTGAGCTTGCTCATGCTGAAACGCTCATTCGCGCGGGCAAGCACTTCGGGGCTCAGCCCCAGCGAACCGCCAATCACAAAGGTAATATCGCTTTTGCCACCCGTAAACAGCGCGGCAAGCTTTCCCGCCAGCGCCTCGCTGGCGAGCTGGCTTCCCTCGATGCATAGGGCAATCACATGCTCCTGCGCACCGATGCGCTGCAAAATGCGCTCTCCCTCGCGGCGCAGAACGGCGGCGTTCAGCGTGGGCGACGGGGCGCTAGGTTCGCGCTCGTCCGCAAGCTCCACCACCGTCACGGGCATCAGGCGGCTCAGCCGCTTCAAGTATTCATCAGCGGCATCGGCAAAAAAGCGCTCGCGCAGCTTGCCAACGCAGATCAGCTTTACGGACAAAGCGAATCCTCCTTGGGCGCAAAGCAAAACCGCGTTGCGTCCACACGCACGTCGCGGAGCAGGCGCTCAAAATAGGCCGCTTCCCCGCCGGGCAGATAAAGGGTGAACGCGCTCTCCTGCGGGCTGATCTCCGCAACGGTGTGCGTATTGCCCCGCGCGTCCGTAATTTCAACACCGCTGTAGAGCAACGCGCACGCCTCATCCATGGAGATGAGAACAATGCCGCGCCCATCAAGCGCCATACATTCATCCAGCACGTGAAATTCCACAACCATGCCTCCCCTATGCGATGCGGTATAGATAGCTTGCGCGATAACGCGCCGCCACATGCAGCGTTACATCGCGCCCCACTTCAGCGCCCGCCTCGGTGAGCGCGGCGTGCGTCACGCGATAGGCGAGATCTGGCGTGTTGTTTTCACTGCTCAAATGACCCAGCAGCAGGTGGCGCGTACCGTTTTGCGCAAGCCAAGTGGCGGCGCTCGCTCCGCCCTCGTTGCTCAGATGACCTTTTTGACCCAATATACGGGTTTTGAGCCGCGCGGGATAATGTGGGTTTTGCCGGAGCATCTCCGGATCGTGGTTGCTTTCCAGCAGCACAAGCTCCGCGCCGCTCAGCGCGTCGCGCACCTCGGGCGAAAAATGACCCAAATCCGTAGCGACCGCCACGCTCGTGTTGCGCAGATAGATGCGATAGCCAACCGGATCATTCGCGTCGTGCGGAATCGAAAACGGCGCGATTTCCATATCATCCAAAAAAAAGCTTTCTCCGGCCGTCACAATCACGCGGTGCTCTGGGGGCAGCGCGCCAACCGTGGTTTCCATGCCCGTCCATGTGCCTTCGGTGGCGTATACGGGCAGGTTCAGCTTGCGCGACAGCACGCCCACGCCCTTGATATGGTCGCTGTGCTCATGCGTAATCAGCATCGCGCGAAGCTCGGCTGGGTTCAGCCCCGCCGCGGACATCGCCTCCAGCACCTGCTTGCCGCTCATGCCACAATCAATCAACAGCCCGCCATGATCGGTAGAAAGGCAGACCGCATTGCCGCTGGAACCGCTGAACAAAGTGCAAAAGGTAGTCACAGCCAAAGGCTCCTTTCCAAAGCGCCGCCGTTCACCACAGCAGCCTACCTGCCGCATCCTCACGCATGTCCACAGAGGAGGCTAGGTTATCCGCATGGTCGGCAATACGCTCTAGGTTATTGAGAACATCCAAGTAGAGCATCCCATTCTTCGGGGTGCATTTCTTATCCTTTACGCGCTGTACATGGTGCTCGGCAAGCTCCTCGCTCATCTTATCCACACTGCTTTCCAGCTCGATTACCTCGCCAATGATCTCCACATCGTGGATTTGCTCCATCACAATATGAATGCTCTTTTCAAGCATGGTGGTAACAATGCCGGAAAGCTCCTCAATCTCGTGCTCAGCCTTGGGTGAGAACTTGATCTTCTCCGTTTTGCGCGAGGTGCCAATTTCCACAATGTTGGTGCTATGATCGCCGATTCGTTCCAAATCGTTCACCACATGAAACAGCGAGCCAACGAGGTGTACGTCTCGAGAGCCAATCTTCAAGCCCTTTAGCTCAATGAGGTTCTGGGTGATCTCCGCATTGAGGTAGTCAATCACATCCTCGCAGTTACTGAACTCTCCAAGCGGCAAAGCCTTGGGAGCAAAATAGTACTGCATCGCAAACCGATAGTTGGCGGTTACAAGATCCGCCATACGCTGCACCTCGCGGAAAAGCTGCTGCACAGCAATGGGCGGCGTGGAGAACATGCGCGTGTCAAAATACTGCAAGCGCATGGGCTCGCCCACCTTGTCCTCCCCACGCACCACAAGGCACGCGATTTTTTCCATCAGGCCGGAGAGCGGCAGCAGCAATAGCGTGGTAACCACGTTAAAGATGACGTGCGCAAAGGCGATTTGCAAGCGCAGGTTATCGCCCGCAAGCTGCTCAATCCACCGGGCAAAGGGGAACGCCATCGTGATGATCACAAAAAGCGCCGTGCCAATCACGTTAAACAGCAAGTGGACAAACGCCGCGCGCTTGGCTGTGCGGTTCGCGCCCACAGAGGCCAGCAGGGCGGTGATGCAAGTGCCGATGTTCTGCCCGAACAAAATAAACAGCGAGGCATGGAGGCTAATCGCCCCCGTACCCGCCAGCGCCTGCAAAATACCGACGCTCGCCGAGCTTGATTGCAGGAGCGCCGTAACGCCCGCGCCCACCAGCACGCCCACCAACGGGTTTGCGGCCAATGTCATCAGCTCCCGAAAGCCTTGCCAATCCTGCAAGGGCGCCATGGCGGTGGTCATGGTATCCATGCCGACAAACAAAATGCCCAACCCCATCATGATCTGTCCGAAGAGCTTAAAGCTCGAACGGTTGCCAGCAAGCAGGCAAATCGCGCCCACAGCAGCAAAGATCACGCCAAAGTTGAGCTTAACGGATAGCATAAGCGAGGTAACCGTGGTGCCGATGTTCGCGCCCATGATCACCCCAATGGCCTTGCTGAGCGAAAGCATTCCCGCGTTTACGAAGCCGACAACCATCACCGTGGTAGCGCTGGAGCTTTGAATGACGCCCGTCACCAGCACGCCCACCAGCACCGCCAAAAACTTATTACGGGTAAGGGCTTCCAGCAAGCGCTTCATTTTGCTGCCAGCCGCCATCTCCAGCCCTTCGCCCATCGCCTTGATACCAAACAGAAACAGACCCAAGCCACCCAGTAGCGAACAAACCGTCATTACAGTCATGCGCAATCCTCCTGTGCATGTGGCGTGCGTCCCATTCGCGCACGCTGCTCATACCTATTCATTATACAAAAGATAGCATAGCACAGGCAGATTGTGTTGTAAAGAGGGGAATTTGCATGAAAAACAAGCGGGTATATGCGCCCTGCCCGCGCTATCCTCCCCTTGCTGAACGCGCTGCTCCCTTGGGGGAAATCGGCTTTGTAAAGCAAGGGTTTTCATAAAGCGGCAAGTATGTTTACCGCATATAGGTATCTCCCCATAAGGCAATTTCATAAAATCCGGGCAGCAGTGCCATTCCGCTTTCGGTCAGGGAATACTCTACCCTTGGTGGGATTTCGTTGTACTGTG
>JAVVVJ010000079.1:0-10408 GCA_036652695.1 Clostridia bacterium | reverse complement strand
AGCATCTTTGAATTTTAGAAAGCTCTTTTTTGACCCCGGCATCATGACAATGCCTGCGCTCCCCTCTTGTCAAAACATACAAACTGAAGTACACTGTACCCCGGTGCAGGCGCATCGCAAGGGGGTATGGCAATGGCCAGGGCATCTGTGCGGGATATGACAAGCGGCTCTCCCGCAAGGCTGATCGTTGGTTTTTTCTTTCCGTTGCTGTTTGGGCTTTTGTTTCAACAGCTATATAACATGGTGGATACCATGGTGGTCGGCAGGTTTTTGGGCGTGCAGGCGCTGGCCGGGGTAGGCTCTACAGGCTCGCTCAACTTTTTGGTGCTGGGCTTTTGCATTGGTGTTTGCAGCGGCTTTGTCATTCCTGTGGCGCAAAAATTCGGCGAGCGGGATTATCGGGGGCTCAAGGCTTTTGTGATCAACGCCATCATGCTGGCCATCGTATTTTCACTGGTGATGACGGTTGTTGTATGCCTTTTCTGCAAGCAGTTTCTGCTATGGATGAACACTCCGGCGGATATCATGCCGGATGCGTATGCATACCTGTTTGTGATCTTTTTGGGCATTCCGGTGGTGTTTTTGTACAATGTGCTTTTTGGCGTCATCCGCTCGCTGGGCGATTCGCGCACGCCGGTGCTCTACTTGGTGATCTCCTCATTGCTCAACGTGGTGCTGGATTTGCTGTTTATTGTAACGTTTGGCATGGGCGTGGAGGGCGCGGCTTGGGCGACGGTGATTTCGCAGGCGATTTCCTCGCTGCTGTGCGTCCATTACATCCGCCATTGCGATATGCTCATCATGACGCGCAAGGATTGGCGCTTTCATCCGGATTGTGTGCGCAAGCTGCTTGCCATGGGGATTCCCACCGGCCTGCAATACTCCATTACCGCCATTGGCTCCATTGTGCTGCAAACCTCCGTAAATACCTTAGGCTCGGTCTATGTGGCGTCCGTTGCGGCGGGCAGCAAGGTTAGCCAGCTATTGAGCTGCCCGTTTGAGGCCATGGGCAATACCATGATGACCTATGGCGGGCAGAATGTGGGCGCGCATAAGCTTGACCGTATCGGTAAGGGGCTGCGGAGCTGCTCGGTGATTGGCATTGTCTATGCCAGCTTGGCGTTTGTAACGATGGCTTTTTTCAGCGGATTTTTTATCCAGCTGTTTGTGAATGCTTCCGAGGTGCAGGTAATCGCAAACGCGCGGCAGTATTTGTTCTATAACGCGGCGTTCTTCATTCCGCTGGCGTTTGTTAACATCCTGCGGTTTTTGATTCAGGGGCTTGGGTTTTCCAAGCGCGCGGTCTATGCGGGCGCGTGCGAGATGGTGGCGCGCGTGCTGGTGGGCGTAGTGATGGTGCCCATGCTTGGCTTTGATGGCGTGTGTTTTGCAAACCCCGCCGCGTGGATCGCCGCGGATCTGTTTTTGGTTCCTACCTATATTAACGCGATGCGTCGCCTGCGGCAAAAGGCAGAGCCACCCAAGACGGCAGAGCCCTGATCATTGCGTTGCAAACCCGTATTCAAAGAGCTTCGATAAATCCTGCCAAGTGCGATCGGTGCTGGGGGAACCCAATACTACGGCAATCAGCGTGCGATTGCCGCGCTGTGCCGCGCCTACGTAGCACGAGCCAGCCAGCGAGGTAAACCCGCTTTTGATCCCCGCAGCGCCCGGAATATAGTAGGGCGAGGCGGGGTTTAATAGTTCATGCGTGGTTTGTAGGATCAGCTCGCCGCGCTTTGCAGTGGGCGGCATGGTGTAGCGCAGGCAGGTAACCACTTGGCAGAACACCGGATTGGTGAGCCCCATGCGAGCCAGCAGCGCAAGGTCGTAAGCGGTGCTATAGTGGTTGTCGTCATGGTAGCCATGCGGGTTCATAAAATGCGTATCCACCATGCCCAGCTGAGCCGCGCGTTCATTCATGCGCGCAACAAAGGCATCTACGCTGCCCGCGCAAAGCTCCGCAACGGCGTTTGCCGCATCGTTGCCGGAGTGGATGATCAAGCCGTAGAGCAGATCCAGCATGCGCATCTGCTCGCCGGGGTAGACGGGCACAAGGGAGCTGTCCTTTGGGATATCCGAAGCACTCTGCGGAATGGTGACGCTCTCCTCCAACCGGCTTTGCTCCACAGCTAACAGGAGCGTCATCATCTTGGTTGTGCTGGCGGGAAAGCGCCGCTCGTGCTCGTTGAGCGCGAAGAGCACCTTGCCGGTGGGAGCGTCAATCAAAATGCAGCTCTTGCTGTACAAATAATCCCCCGTGAGGGAAAGGGGCTTGCGGGTGTCAAAAAAAGGGGGCGCAGCAAATCCGTAGCTGGATAAATCCCCCTTGAGCAGCGCCTGTGTGGCAGGGTCGGCTACGCCATCCGCCTGAATGCCCGTGGCGCCAAGCGCAAGCAGCTGCTGCTGGAAAGCGAGCACCGCCGCTTGGGTGGCCGAGCCATAGGCGCCGTCTGCCGCGCCCGCCAAAAGCTTCAGGTCGATCAACCGCGCCTGTAGCTCGCGCACACGGGCGCTTTTGCTTTGCAGGCGCAAAGTGGTCAGCGCATCGCGCGCGGCTTCGTCATAGATCAGCGCAAGCGTGGCCTTGTCCGCCTTGCTGCCCTCCGCTACGCTGCGGCCTGCTGCCGTGAGCAGGCGCTTCGCCTCCGCAACGGCGGCGGCGGTCTGGTCGCCATAGATGCCGTCCACCTTGCCGCCAAACAGCCCAAGCTCCTTGAGCCGGTTTTGCAGGCTGGTAACGTCCTTGCCGCTGGAGCCGTTTTGTAGCGTGCGCAAAGCCGCGCCATCGGCCGTGCCGTCGGCCGCAAGCGCGGAGGAAAACGCCGCAAATAGCAACACGCATAGCAGCAGCGGCATCAAAAAGCGCTTCATCGTTCGTAAACTCTCCCTTCCATGCTTCGCAAAACTTTCCATCCATATGGATAGAACGCATCAAAAGTGCAATTTGTTGCATTTTTAGGTTTGGACAGATTGCATACATGCATCGGCTCGCCTCTGCGCACACTACCCGAACAGAATGGCGGAGGTTTGCGTGATGCAATGGATCATCTCGGTGGTTGGGATTGTGATTTTGTTCGTGCTGGCATGGGGGGTTCATCGGCCGGCTGCGCCGTCCTACCGTGACGCGCGGTTGGCGGAGGAGCTGATGCCGCACCTCAACGCGCTGGCGGCGCGGGTGGCGGCGCGGGGGCGTGCCAAGGTGCGCATGCCGCGCCATATGCTTCGCACGCTGGAGCATGCCATCGGCTTTCTAAACCGGCTTGCGGTGGGGGAGCTGATGCCCGCTGCCCAGTGGCTAAGCGATAACGGCCGCTTTTTGCAGGAACAGACCGCCGCGCTCAAGCTGAGCCTGAGAACCGCGCCCAAATTGCCAGGCAGCCGCGCGGAGGGCGCGCGCGTGACGGTTTTCGCGCGCGAGCTGGTGGGGCATACGGCGGCGGAGCTTCGCAAACAAAAGCTGGCGGGCGCGGTGGCGGCATGGCAGAAGGCCGCGCCCTTTACCGTTGCGGAGATCGATCAGCTTCCCTTGGCGTTGCGCGCGGCGCTGCTCCATGTGATCCACGAACTGACGTTGCTCTGCGCGGAGGAACAGCATGCCCAGCTTGCGGCGGAGCATATGTTTCGGCTCCTTGGCGATAAGCGCGAGCGGGCGGCGATGCGCCTGTTTAAGCGTATGGAGCATAGCCCGGCGTTTTTGGAGCGCCTGCTCACGGAGCTGCGCGCCCATGGCGATGCGGATCGCGCCCTGTGGCTGGATCGCTATTTTAATGAGCACGCGCTGGATGCGGAGGGTCTTGCACGCGGCGAGCATGATCACCAAACCGAGAGCTGCCAGTGGCTTAGCAACGCCATTACCTCCTTGCGGGCGCTGGATCGCATGCCATGGCATCACCTGCTGGAAGAAATCAGCCTTGTGAGCGCGGCCCTTGAGGAGGATGAGGTATACCCCTATATGGATTTGGAAAGCCGCGCGTATTACCGCGGGCGCGTGGCGCTCATAAGCCGCATGAGCCGAAAGCCGGAGCTTTCCGTGTGCGCGGCGGCGCTTGCGCTATGCAAGGGCGCGGGCGAGGATGAGCTTCGCTCGCAGGTGGGTTATTACCTGTTGGATGAAGGGCAGCCTGCGCTGCTCACCTATTTGCAGGCGGACAACCTACGCAACCGCATGCGTTATTTTGCGGCGGGGCACGGGTGCGGGCTGCTTCGCACGGGTGCGTGGGCGCTGTTTGCGCTCCTGCTGGCGCTGGCGGTGTGGCAGGGCATCTTTCCCGCGCTTTGGCTGCCATTCGCCATTGTTTTTTTGCACGCGGGGGAGCAGCTTGCGCTGCGGCTGATCTGCACGCGCCTGCGTCCGCGCCTTGTACCCCGCATCCGTGTGGACGCGCTGGGTAAAAATGCGCGCACGTTGGTGGTCTGTCCCACCATGCTCCTTGGGCCGGAGCATGCGTTGGGTATGGTGAAACACCTATCGGTGCTGCATCAGGCAAACCCAGATCCCAACCTGCATTTCATGCTGCTGGGCGATTTTCAGGATAGCCTCACCGGCACGCTTTCCAGCGATGACGAGATCGTGCGCACCGCGTCCACCGCGATTCGTGCGCTGTGCGAGGATACGGGGCATCCGTTTTTTTATCTACAGCGCGAGCGTGTTTTTGGTGCGCGCGATCACCTGCATATGAGCCGGGAGCGCAAGCGCGGCGGGTTGGAAACGCTGCTCAAGCTGGTGGATGGGAGACCCATTGCGGACGTTTTTTCGTACGGTTCTCTTCCGCTGGAGGCGCTCAAGGGGCAGTACCGTTATGTGATCACGCTGGACAGCGATACCATTTTGCCGCCCGGCAGCGCCCTGCGCATGGTGGGTGCGATGCTTCATCCCTTGCAGGTGCGGCGCGAGGTGGGCGGGCGTATGCGCGGCGTGAGCATTCTTCAACCGCGTATGGAGGTGGCTGCTCATAATGTGAGCAGCATCCTTTCACTGCTGCTGGGCGGGCGCGGCGGCACAGATCCGTACAACACGCTTACGGCGGAGTTTTACCAAGACGCGTGTGGCGGCGGTTCGTTTGTGGGCAAGGGGATCATTGATCCTGCGGGCTTTTTGAACGCGACCGAGGGCAAAATGCTCCCCGGCGCTGTTTTGAGCCATGATTTGCTGGAAGGTGAGCTTGCGGGCTGTGCCCTCAGCTCCGATATCACGCTCTACGATGGTCATCCCAAGCAGCTCAGGGGCTTTTTGTACCGCTTGCACCGCTGGACGCGCGGCGATTGGCAGCTTCTGCCCTATGTGCTTCCCTTGTTTCCGGCGGCGTACCGCGCGCCGCGCACGGGGCTGAGCGCTGTGAGCAGGCACAAGATCTGGATGAATCTGTTTCGCAGCCTCGTGCAGCCCATGCGGCTTCTTTTGTTGCTATACGCGGCTTTTGCGGATATGCCGTGGCTTTTTTGGCTGACGCTGCTGCTTGCGGAGCTGCCAGCGCTGCTGCCCGTGAACCAGACGGCGCTTGCATCGCTGGGCTGCCGCCTTGCGGCGCTCCCCTGCGAGGCCGTAATGCAGGCGGATGCGATTGGCAGAACACTGTACCGGCTTGTGGTTTCGCGCCGAAACCTGCTGCAATGGACAACCGCCGCCCAGCTCAGCAAGCCCGCAAGCAAGCCGCCGATGATGTTTTTCTTCATCAGCATCGCAAGCGGCGCGGCGGTGGCTGGCCTTGCGGTGCTGGGCGGGGCGCGCATGTACCCATGCTTTGCGCTAGCCGCGCTGTGGGCGCTCTTCCCGGTGCTGCTGCCGTTTTTGGAGCAACCCTATCAGCGCTCTCAGCGCCTGACGGATTATATGCGCGAGGTGCTGGGGCGGCTGGCAAAGAACACGATGGCCTTTTTTGAAACAGCCATTACGGAGGACGATCACGCCCTGCCGCCGGACAATGTGCAGATCGAGCCAAACAAGGGCATTTCACACCGCACGTCACCCACGAACATCGGTCTGTACCTGACCTCGCTCATCGCGGCGGAAAGTCTGCGCATTCTGCCGCCGGATGAGATGGCCGATCGCATGCGCGCGACGCTGGAAAGCGTGGAGGCGCTTGCTAAGTGGAACGGTCATCTGTACAACTGGTACGATACGCGCACGCTGGAGCCAATGCGCCCGCTGTTTGTATCGGCTGTGGATAGCGGCAACCTCGCGGTGTGCCTGCTGACCTGCGCACAGGGCGTGCGCGTGCTGATGGATGAGCTGCCCGGGCGTCACCATGACCTTGCCGCCCGGCTGGATGCGCTGGCGGAGGCGATGCGCTTTGAGCCGCTGTATGACGCGGACGCGGAGCTTTTCTATATTGGTCTGCACCCGGAGGAGGCAAACGAAGGCCCCGCGCATTATGATTTGCTGGCAAGCGAAGCACGGCTTTTGAGCTTCGTGAGCATTATGCTGGGGCAAATCCCCGTGCGGCACTGGTACAGGCTGGGGCGTGTGCCCGCGCATACGCGCCGTGGGCAAACGCTGCTGAGCTTTAGCGGCACGATGTTTGAATACATGATGCCGCTTCTGTTTCAAACCACGGTTCGCGGTACGCTGCTAAACGAAAGCTGCCTTGTGGCGCTGCGTGAGCAGCAGGCTTTCCGGCAGGATGGCGTTTTTGGCGTAAGCGAAAGCGGCTATTATGCCTTTGATCCCAATTTGTTCTACCAGTACAAGGCGTTTGGCATTCCCTCACTGGCGCTGGATTCCACCAAAAACCAAAGCGTGGCTGCGCCCTATGCGTCCTTGCTGTCTATGCCGCTGGATCTAAGGCGCGCGTTTGCCAATACGCTCAAGCTGCAAGGTCTGGGTATGGAAGGGCCGCTTGGCATGTTTGAAGCGGTTGATTTTGCGCCGGATCGTGTGGGCGAGCGCCATCGGTTTCGCATTGTTCGCAGTCACATGGCGCACCATCAGGGAATGATTCTGTGCGCCATTTGCAACGCGCTTTGCGAGGATTATCTGGTGCGGTTATTTTCCGGGCTTCCCCGCGCGCAGGCCTATCGCCTGCTGCTGGAGGAAAAGCCGAGGCGCGGGCGCGGCATGATCCGCCACCCGCTCAAGCGCACGCGAAAGGAGCCTGCCATGTCTCCCTTGCATTTTGAACGCGAGGCGCAATCGATGGTTTTTCCCGTGGACGCGCATCTATTGCACGGCGCGGGCACGACCGTGCTCACGGATGCGCAGGGAGGCGGATATATGAGCCGCGAGGGCGTGATGCTCACGCGCTTTCATGAGAGCTGCCGCCTGCCATCGGGCATACGCATCTACCTGCGGGATTCGCAGAGCGGCGCATATTGGAATGTGACCGATCCCAACCTCAAGCAGACCGTGACCTTTGAAACCGCACAGGCGCTCTTTACCTGCGAGCGTTATCAGGTGGAAACGTCCCTTCGCGTCTTTGTGAACCCGTTGGACGGCGTGGTGATTCATCATGTAACGATCACCAACACGGCGGGAGCAGAGCGGATGATGGAGGTCTGCGACTATCTGGAGCCGGTGCTTGCTCCCCAGCGTGAGGACGCCGCGCACCCCGCCTTCCAAAATCTGTTTTTGCAGACGGAACGTCTTAACCGCTACGGCGTGGCTGTCTCACGTAGGCCGCGCGGAGAGCGGGACGTTCCGCGCCGCCTGTGGCATATGCTTTCCACAGATGTCAGCTTGATGGTATTCCGCGTGCAAACGGATCGTACAGCCTTTTTGGGGCGCGGGCGCACCGTGTACGCCCCGCGCGCGCTGGAGCTGCCTGTGAGCGCTGTCGCCGATAGCCTAGGCGCGATGATTGAGCCTTGCGTGAGCCTACGCGCGCAGTTTGTGCTGCCTGCCAACGGGCGCGCGCAGTTCGTGTTTACCACGTTGATGCCAAGCGAGCAGGACACGCCCGCCGCCTTTTTGGAGCGCTACGAGCAGCCTGAAAGCGCCTTGCGCTGTTATGAGCCTGCGTTGACGCAAGGGCTGGTGACGGCGCGCTACTTGGATATGAGCCCGCAGGAGCAGGCGGCGGTATCGCGCCTATGCGGGTGCCTGTGCTACAGCGAGCAGCCCTCGCAATACCGCTACGCGGCGCAGAACACGCTGCCTCTTCGCGAGCTTTGGGGGCTTGGCCTGAGCGGGGATCTGCCCATTGTGCTTGTGGAGTGTAAGGATGTGAAGAACCTTGCGCTGGTAAAGCTGCTGCTAAAGGCGCATGCCTACTATCGCATGAGCGGCCTTTGGATCGATCTGGTGCTTTTGAGCGAGCAGCCCGCCGGGTATGATCATCCTTTGCGGGACGCGCTGGAGGAGCTGGCATGCACGGGTCACAGCCGGGAGCTGATTGGAAAGGATGGCGGCGTACACCTGCTGGATCGGGAGAGCCTGACCATGGAGCTGTTTCACCTGCTGCGTGCAGCCGCGCGCATCGTGCTCAAAACAGGGCAGGGGTCGCTTGCGGACAAGCTCAAGGCCATGACCACGGCGGCGCGGCCAAAGCCGGAATACATGTGCAAGCCGTCGGCAGCGTGGAAGGTCGCTTTGCCCGCGCAGGAGGAGCTTCTCTACGACAACGGCTACGGCGGCTTTTCCCGTACGGACGGCAGCTACGTCATCACGCTTGCACCCGGCAGGCAGACGCCCGCGCCGTGGTGCAATCCCCTGTGCTCGGAACGCTTTGGCACGCTGGCTGGGGAAAGCGGGCTGGTTTTCAGCTACGCGGGCAACAGCAACCAAAGCCGCCTAACGCGCTGGCCGAACGATAGCGTTACCCCGCGCGGGGATGAGTGCTTCTTTTTGAAGGATGCCGCCAACAAGCTGCTCTGGTCAGTTACACGCTACCCGCTGGGATACGGTCTGCCAACGCGCGTGACGCACACGCCCGGCGAAACGGATTATGAAACCTCCGGCTATGGCATCTACTGCCGTATGCAGTGCTTCACCGATGAGGAAGCGCCGCTTGGCGTGCGTGTGATCCACCTGAAAAACGAGGATAAGGTTGAGCGCATTTTGACCCTCTACCACACCTGTGAGTTCGCGATTGGTGGAAATTCCGCCGCGCGGCAGCTGATGAGCATCCACCGCATGGAGGGCGTGATCTACGCCGAAAGCCCGGAGCTTGCAGGTGTTGCGTGCCTATGCGGCATTGATCCGCAGGCAACGCTGAGCACCACCATGAGCGCGGGCGCGTTTGACGGGTTGTGGAGCATTGCGCCCGCCGCGCTGGTCAGCGCCGACGCGCTGCCAAGCGACGCGGGCAACGTGGCTGTATTGAGCTTTACCATCCAGCTAAAGGCGGGGGAGAGCCGCTCCATCACTACCGTGCTTGGTTGGGGCGAAAATCGCGAAAAGCTGGCGCGTGCGCTGGAGAGCATCCGCATGGATGGCGCGAGCCTGCGCCTGCACAAGCTACGCCAGCTGTGGGAGGAGCGCTTGAGCGGCCTGCGCTTTGACCTGCCGGACGCGGCGCTTTCCCTGATGCTCAACCGCTGGCTGCCCTATCAGGTGCGCGCCGCGCGGCTTATGATGCGCGCGGGGTTTTATCAGGCGGGCGGGGCATATGGCTTTCGCGATCAGCTACAGGATATGCTTTCGCAGGTGCATACCGCGCCGGAGCTTGCACGTGCGCATCTGCTGACCTGCGCGCAGCATCAGTTTGAGGAGGGGGATGTGCAGCATTGGTGGCATCCGCCGTTTTACGGCGTGCGCACCCGCATTAGCGATGACCTGCTGTTTTTGCCCTTTGTGGGGGCGATCTACGTGCAGACCACGGGGGATACGGGGCTGCTTAACGAGGTGGTGCCTTACCTGCATGACGCACCGCTTGGAGCGGAGGAGCAGGAGCGGTTAAACACGCCTGCAATCTCCGAGCTGTCGGAGCCGTTTTGGCAGCACTGCATGCGTGCCATTGAGCGCGTGTCCTATGGTGCGCATGGCCTGCCGCTGATGGGTGGCGGAGATTGGAACGATGGCATGAACCGCGTCGGCGGCGAGAATGGCGAAAGCGTATGGCTTGGCATGTTCCTTTGCGAGGTACTGCGTCGCTTTGCGCCGCTTTGCGAGCCTGTGGCGGCGCAGCGGTTGCAAAGCAAGCGCATCGAGCTTTTGCAGATGCTGGATCGATACGCGTGGGATGGCGCGTGGTACCTGCGCGCGTGGTATAACGATGGCGAGCGGCTTGGCTCGGCGAATTCCACGGAATGCCGCATCGATATTCTGCCGCAGAGCTGGGCGGTGCTGTGCGGGCTTTCGCGGGAGCGCGCCGCCGTGGGCATGGAGCATGCGTGGAGCATGCTGTACGAGCGTGATGTGGGGATACTCAAGCTCTTTGCCCCGCCCTTTGACGGTGATGAGAAGCCTGGCTATGTGGCGGGCTATTTGCCCGGCGTGCGCGAAAACGGCGGACAGTACACCCATGCTGTG
>JAVVVJ010000078.1:0-10471 GCA_036652695.1 Clostridia bacterium | reverse complement strand
ATTATACAGAGTTTTGGATATGGATACAAGAGGAAAATACAAAATTGGCAGCCAAAAAATCAAAAAAAATCCGCAATCCGTTTTGGTGGATTGCGGGTCGCGTGTATACGTGATGCTGAACGGCGGATAGCTTCCCTTTACGTTACATCGTCCCAAGTGATGACGCCGGGAACGTAGCGGCGGTTAGGGCGAGTATCATAGCAAAAGTCATAGGGATCGCCCGTTTGTGCGTTCACAACGATGATATCTTTTGCATCGTATCCTGAATCATCCCATACAGCCTGAGAGGTTTTTAGATCAAACGGTATGGTTGGATTACCGTTCGTGGCTCGTTGTGCAGCGCATGGCTATTTAGTATAAAGGCATGCCGAAAGCCTAGCGCTACCGCGCGGCCCCGGCTGATCTTCTCGTGGGTTTTTGCGCCCGGGAACAGAAGGTCGTTCCCCTTTTGCAGACTGTTCCTTCGTGAATGCTCTTTTTTATGTTTGTGCATGCAAATACGCACGGCGGGCGCATGCGCCACCGTGCCCTTTCACGCTCATTGTTGTGCTTTACATAGTTATGCGACTTTTGTCAATGCAAAAAATGAATTTTCGACGCAAACAAGCTGCATTTTCAAAGCTTGTATTTTCTTCGGTGACGGGACGGTTATTGACATGCCTCTTTGTCAAGAATATAATGAAATAATGCTTGGTAAAGGATGTGGCTGCATGGCAATACCGTATAGCCGGACCATTTTTGGCAATGTTGCTTGGTACAGCGTTTTGATTGTTTTTGGGATTTTGCTTGCCATTTGGCTTGGTACGCGGGAGGAAAAGCGCCTTGGCCTGCCAAAGGATACGATGATTGACCTCGCGCTCATCGTGGTTCCCTGCGGCATTGTCGGTGCGCGGCTTTATTATGTCGCCATGACATGGCAGGTGTTTGCGCAAAACCCCATCTCTATTTTGTACATTTGGGAAGGCGGCGTTGCGATTTATGGCGCGGTGATTGGTGGTGCGTTAGGCGCGTTTGTCTATGGCAGACGCAAAAAGCTCTCGTTTTGGAAGCTGGTGGATTGCGTAGCACCGGGATTGCTGCTGGCGCAGGCCATCGGGCGTTGGGGCAACTATTTTAATATGGAGGCCTATGGCCCGCAGATTACCAACGCCGCATTTCAGTTTTTTCCGTTTGGGGTGTTGATTCCTAATGGAGATGGCTACGTATGGCATATGGCAACTTTCTTTTATGAATCGCTATGGAATTTTTGCTCCTTTATCGCGCTCTGGCTGCTGCGTAAGCGGCAGAAGCAAAGCGGAAATGTGTTTTGCTGGTACCTGCTCCTATACGGCAGCGGGCGCTTCATCATTGAGCAGCTACGCGAGGATAGCCTGTATATTGGCTCTATGCGCGTATCCCAATACCTGAGCCTTGTGCTTTGCGCGCTGGCTGCGGCGTTGCTCCTATGGCGCGCTGCAAAGGGCAGGCGTGGCGCGGTCGTCATTGGCGCCATTGCGGCCGCGCTGCTGCTGGCGCGTTGGTTTTGCCTGCAAAGCCCATGGCTGTACGGCGCGATTGCCGTTGTCGCCATTGCGTGCTGCACGGCTCTTTGCCTGCACGCTGGCTCAAAGCGCACGCTGGGATGGCTGCTTCTGCCTGCCCTGCTGGATGCGCTGGGGCTTGTGCTGATGACCAGCGGCGTGATACCCGCACCCTTTGCGCTTTATGCGCACACCGTGCTTTGCAGCCTGACCTTGCCCCTATACATCGGTTTTCTGATCGCCGCCGCGTCGCCATACCAAAGCGCTTAAAGGAGGATTTCCTATGCCCATCGGAGCCCCTAAGAATCTGCTTTATGCGCTTGCAATGCCTGTCATTGGCATGCGCTGCGCATGGAAGCAGGTACACGGCGGAGATCCCGCGACCGCTGCCGCCCTGCGTAGGATTTTCAAGCGTCGGCATGTAGTGGGTGCGTGCGTGCAAACCTTTCAGCATGGCGAGCCGACAGCCTGCTACACCGTTGGCAACGCGCGCATGGAGCCACAGCCGCTGTCCGTGGATGAAAACACCCTTTTTCGCACCGCCTCCATTGCAAAAATGGCGAACGCACTATTGGTTTTTCGCATGCAGACACTTGGTAAGCTGAGCATTTACGAGGACGTTTCGGATTTTCTTGGCTACCGTGTGCAAAACCCCTACTGCCCGGACGCGCCGATTACGCTTGGCATGCTGCTGGGGCACACCTCCAGCATTGTGGATTCACCCGCTTATTTCGAGGCGTTTTCTCAGCCCTGCGCTCTTAGCGAGCTGCTTAAGAGGCATTCCTCCTTTATGGGCGCTATTCCGGGCGTGACGTTTCGTTATAGCAACCTAGCGGCGGGCATGATCGGCTGCATGCTGGAAAAGCGCTTTGGCGAGAGCTACGAGAGCTTGGCGCAGCGGGAGCTATTCGCACCTTTGCATGTCAATGCTACCTTTGATTTGAGCACGCTGGGGGAACGCCCGCTTGCGGATTGCTTTCGTGTGCTGCCCGCCGCCCGTGCCTTTGACGCGCAAGCGCGCTGTGAAAGCGCTGCACCCCTTGACCAGCCAGATCCGGAGCATCATTATCTGCTTGCTTCCGGTGGGCTATTCCTCACCGCCACGGCGCTTGCGAGCCTTGCTGCTGTGGCGTGGAGCGGTGGCGATGGCTTTTTAAATGCGCAAAGCTTGGATCAAATGCAAAAGCCTGTTACGCAGTGGCCGGAGGAGCGCGTCAAGCTACGCCACGGCATGGGTCTTTTGCAGGTGGATGATCACAACATTTGCTCGCGCCCGCTGTGGGGGCATCAGGGCTTTGCCTATGGTGCGGTGAACGGCGTGTTTTTTGATGCGCAGGGCGACGGCTTTGCGCTGCTCAACAGCGGCGCAAGCGAGCAGCGCGTGGGTCATTTGGCCGTCATCAATCGCGATTTGATTTCGCTATTATGCAAATAACGCCGGAGCAATGGAAGAGGAGAAGCGCATGGATGATATGATCACCGAGGTAAAGCTGGATAAGCGCGGTGCGCTTGTTACCGTCAACCACAGCGAGCGCCTTTGGTTCAACCGTTCCGCATGGCAGGAACGCAGCTTTCAGGAGGGCGAAGCGGTGGAGCTGCAGGAGCTGAAGAGCTGGCTTCTTCCGCGGCAGTACACCCTTGCGCTTCATGCCGCCGTTGCCTATTTAGCCGCGCGCCCCCAAAGCTCCGGCGAGCTTGACCGCAAGCTGCAAGCCAAACAAATCTTGCCAGAGGCCGTGGAGCTTGTGATTTACAAGCTTGAAAAGGAAGGCTTGCTGGATGACGAGGCCTTTGCCCGCGATTGGGCCGCCGCCCGTGCGCGCAAGCAGGTTGGCAGAAACCGCATTCTTCAAGAGCTACGCATGAAGGGTGTGGAGCGCGAAATTGCAGAGCGCGCCGTTGGTGAGCTTGATCCCGATGAGTGTGCCGATCCAGCCGTAGCGTTAGCGCACAAGCTTTTACGCCGTTACGAAAATGAGGAGCCCTACAAGGCCGTCCAAAAATTCATGGCCGCTATGGCGCGCCGAGGATATCCCCCTTGCGAAGCTCGCTCTGCCATGAACAAAGCGAAAGCGCAGGACTAAAGCCTTGCATTTGCACCGCGCGCTTTGGGTGTGCGGGAGAACAAAGAGGGATGCGGAACATCAAATAAGCCGGACGATGAAGGTCGTCCGGCTTTTCAATGAGCAGGGATGTGCTACGCTTGTTTTTTGATCAACAGCAAGCCTGCAATCATCAGGATTGGGAACACAATTGCGCTTAACAAGCCCGCTTGCAGGCTGTCGTTCGCGCCTTTTGCCACCATGCCGACCAAGGTTGGGCCGCCAGAGCAGCCCATATCACCTGCCAGCGCAAACAGCGCAAACATTGCTGTGCCGCCTCGCGGGCAGGCCTTTGCGCCCAAGCTAAACGTGCCCGGCCACAGCGCGCCTACGGAGAAGCCGCACAGGCCGCAGCCAAGCAGCCCCAGCACGGGGCTTTTCGTTAGTGCCGCCAGCAGGTAGGCAATCACGCAAAGGCCGCTGCTCAAGGCCATCAGCGGTACAATGGGTCTACGCTCGCATACTTTTGAAAACCATAGCCGAGAAAGACCCATGCACAGGGCAAACGAGCACGGCCCTGCAAGGTCGCCCACTGTCTTGCTTACGCCAAGCGCGGCCTCCGCAAACGCGGATGACCATTGGCTCATGCCCTGCTCGCTTGCGCCCGCGCACAGCATCAGCAGCATGAGCAGCCAGAACAGCCGGTTTTTGACCAGCTCGCCAAGCGTTAAGCCAATCTCGTTTTCATTGAGCTGCGCAATGGGCACCTTCAAAAAGAAAAATGCGTTGCATAAGGGTAGCAGCGCCCAGCAAAGCGCCAAAATAGGCCAGTGCTTCACCCCAAGGATCGCGAAAAAGGCGGTGGAGATCAGCACCACGCCCATGTGCCCCCAACAGTAGAAGGAATGCAGCAGGCTCATAGCGGAAGCCTTTGCATCGCTGGGGCAGGCCTCCACAATGGGGCTGATAAGCACCTCGATTAGCCCGCCGCCAATCGCGTACAGCACAATCGCGCAAAGAAGCCCCACAAACGGCGCTGGCAGCAGCGCGGGCAGTATGCCTATGCACACAAGCCCCAGCGCGCATAGAAAATGCGCCGCCACAATGCAACGGCGGTAGCCAATGCGATCCACAAATTTGGCGGATAGCAGGTCTACCGCGAGCTGCACGCCAAAGTTAACCGTTACCAGCAGCGTGATCTGCGCAAGCGGAATGTGATAATCGCGTTGAAAGGTCAAAAAGAGCAACGGGGCAAAGTTGTTGATAATCGCTTGGGTGATGCACCCAAGATAGGAAGCCTTGATGGTATGTTGGTAGGTAAGCCGCATGCAATGGAACATCCTTTCAAACCACAAGCCGGTGGTGGGAAAGCCTTCGTTGCTTTCATGATCTATGCGCATAAACCGTTTGGCGCAGCACGTTGCTTTGCGGGTCGCGCAGTTCGCTTTGCAGGTAGCCAAAATATGCGCCCGGCGTTACAAAGCCGCTTGGTGGAAGCAGGTTAAGGCCGCTGCCCGCCGCGATGATTTCCGCCATGGCGGCGCAGTTGGTTTTGAGCGCGTTATAGATGGCGAATTTCCCCTGCTTCACCTTGAACAATTTGCCATTGATCGCATATTCCGGCCGATCCGCCGGGCTCCAAAGCTCACAATCGCGCTCTAGCCGCGTGCGCATAGACGCCTCAATCTGATCCGCGTCTATGGAGCGCAGCCCTAGCGTGAAGCCAAGCATCAGCTTGTTTTCCACTTGCTGGCAAAATGGCAGATAGGTGGCGGTATCGCAGATCAAAAACACACCGTCCGATAGCAGCCCAAAGATGCGGTTGCTTTTCTCATCATAACAGCCATAGGAATAGGTTTTCCCGCGTAAGCTAATATCTACATGCCCAAAGCCAAAGGCGACGTTTTCCCCCAAATGGAAGAGTACCTCCAGCGTTTCGGCGCTTTGGGTGCGGGGGGGCGTAGGCTTGGCGATCACGATATCGGTTGTGAGATGCTCATACTCTGCGCTTAATTTGCGAAGAACGATGGAGGGCAGCATTGCCGTGAGCGCCACCGGCGCCTTCACACGCAGACGGCTCAACAGCTTGCTGTTTTCCACGTTGCGGTTGATCAGCTCACCAGCCAGATCCACAAGCTCCCACAGGCCATAGACGATCAGGTAAACGCCCGAAAGCTTGCGCAGTGGCTCTGCGTTGCCAAGGTTAAACAAGGTGGCCAGCGCTACGATCAGGGAAAGCGTACCCAGCAGAAAAAAGTGAAGCTTGCCTTTTTCGTGTGTGAACGCCAGCTGCACGATGTAGCCGTATTGGATAATGCTTACCAGCAACGACCACAGCCCCACCATCAGCGTGATGCTGCCGCTGAGCAGGCCGGGAAGGGCCATCACCACCATCGCGCCCGCAAGCGAGAGCAGGCCGGTAAGAAACGTATGCGGATGCGGCGATTTTTGCTGCAAGAGCGAAGCCGAGAGCGAGGAAACACCATGTGTCCCTAGCGCGAGGATGCACAGCAGGTTCAACGAGCCGCGCACAAACAAGGGGTTTACCAAAATTAAAACGCCAAGGCCTGCCGCGACAAAGAAGTTCAAAAGCAGGCTAAACGGCGTAAGAGCCTTCAAGGGCTGGTTTTGCGGTGCTTTTTTCATGGCTGTGCTGCGGCCTCCTCAATAGAATATCGTTTTGGCTGGCTGGGGTGGCGAGGGTTGACAGCGCTTGTGATGTGGACTAAAATAGAGCTTCATCGTATGGCTTCGCAGGCATTTTTGCCGCCTGCAAGTAAGAAAAAAACGGGGTGTCGTGGATGGAACTTGTTTTCATTGCCATCGGGCTTTCCATGGATGCATTTGCGGTTTCACTTTGCAAGGGGCTTTGCATGAAAAAGCTGAATTATGCGCATGCCACTGTGATTGCGCTGTTTTTTGGCGGCTTTCAGGGCATGATGCCCCTGCTCGGCTGGTTTTTGGGCACACAGTTTGAACGCTACATTACGCCGGTGGATCATTGGATTGCGTTTGTGCTGCTGGGCTATATCGGTGGAAAGATGATCTGGGACGCCGTGCATGCCAAGCCTGAGGCCGCTCAATGCGATACTGAACCCAAGCTGGATATGAAGGAGCTTTTCACCCTTGCCATCGCCACCAGCATCGACGCGCTGGCTGTGGGCATCACTTTCGCCTTTTTGCGCATCGATATTGTGCCCGCCGTGCTGCTCATTGGCGGCATCACGTTTGCGCTCTCGTTTGTTGGCGTGCTATTGGGGCACAAGTTCGGCATGCGCTTCGAAAAAAAGGCGGAAATCGCGGGCGGCGTGGTGCTGCTTGTGATTGGCCTGAAAATTTTGCTGGAGCATTTGGGCGTGCTGTGATTTTAGCCTTCGTCCCCGTATTCATCATAGCGGTCGTTGCGGCAGCGCTCATAGGCTGGCGTGTCCTCGTCCTCGGCAGATGCTTCCTCGTCGCTTAACGGGCTTTCAAAGCTGGGGGTAAACCAGTTTGTTGCCTTGAGCGTGGAAAGCTGCTCGCGCGTGACAACTGTGTTTGTGCCAAGGCAGGCGTTGCAGCGATAGCCGCAGTCCGGGCACACACAGGCCTGTTCCTCGGTTTCGGATTGCACCATAAAAGCTTCGCAATGTGGACATCCACAGCGCATGAAAACCAACCTCCTTACGGAAAACGATGATCCTTATTGTAGCACACGCGGTGGCGAAACGCAAAGGATTATGCTATACTATGCGCTAGAAAACAGGAGGAGGCGCGGCTGATGCGGATTGTCAAAAGGCTGCCTTGCGCGTTGCTGGCGCTGATGCTGGTACTCATGCTTTGCGGATGCGCACGCAACCAAACCAAGGAGCAGCTTTATCAAAAGCTGATGGTGGGATTGCGGGAGCAGGGCTATGCCTGCACGCTTTCTGCGGCGGAGGCGGGGGAGAAGACCGCCATTTATGACGCCAGCGTTTGGGACGTGCTCACCGTAGGGGAGGAGCGCGTGCTCGTGTACTTTGACGAGAGTAACCGCGCGGACTATCTTTGCTCGCAGATCGATCAGGACGTTTATGGCTACCTCCGTCCATACGGCTTGCGGTTCATCCTTCATTATCGCGGCAGCGACGCGGGGCTGCTTTCCGCGCTCAAGGCGCTGTAGCTCGTCACGGTTGGCTTGCGTCAGACTGAAATGCCCCCATACCCGCGAGCCTTGTTCGCAGTGCCAGCACGCGCCCGGGTGAAACGGAAAAATCATGAATGCCAAGGTCGCATAGCGCCTTGGTCATTTCCATATCCTCCGCGAGCGTGCCGCACGCGCAGAGGGGAATGCCGCGCGCAAGCGCCGCCTGCGCCGCCATGTGAAGCATTCGCAGCACAGCCGGATGGCGCGCGCAATAGAATTCGTTGCTCTGCCTGTCCGCCGCCAGCACATACTGTGCCAAATCGCTGGTGCCGACGCTGAAAAAATCGGCCTCCTGCGCAAGCTCCGGCGCGAGCATGACAGCGGCGGGGGTTTCGATCATCACGCCCTGCTGTGGTATGCCGTGCGGTATGCCCTCGCGCGTAAGCGCCGTTGCGCACGCAGCCATGGCCTGCTTGCACGCAAGCAACTCTTCCGGTGCATTGACAAAGGGATACAGCACCCGCAACGATCCATGAACCGCTGCGCGAAGCAGCGCGCGCAGCTGGGGTACATGCAGCTCCGGGCGCGCGATCCACAGCCGTATGCCGCGGCAGCCGAGCGCGGGGTTTGGCTCTGCCGGCATGCGCAGGGCGCTCGTCCGCTTGTCCGCGCCCAGGTCGAGCGTGCGCACGGTCACAGGCGCGCCATGGAACTGGTTGAGCAGCGCACGATAAGCCCAATATTGCAGGTCTTCATCCGGCGGTGTGTCGCTTTGCCAAAAGAGGGTTTCACTTCGGAACAAGCCAACGCCCTCCGCGCCGCCGCGCAGCGCGGCGCGTGCGCCGGAAATGTCTGATAGCGTGGCGAAAACGCGCGCGCGTGCCGTTGCAGGCGCACCGTTGACGGCGCTGCTTGCCTGCGCGTCAAGGCGCGCCTTCAGCCGGCAGCGCTCATTTTCCAGCGCGGACTGCTTTGCCCGTGCCGCGAGCAGCGCTTCTTTTGTCGGCTTCACAAGCAGCTCGCTTGCCTCGGCGTCCAGCACGGCGGGCATGCCATTCCACGCCGCGCCCACGTCTACGCCGCATAGCATGGGTACGTCGGCTTCGCGCGCGAGCATCGCCACGTGAGAGGCCATGCCGCAGCGCGTTACGACAATGCCCTGTAGCAGCTCGCGCTGTAGGTGGCAGAACAGCTCTGGCGTAAGCTCGTCTGCCGCCAGAATGAACGGTTCTTGCGACTCCTGTGCGTTGCTGGCCAGCCGGTGAATGACGCCAATGGCAACGCCCGCCTGCACGGTCTGCCCCTGATAGCGGCGCATAGCTCTGCGCTCCTTTCCCAAAACAGAAAACCCCTCCCAAGCCGAGGCTTGCGGAGGGGCAATGATCCTTGAAAGAGGGGATTTAGCGCTTGCTGAACTGCGGCGCGCGACGTGCGGCCTTCAAGCCGTACTTCTTACGTTCCTTCATGCGCGGGTCGCGCGTGAGGAAACCGGCCTTTTTCAGCGAGTCGCGAAGGTCAGGGTTGGCTTTGATCAACGCACGGCTGATGCCGTGGCGGATCGCGCCAGCCTGTCCGCTCAAACCGCCGCCAAGAACATTCACAATGATGTCCATGTCGGAGGCAGCCTTGGTCAGCTCCAACGGCTGACGCACAGTCATCTTGAGGGTCTCCAGACCGAAATAGTTATCAAGCTCACGCTTGTTTACCGTAATCTTACCGTCGCCGGCGACCAAACGGACACGGGCAATGGCAGTCTTACGACGGCCAACGGCACTATACTCAACTTTCGCCATTTCTGAATCGCTCCTTCCGTGTCCTTACTGATGAATAACTAGCTCTTCGGGCTGCTGGGCGGCATGATCATGCTCGGGACCCGCAAACACCTTAAGCTTCTTCGCCATCTGACGCCCAAGGGGACCCTTGGGCAGCATGCCTACAACAGCATGCTGGATGACAAATTCGGGCTTTTCGCTGAGCAAACGGCGATAAACCGTTTCCTTCAAGCCGCCCACAAAGCCGCTGTGGCTGTAATAAATCTTTTGATCCAGCTTTTTGCCGGTCAAAACGATCTTGTCCGCATTGACGACGATTACATAATCGCCGGTATCCACATGAGGGGTATAGATAGGCTTATGCTTACCGCGCAGGATAGTGGCAATCTGGGTTGCCAAACGACCCAGCACGACGCCTTCGGCATCCACAACGTACCATTTACGCTGCACGTCTGCGGCCTTGGCCATGTACGTATTCAAGTTGGTATCCTCCTTCAAGGGGTGTTGTGTTTCAGTTGCGGCATTTGATGGTCAGCAAACGCGCGCTAAGTTCAATAGCTATCCGGGGCTGGCGGAGCCTATTGATGCCAAAGTTGATTCTACTAAATTGCGGGTGTTCTGTCAAGGGTAAAAACGAGTTATTTTCGCTTTTCTGCCACGCTTTTGCGATTTTCGTTGCAAAAGGCCTTCAAAAGGCGAACATTTCAGCTGGCCTGTAGCACAAGCCCGAAAAATGCGACCGCGTCGCCGATCAGTGCGAGCGGAATGCGCTCGTCGGCGTTATGGATCATGCCGCGCTGCGCTTTGGTGAGCGGCATGCCGGAAAAGCGGTATACATGCTCGCAAATGCGGGCATAGTGGCGGCTGTCGCTGCCCGCGAGCATCAAGTAGGGAGCAACGAGCGCTTCGGGATAGGTTTGGTGGATCGCCGCCGAGAGGCGTTCCCATGGCTCGCCCGAGGTGAGGGAGATGGGGGATGGCTCGCTGCCGTGAACCAGGGAGATTTTCACCGTATCATCGGCAATGATGCGA
>JAVVVJ010000077.1:0-10505 GCA_036652695.1 Clostridia bacterium | reverse complement strand
GCCCATGCCGGGCGCACCAAAAAAGGCGTTGGGAGCAGCTGCCCCAACGCCTTTTGAAATGCTTTGAACCGTTCGTTGCCTCAACTGTTGCAGAAGCTTAGTGAATGAGGGAGCCTGCCACAAATAGGCCAGCCGACAGAGAAGCCACCAGAGACACCACCGTAATCTGCGTATTGATGGACGGTCCGGCGGTATCCTTGAAGGGATCGCCCACGGTATCGCCGATAACGGCGGCCTTGTGCGCGTCGCTGCCCTTGCCACCACAGTTGCCAGCCTCGATGTACTTCTTGGCGTTATCCCACAAACCGCCCGCGTTGCTCATGAGCAGTGCCAGCAGCAAGCCTGCCACGATGTTGCCCATGAGGAAACCGCCAACCGCCTGCACGCCGCCAATGAAGCCAACCACCAGCGTAGCGATAATGGCCATAAGCCCAGCGGGAACCAGCTCGCGAATCGCGCCCTTGGCAGCGATATCGATGCAGCGCTCATATTCGGGCTGCACACCCTTGCGGCCTTCCTTCAAGCCGACAATGGTATTGAACTGACGGTGAATTTCCGCAACCATCTTCTGTGCGTTGCGATCCACGCCCAAAATCAACATGGCGGAGAACACCGCCGGAATGGCCGCGCCAGCCAGCATGCCAAACAGCACCATGGGGCTCATCAGATCCAGCGTAATCGTCACGCCAAGCTTTTCAACCGTCTCCAGAAACGCGCCCAACAGCGCAATGACCGTAAGACCCGCCGCGCCAATGGCAAAGCCCTTCGTAATGGCCTTGGAGGTGTTGCCAGCGGAATCCAGCTTATCAGTCGTTTCCAGCACTTCATCACCAAGGCCGCACATTTCGGCCAAACCGCGCGCGTTATCCACAATCGGGCCATAAGCATCGTTAGAGATAATCATGCCGACAATGGAAAGCATGCCGATGGCCGCAATCGCGATACCAAACATGGGGTAGTTGCCGCCCAAGGGCAGGCAAATCTGGTAGGAAAGCACCGCCGACAGGCCAATGCCCACCATGGAGGGCAGCGTGCTCAGCAAGCCGTAGGAGATACCGGAAAGGATGGTGAACGCGGGGCCGCTCTTGCAAGCCTCGGCAACCTTTGCGACAGGCTTTTTATCATCGCCAGTAAAGAACTCGCTCGTCAGGCCAATGATCACGCCAGCTGCCATGCCCAGTACCGCCGCGCCCCAAATGCGCAGGCTGTAGCCGCACACCAGCGCCGCCACCAAGGTCAGAGCCGCAAACAGGCCGCAGGTGAGGTAAGTGCCGCGGTTGAGCGCTTTGCCGGGATCGCCGTCCTTGCCAACGCGGGATAGCAGCACGCCCACGATGGAGGCAAGCAATCCCAACGCCACAAAGCAGAACAGCAGCTCCACAGAGCCAAGGGGCAACGCGATTACCACCGCAGCCGCGATGGCGGCAACATTGGAATCGAACAGGTCGGCGCCCATGCCAGCCACGTCGCCCACGTTATCGCCTACGTTATCCGCAATCACGGCGGGGTTGCGGGGATCGTCCTCCGGAATGCCAAGCTCTACCTTGCCCGCAAGGTCAGCAGCAATATCAGCCGTTTTGGTGAAGATGCCGCCGCCCGCCTTTGCGAACAGCGCCAGCGAGCTTGCGCCGAAGCTGAAGCCCATCAGCACCTCAGCGCTGCCAGTAACCATGTAAACAATGGCCGCGCCCATCAAGGAACTGGCAACCACCGCCATGCCCATCACAGCGCCGCCACGGAAGCCCGCCATGAAGGAGGGGGCAAGCCCCTGCTTTGCGGCAGAAGCCGCGCGGACATTCGCGATTGTCGCAATGCTGATGCCAACAACGCCCGCCGCGCCCGACAGCAGCGAGCCAAAAAGGTACGCAAGCACCATGCTCACATTTGTGCCAAAGCCTTTGCCCGTCCACACGGGGTTAGGGAACAGGAGCAGCATGATAACGGAAACTGCCCCGCAGAAGATCAGCAGCGTGCGGTACTCGCGCCGCAAAAATGTAAACGCGCCCTCGCGAATCAGCTTGCCGATGCGCTCAACCTCCGCGCCAGCGGTAGGCAGCTTCTCCACCCAGCGGTAAAAGTAGGCTGCCACGCCGAAAGCCAACAAGGAAACAACAATTGCAATGATTGGCCAAACCATGTGATTTCATCCCCCAATTCTTTTTTTGAATGCGCGAGAAATAACGTATCCTTCGCCGGGATACGCCTATTCAAATCCTGTGTCCACAGTTTTGAAACATTTTTAGAGCCTGCACGGAGGTGCAAGCTGCGGATGATTGATACAAAAATCGATAATGCAAAGCTGATCTCGCATGATATGCACGCGTCTTTGCCAAAGCCAAAACGCGCGGCGGCAGGCAAAGAGCGCAAATACGAAAAACAAAAATTGAAAGCGCTCCTGCCCATGCCCTTGCTGCTGCACTGGGCGTTCATGGGCAATCACCGCCACGGGAGTAAGCATCAGCCAAACGCTGCTTTCCAGCTCGGTGCTGGCAGCGCCGGGGCTTTCCGCGCCCTGCCATGCCGGTTTGCTTGCCTCATTCATGCAAAATGCGTGAAAAACAAAAACAAGGAGCACAAACAGGATCGCCGCACACAGCACTCTCTTCATCCTGCTCATCTGTACTCCTCCAACCAAATCCATATAAATCGAACTTCCACCTCTTATATGATATCACAACCTATGCTTCCTGTCAACGCAAAATGCGCGATTTTTCCATTTTGCGAAAAAAGTCTGAATATGCTATACTGCAAGAAAAAAAAATCAGGAGGGTTTTCCCATGCATTCTATTTATGAAAAGGCGCGCGCTTTCGTCTACCGCAACGCCCGGCCGCTGGATCTAGCGCGCTGGCAGTATCATTTTGAAAACGGTAGCGGCGCGGCTGTATGGAACGCCCTCGCCTATTACCAAAATGAAGATGGCGGTTTTGGTCACGCGCTTGAGCCGGATTGTTGGAATCCGTGCTCCTCTCCCATCCAAACTTGGTGCGCCACGGAGTTGCTGCGCGAAACTGGGCTTCGTGATCCCTCCAACCCGCTCATCGCTGGCATTCTGCACTACCTGACCAGCGGCGACAGCTTTGATGGCCAAGGCTGGTTTTGTACCGTAGCAAGCAACAACGACGCCCCCCATGCCCCTTGGTGGCACACGGACAGCCGCAGCGCCTGCCATGCGGATGACAACCCAACCGCCTGTTTGGCTGGCTTCCTCCTGCGCTTCGCCCCGCCCGGCACGGCAGCGCAAACCCTCGGTTGCCGTGTGGCGCAGGCAAGCGCCTCGCGCCTCGCCGCGCCGTCACCAACCCGCGACATGCATACGCTTGCTTGCTACCTGCGGCTTTACGAATACGCCGCCGAAGCGGGCAACCCCGCCGCGCTTGACCTGCCCGCCATGCAGGCAAGCCTGCAAGCACATATCAGCAGCTGTCTCACCCAAAATACCGACCTATGGGAAACAAGCTACGTCTGCAAGCCCTCGCAATTTTTCCACTCACCCGCCGCTCCTTGTTATCCCGGCAATGAACAGCTCACGGCTTATGAATGCGATTTTCTTGAACGCACCCAGCTTAAAGATGGATCGTGGAAGATTCCCTGGAGCTGGTCGGAATATCCTGAACAGTGGAGCATCAGCAAAAACTGGTGGAAGGCGAATGGTATACTCGCCAATCTGCTGTTCCTCAAGGGCTTTGGCAGGCTATAAAAGCCCGCCAGCGCACTTATCGCCCCGCTTTTTCCAGCATCGCCGCCCCCACCAATCCCGGTTCCTCGAGCGCCGCCGCAACGATTGGGATATCGCGGTACACCTCCTGCGCAAACGCCCGGTAGCGCTCGCACAGCGCCTCCCAGAAGGCGTCCTTGCTCTGCATACACCCACCGCCGAGCACAAAGCGCTCCGGATCTGCTACGCACGCAAGGTTCGACAGCAGCACCGCAAGGCCGCCCGCAAAATCCTCCACCAGCGCGCGAATCGCCATATCCCCCTCCCTCGCCGTGCGAAAGACCTCGCCCGCATGCGCAAACGCTTGTCCCGTAAGCACGCGGGCACGCTCCACCAAGGCGGTTCCCGAAAGCTCGTTTTCCGCCGCGCCATGCGGCAGCCCGCCTCGCGATGCTCTTTGCGGATCAATGCTCATGGAGCCGAATTCTGCCGCAGCGCCGCGCGCACCGCGCAAAAGACGCCCGTTCGCGTATATGCCCCCGCCGATGCCCGTCGAAACCGTGAGGTACACAATGCTTTCACACCCGCGCCCCGCACCAAACAGCGCCTCGCCAAGGCACGCTGCGTTCGCGTCGTTTTCCAGCCGTACTGGATGGCTCAGCGCCGTCGATAGCCGATCGCGCAGGGGATAGCCGTCCATGCCCGGCAGGTTGCTCGCCAGCTGGAGCGTATTGCCATCCCGCGATACGGCGCAGGGTGCGCCCACGCCGATGAAATCGGCACTCTCCCACCCCGGCAGCGCTTTGACCAGCTTCGCGATGCGCTGCGCAACCGCGTCCGCGCCTCCCTCCGCGCTCGTGTTCACCACACGCTTGCACACAAGCGTGCCATCCTCTGCTGCCAGCGCGGCGCGCAGCTTGGTTCCTCCCAAATCTACGCCGATTTTCACATCGCCACTCCTTCCATACAAAACCGGGGCAACCGCGCCGACAAAGCGCAACTGCCCCGGTTTTTTTACCCTGTTACACGGGCATGGTTTTTTGATCCTTGTTGAGCATGGTGCTATCTACGCCAAGCTGTTTTGCGCGGCGATACTCGAAGAACTTTACAGCTACCTGCGGGAATAGGGCGTAGCTCAGCACGTCCTCCTCCTGCTGATAGTAATCGCGGATTTCCTCGCGATACTTTTCAAGTTCTGGCGGAATATCATCCGCGGGGCGATGCGTGATCACCTTATCATCGCCAATAACCTTCTTGCGCACCTCTTCGTTCACAGGTGCGGGCAAGCGACCATATTCGCCGCGAAGCAGACCCTTGGATTCCTTGGTGACCATCTTGTAGCGCTCGCCGCCAAGGATGTTCATCACGGCCTGCGTGCCCACGATCTGGCTCGTTGGCGTAACCAGCGGAGGATAGCCAAAGTCCTTGCGCACGCGCGGCACTTCCGCCAGCACGTCGTAGTACTTATCCATGGCGTTGGCCTGCTTGAGCTGGCCAATCAGGTTGGAAAGCATGCCGCCGGGAACCTGATAGAGCAGCGTGCTCGCATCAGTGCCCAGCACACGGCCGGGATCGCGCCAGCCTTCCTTGGTTAGCTCGTCAGCCACGCCGCGGAAGTAGGTTGCAAGCTCAGCCAGAAGCTTTAGGTCAAGGCCGCTATCGTACTCCGTGCCCTGCAAGGTTGCAACGATCGATTCGGTTGCGGGCTGGCTGGTGCCGCTGCCCAGCGGGCTTAGGGCGGTATCCACGATATCCACACCCGCCTCGATGGCCTTGAGCAAAGTCATCGCGCCAGTGCCGGTGGTGTCATGCGTATGCAGGACGATTGGCAGAGCCGTTTCAGCCTTCAAGCGCTTGATAAGGCTGTACGCCTCATAGGGCAGCAGCAGGTTCGCCATGTCCTTGATGCAGATGATGTCCGCACCCATCTTGGCGATTTGCACAGCAAGCTTTACAAAGTAATCCTGCGTGTGTACGGGCGAGCTGGTATAGCTCATGGCAACCTCTGCCGTTCCACCGTATTTCTTGGTGGACTTCACTGCCGTTTCCATGTTGCGCAGGTCGTTGAGCGCATCGAAGGTACGGATGATGTCGCAGCCGTTTTCCACCGTCTTTTTAACGAAGAAATCCACCACGTCATCGCTGTAATGCTTATAGCCTAGGATGTTCTGGCCGCGAAGCAGCATTTGCAGCTTGGTGTTGGGCAGGCCCTTGCGCAGCGTGCGCAGCCGCTCCCACGGATCCTCATTCAGGAAGCGCAGGCAGGTATCGAACGTGGCGCCGCCCCAGCACTCCAGCGAGAAATAACCGACCTTATCCAGCTTTTCAAAAGCGGGAATCATTTGGGAAATCCGCATTCTGGTCGCGGCTTGGCTCTGATGAGCGTCGCGCAGAATGGTATCGGTAATCTTAATTTTTGGCATTCACATTCACCTCTCTGTATACAATCAGCCGAACATGCTGAGCAAAATACCGGCCGCAATTGCGGAACCAATCACGCCCGCAACGTTGGGACCCATGGCATGCATCAGCAGGAAGTTTCCGGGCTTCGCCTTCTGCCCCTCAACTTGGCTGACACGCGCCGCCATCGGCACGGCGGAAACACCGGCAGAACCGATCAGCGGGTTGATCTTGCCGCCGCTGAGCTTGTTCATCAGCTTTGCCAGCAGCACGCCGCCAGCAGTGCCAAAGCCAAATGCCAACACGCCAACCACAATAATCGCCAGCGTCTTCCATTGCAGGAAGGTCTCGGTATTCGCCGTAGCACCAACCGTTACGCCAAGGAAAATGGTAACGATGTTCATTAGCTCGTTCTGCGCGGTCTTGTTGATACGATCCACCACACAGCTCTCGCGGAACAGGTTGCCCAGCATCAGCATGCCAACCAGCGGCGCTGCGGAGGGCAGCAGCAGGCTTACCAAAATGGTAACCGCGATGGGGAAAATAATCTTTTCGCGCTTGGAAACAGGACGGAGCTGCTCCATCACGATCTCGCGTTCCTTCTTGGTGGTAAGGGCGCGCATGATGGGCGGCTGAATCACAGGCACCAGCGCCATGTAGCTGTATGCGGCAACCGCGATGGGGCCCAGCAGATGCGGCGCAAGCTTACCGGTGAGGTAGATAGCCGTGGGGCCGTCCGCGCCGCCGATGATGCCGGTGGAGGCCGCTTCCTGCGGAGTAAAGCCCATCACCGAGTAGCACACGATGAAGGTAATGAAGATACCCAGCTGAGCCGCCGCGCCCAGCAGCAGGCTCTTGGGGTTAGCAATCAGGGGACCAAAGTCCGTCATCGCGCCCACGCCCAAGAAGATCAGGCAGGGGTAAATGCCCAGCTTGACGCCCAAATAGAGGTAGTCCAGCAAACCCGCAGTAATGGTTTGGCCAGCATTGGCAATGAGCTGTCCCGCCACGGTAAAGACCTGCCCATTGGAGCCAAGGTACGCGCCCGCGGAATTGATGATGATGCCTGCGGAGCTTAGAAAGGTGGAGCCATCAGCCGCCACCAGCGCGCCCGCCGCGTTCATCGTCACGCCGCTCTGCAGGGTATCCACAACCTGCCCTAGCATGTTGCCCAGCGCATCCAGCACCGCGCCCTGCGGGGTGATGGTATACTGCGCAACATTGACCAGATCCGTGGATTGAATCAGCACAGCGCCGCCGAACAGGTTCCAGTTCGTATGGCCGCCGGCGAAAAGCTCCGAATGGTACATGCCCGCAATGGGAAGATTGGTGAGCAGCATACCAAAAGCGATCGGCAGAAGCAGCAACGGCTCGTACTTTTTAACGATCGCCAAGTAGATCAGGATGCATGCGATGGACAGCATAATCAGCGGCTTAGGATCGCTGATCAGGGCATAAATGCCAGAGTCCATGCATAACTTCATTAAACTTTCGCCCACGTTCATGGTTCTTAATCAACTCGCTTTCTAACAGTCTAAAGGATGATCTGCGGTTGATTTCAGCCGATGACCATCAGCGTATCGCCACTGTTGACGGAAGCGCCCTTGGTGGTCATGATCTGCTTTACAACGCCATCACGGGGCGCCATGATTTCGTTTTCCATCTTCATGGCTTCCAAAATGAGCAAAACATCGCCTTTTTTGAAGCTCGCGCCCTGCGCGACCTTCACATCCAGAATGGTGCCGGGCATGGGCGCGGACACTTTTTCACCGCCGGATACAGGCGCGGCAGCGGGGGCGGCGGCGGGAGCGGCGGCTACGGGAGCAGCGGCGACCGGAGCAGCAGCCACGGGAGCAGCCACAGCGGCAGGGGCAACGGGAGCGGACGTAGCGCCCACTTCCTCAACGGAAACCTGATAAGCGGCACCATTCACAGTAATATTGAACTGACGCATGGGGTGAAGCCCTCCTTCAATATGTTAGCTGATCAAGCCGTTAAAAGCGGCTATAGGTTTGTTCCTCGCGACCCGCACGGTTCCACGCAGGCGCGTTGGAGATACGCCGCACATGGCGCACCACAAAAGCGTTCTCGCCCTGCCATACCGTAGCGATGGCGGCGGTGATGGCGGCAAGCACATCGGCGGGAATGCCCTCCGCTTGCAGCGGTGCAGCAGCGGGAGCAGGAATCTGAGCAGCCACAGGCGCAACGGCAGTTTCGTCCTGCCGCGCCTTTTTCTTGTCACTGGCGGTGGTGAACTTCGTGATGAGCTGAATGCAGAAGATCAATAGCACCAGACCAACGAAAACCACCAGCAGGCCAATGCCCATAACTGCAAGTCCAAATACAAACTTATCCATGGATGTCCCTTCCTTTCCGCGTTACATCGGCAGATTGCCGTGCTTCTTGGGCGGATTGCTGTCACGCTTGGAAGCGAGCATCTCCAGCGCGGAAATCAGCTTGACGCGGGTCTGGGCAGGGTCGATGATATCATCTACCATACCTTGCTTGGCGGCATTCACCGCACCGGCAACCTCGCCAATATACTGATCGGCGTACTTCGCACGCGCCTCATCCACGCTCAGCTTCTTATCAGCCTTCACCGCATCCCCGTAGAGCACGGCAACGGCAGCCTCGGGCGTCAGCGCGGAAATCACAGCGGATGGCCAAGCATAGGTAACATCGGCATTGGCCTTGCCGCCCATGGCGACATATGCCTGACCGATGGCATCGCCGGTTACGACAGCCAGCTTGGGCACAGTCGCTTCGGCATAGGCATACAAAAGCTGGCTCTGCGCCTTAAACAGCCAAGCCTGCTCGCGAATACCGGAAACCTCAACGCCGCAGGTGTTGAGCAAGCTTACCACCGGGATGCCAAAGCAATCCATGAAGCGCACAAAGCGCGCGGCCTTGCTCATTGCGCCCGCGGTAAGCTTTCCAGCGGCGGCCACCAAGCCAACAGTGCGGCCGCCCATACGTGCCAGCGCCACGCGCATGGCTGGCTCATAGGCGGCGTACAGCTCTAGGATGCTGCCGTTATCGGCAAGCGCCTTTAGCAGGCTGTCCGCGTCGGTGGGATCAATGGAGGGCAGCAGACGACCCATGTCGTCCGCGTCGACGATCTCGCTATCCTCAAGGTTGCAGGAGGGCAACAGCGCCAGCACCTGCTGCGCCTTTAGGAGCGCATCAGCCTCACTAGCGGCAATGAGCGCGCAAGCGCCCATGCCAGCGGCAACCTTCGCGCCGCCAAGCTCCTCAGGCTTCACGGCCAAGCCGTTCATCGCAGCCATGACCTGCGGGCCGAACACCATGAGCTGACCGACCTTTTCGGCCATGATGCAAACGTCCGCCAGCTGCGAAATCAGCGCCGCGCCGCCAATGCAGGGGCCCAGCACCAATGCGACAATGGGGCAGACACCGCTCATGCGCGCCAGCTTCTGATAGATTTCAGAATACGCGCTCATCGCGGCCGCGCCCTCGTCGATGCGCACACCTGCGCTGTCCATCAGCGCCAGCACGGGCGCGCCCGTCTTTTGCGCCATATCCAGCAGCTTCACAATTTTGGCGGCCTGTGCCTTGCCCATGGCGCCGCCATGGATGGTGTAATCCTGCGCGAAGAGATAAACCGGACGCTCCTGAATGGTTGCGTAGCCGGTAATCACGCCCGCGCCTTCCTCGTTTTGGCTTACCAGCGCGAATAGCTCCACGAAGCTGCCCGCGTCCGCCAGCTTTTCAACACGCTCGCGCGCGGTGAGCTTGCCAGCGTCCCGCTGTTCCTTGAGGCGCTTTTCGTCGCCATTGAGAATGGCTTGACGGAGTTCCAGCACCTTTTGAAGGTCTTGAGAGTTGTGCATTTCCGTTCTCCTTCCATGCGGTGAGTGGTCTTTGGTTGAGAGCAAATGAAGAAAGTCCAATCTGCTCCATATTCCTTTGTTTCTGCATTCCCGTCCTTTTATCCTGCAAGAATGATATAATTTTGACGAAATTTTTGCGGCCGATTTTTCACTTGTTCATTTTATGCCGCGCTTCCATTTTGTGATCAAGTAGGAGGCTAGGGCTTAACGCCCTAACCGACCTCTCGCACCACCGTGCGTACCGTTGGGTGAACGGCGGTTCAATCGCATAAGTGTACATCGGGAGTTGAAAATCGAGAGGGAGCAGTTTGGGGATTGACTGCCCACTTTTGTTTCATGTCATAAGCCGAGTATAGTCCAGATTCTCCTTGCAAAAGGAGGGTCGCTTTCATTTTTTCAAAAAAGGCTTGTAGTATAAAAAATACATTGCTATACTGAATGAACGGTACCGTAAAAATTCTAATTTCAAAGGAGAATCTTTATGGATAATCATTTTACAGTAAAGCAGATAGGTGTAATTTGCGCCGATGATAGTGGGTTTTGTATAGTGCTTGCACCCGAATATAAAGAGGCACTCATCGGCTTGGATGGGTTCTCT
>JAVVVJ010000076.1:0-10669 GCA_036652695.1 Clostridia bacterium | reverse complement strand
CGACTGCAATGAACGCATCCTTGTATACACCAATCGCGTGATTGACATTGGTTTCACAATCAATACCCTCCCACTCTTTTTTAGTTCCTACACTGTTTATTATATTATACTTGTTTACATAGGTTTGTCAACGTGGGTATTTGACGCGTGCAGGGCAATCCCGATTTTAGACGCTTGTCAACTCGCATACGCTATTTTTCGCGCTAAAACAACAATCCAGCCAATAGTACCCCAGCCAGCGCCCCCGCGAGTGCGCATGGTACGGCATACCCGGTGCGGCGATCCTTTATTGTGCTCATATAGATGCATATCGTGTAAAAGATGGTTTCGCTGCTGCCCATTACGGTGCAGGCAACCAACCCGGCGCGGCTATCCGCGCCACATTCGCGCAAAATACGCTCCAGCATCGCAAGCGAGGCTGACCCGCTCAGCGGCCTTAGCAGCACCAGCGGCGCGACCTGTGCAGGCAAGCCCAGCCACTCAAAGGCGGGCGCGCAAAGAGCACACAGCGCCTCCATTAGCCCAGAAGCCTGCATCAGCGAAATCGCAATCAGCATTGCTGCCAAATTGGGCAGTACCCGCACCGCCACATGCAGACCTTCCTTTGCACCCTCCACAAAAAGATCATACATTTTTAGCCGTTTCCACGCAGCCACCGTTAGCAACCACAGCAGCAAAACCGGCAGCAAAAGATTATTCAGCATGTTGTTTCTCCTCACACCGCCTGCACCACAGGCCCAGCGCAACGCCCACCAGCGTAGACGCCGCCGTGCATAGCAGGCTTGGGCCTAAAACCGCGTTTGGCTGCGCGCTGCCCGCCGCCACACGCAAGGTTAGCACCGTGGTGGGAATCAGCTGTATGCTTGTAGCGTTTACAATCAGCAGCATGTACATTGCATGCCGCACGCGCCTGTTCATTGCGCATTCGCTATCCAATTGCTGCATGGCGGCTATGCCCATGGGCGTTGCCGCGTTTCCCAACCCCAGCAGATTGGCGGATAGGTTCATGGCGATGGCGCGCTTGGTTTCATCCCGGCTCACGCCGGGCATCAGCACGCGCAAAAGCGGCTGCATCCAGCGGCGAAGTGCCTCTGCCGCGCCCTCCGCCTTCAAAATTTCAATAAATCCACAAAATAACAGGTATCCCGCACTCAAATTTACAAATAATAAAATTGCATCCGTTCCACCCTGAATTGCGGCGGGAAGAATTGCATCCGCCTTGCCACTAGCACAAGCAAATACAAGGGACGCCGCCATCATCGCAAACCAAATCCATTGCAATAGCATACCATTTCTCCGTTCCTATTACACTAAATATGATGTTAAATTGCCGTTGATAAGTTGTCCTCACATCAGATCATATGTATTATGGGGCTTAGACATGCCGAATTTTGCATTGACATATTCTTCTCAACAGAGTATTTTTATGCTATCCACATGAAATTAATACCTTGTGGATCATTCTAAGGATTCAATTTTAAAGGAGGAACCACCAATGAAATCCACTGGTGTCGTAAGGAAGCTGGATAATCTCGGTCGTATTGTGATCCCGATTGAGCTGCGCAAGACGATGGATATCGCCATCAAGGATACGCTTGAAATTTTCACCGAGGGCGATGAGATCATCCTGAAAAAGTATCAACCAGGCTGCATTTTCTGCAACGACGCACGTGATGTTGCCCTGTTCAAGGGCAAGCTCATCTGCGAAAAATGCCTTGCGGAAATCAAGCAGGGACGCGCGTAATGCAAAAAAACACCCGATGATGAAAGCTTTTTCTTTTCATCATCGGGTGTTTTTTTTAACTTATTTGAGCATTGATGCGATCATCTGCTTGGATTGAGCGCCAACCATCTTGTTGACGACCTTGCCCTTTTCAAACACGATGAGCGTTGGTATGCTCATAACGCCGTAGCGTGCAGCAATTTCTGGCGCGTCGTCCACATTGAGCTTACACACCTTATAGGCGGCGCTTTCCTTGGAAAGCTCCTCTACAATGGGTGCAACCATCTTGCACGGGCCGCACCAATCCGCATAAAAATCTACCAGCACCTTTTGCTCGCCCTTGAGCGCCTCATTGTCAAATGTATCAGTGGTCACTTTGATAACTGCCATCGTAACAACCTCCTTGCTTCGTTGTGTATTGATAAGATATCCAGTTTACGCACGATTGAAACCACAAAATGCGGATTTGGGAGGTTTATGCATGCGCTCGCGCTTCCGCACGCGCTAATGAAGAAAGTCCTCCTTGCGTTCCTTTTTTTTTGTGCCATCGCTCCCCTCGTGCGTGCCATCTTCCTCACCCATGCTGAGCGGCCCAATACGGTAGGTAAACATCAGGTTGCTGTTGGGGTAGCGCTGGTAAAAGAAACGCTTGATCCGCTCCATCACGATGCGCCCGCTATTTGCGTTGACGCTTGGCAACAGCAACGCATACTGCGAGGGGCTGAAATGCGTAAAGGTATCCCCTTTGCGCAGGTGTGCCTTCAGCACCCCCGCCAGCCCGTTCATGATATCATCCAGCTTGAGGGCATTGATCGCCTCTCCATCCATGCTGCTGATCATCGTCATGGCGATGTACATGCCCGAGCCAAGACGCTCCAAATTGCGCATCTGCAAATTATAAATCTCGCGAAAGACCGCATATTCGCATTCAAACGCGCCATGTACCTCGCCATATTCCTTCAGCTCATTGCGAACGGCGTCCAAGCTCATCTCCAAGGTATCGCCCGCCATAACGATATGCTTATAAAACTGCTGGATGCCTTCTGGCGGCCGAACGCCCAAATAGCGGAAATGGATATTGGTCACGTGCTTATACTGCAAAAGCGCCTCGTTGCTGCGATTGGTTTTCACCAGCGCCTGCATCAGCTCTAGGTGCAAGCGCTCATCAAAAACATCGTTTTCCAGCGCGAGACGGCAGGTTTGAATAATCTCGTTATACTTTTCCTGTAGCTTAAGCTCGTTAAGATAGGCATAGACGATCTTCATATAGCGTCCATGCAGCCCTACGCACATGCCGATAACCCAATCGTCCTGATCGCTCCCGGCGAGCAGATCGCCCGCATAAAGATCAATCGCTTTGTGATAAAGCTCCATTTTATCCTGCGTTAGGACGTTCAAGCCCTCCAGCTGCTGTGTACACGCTTCAAAATCGAACACATCCACACTCAGCCCTGCAATCTGATGAAATTGATAGCCGCCACGGCTCGCTCTAATACAGGTGCCAAGCCCCGGGGAACACTGGTTGAGGATGGCGCGAAAGCGGCTCACCAGCGTTTTCAGCGCGTTTTCCGGGTTTGCGCTTTCCTCGTTAGGCCAGAGCGCCTCAATGAGCTTAAAGTTCGTCACGGCCGCATCATGCTTGAGAATTAGGTACTGTAAAAGCGACTTTCCTTTTTTGGATTTGATGATCAGTTCATCCTTGCTTTCGTTGTTCACTAGCAGGCTAAAGCCGCCAAGCATACGAATGCGGACGTCGGTTTTTTCCGTCATGTTGCGTTCACTCCTCACCCATTACGCAAGCGCGCGCTTCCTTTGGGATGAATCAGTATAACAAAAATTTTCCATGGTTTCAAGGCTAACGCAGCATTTCCCCAACCTTCCTCAAAATTCCCGATGCGGCAATAGAAATCGCCTCAAGGCGATTGCATTTCACCTTGAGGCGATTGTGTACCCGATGGCGTTCGCTTACTTATCTACAAATTGCATGCCGGTCAGCAGATCAATGGCCATCTGAATATTTGCCTCGCTCAGCGTTGCAAAGGTCGGTGTGGCAACATACATCTGAATAAAGTAGCCCTTGTACAGGGTGAAGGCGGTCGCATAATCTGATTCGCTATCGTTTTCATCCATCACATAGACCAGCGTGCCGCCGCCAGTGGTGTAGCTGCTGAGCTTTCGATTTTGGAAGTCATCATCCACGCTACCAATCAGCGCGTTCTGCTCCTCCTCCGTAAGCTCGGACAGCGTCCGCCCATCGTATTCCTCACCATACGCAATGGTGATACGGTACTCGGGAGCCGCTTTGTCCTCAGGGATCACGTTGATGCACAAGGTATCACTCTGGCGCTCCTCCTGCATCGTATACCCCTCCGGGATCACCATGGTTACATTAAAAGTATCCGTTGCCTGCTCCACATCCACGCTCTGCGCCATCGCAAAAGAAGCGCTCAGCAGCAGCATCGTTGAAAGAACCAACGCAAGTATTTTTTTCATTAAAACAACATCCTCCCTTATCTTTGGTTCATGGGCGCATCCGCGCCCGTTTATTGCTGAACCGCGCCTTCGGCGCCATATCCATCAATCACGCTAAGGAACTGGAGCATGATGAAGCCGACGTTGCCCGTGTCGTCATCGCGCACCTGCGCCCAAACCTTATTCTGCGCGATCACCTCAACGCGCTGGCCGTCAGCCATGCGCTGCTGAATTGCCTGCTGCTTAGAAGGCGCCCAGCGCATGTTGATATAGCCGCCGGGAACGGAGGCGCGAACCAGCGCGCTGTACTCTGCTTGCACAAAGCCGTTAAAGCTCGCGGGGGTATCGGGCGCACTGGGCTTGGGCACAGGCTTGGGCGCGGGTGCTTGGTTCACAAGGTAGCGGGTCATTACGTAGCCCATTCTGCCTTGATATTCGACATAGGCCCACGTTGCACTGTTCACATACTCATGTACAACCACCCTAGCACCATAGGGAACATCGGTAACCTTGTTGTTTGCGTGTGTGATGGGAGCCTTGCGCATGTTGAGCGTTTTGCCATTGCTGGTATACACATACGAATAATGTGCACCAGCCAATGCCGCCATTGGCATTGCGGTCAATGAGAGTAGCACCACTGCGCAGATCAGGGCAAGAAACCTTTTTTTCATTTGTTGTTCATCCTCCTTTGTATCAAATGCAACATTTACATTGATCATTATTACATTCTATACGTCCAATCTCATTCCTGCCTTTTTCCGTTCGTTTTTTGTAACAAGTTTATGAAAGAAACGCTGCCCCGTTAACCGCATATGCTCAGCGCGCGCACACCCACATTGCCTAAGCGAAGTTCATAATGGCAGCAGGCTTCCACATCAAGCGCATACGCGCCGGATGCGTTCGCCTCAAAGCGGAAGCATTCCATGCCGCAGCCGCACCAAACGGAAAGCGTCTGCCGATTCGCCGCGTCGCAAAGCTTAACACGCCACGTGCATTGCCCACACGGGAAAATGCAGCCGGAAATGACGCCATCCCCTACTGCACAGTTTGGGCAAACGGGGCATTCCTTGCATACAGCGCATGGCTCCGGGAGGGGGCAAGGCGGGCATTCCGCTGGGCAAGCTGGGCATCCCGTATTAGCGCCTCCGCCTGTGGTTACGCCGCCCGCAAAGGGATACCAATGCAGCTCAAACCCGCTGCCTTCCTGCACCCACAGCCCACCAAGCGCGGCGTTGCCGTTGATGTTGCCGCCCGTTGTGAGCGCGTTCCATTGCGCATCCGGAGCAAGAACGCTGCCATAGATGGCTGATGGAAAGTTCAAGCGAACCGTGCGCGCATCCATCAGCACATACAGCGTGCGGCTGGCAAGCGGCTCCGCGCCCCAAAGCGGCGTGGATACGTTCATGGTTTCGCCACTGTGAATGCGCACGATATTCAAGCTTCCGCTAGGCGTTTGAAAGGTCAAGTTGCCAATGATGGATTCCTCCTGCGGCCATGTAAGGTCAAACACATTCTGCGCCGCGTTCGTGCCGGTGAATACATAGCCATATCCACCCTGCGCAGTTGTGCCGTTTGCCGCCACGGACGCGAGCGCCGCCTTCCAGCGGTCAAAGCTTGCGCGCGCCGCCGCAAAAAACGCGGGTACGTCCGCGCCCACGCGGGAGGCGGGGATGCGGCGTGGCACGTCATAGCAGGAAATCACAAAATGACCGTTCTGCTCGGCTGGCTCCCAATATGGGCTGCCATTGGCCGCGTAAAGGTTTGCAAGCGTCTGACGCTGGTTTGCGCTGCCATCGCTGCCCACCAGATAAGTACTGCCCGCGCTCGCCTGAAAGCCGTTGCCCGCAGTAAGTACGTTGCCCACAACCGTGAGCGTGCCATTGATGGTGACATTTCCACCCGCCAAAAAGCGTACATCCTTTGCGCTAAATGGGATGGTCTGTTTCCCCATGCGCCCAAAGCCAACGGACATGCCCCGGTAGCTGAGCGCGTCTCCACGCACGGCAACCGGGCCTTCCAAGTCCACTATATTTTCCAAATTTCCGAAGATCATGCCGTTGTAACCCACGCCTACGCCAAAGGGTTGACCCTCAAGCTCCTGAAACTTTACAGCGTCATACGCAACGCCTGTCATTTCTGCCATGCTGATAACCATCCTCTCTCCCCGCACATGTCCCATCGTCCATAAAAACGCCTTGTTGCCTGCGCTGCCAGTATATGCAGCCGGCGGCGCGGCGTACCTTGCGTTTCGTACAGCATGCGCTATAATAGGCTCGAATAGGAGTTGACCCGCCATGCCGGAAAGCTACCGCCAAATCGCCCACCCCTTTGCGCCCGTGTGGGACGAGCATTCCCGCGTGCTGGTGCTGGGCACCTTTCCCTCCGTCAAATCCCGCGAGCTGGGGTTTTATTACGGGCATCCGCAAAACCGCTTCTGGCGCGTGCTGGGCGCTGTTTTTGGCGAGGAGCCGCCGCTCGCGGTCGCACAGAAGCGAGCGATGCTCCTTCGCCGCGGCGTGGCCGTATGGGATGTGCTGGAACGATGCGATATCCTCGGCAGCAGCGATCAGAGCATATGCGGCGCCGTGCCGAACGACATCGCTGGTCTGCTCGCGCGTGCGGGTATGCTGCGCGTTTACCTAAACGGGCAAAAGGCGGGCGCGCTGTACCATCGATACTGCGAAGCCGCATGCGGCGTTTCTGGTATCATACTGCCCTCCACAAGCCCGGCCAATGCCGCATGGACGCTGGAGCGGCTTCAAGAACGCTGGCAGGTCATCGGCGTTTGACATCTGCCGCCACCCATGCTAGACTAACCCGGTCTTTACCCTGCAAGGAGGCTTTTGGCATGTGCAGCGAGGATGCTTTTCACCATGCGCTTGACTACTTCACTAGCCCCGATCACCCGCAGTCCTTCGAACTGCGCGGCGGCACGGGAGGCGTGCTCCTGAGCGCACCGCACGCCGTGCTGCAAACCCGCAACGGGCGAATCAAGTGCGCGGAGCGCTTTACGGGCATGCTCTGCCTCATGCTCAACGAGCGCACGGGCTGCCCATGCGTCATGAAAACGCGCCACCTCTGCGACGATGCAAACCACGATCCGCAAAGCGATTACCGAGATGCGCTTTGCACCTATGTGCGCAGCCATGGCATCCATACCGTGCTGGATCTTCATCAGCTTGCCCCCGAACGGCCGATGGCGCTATGCATCGGCACAGGGCGCGGGCGCAACCTGCACGGTAACGAGCGGCTTGTGCCGCTTGTGCGCGAATGCTTCATGGCGCGCGGGCTTGGCGAAATCACGGTGGACGAGCCCTTCGCCGCAATGAACCCGCATACCGTGGCGGCTGACGCAGCGGAGCGCTGCTCCGTTCCCGCGCTACAGCTGGAGCTGAACACGAGCCTGCTGCTGAACAACCCAACGGCGTGCAGGTTTGGCGCGGTGCTGGACGCGCTCGCGGACGTAATCAGTCAGTTAAACGGTTGAAACGATCGCTCATTTTGTTCATTCAAAGGAAGTGTCAGCCCATGACTCATGGTTTGATGGTGGTCAACGCCTTTCTGCGCACCACGAAGTTTGACGATATCTATCTTACGCTGCTAGAGGCGGCGCAGGCTCGCGGCATGGCGCTTACTGTGCAGACCAACGCGGAGCTTTGTTGCACCGTGGATACCTCTGCCTTTGACCCGGCAGTATACGATTTTGTGCTGTTTTGGGATAAGGATGTTCAGCTTGCCGAGCAGCTTCGCGAGCGCGGCCTGCCCGTATTTAACAGCCCCGAAAGCATTCGCAAATGTGACGACAAGGGGCTAACGTACCTGTGCCTGCGCCATGCGGGCGTGCCCATGCCGCGCACGATTCTCGCACCCAAAACCTTTGCCAACATCGGCTACCCGAATTTGGATTTTGTAAATGAGGCCGCAAATGCGCTAGGCCTGCCCGTGGTGCTCAAGGAATGCTTTGGCTCCTTTGGCCAGCAGGTGTATCTTTTGGACAGCGTTGAGGCGCTCCGCCAGAAGGTCACGCTGCTTGCGGGCACGCCGCTGCTCTTTCAGGAGCTGGTAGCGGAGAGCTATGGCCGCGACGCGCGCCTCAACGTGGTAGGCGGACGGGTGGTGGCAAGCATGCTCCGGAGCAGCACCGATGGCGATTTTCGCAGCAATTTGACGCGCGGCGGCAGCATGGCTCCCTATACGCCCACGCAAGCGGAGGAAGCGCTTGCCGTGTGCGCGGCGGAATGCCTCGGTTTGGATTTTGCGGGCGTGGACGTGCTTTTTGGCGCGAATGGTCCGCTTCTATGCGAGGTCAACAGCAACGCGCATTTCAAAACCACTTTGCAGTGTACAGGCGTGAACATGGCGGAGGAAATCATGCGTCACATTGCGGAAAGGCTTGAGTGAGCGCATGCGTGAGGGGAATGTGTGGCTATTGTACGGGCGTGCGGATTACGCGCTGAACCGCGACTATGCCGCTCTCATGCAGCATGAGGGCGAAGCCTTGCGGATGCGCATTGAGCCTGTGCTCGTGGACGAGCTTTTGCCCACGATGGATGCGGCGGGCGTACCCGGCATGCTGCGCGGCAACCAGCCCGCACGCCCAGCCGCGGTGCTTTCCCGCCAGCGCGACAGCTTGCTCAGCGAGCATTTTGAGCGCATGGGCGTGCCGGTGTTCAACGGCTCACGGGTATGTGCCATCTGCAACGACAAGCGCCGCACACACCAGTTTTTGCAGGGGCTGCCAATGCCGGACACCGTTTTTTTGCCCCATGGCGCGCAGGAGCCTCCCCCCAACACCTGCTACCCCGTGGTGCTCAAGCCCGCGTGCAGCCATGGCGGCGATCGCGTGACGCTTGTGCGCAACGCGCGGGAATGGCAGGAGGCCGCCATGCAAATGGAGCGCGAGCCTGCCATGCAGCAGCGCGTGGTGGCAAACGCCGGGCGCGACTTGCGGGTATACGTGGTTTTTGGCGAAATTGTGGCGGGGGTGCTACGCACCGCACGCGAGGGGATTGTAAGCAACTTTAAGCTGGGCGGCGAGGCACGCCTTCATGCGCTCACGCTACAGGAGCGCACGCTTGCCAAAAGCGTCGTTACGCGTTTTGCACAAGCGGGCGCTCCGCTGTGCATGGCGGGCGTTGATCTGCTCTACGGAGCGGATGGCCCCGTAGTGGGCGAGGTAGAGGACGTCGTAGGGAGCCGCATGCTCTACCAAACAAGTGACATCAACATTGTGCGCCTCTTTTTGCAAGGCGTGCGGGAACGGCTTTTGCCGTGCCCGCCGAAAAATGTCCAATGACAGATCATCCGAAGCATGGTATAATCAATGTTGTTTCAAACAATTTGAGGGAGGCGACTCCATTGATTCCCTTTAACATTCCTCCGTATGTCAAGGAAAGCTCTGACTACATCGCTCAGGTCATTCAGACGCGCAAGATCTGCGGCGACGGCGAGTTTACCCGCCGCTGCAACGCGGCGCTTGAGGCCTTTACCGGCGCACCTAAGGCGCTTTTGACCACCTCCGGCACCTCGGCGCTGGAAATGGCGGCTATTCTGATGGATATCCAGCCTGGCGATGAAGTCATCATGCCCTCCTTCACCTTTGTGAGCACCGCCAACGCCTTTGTACTGCGAGGAGCAAAAATCGTCTTTGCAGATATTACACCCGATACCATGAACCTTGACCCTGCGTGTGTACGCGCCGCCATTACCAAAAAAACGCGCGCTATTGTGCCTGTGCACTACGCGGGCGTATGCTGTGATATGGACGCGCTGGAGGCCATTGCCAAAGAGTACGGTCTTGTGATGGCGGAGGACGCGGCGCAGGCCGTTACATCGCTGTACAAAGGGCGCGCGGCGGGCACGCTCTCCATGGTAGGCTGCTATAGCTTTCACGAAACCAAGAACTTCTCCATGGGCGAGGGCGGCGCAGTGATTCTCAACAACGCGGATATGGTGGAGCGTGCCGAGATCATCCGCGAGAAGGGCACAGATCGCAGCCGCTTTTACCGCGGGCAAGTGGACAAATACACATGGGTGGATATTGGATCGTCCTTTTTACCAAGCGAGCTAAACGCTGCCTACCTGTTTGCGCAGCTGGAGCAGCATATCCAAATCACAGCCAAACGGATGTCGCGTTGGTGTCAGTACCACGAGGGGCTTGCGGATCTTGCGCAGAACGGGCTGCTGGAGCGGATGTACGTACCTCAGGAATGCGTGCATAACGCGCATATGTACTATATCAAGCTGCGGAGTCTCCAAGAGCGCACAGAGCTGATCGAATGGCTGCGCAAGCGAGATATCAACGCGGTCTTTCACTACATTCCCCTGCACAGCGCCAAGGCAGGTCTGCGCTTTGGGCGTTTCAGCGGCGAGGATCGCTATACCACCAGCCTGAGCGAGCGCCTGCTGCGCCTGCCGCTCTATTATGAAATGACTGAAAACGACTGTTCTCGCGTTATCGAGGCTATCCACGGT
>JAVVVJ010000075.1:0-10805 GCA_036652695.1 Clostridia bacterium | reverse complement strand
CACGTGGGTCTCCAAAACCTTTGTTGAGGGTTCGAGTCCTTCTGCCCCTGCCAAAAGCGGGTTGCTTTGATTCGTTCAGGCGGCTCGTTTTTTTGTGCTTTTCCGGGGGCGAAAATGGGCTTACCACCCTAACCGCATGATCCGCATGGTTAAAAAAGAAGTACACGTATTTGTATTATTTATCTTGTGCTCCGATATAGGCTTTGATATAATATTCTATATACAATCCACCAACAGGAGGAGCAAATAATGGCTTTGGAAAATAAATTGGGCATTACGGACTCAGTAGAACTTGCCCGTGTTGAAGAAAAAACAAGCAAAAAAAAGGCACTTGCGTTATTCGAGCGCAATCTGGAAAATACCTTTGATGTTGGAACTTTCAAAGGGCTTGCTCAAATACATAAGTATCTATTTGATGAAATATATGGTTTTGCAGGACAGCTGCGTACTGTGAATATCGCTAAAGGCGGCTTTCGCTTTGCACCTGTGATGTACCTGGCAGCAGCTCTTGAGAATATCGAAAAAATGCCGCAATCCACCTTTGATGAAATTGTTGAAAAATATGTAGAGATGAATATTGCCCACCCATTCAGAGAGGGCAACGGAAGAAGTACAAGAATTTGGCTAGATGCAATCCTCAAAAACGAACTTCACCAAGTGGTGGACTGGAGCAAAGTGGACAAGGACGATTATCTGCTCGCTATGGAACGCAGTCCCATTAAGGATATTGAGATCAAAACCCTTCTTCATGCCGCGCTGACCGATAAAGTCAACGATCGTGAAGTTTACATGAAAGGTATCGACGCCAGCTACCACTACGAGGGCTACAATGTCTTTAAGACGGAAGCTTTGGATCGTGAGGACTAATATTAATCTTGCGCTAAAACGCAAGCATCTATGGCATCTTTTGCCCGTGGCCTGCGTTGCATTTTAGACTTAGATTAGTATAAGGCTTGTTCGTACAAATTGCAGATAAAAATACCGCCGAAAATCGAAGACGCGCCTCATAAAAACACGAAACGCAAATTCTGAAATCTGCGTTTCGTGTTAGGTTTTGTATGTTTCGCTACAGCAATCAACAGCTATTTGCAATACCTATGAATGGCGCTCGTTACCATCTCCGCGCACTTGTCAATTTGCGGTTGATCCGCCGGGGTCAGCGCCGTCAGCGGCTTTCGCACAGAGCCGATCTCCAGCCCCTCGCGTTTGGCAATCACAGCCTTGATGGCGGCGTACATATTGCCGTGGCACGCGCAAAGCGCATAGATGATCTCGTTGATGGCGTACTGCAAGGGCTGCGCCTCGGCAAGCTCGCCACGCTCCACATGCTCGTTAAGCGCAAGAAACAGCTCCGGCATCACGCCGTACGTGCCGCCAATGCCAGCCTGCGCGCCAATGGCGCGCCCAGCAAGGAACTGCTCATCCGGCCCGTTGAACACCGTCAGGCGCTCACCGCCCTCTTGCCGGAACATCTGAATATCCTGCGTAGGCATGGAGGAATTCTTGACCGCCACCACGCGCGGGTTTTTCAGCATTTCCCGCAATAGCGGCACCGTCAGCGCCACGCCCGCAAGCTGCGGAATGTTGTAGATCACAAAATCGGTCTTGGGCGCGGCGGCGGAGATATCGTTCCAATACTCCGCAATGGCGTGCTCCGGCAGGTGAAAATAGATCGGCGGGATCGCGGCAATGGCGTCCACACCCAAGCTTTGCGCATGAGCAGCTAGGTCGGCGCTGTCACGGGTGTTGTTGCAGGCCACGTGCGCAATCACCGGGATTTTGCCGCCAACCTCCTCCATCACCGCCTCCAGCACAAGCTTTCGCTCCTGCGGGTTGAGGTAGATGCATTCACCGGATGAGCCGTTCACATACAGGCCATTCACGCCTTTTTGCAGCAAGTATCTCGCCAGCGCCTTCACGCGCGGCGCGCTAACGCTCCCATCGTCCTCGTATGCTGCATAGAATGCGGGCAATACGCCATGATACATATCCATTCACTCCATTTCGTCAATGATTAGCCCTTCACGGCGCCCATTGTAATCCCTTGGGTAAAGTACTTTTGGAAAATCAGGAAGATGATGATGATCGGCACTGAGCCTAGCGCCGCGCCAGCCATAATCAAGCCAAAATCGGTAGACAGCTCCGCTTGCAGCGTCGCAATGCCCAGCGAGATCGTCAGCTTTGGACGCGAGAAGAGCATGATGAGCTGCAAGAAATAATCATTCCACACATTGATGAAGGTAAAGATGGCTAGCGCACCAATGCCGGGCTTGATCATCGGAATCACAATGCTCACAAATGTGTGCATCTCGCTTGCGCCATCAATGCGCGCGGCCTCCAGCATCTCCGTAGGAATGCTTTCTGAAAACTGCTTGAGCAGAAATACGCCAAACGGCCAGCCCACCGAAGCCACAATCACCGCCCAGAGCGTATCGTGAATCCCCAAAAACGCCATGAGCTTGAGCAGTGGAACCAGAATGACCTGCTTAGGCAACGCCATTGCACATACAAAGACGGAGAATAGCAGCTGCCGTCCGTGGAAGCGCTTCTTTGCCAGCACATAGCCCGCCATTGCTGCGGTGACGCAAGTGAGAATCATCGCAATCACCGCGATAAAAACGCTGTTGTACAGCCACTGCCAAGCGGGATTGCGAAACAGCTTCACATAGTTGTCCAGCACGGGTTCCACACAAAACCACTGCGGCACGCGCATGTTAATGGCCTGCGGCGTTTTAAACGAACCCGTAAGAATCCAATACAAGGGAAACATGAAGAAGATTGCGAGGAGCACAAGGAGCACAAAGCTCATGACCTTGTATGGCGTGTATTTCTTAATTGATCCTTCCATTATCGCTCTCTCCTTCCTCTAATGGTCATTTTGAAGAACCTTGAACTGAATAGCGCTGAAAATGGCGATGATCCCAGCAAGAATCACACCCATCGCGTTGCCGTAGCCATAACGGAATAGCTTAAACGCGTTGTAGTAGATGTAATACATGATGGTGCTGGTCGAGTTCATCGGGCCACCGGAGGTTAGCAGCTGAATCAGCGCAAAGCATTGGAAGGAGTTGATGGTGGTAATCACCACGATATACACGGTAGTAGGCATAATGGACTGCCACTTGATGCGCCAGAAGGTTTGCATTTCAGTTGCGCCATCCACATGCGCCGCCTCAATAATGGCATGATCCACATTACCCAGCGCCGAGATATACAGCACAATGGGCTGTCCAATGGAGGTTGTAAACAAAATCGTAATAATGCACCAGATGGCTGTCTTGGGATCGCCTAGCCAGCTGATGTTTTGGCTGATGAGACCCGCGGAATTGAGAATGTAATTGAACAAACCAGTATATTGGTTGAACATCCACTTCCAAACCACCGTAACAGCCACCGTGCCGGTGACAACCGGGAGGTAGAAAATGCAGCGAAAGAAGGCTTGGGAAACCTTGTTCATGTTATACAGCGAGGAGCCGACCCACAGTGAAAACACCGTGACAATCGGAACGGACACCAGCACGATCAGCAGCGTATTGTTCATCGACCTAAGGAAAATGGTATCCGAGAACAGCTCCTTGAAGTTTTGCAAACCAACGAAGGTAAAATCGGCCATGGTGTAGTTAAACAGGCTTGTGAACAGGCACATAGCCATCGGTACGATAACGAATAAAGCAAAAAAAAGCAGAAACGGCAATAGAAAAAGATAAGACGCAATCGTTTCGCGTTTGACCAGTGCGCGGCTCATCCCGCTAAATTGTGAGGTTCTGACCATGACATTCGCCTCCTTTCCCATAATAGGCATTTCTGAAAGAGAAGGCTGTTGTACAAAGAAAAAGACGATGGGCGGCTTCGCCTCCCAAACCCACCGCACAAGGGCATTGCCCTTGTGGATCCCCACTGCGGCCGCAACCAGCGGCCACAGTGGGGGGCAAGGGCGAAACCCTTGTCGGGGTGCGGGCTAAACACCCGCTCGTTCTTGCCTCTTTGTGCAACAGCCCCATATGTTACTGAACCATTCTTACTTGTTATAGGCAGCCTGCGCCTTGTTGCAGTTGGCGGTATAATCCGCCAGCGCCTGCTCCACAGTCTTCTCGCCGGAGAAGACGTATTGCAGCATGCCCCACCATTCGGGGCGCTGTTCGGTGAAGCTGGGCATCACGTTGAACAGGTCGCCGATGTACTTGATATTTGCGCTGTAAGCGGGCATCTGGTCATCTTCGGAATCCGCATATACATCGCCCAAAGACTTGAACACCGGGAAGAAATTGTTGGCCTTCGCGGATTTTACGCCCCACTCAGCATCGCGGCAAGCAAACTCAATGAATTTCTTGGAGGCGTCAATTTTGGCTGCGTCGCCTTTGTCAAATACGCCAAAGCCATACAGGCCAGCTTCCAGCACCGGCACGCCATCCTCGGAGGGGAAAGGCAGCGGAATGGCCTTGAAGTTCATCTGCGCGCCATAGTTCTTCGGTTGCAGGGCGTTCCAGCACAGGGAGGTCGCTACGGTGCCATTGGCAAAAAGCTGGAGCTCGTCGCCCGCGACGATACCGGCGTCATAGGAGATGGTTTTCTTGTCTACCATGTCCTTGAGCTGCTGAAGAGCCTTCTTGCCCGCTTCGGAACCGATGGTCCACTCGGTATGCTCGGGGTTTACGAAGGAAGCGTCATACATGTTGAAAACCAACGCGCGGGTGCCCTGATCGCCGCCTTGACCGCCGCAATAGACGATGGAGGACACAAAGCCAGCTTCCGTCAGCTTCTCGCAAGCCTTGATGAAGTTTTCCGTCGTCCAGCAACGGTCGCCCTCAAGGTTCACAAAATCAATCGCGCCAGACTTGGTCCACTGGTCGAGGTTAATCGCCATGCAATGCGCGGTAAGGGACATCGGGAAGGTCCAATAGTGGCCGTCATTGCCTAGGCTGTTGATGGTCATCAGATCAGGCGCGCTGAAATCGGCCTTGATCTCATCGGTGAACATATCATCCAGCGGAGCCATCTTGCCATTCATGCCATATTTGTTAAGGCGCTGGGGGGTTTCGAGCAGCACGTCGGGGCCGGTGCCAGCTTCGATGGAGGCATTGAGCTTATCATCGCCCGCCTGATAATCGATCGTGGTCAGCTCCACCTTGATGCCGGGGTTGGCGGCCTCAAAGGCAGCGATAATCTGAGGTTCAAACGTACCATCAGAGCCCCATACGGGGAATGTCCACAAACTAATAGTGGTAGTTGCCTCGGCGGCTGCGAAAGAAACCATGGAAAATACCATTGTCATTGCCAACAGGATCGATAGCATTTTCTTCATTTAGGGATTCCTCCTTGCGTTATTTTGTTGCACGATTGGCTTGCGCCTCGTATGTCTTAAATATAATACGTCCTACAAACTTTGTCAAGTGATTTTCGGGTTTTTTTTCAAAATATATGTCTTTCTTTGTGCTATTGGTACAGAAGTAATGAAACGCTTGCGTATCTTGATATTGTGAATCAGCGCTATCGCAGCTCCACCCGCTCGCATTGGAGATGGCTGCCCCCGCAAACCGCCAAGCCGATGGAGCCTTCCAGATACGGCTCGTGCTCATCCGTAAAGAGCAGCTCCACGCCATCGCAGCGCGCGGCAATCACGTTATCGCGCACCGTGACCTCCATATGGTAGCGCTGGTTGCATCGCCACGCAAACGCCCGTTCACAAAGAACGCAATATCCATTTTGGTTTTTCAGCAGCGCAAGCCTGCCCTGCCCTTCAAACCCAAAGGCGTAGGAACGAATCGCCCCCTGCACGCGCACATTCACCCGATGATGCGTGCCCGTAAGGGGCGTTATGTCAAACACGGCGGTATAATCGCGCCAATCATAACGTCCGGTATACGCCTCGGCATAATCCGAACAGGATAGATGCAACGCTCCACCCTCCAAGTATTGGATACCCTTCAGCCTTGTCATTTGACTGATCTCTCTGTGCAGACCCGGCCAGCACTCCTGCTCTTCTTTTGCAAAGTCCAACGTATAGCGCGGCGTGCCCGAAAAGATCAGGTCATCCACATAGGCGACAAAATCGATGCGCCAAGCATCCCCACCGAGCATTTCAAACAGAAATCCCGCCTCGCCTAGCAGCGTGCCCTCCAGCCTAGGGATGGTGTAGCGCAGCGTCGCCCATTCGCCTTGCTTTACCAGAATCGGCTCGCCCGCCAGCACCTTGCCCGTGCGCAATTCACGCACGTAGAGACGTGCGCTGCACGGATACGAGAACTCCGGCACCAGCACGCTGCCCTCAACCGTCTGCCCGGGGTACAAAATTGGAGAGAAGCATGGGTCATACCGGCTGTCATGAAAGTCCTTAGGCTGATAATAGGTCTTTTTATACAGGTATACCTTCTGCCCCACCTCCAGCGGCATGGCTGTCAGCTTTAGCGAGCGTGCGCCCGTAAAGGCCGCCTCGGTGCTGTTGGCAAGGGAAAACTCCAGCGTTTGCGCCGCGCCTTCATCCGTGCGCACACGCATGGCATGCGTGGAGGCGGGGTACTCAAAGTGACAGCTATCGATGCGGTTTTGAAAAATTTCCTGCCAGAGCGGCGGTGGAGCTTCTCCCGCCAAGCGATAAGCCAGCATCGCGATAAAGCTTGCGCCATACGGCAAATCCATGATGTTCAGCGACCCAATCACGCTGGAGCAAATCAGTAAATCGCCGATGGGCTTCGCCCATTTCTCACAATCAATCCCTTCGATGCCGCAAAGCGTACCCATGATGGCGCCTACGTTGCCGACGTTGCAATCGGTATCCCAGCCGCACATGTTGCAGATATTCAAGGTATCGTCAAAATTCCCCGCGCCATAGAGCAGCGCAAGGATCATCACCGAGATATTGGGAATGATGTGGCAGTTACCGGGATAGCGGTCATATCCGAAATTTTCATGAACATAATGAAAGCACTCGCGCCAATGGTTCGGCTGCCGCTCGTGATAGGCCATAACCGCGCGCACGGCACGCGCATATTCACAGTCCGATGGGATATATTGCAGCGCGTGCTCTATCATCTGGCTAATTTCCCGCTCCACAAAAGCAAGGCTGACGCAGACTGCCACAAAGATGCCGCCGTAAACGCCGTTGCCGTCATGCGTCACGCTGGCGGCCTGCCGCGCGAGCTTTGCTGCCAAGTCCGGGTTGCCGGGCGCAACCAGCCCCCATGTGTCAATGAAAATCTGCCCGCCAATTTGTTCGGCGATGGCTGCTCCATTTTGCGCGGCGCTGCCGCTTTGGGGCGCCTTGATGCCACTGCGCAGGTTGAGGTACGCCGTATGCTCCGTGGAAACGCCGTACCCGCCCCACCAAAAAAAGCCGTGCTCAAACGGCGCGTAATTAAGCAACGCCTCGCCTACATGCTGTGCCGTTAGTTCCTCACCGGGCTTCACTTGTAGCAGTGCGCGTAAAAAAAACAGAGGGCCGTTGCTATCGTCATCCGCAGCGAACTCGTGATAGTTTACCGCATAGTGGCGCAGATCACCATAGATGCGTTCGATTTTTTCATACGTCCAGCTCTCAATGGGTGCGCCCAAACGAATGCCGATCACCTTTCCCAGCCATCCGGCATAGACTCGCTCCAAATAGTTTTCGGGAATCCGTAACATGGCTTTCCTCCTAGCATACGACCCTTCCCGCCGACAGCCATGCGCAGTTTTCAGCCGCGGCTTGAGGTTGAATTGCTCTTTCCTTATTTGCTTTTTTTCGACCCGCACTCCCGTGCATGCGCCGCAATGGCCTGAAAGGTTTCCTCGCTCAAATCATGCTCCACCTTGCAAGCGTCGGTGTGCGCCGTGGCCGCATTCACACCCAGCGCCACAAAGAAATCGGTCAGCACCCTGTGCCGGTGATAGACGCGTTCCGCAATGGCCTCGCCCGTATCGCTCAGGTTGATCAAGTTTTCCTTATCCACCCAGAGGTAGCCGTTCTCACGCAGCTGCTTAATCGCATAGCTCACAGAAGGCTTGCTCACGCCAAGCCCCATGGCAATATCAATCGCGCGCGCATATCCCTTGCGCTCCCGAAGCATCAAAATCATTTCGAGATAATCCTCCGCGGATTCATGGATTTCCAAATAACCATCTCCCTATGTTCTTTTCTTCTCTTTGGCTTTACTGCATGTAAATAGGGTAACACAAACAAATCAACTTGACAAGGCAGATCTTTTGCCCCGGCAAAAGCCGCCGAGCACCGCCACAAAATCTGCGCCGCATGCGAAAAAAGGCTTGACAAGGGACAATGGTTAGCCTATACTAACCATTGTCCTCATGACCACAACACAGGCGAAAGGGGCATACGCATGACATTGGATCAATTGCCAATCGGGCAGGAAGCAAGCATTACCAAGGTGGGCGGGGAGGGACCTTTACGGCTTAGATTGCTGGATATGGGCATTATCCCCCGCACCAAGATTATGATCGAAAAAATTGCGCCCATGGGCGACCCAATCGAAATTCACATCCGGGATTACGCACTCACTTTGCGCATGGAGGACGCAAAGAGCATCGAGGTGACCGTAGGATGATTTTTGCGCTTGCAGGCAACCAGAACAGCGGCAAAACCACGCTTTTCAACCATCTGACGGGTGCAAACCAGCACGTCGGCAACTTTCCCGGCGTAACGGTAGATCAAAAGATGGGCGATATCCGCAACCACAAGCATTGCCAGGTTGTCGATCTGCCCGGCATCTACTCCATTCGCCCCTTTTCCAGCGAGGAGATCGTCACCCGCGATTTTCTGTTGGAGCAAAAGCCCGATTGCATCATCAACATCGTAGACGCGACCAATATAGAGCGTAACCTCTACCTGACCCTACAGCTGTTGGAAATGCAAATTCCCACCGTTGTGGCTCTTAATATGATGGATGAGGTGCGCGGAAACGGCGGCAGCGTGAATGCGCAAAAAATGTCCGAGGGGCTTGGCGTGCCCGTTGTGCCAATCAGTGCCGCAAAGGACGAAGGCATTGAGGAGCTGATCACGCAAGCGATTCGCGTGGTGAAAGAGCATGTGCTCCCCGCGCGCCATGACTTTTGTGATCCCGGCCCCGTACACCGCTGCATCCATGCCGTAACCCACGTGATTGAGGATCATGCACAACGAAACCGCATCGCGCCCCGCTATGCCGCCACCAAGCTCGTAGAGGGCGACCAGAGCATGTGCGAAAAGCTGAGCATCAGTCAAAACGAGCTTGCGCTGATTGAGCACAGCGTTCTGGAGATGGAGCACGATTGCCAGCTCGACCGCAACGAGGCGCTGGCCGATATGCGCTATACCTTCATTGGCAAGCTGTGCAATGAGGCTGTCAAAAAGCCCAGCGTTAGCCGCGAGCGTCTGCGCAGCATTCAGCTGGATAAGCTGCTCACCAGCCGCACCCTTGGCCTTCCCGTTTTCTTTGGGGTGATGCTATTCATCTTTTGGCTGACGTTTGATGTGTTGGGCGCTTGGCTTTCCGATCAGCTGGCCGCTGACATCGATAGCCTGACTTTGCTTGCGGATAGTGCGCTGACTGCCTACGGCATCAATCCTGTGGTGCATTCGCTGGTGATCGATGGCGTTTTTGCGGGTGTAGGCAGCGTGCTTAGCTTTTTGCCGATTATCGTAGTGCTATTTTTCTTTCTTTCCATTTTGGAGGATACGGGCTATATGGCGCGCGTTGCGTTTGTGATGGATAAGCTGCTGCGGCGCATCGGGCTTTCGGGTCGCAGCATCGTACCCATGCTGATCGGCTTTGGCTGCACCGTACCCGCCATCATGGCCACGCGCACCCTCTCCTCCAGCCGTGACCGCAAGATGACGCTCCTTTTGACGCCTTTTATGAGCTGCTCCGCCAAAATACCGATTTATAGCGTATTTGCCATGGCCTTTTTCCCACAGCATCAGGCGTTGGTGATGATCGCCCTGTACGGGATGGGTATCTTGATGGCCATTCTGGTTGCGCTGTTAGGCAAGGCGACCCTATTCAAAGGCAACTCCATGCCCTTTATGATGGAGCTGCCAAACTACCGCCTGCCATCGCCCCAATCCGTGGTCCTGCTGATGTGGGATAAGGCGAAAGACTTCTTGCAGCGCGCGTTTACCGTGATCTTTGTGGCCACAATCATCATCTGGTTCTTGCGAACGTTCGATACCCGGCTCAATGTGGTTGCGGACAGCGGCAGCAGCCTGCTCGCCATGATCGGCAAGCTGATTGCGCCCATCTTCGCGCCGCTTGGCTTTACGGACTGGCGCATTTCTACCGCGCTGATTACCGGCTTCAGCGCCAAGGAAGCGGTGGTCAGCACCTTGAGCGTGCTCACCGGCACAACGATGACCGCGCTTCCCGCCACACTTTCCAGTTTCTTTACATGGACGTCGGCGCTGAGCTTCCTTTGCTTCACACTTTTGTACACACCCTGCGTGGCGGCTGTGGCCGCCCTCCGGCGCGAGCTTGGCAGCCGGTGGCAGACCATTGGCGTTGTTGTGCTGCAATGCGTTATTGCTTGGGTGGTAGCGTTTGTGGTATACAGGGTGCTTTGCCTATTTTGAGGAGGAGGCCGATTCATGAGCCTTTTGGATCTTTTGATTGTAGCGGCGCTGGGCTGCTGGGTCGTGCTGGCAATTGGCAGCGTGCGGCGGCAAAAAAAAGCTGGCACAGGCTGCGCAGGCTGCGGCGCATGCAGCAGATGCGCGGGTGGTAGCGATGCATTGGGGCGCTGCCCCAAAACTCGGTGAAGGGCTTACCTCATCCTCATTCCAGCCTAATACTAATCTAAGTCTAAAACGCAACGCAGCTATGAGCAGATTTTGTTCGTGG
>JAVVVJ010000074.1:0-11063 GCA_036652695.1 Clostridia bacterium | reverse complement strand
GGTACGCGTGATTTGCCAGCTGAAAGGGTCGAACGAAAAGAACAGCGTAAAAATTTCGTGAAAATTTTATCATTGCCATGGCCTTTTCGACATAATCGTGGTAAAATAGCACATATCAGGCGCGCGCGCTCAAGGTTGCCGCGAGCGCCATTAACGGTTGGAGGGTTCGTTTTGGATATGGACATCATCATCATCGGCGGTGGCGTGGTTGGCTGCGCGGTGGCAAGGCTTCTGTCCCGTTACAGCGCGAATATCGCCTTGTTAGAGGCGGCTTGCGATGTGGCAGAGGGCGCTAGCAAGGCCAACAGCGGCATCGTACACGCTGGTTTCGATGCAAAGCCCGGTTCCCTGAAGGCAAAGCTCAACGTACAGGGCGCAAACATGTATCCTCAGCTCTGTGCGGAGGTGGATGCTCCCTACGGCCGCCCCGGCGCAATGGTGCTCGCTTTTTCACAAGAGGAGCGCGCAACCGTGCAGGAGCTGTACGAGCAAGGCGTTCAAAACGGCGTGAAAGACCTTGAAATCATTGAACGCGAACGAATTTTGGCGCTGGAGCCCGGCGTGAACCCTGAAGTGGTCTGCGCGCTATTGGCTCCCACCAGCGGTCTCACCAGTCCCTATGAGCTCACCTGCGCTCTGGCTGATCACGCGGCGGTGAACGGCGTGCAGTTTATGCTGGATACTCGCGTTACCAATCTGCGCAAAGCGGAAAACGGCTTTGTGCTGCAAACCTCGCGCGGCGAGATGCACGCGCACATTGTGGTCAACTGCGCAGGCGTATATTCTGCGGAGCTGCACAACATGATCTGCGACCAGCCGCTTACCATCATCCCTCGCAAGGGCGAATATTATCTGCTTGATCATCAAAAGCCCATGCTTTTCAGCATGACTTTGTTCCAAACCCCCACCAAGATGGGCAAGGGCGTGCTCGTCAGCCCCACCGTACACGGCAATCTTTTGCTGGGTCCCTCTGCCGCGGACATCGATGACGGCGCGGACGTTTCCACCACCGCCGAGGCGCTCAAGCTTGTGGGCGAGGCCGCGCGCAAGACTTGGCCCAAGGAGAACCTGCGCGGCTGCGTCACCACCTTTGCGGGCGTGCGCGCTCACGAGACGCACGGCGATTTCGTGATCGGCGCCGTGGAAGGCGCAAAGGGCGCTTATGAAACGGTCGGTATCGAAAGCCCCGGCCTATCTGCCGCGCCCGCCATTGCGGAAATGCTTGTGGAGCAGATCGCGCGTGAAAACACGCTGAGCAAAAAAGCCGATTGGCAACCTGCGCCCAAGCGCGAAAAGCCTTTCTATGCCATGGATCTGGAGGAGCGGGCAGCCATCGTGCGCAAAAACCCCGAATACGGCGCGTTGGTTTGCCGCTGCGAGCAGGTCACGGAGGCTGAAATTCGCGCGGCCATTCGCCGCCCCGTAGGTGCGCGCACCATTGATGCGGTCAAGCGCCGCACCCGTGCGGGCATGGGGCGCTGTCAGGGCGGCTTCTGCAGCCCGCGCGTGCTGGAGCTGCTCGCCGAGGAGCTTCACATCGCTCCCACCGAGGTCACCAAATGCGGCGGCGAGAGCCGTCTGCTGGTGGGCACGATCGCGGCCGCCGCGCAAAAGGAGGACAAGTAATATGCTAAGCCAAGAGCTAAGAGGGCAAGTGCAATACGTAGACGTGCTCATCATCGGCGCGGGTCCTGCCGGCATGGCGGCGGCGATTGCCGCGCGCGAGGCAGGCGTGGACAATCTGCTGGTGTTGGAGCGCGAACAAAATATGGGCGGCATCCTGCGCCAGTGCATCCACAACGGCTTTGGTCTGCACCGCTTTAAAGAGGAGCTAACCGGCCCCGAATATGCCCAGCGCGACATTGATAAAGTGCGGGAGCTTGCCATTGAGGTGCGTTGCGGCACCACCGTTTTGAGCGTGGATGAGGATCGCTTTGTAACCGCCGTAAGCCGTGAAAAGGGCATCCAGCTCTTTGAAGCGGGCGCGATTATCCTTGCGATGGGCTGCCGCGAGCGCCCGCGCGGCGCGCTGGCAACCCCCGGCACCCGCTGCTCCGGCATCTACTCCGCCGGAACGGCGCAAAAGTTTGTCAATCTTGAGGGATATATGCCCGGCAAGCGCGTGGTGATCCTTGGCAGCGGCGATATCGGCCTGATCATGGCTCGCCGTATGACCTTGCAGGGCGCAAAGGTACTGGCCTGCGTGGAGCTCATGCCCTACTCCAGCGGCCTCAACCGCAACATTGTGCAGTGCCTGCACGATTACGATATTCCGCTGCTCCTCAGCCATACCGTCATTGATATTGAGGGGCGCGAGCGCCTTTGCGGCGTTACCGTGGCGCAGGTAGACGAGCGCCGCATGCCGATCCCCGGCACCGAGCAGCATTTCGATTGTGACACGCTCCTGCTCTCCGTTGGCCTGATCCCGGAAAACGAGCTGACCTTGCAAGCCGAGGTGGAAATGTCCCCCCTCACGCAGGGCGCGGTTGTGGATGATAGCCTGCAAACCAGCAAGGACGGCATCTTTGCTTGCGGAAACGTGCTTCACGTGCATGATCTGGTAGACTTTGTGAGCGCCGAAAGCTTCAAGGCTGGCAAGGCCGCCGCCGCCTATGTGCAGGGCAACAAGCGTGATGGCAAGTTCGTTGACGTGCGTGACGGCGATGGTGTGCGCGGCGTTGTGCCCCAGCGGCTGCTGGTGCCCGATGGCGAGGCGCAACCTGTGCAGCTCATGTTCCGCCCCGCCGCCGTCTATGAGAACGCAACCGTGCGCGTGCTGGATGGCGAGCGCGAGGTGCTCAAGCAGAAAAAGCGCATCCTGACCCCCGGCGAAATGGCAGAGCTGAACCTAAAGCCCGAGCAGATCAAGGGTCTATCCGGCGCTGCTTTGACCGTCTGTGTGGAAAGGTAAGGAGGGTACGCTATGGAAATCACATGCATCAACTGTCCCGTCGGCTGCCGTTTGCAGGTCGCCGTTGAAAATGGCGAGGTTACCAGCGTTGCTGGCAATAGCTGCAACCGCGGCATCGCCTATGCCAAGCAAGAGTGCGTCGCGCCGCTGCGCATGGTCACTGCCGTTGTTACCGTGCAGGATCGCCAAATGCCCGTAAGCGTTAAAACGCGCACCCCCATTCCCAAATCCAAAATCTTCGATTGCATGCGCACGCTTGGCACAGTACAGCTCCACGCCCCCATTCACATGGGCGACGTCATCTGCCCCAACGTATGCGCTACCGGTGTGGACGTCATCGCCACCAAAGCCATCGAATAACAAAGCACATATCCTTTGCCGAGCGGCCTTTGGTCGCTCGGCTTTTTGCCGCCCCGCGGCAGTTGACCACCGGGCGTGAGCGGGGTTCGCTTCCCCTGTATATTTCATACGCATGCCGGTTATCCTACCTGCAAAGGAGGGTTGCGCGGCATGTATACAGATACACGCCTCATGACGGAGCGGGAATGGCGCAGGCGAAACGCGCGCGCGTCCAAGCGGCGCTCCATCTGCTGGGGAGCACAATGCATGATGAGCGCGCCGCGAAGGCCACTCACACGAGATCGGGCTTTTCAGGCTTTTTTGATACTGGTATCCCTGACAGCGGCGCTCTGCATGCCCATCCTTACGCCGAGGACGCAACGCAGCGGCGCATACCCCGAGCTTGGCGAGCCGCACACCGAGGCGGTCTTTGCCGTGCGCACCGTGAGTGCCGTGAGCTATTCCATTCCGGATGGCCTTGCCTGCGCCCCGCGCACCTACACCACAGAGCAGCTCTCACGTGGAAAGCTATTTTTGCTTGACGAGGCGCATCCCTTGCCCGCCGCCGCGCCCGCGCCCAACACCCTGCGCATTTCCACCCATGGCAAGGGCATGGTTCCCGTGAGCGACCTAGCCATCAAAAGCGGGCGGGAGACCATCAATGCGCTTGTTCACCTCTTCAACGGCATGCGCGCACGCGGCGCGGGTGCGCTCAGCGTATGCCGCGCCACGTTAAGCACCGCCGAGCAGCGTGCTTTGCAGCTGGAAGCTTTGAGCAGCTACGTGCATGCCATGCCATTGGAAAGCGCAGTCGCGCGCGTTCTTTCGGAAACGGATCGACCCGGCAGCGGCGAGCTTTTACAGGAATACAGTGTGGAAATCCGCTTAAACGGCGAAGCTTCTACGCGGCCTCTTGCACAAACGGAGCAGGGGCGCATCCTTTTGCAGCACGCATGGCGCTACGGCTTCATTCAACGCTTTCCATACGGCGTTGGCTCGCTCGCTTACCGCTTCCGCTATGTGGGCGTGGCGCACGCCACTGCCATGACCTATCTGGATTTGTCCTTTGAAAAATACCTTGACCTGCTGCACCAAAAGGGCGTCATCGCCGTGCGCGAAAATGACGACCTGCGTTACCTGATCCTCTGCCGCCCCATGTCGGAAACGCATGTGGAGTTCTCCTTGCCCCAAGGCGCGGTTTGCGAAGCAAGCCTAGACAATACCGGCTACGCAGTGGTCGCGTGCACGCTTGGGCATATCGGCGTGGAAGGAGCAAACCCATAGGATCTTTCACCGGCTTGGGGCAAGGTCGCAACAGTTTTTCATCCATGCCAAAGAACCGCCAAACCCGAAGGTTCAGCGGTTCTTTGATGCATTTGTTTTTACTTCGCGTCAGCGGGCGTAAAGGTGGGCGCAAAGCCAGCGTTCACGATCAGGTCATACACCTTCTGTGTGTAGACGACCTTCTCCAGCGCCTTCACCCAGTCAGCCTCGATATTCTCGGGCTTCACCACAATGATGTTCACATATTCCTGAGCAGCTTCGCTATCGGCGGTCTCGGCGAACAGGCCGTCCACATAGGGCACAAGATCCACAAGCGTCGCGTTGTTGCCGTTGATCACCGCGTAGGTGACATCCGCGCGCGCGCCGGGGATCAGCTCCGCGTTCAGCTCGTTGATCACCAGATTGTGCGGATTTTCTACGATATCCGCAGGCGTGCAGGCGCTGGCAAGCGTAGTGCCCTCGGGCAGCTTAATGAGGCCAGCGGATTGCAGCAGCAGCAGCGCACGGTTCTCGTTGACCGGATCGTTGGGGATCGCGATGGTATCGCCATCTGCAATCTCCTCCAAGCTCGCCTTGGTGCCCGCATAGAGCGCCATTGGCTCAAAATGGCTGTAAACAACGGGCAAAAGCTGCTCGGCCTCGCTGACGCTCTCGTTATACTTCGCCAGATAAGGGATATGCTGGAAGAAGTTCGCCATTACATCGCCCGCGGCGGTGGCGGGGTTCTCCACCACATAGTCCGATACAACGGTGAGCTCCAGCTCATAGCCCAACGCAGCCAGATCGTCCTTCACCAGTTCAAGAATCTGAGCATGGGGGTTTTCCGTCGCAATGATGGTCAGCTTTTCCGCAGCAAAGGCAGAGGTCAGGGACAGGGAGAGAACCAGCGCGAGGATGATTGCAAGAATCTTTTTCATTTGGGGTAGCTCCTTTCAATTTTAGCGTCTTTTATGATCTAGGCCGCGCGTAAAGCGCGTGCCGAAGACGGTGATGATTTGCACAAGCGCCACCAGCAGCAAGCTTGCGGAGTACATAATATCGAACTTGCGCACATTGAGACCTTTGACGATTGCCAGCGAGCCCAAACCGCCGCCGCCCGCCGCGCTCGCCAGTGCGGTATAGCTCAAGATCGTGGTAACGCTAATGGCTGCGCCGTTCGCCAGCGAAGGGATGGATTCGGGCAGGAGCACCTTGAGGATGATCTGCCAATTGGTGGAGCCCATGGACTGCGCGGCCTCGATGATGCCGTGATCCACCTCCTCCAGCGAGCTTTCCACCATGCGCGCCACATAGGGAAAGGCGCTAATCACCAGCGGAAAGATGATGGCTCTCGTGCCGATTGCCGTGCCCATCACTGCGCGGGTTACCGGAAAGAGCATGGCCAGCATAATGATGAAGGGAATGGAGCGCAGGAAGTTGATCACCACCCCAAGCACCGCATTCAGCGTGAGGGATTGCATGATGCCGCCCTTGCGGGTGATCACCAGCAGCACGCCCAGCGGCAGGCCGATTAGGTAAGCAACCGCGCTGCTCCAAAGCGTCATATACAGGGTATCGGCCATGCCTTCCAGCAAGAGCGGCGCGAGTTTATCCCAAGTCATTGCGCATGCACCTCCTCTACCGTCAGACCCGCCTTGCGCAGGTATTCCATCACGTGCTTGAGCTCCTCCGGGCTTTCCGGGCGTCGGATCATCATTTGCCCATAGTTTTTCTGGTTAAGCTGCCGGATATCTGCGGAGAGGATATTCACATCCGTGCCGCATTCCTTCACCAGCCTGCTGATGATGGGCTGCCCCGCCGCCGCGCCGTCAAACACGATTCGCAACGCGCCCTGCTCGGGCAGCTCCTCCTGCTCCTGCGGCAGAATGCCAAACAGCCGCCTGCCTGCCGCCGATTTGGTATGCATGAACACATCATCCACCGTGCCCTGCTCGGCAAGCAACCCATTTTCCAAAATGGCAACCTTGTTGCAGATTTGGCGGATGACCGCCATCTCGTGCGTAATCAGCACCACCGTGATGCCCAGTTCTTTATTGATCTGCTTCAGCAGCGTGAGGATGCTTTGGGTGGTCATGGGGTCAAGGGCGCTTGTGGCCTCGTCGCACAGGAGCATCTCCGGGTTGCTCGCCAGCGCCCGCGCAATGGCGACGCGCTGCTTCTGCCCACCGCTCAGCTGGCTTGGAAACGCCTCCGTCTTATCCTCCAGCCCCACGATCTTCAGCAGCTCCACCACGCGCTTGTTGGCCTGCTTTTTGGGTATGCCCGCGATTTCCATGGGGTAACGCACATTGCGTGCGACGGTCTTTTGCATCAGCAGGTTGAACTGCTGAAAGATCATCGCCATGCGGCGGCGGGTTTTGAGCAGTTCCTGACGGTTCATGGCAAGGATGTTTTTGCCGTCAATCAGGATCTGCCCATCCGTAGGGGTATCCAGCCGGTTCAGGCAGCGGATGAGCGTGCTCTTGCCCGCGCCACTCATGCCAATGATGCCGTAAATATCGCGCTTTTCAATGTTCAGGTTGATATTATTGAGCGCCACCACCTCTCCCCCGGGAATCTGGTAGACCTTGCTCAGGCCGCGAATGGCGATCTGCGGCATTGGTTCAGTCATCATCTGCACACCTTTCATACGGGTTTTTGGTTAGCAAAAAGCCCACCTCGCGCATTGCGAAGCGGGCTTTAACAGTAAATCATCTATCAAGCGACGCAACACAAAAAGCACGAGCAATCGCACGCGCACATCATGTTCACTCGCATGGCACATGGGTTCGTCATGAGCGACTCCTCCTTGCTTGGCGTTACCGCCTTGATATTGGTGGAATGGTAACATAGATTTTCAAAGTTGTCAAGCATGAATCTGCGATTTCCAGAAGTTTCTGGGCAGATGATCCGCTTAGCGTACCTCCACCTTGATCACTGCCTTGCGACCCTTGCGCTGCTCATCCTTGGGCGCGAGCGCAGGCTTGTGCGCATCCTCTGGCATTACCAACGCAAAGTAGCCCTCCTCCACCAGCACCAAAGAGCCCTCAGCGCCGTCTGTAAAAAATTCCACATCACGCTCCGCAACGTATTCCTGACTCTGCGTGATATGCTGTGCGGGAATCCAGGCCAGCTCCTCACGACCAGTTACGATTACATGGATGTCCATATGGGTATGATGCGTTTCCCAGCGGGTTTTAGATCCAATTTTGGTTTCATAGTCGAACACGCCTACCGTAAGGTCACTGTTCTTCAACTCATAACGGATGGGTTCCAATGTTTTCACAGGGTTTTCCTCAAAAAACTTCACCAATTTGTCGCAGTCTTTGATGATCAGCGCGTAGCGACCCAAGTTTTCAATGCGATCAATAATCATGTTCATTCCTCCTTATTTTGGGTAAGCATCTGCCGGTATCTGCCCGGCGTGCATCCGGTATAGCGTTTGAAAATTCGTATCATGGTATTGACATTGATAAAGCCCATGTCCGCAGCGATATCGCCGATGGAACGGTTTGTTTCTTGAAGTTTTTGGATCACTTCCTGCACGCGTAGGCCGTTGATGTATTCCAGCAGCCCCTGTCCGGTTTTCTTTTTGAATAGACGGCTGAGGGTGGATACCTGCATGTCCATTCGCTGCGCCACCTCTGTCACGCTCAAGTCGGAATTTTGATAATTCTCTTGTACGTAAGCCATAACACGCTTGAGCGCCTCATCGCTGGGGCTGATCTGCGTAGCCTGAACATGGCTGGCTATGGTTTTCAGCAGCGCTTCAATCTCACGCTTTAAATCGCTGACCGATTGGCACGCAAGCAATTTGTTCATGGGATCAAGCTCCCGCAGAAACTCCTCATCCAGCTGGTTGCCCATTTCCCACACTCCATTAAGCAAGATGTTAATAATGGATACCATGCAGTACCGGATGGTCTCGGTATCTGCCTTTGCAGTGAGCACCTGATCAAATGTGTTTGTGATGATTTGCTGCACTTTGGAAAAATCCTGCTGCTTGATGAGCGCCGTCATCTGCTGCCAATCCATTTCCAGCATATGCGCCGCATGATCACCAAAGGATACATCCTCATAACAGACAAAGCTGTCCATCGCTTCACCGGTGATCTGCTGAACCTCATACACATCAATTGCATGGTTGTAGGCGCGGGCAATGCCTGTAGCATTTTGGCACTCGTCGCTGAGTGAGCACATGATTTTCAACCCCCAGCGGCTCATGAGACGCTCAGCGATATCCGCGCAGCCCTTGCGCAGCATGCGCACAACCTCCCCGTGTGCGGCACCATCCTCGGGGTTCACAATCACAGTGCAGCGATCCATATATTGCAGGCAATAGATGGACAAGCGCGGTGATAGAACTTCCTGTGCCTGTTGAGCCAGCAGTTCTTGGGCAAACTCCTCATAATCACAATTTTCATTGCTTTCGGAGTAGAGGTCGGAGGCGTTTGCATAATCGATCAGCAGCACCAAAAAGCGCTGAGAAATAAAGTGGATACCATATGCGCTGTAAATCTCAGGCGATGTGGGCACGCCGCCATATTTGCGCACACCATAGAGCATGCGCGTCAACATTTGGTTGCGAGCCAGCAGGCGCTCGTTTTTCATATGTGCCTGTGCGCTGCTTACCTCGCTGCGCATGGCCTCGTAGGAATGCTCGATATGCTTATAGATGGTTTGCGAGCTTGGTGCGCCCTCAAGCATTCCATCGGTAAGATCGTACAGCCGCCGCACGGGGCGCAGGCGGCAGACGCAAGCGATGATCACCACCACAAACCCTAATGCCAGCATCGCAAAACATATGCGGCGCACAAACACCTGATATTGATCGGCGCGCGCCATCAGGAACGAATCATCCAGTATCGAGACGCAACGCCAGCCGCTTTGCGCGTTGACTGCCTCGGCAGTACTCACACCCGGTTGGTGCATGGCCTCCTTCAAAAGCGTAGGGGTGGTAAATGCTTTTGCGTTATCACTGCAAAACATCAGCTCATTATTGGGGGACAACAGCAACAGGCGCTCGTTTTCATGGAAACGCATGCCAGACACGATGGTGCTGAGGCTGGATAGATTAAAGCGCAGCATCACCACGCCGTCATGTTTGCTGCGACGCTTCCCCACAATGGGATACCATAGCTCCACATAGTATTTTTCTTCCATGGTGCGCGAGGTAAAGTGGAAATAACTTTTGCCGGACAGGCTGTCCAACCTCCGCATCCACTCTTCATACCCAATGGCGTAGTCGCCGCGCTCGTAGACCTCCTTTGGGGTGCGCTTTACCGCGCTCTCCAACATACAATCGCTTTTGGCCAGATAGATGGTGGTGTTGCTCCAGGAGCTGTGCGAAGCCAAGATGCCCTTGAATGTCCGCGTAAAATCGTAGAGCACTGCCAGCTGATGGGGCGTGTAGGGTGCCGCGTTGCGCACAAGGATCATCAATTCGCTGCTGCCCATCATCTGAAGCACTGCGTCTTCGGTTTCGGACAGCAGAATTTGGATGCTTTCGCCTACGCTGCTCACACGCTCTCGCTGATTTTCACGGATGGATTGAGAAAGCCCCTCTGTAAGCCTGGCACCTACAAAACCAACCATCAACGCCACCGCGATTACGCACAGAAAGTAAGAGGCAAACCAGCGAAGCACTGTGCTCAACAATAGCCTGTTCCGTTTCTTGCTGCTGTTCATCGCTGCAATCACCCCTCTCCAAACATGAACGGGTCATGTTTGATCTGTTTGCGAGCCTATCTTCAATCGCAACGCACAGTCTTGACTTTTTCGCCAGACAAATGTCTTATCCCTTTACCGCGCCGATCATTACGCCCTTGACAAAGTACTTTTGCAAACAGGGGTAGAGTACCATAATTGGCAATGTGGAAATGACGATCGTTGCGTACTTGATGGTATCGGCTACGCGGTCAAGGTCGGTTATATCGATGTTTTCCTTCATGCTGTCCAGCGAATTCATTATGAGGATTTCACGCAAAATCAGCTGTAAGGGATAGAGACTGCGCGTGCGTAGGTACAGCACGGACTGAAACCAGCTGTTCCAATGCTCCACCGCATAGTAAAGCACCATGACGGCAATGACCGCAGTGGACACGGGAATAAAGATGCGTAACAGAATCTGGAAATCATTTGCGCCCTCAATTTTAGCAGATTCCTCCAGCGCATCGGGTACGGCCGCAAAGGAGGTGCGCATAATGATCAGGTTATAGGTATTGATTGCCGTGGGAAGGATCAACGCCAGACGTGTGTCCACCATGCCCAACCCTTCCACCAGCAGATAGGTGGGAATCATGCCGCCAGAAAAAAACATGGTGATGGTAATGAGCACCATAATGGGTGGCCCCCACATAAATCCCTTACGTGAAAGCACATATGCGCCCAGTATCGTAAGCGCCAAATTGAGTGCTGTGCTTACGACCACATAAAAAATGGTATTTGCATACCCCGTGAGTATGGATGAGTTTTTGAACACCACTGAGTAAGCCGAAAGGCTAAAGCCCTTAGGCAGTAGCACAGGGCCGCTGTGGCGCATCAGCTCATT
>JAVVVJ010000073.1:0-11923 GCA_036652695.1 Clostridia bacterium | reverse complement strand
GCCAAGGCGGCGGTTGCCATCAATCCAGCAACGCCGCTCCATTGCCTTGAGTACGTTTGCGATGATCTGGATGGGGTGCTGCTCATGACTGTGAACCCGGGCTTTGCCGGGCAAAAGATGGTGCCCGCCACCTTGCGCAAGATCACTCAGCTGCGCCAATTGCTGGATGAGCGCGGGCTTCGCGCGGTTCCCATTGAGGTAGATGGAAATGTCAGCTTTGACAACGCCGAAAAAATGGCAAAGGCAGGCGCTTCCATTTTTGTGGCGGGAAGCAGCAGCCTTTATCACAGCGGCAATTCCATTGCCCAAAACTGCGCGGAGCTCAAACGGCGCGTGGCAGGATAAAGCACAGCTCTTTGGATGCATGCTTGCCGCGCATCCTTTACCGATAGAAAGGCGCGAGGAAAATGAATTTCAATCCGCTTGACGAATTCCTTTGCAGTTTGGAAAAGCGCGGTAAATCCGGTACGGATTGCGCCGTTTATCTGGATGGGCGGCAGGTGCATCGTCACATGCATGGGCTGGCAGACCGTGAAAACGGCATTTCCATCAACGAAGAAACGCTTTATCGCATGTTCTCTATGACAAAGCCCATCACATGCGTCGCTATGCTTCAGCTCTATGAGCAAGGAAAATTTTTGATGACCGATCCCGTTGGCACCTATCTTCCGGAATTGGCGCACATGGCTGTGGCGCATCACCTGCAGGCCGAGTCCGCACCCATTACGATGCAGCAGTTATTTACCATGACCTCCGGGCTGTCTTACAATCTGGAGGATGAGGCGCTTCAAACGCTCTACCGGGAAAAGCCCAACAGTTTTACCACGCGCGATTTTGCGCGGGCCGTTGGCCGCACGCCGCTGCTTTTTCAGCCGGGAGAGCACTGGTACTACAGCTTGGCGCACGATGTGTTGGCAGCTTGCGTAGAGGTACTTTCCGGCATGCGCTTCAGCGATTATCTAAAAAAGTACCTCTTTGATCCGCTGGAAATGAAGGATCTGTACTTTCATGTACCCCAATCTCAGCTGTACCGCAGCTGCGTCAGATACCGTTACGACGCCGCATCGGCAACTTTTTTGCGCGAGGTGACCGATACGGATACCCTGCGGTTTAATACGTATCAGCGCAGTGAAAACTTTGAAAGCGGCGGCGCGGGGCTCAGCACAACGCTTGCGGAATATGCGAAATTCGCCAATATGCTTACCGGCTTGGGCGTAGGGGCAAATGGCAAACGCGTGATTGCCGCGAGTACGTTGAACCTGATGCGCGAAAATCAATTAACGCCTGAGCAGCTTTGTGATTTCAACTGGACTCAATTTCGCGGGTACGGGTACGGTTTGGGTGTACGCACGCTTTTGAACCGGGCGCAAGCGGGAAGCGCCGGGGCGGTGGGCGAATACGGCTGGGGCGGTGCCGCGGGTACGTATTTTCTATCAGATCCTGCCCGGCGGCTAACGGTTCTCTATTGCCAGCAAGCCACGCCAAACGACGAGGCGTATGTGCATCCGCGTCTGCGCAATATCGTTTACGCCTCCCTTGAGCACTGAACCCAACAAGAAACCGACACGCTCCACTTTGAGGGGCTGGCAAAAGAAAGCCAGCCCCTTTTTTCCGCGTTTTTTGAAAGGGAGGAAGTCCAATGCAAGCCGCTGGCATTGCCGAAACATTTTTGCGCAAAATTACTTCACAGTTTTTCCAACGTTTTGCATAGCGTTATCGTTTGATAAGTGTAAGGAGGTGAGCAAGTGAACAGCGCTTCAGTACCAGACAATGTGCAAGAGCTTGAACGGATGATGACGCAATACGGGGATGGCGTACTGCGCATGTGCTATATCATGCTGCATGACGCAGAGCTTGCCCGTGACGCAACGCAGGATAGCTTTGTCAAAGCATATCGCGCCTTGCCCCGTTCCCTTGAAAGCGAAAAAGCGTGGCTCATGCGCATTGCAATCAACACCTGTAAGGATTACCGGCGTAGCCACTGGTGGAAAGTGATCGATCGCAGCATCACGATTGACGCTCTGCCCGAGCCAGTACAGGATGCGGTCATCCCTGATGATACGCTGATGCTTGCCATTATGAAGTTGCCAGAAAAGCAACGTCAGGTTGTCCTCCTGCACTACTATCAAGGAATGACGCTTGAAGAAATAGCCCAATCGCTACGAAAACCAGCCGCGACCGTACGCTCCCATTTGAGAGAGGCCAAAAAGGCACTGGGACAGGCTTTGAAAGGATGGTATTACGATGACTAATTGGATCCGCGAATCAATCGACCGCAATCTGAGCGGTTTGACGTTCACACAAGAAGATCGTATGCGCGTATTTACGGCAATCAAGGGAGCCAAACCCCTCTTGCGCAAAAAGCTGCGTATCAGCTTTGCGCTGGCAATGCTATTGGTGTTGTTGGCAGCTGTCGCGCTTGCGGTTGGTTTAAGCTACTCCGCAAGGTACAAGGCAGCCAGTATGGCACAGCAAGCATTGACGGAGAAGTACCAGCTCACCCAAGAAATGATCAAAATGTTTAACGCCAAAGAAACGCGGGAGCAAGCTGGCAAAACAAGCATGATCTTTTCTGTCTTTGATGGCTCGCAATTTGTAAATGCCGAAGCGATGGGTCAATATGCGGTTACCCAAAACACAAAGGGTGACGTAACCGTCTCTTGGTCGCATGATGACGTTGACCCCGCCACATGGGAAAACGGCGATCTTCATTCGCCAGTTTGGGGAGCGCCGCAGCTACAGGCTCTGCTGGAGCGTCATGCCCTGTATCAACAATGGAAGGCGGAAAATGAAAACATACACGCACTGCCGATGCCGCAGCAGCAGGAGCGCTATCAGGAGCTTTACAAGCTCGTCGAGCCTCTCACGGTCATGGAAAGGCCCGTTCATTCATCGGCCTCTCAATGGGCTACGCCAGAGGAAGCAGCGCAATGGGATGATCCATCTGCCGTACTTCCACCAGAAGCGGCCTGCGCCACCCCCATGCCGGGCGACCTGCCTGCCGAACAGCTGAGCCTGTTCGCTTGCCAAGCCATGGCAGAGAAATATGGCTTGACCAAACAAGCGCTAGACGCTTATCAGCTCACCGTTTGGTATCAATATAATGAAAACGGGGATTGCCGCGTTGGCTTTAACGGCAGCGAAACCACCGGATATGTTCTTCTACGCGCCACGGATGGAGAAATCCAAGAAGTTTGGATGGAGTCCGCACTAGGCAGCAACGGATAAGCTCCTTATTGCCAGCAAGGGCACTGGCGAAAAATTGAAAAGAAAGAAATGATCACATGCCAAAACGAAAAATTGGTTATGTCTGGTTTCTCGTACTCATTTTTCTGATGATAACGATATCCGCAGCTGCACAAGGGATGCAGGACTGTCATCGTGTGGTGCTGACAAAGCAAGACGTCGTTCAGGAAAACGGTAGCGTCATCCGCTGTTGGTCAGCGGCTACCGCGTTGGCTGCGGTCGATAACGAATTGAACGCCCTGACCTATGGCTATGTAGACCAACTAGGGTCAACTTTACAAACGGCTGGCAATAAAACCACAAAAAACTCTCGTATGGATGTCGTGATCCGCTATAGCCGAACGGGGATGAGCTGGTTAAGCTTTCTTGTACAGGCGCGGGTCACCTATCATCGCAGCCTAATCCACCAAGAGGTGCAAAGCCTTACCTATAATATGATAACGGGTCAAAGAATCACCTTGACCGATCTCTTTGCGGAGGATAGCCCGGCATGGTCCATTGTATCCAATGCCGTACAGGAACAAATTTCCGCGTACTTTCCCGATGACGCGCATGACGCGCAAGCACTCGCAGGGTTAACGCAACAAGAGGAATTGCAGAGCATGGCGTTTACGCTACATGGCATGTCGTTGGTGTTGCACATTCCCGCCCACAAAATAGTTCCTCAGCGTCACACGTTGATGGAAGTCACCCTGATGTACCCTGCTATTCGCCCCTATATGACAGCCATCGCACAAAAGGAAACCGACAACCTTACGCTCTACAAAACGTGCGCTTTGACCTTTGATGATGGCCCCAGCCGTACCAATACATCGTTAGTGCTCAACGCGTTGACAAAGCACGGCGCACGGGCGACGTTCTTCATTTTGGGAAAGCGAATCGATGGCAATGAAGATGTTGTACGCCGCGAACACGATGAGGGGCATTCCATCGGAGCGCACAACTGGCATCATGGCGACATCCGCAAATCCTCCGCAACCGCCCTTCGCCAAATGGTGTCTACCTTTGATCATGCGCTGACGAACGCAATTGGGATCAAATCCCGCTATAATCGCGTACCTTACGGCTTGTATCCGCAGATGAGCAAGGCGCAAACGGGCTGGCCCTTGATCCAATGGAGCCTGGACACCTACGATTGGCGAGGCCGCTATTCAACGGCTGTTTTGAACAGCGTTACCAAGCAGCTCTCGGATGGAGACATCATTCTCTGCCATGATATAGCGGACTATGCGCCCAAATCCACAGAAATGATCATTGCGTATCTGAAAAGCGAAGGATATATGCTCCTGACGATTGACGAGCTCTTTGCAAAGGACGGCGTGGCCTTGCAGGGGGATAACGTATACTATCGCTGCCTTAACGGAGATACAGACCGCAAGAAGCAATAGGCAGGTTTCAAGAAGGCTCTATTGATCAAAAGAAAACAAACAAAGGAGGGAACAGAAATGAAACGGATGGTCTGTGGTATGCTCGTAACGCTCTTGCTGTTGGTCTGTACGCTATCGGCTCATGCCGACAAGCGCGTGGAGCTGTTCGATGATGCGTTTTATGCGCAATTTGAGCTGCGCAAGGATACGTTTGTCAGCGCCTACGATTTTACACACATCAATGATACGATCTACGTGGCGCTGAGCAATGCTCATGTTTATGCGTGGGACGCGGCAAAAGGCAGCTATCGCAAAGTAAGCGAGCTTCCAAAGCTGCCCGCTTACAACGCGGAGCTTCCCTTCAAGGAGCTTAGTGACGCGCTAAAGGTGCAATTGCAGGCTTCCGTCTTTACGCTCATCCCCGGCGATGGGGAATTGCTGGGGTTGAACCATCTGTTTGGAAAAATCGGCAAGATAGCTAGCAATGGCATTGCGTGGCGCAGCACGCGGCTGGATACCTCCATTCTTACAAGAAAAGGGCAATCGTACCCCGCCTCCCTCCTGTACCCGTTTATCTATCGTGCTACATTATATGGTTTCTATGATATGCAATGGGCGGAAAACGGGGAAAACCCCTGCGAGGGGATTCTGTTGGCTTTTGACCTGAATACGGGCGCGTATGAACAGGCGGCTCTAAACGGTGCGTTTACCTTCTGCCGCTACGGGGATGATTCGCTGCTGCTGATGCGCGACAATGGTTCGGCTACGCCGGTGCTAAGCACCTACTCGCTGCGGACAAAGACGATGGAGGACTTGCCGCTTGCGCTTCCCATAAAGCTGGATCGCGTGTGCTTTGGTGATTTTTATCGTCTCCTGTCGGAAATTGGCGGATTGGCTTACAACCCAGCCAATCGGCAGATCGCGTTTGTTTGTCGGTGCAAGCTGTGGAGCAGCATTGATGGGCAGCCCTTTACGCAAGCGCTTGATCTGTCCGATGTGATATCGTATACGCTGCCCAACGCGCAGGGTTGGTTTATGCCCGATGGGCGCTACTGCCTTCAAACAAACGGGCTGGTTTATGTGCTCCCGGCATTGCAGGAGGTGCAGTGCCCCTAGGTGCTCGCAGTGTGAAAATCGGCTTGCTTTCCATCCCCGCCAATGCTATGATCATCACACGCAACCACCTTCCCCCCGTGTTCACGAAAAGAGGAATGCTCAATGCCACAAACCTTCCCCGCGCAGCTGATCCGCATGGAGCGTCTGCGCAAAAGCTGGAGTCAGCAGGGTCTATGCCACGGCATTTGCGCCGTGTCCTACCTAAGCAAAATTGAGCAGGGCAAAGCGGAGCCAAGCGACGATATCATCGCACCGCTTTTGGAGCGTCTCGGCATTCGCTGGTACACCGGCGAGGCGGCAAGCGCGGCAGCCGCGCTCGCGGACGCTCTCTGCGACGCTTTTTTCTCCTTGGACACCCAAGCCTGCACCCGCTTGCTTGCCCAGCTGGACGCGCGGCGCGAAGAGCTGATCAACGGCCCCTCCATGCTCGACTTGCAATTGCTGGAGGCGCTCCACAACCAACAAAACGGTTCTCAGCTCGATGGCTTTGAACCGGCCTTTGACGAGCGCCAGCGCGGGCTGTGGCTTCTGCTTCGCAAGCGCTTTAACGAGCTGCTCGCCTTTCAGCCCAGCGCGCTTGCCTATACGTTCGCAGGCTCGCATGACTACCAGCAGGGGCGCTATGCGCAAGCGATTCAGCGCCTTAACCGCGGCTGTGAGCTGGCCGCCGCCGAGGGGCGCGTGCGCGTAATGCTGCTTTGCCGGCTGCTGCTAGGCAACTGCTATAGCGATATGTACGAGTTTGATCTTATGATGAAGCAATACCAAACCGCAACGCACATTGCCGAAGCGCTTGACGACAGCGAAGCGCTCCAGACCATCCGCTACAACGTTGCTTCTACGGATATGCAGTTTTGCCGTTGGCAAGAGGCGTACGCCTACTTCAGCCTTGTGGCGGAGCCTACGCTGCTGGATCTGCACAAGCTGGCCATCTGCTGTGAAAAGCTTGAAAAGCGCGAGGAAGCGCTTGCGGCGCTCGCGCGCGCAGCCACCCTTATGGACGCGTCCACCCAAAGCGCCAGCCTAGAGGCGCGCATGTGTGCGCTCGTTTCCTACCGCCTATCGCACCCGCGTTATCTGCGCGAGGAAGCCTACGGCGAGCAGCTGTTTGCCTGTTTTGAGGACATGCGTCGCGAGCTTCCCAAGGGCTACGCGCTCTTTCATCTGCCGTGGGTCATCGAATGGCATAAAGCGCACCGCCAGTACAAGCAAGCATATGAGCTTTTGCGTGGTTTTCCTGTAAACGCCTCTTTAGCATCAATGAACGAGCATTTTGATCATTGATTTTCCCACAACAAGCCTCTTCCTTTTGCTCACCATACAAAGTACAATGGTTGGGTAAGGAAGTGACCCCCCATGATGAAACCAACGCTATGGAACCGCGGTTTTACCTTGCTGACGCTAGCAACCGTGATGGGCGCGGCAGGCGGCATCGCCTCCAGCTTTGCGCTCTCCTTCTTGGTCTTTGACGAAACTGGCAGCACCCTTGCCGCCGGGCTGCTCATCGCCGTGCAGGTGCTGCCCGGTTTTTTGGTTCCGCTGATCGCCGCCCCATGGATGGATCGCTTGCCCCGCAAGCCCTTTGTGGTAGCGGGCGATGCCATCAACGGCGTGCTCTATGGGCTTGCGGGGCTTTACCTCATGTTCAACGCATTCACCTATGAGGGCTATATGGCGTTTTCCGTGCTGCTTTGCGCACTCAGCGCGTTTGACAAGCTGGCCTATGACAGCCTCTTTCCAACCTTGATCCCGCAGGGCTGCGAGCAAAAGGGCTTCACCGTCGGCGGCATGATCTACCCCACCATGACCGTGCTCATCACGCCCATTGCCGCCGTGCTGTACGACACAGTCGGCGTTGCTGTGATTTTGCTTCTACAGGCGGCGCTATCCCTGTTTGCCGCGCTCATCGAGAGCCGCATTCCCGTTTGCGAGCCGGATCGGCGCGGCGGGGAACGCTTTTCCTTTCGCCTTTGGCGGCGTGATTTGGCAGAGGCTGTCGCCTACCTGCGCAAGGAAAAGGGGCTGCGAAACATCTATACCTATATGGCTGTCACCAACGGCGTAGGCAGCGGCTACTCGTCTATTTTGGTCGCGTTCTTCCGCACCACGCCGGGCTTTACCATCGCCATGTACTCGCTCTTTTCCGTTGCGGAGTTTGCCGGGCGCACGCTCGGCGGATTTTTGCATTACCATGTGCCCATCCCACCCAAGCGGCGCTATGCCTTCGCCTTTCTTGTGTACCAAATTTACGAAAGCATAGATATGCTCCTGCTTTGGCTCCCCTACCCGCTGATGCTCGCAGGCCGTGCCATTTGCGGCTTTCTGGGCATTACCAGCGCCACCATGCGCCAGCAGGCCGTTCAGCGTTATCTGCCCGATGCCCTGCGCGCCAAGCTGAACGCCTTTGAAAGCATCATCGCCTCCACCTGCTGCTGCCTTGCGAGCCTACTGATCGGCGCTTTAGGCGAGGTGCTGGATTACCGCCTCTGCCTCACCCTCTGCGGCGCGTTCAGCTGCCTATGCTGCTGGCTCACCATCTGGCGTGCCCGCCGTTCCATTGCCCCCATCTATCAGGGGGAAACGGATTGAGAACGCAAGTCGAAGGCGTTGTTCTTTTCCTGTATGCGCCTTGCAAACCGACCGCAAAGCCGATACAATAGAAACGGGAATCTATTGCGCCCACGACCGCTTTTGCGACCGGGCGCTTTCGGCGCTTGCCATTCTCCCGCTATTTTCATGATAAGGATGGTTTCCACAATGACCAAAATCCATATGCAAACGCCGCTCGTGGAAATGGACGGCGACGAAATGACGCGCATCCTCTGGCAAAAAATTAAGGACAAGCTGCTGCTGCCTTATGTGGAGCTAAAGACCGAGTATTATGATCTTGGCCTTCGCAATCGCGAAGCAACCAACGACCGCATCACCGTGCAAAGCGCGGAAGCCACGCTCAAATACGGCGTTGCCGTCAAATGCGCCACCATCACCCCCAACGCCCAGCGCGTGGAGGAATACGGCCTTACACAGATGTGGAAAAGCCCCAACGGCACCATTCGCGCCATTTTAGATGGCACGGTATTCCGCGCCCCTGTGCTTGTGAAAGGCATTTCCCCCTGCGTGCGCAACTGGCGCCAGCCCATCACCATCGCCCGCCACGCCTATGGCGATGTGTACAAGGACACCGAATTTCGCATACCCGCAGCGGGCAAAGCGGAGCTGTGCTTCACCAGCGTGAATGGCGAGGAAACCCGCATGACCATGATGGATTTTCAGGCCAGCGGCGTTATTCAGGGGCTGTATAACACGGATGAGAGCATTACCTCCTTCGCGCGCTCGTGCTTCCAATATGCGCTCAGCGTCAAGCAGGATCTATGGTTTTCCACCAAGGATACGATCTCCAAGATCTATGACCATCGCTTTAAGGACATCTTTGCAGAGCTATATGAAACCGAGTATAAGGCCGCCTTTGAGCAAGCGGGCATCGAGTACTTCTACACCTTGATCGATGATGCCGTCGCGCGCGTTATTCGCAGCGCTGGCGGCTTCATTTGGGCGTTGAAAAACTACGATGGCGATGTCATGAGCGATATGATCGCCACCGCCTTTGGCAGTCTCGCCATGATGACGAGCGTGCTGGTATCGCCCAACGGCCAATTTGAATACGAAGCCGCGCACGGCACCGTCACTCGCCATTACTACAAGCATCTCAAAGGCGAGGAGACCAGCACCAATCCCGTAGCCACCATCTTCGCATGGACAGGCGCGCTGCGCAAACGCGGAGAGCTGGACGGCCTGAACGACCTATGCGCTTTTGCCGACCGGCTGGAGGCCGCCACGCTTGCCACAATCAAAGGCGGCAAAATGACGCGCGACCTCGCAACGCTCTTTGAGGGCGAAGCGGAGGCGCTTAGTAGCGATGCGTTCTTGGACGAAATCGCTCAAAATATGGCATAGGAGGAAGAGCATACGAACAAGTTATCCAAACCCGGCGCCGCGGACATGACCGATGGTCCGGTATGGAAGCAGTTAATTAATTTCGCAATTCCCATGGCCATCGGGCTTCTGTTTCAGCAGCTTTATAATACCGTGGATACAATTGTGGTGGGGCGGTTTGTGGGCAAGGAAGCGCTTGCCGCCGTTGGCAGCACCAGCAGCATCATCAACATGCTGGTTGGTCTTTTCGCGGGATTATCCACCGGCGCGAGCGTTGTCATCTCCCAATACTACGGCGCGCATGACTACCCACGCCTGCACGATGCCGTGCATACCACCATCTCCCTCACGTTCATCATGTCCGTTCTTGTAACGGCTCTCGGCATTGTCATTGTGCCGCCCATGCTGCGCATGATGGACACACCCGCGGATGTCTTTGGGCAGGCTCAGGAATACCTAACCATCTATTTTGCAGGCGTCTCTGGGTTGCTGATCTACAACATGGGCTCCGGCATTCTGCGCGCGGTGGGCGATTCTCGGCATCCGCTCTATTTCCTTTGCTTTTCTGCCCTCACCAACATCGTGCTTGACCTGCTGTTTGTGGTTCAGTTCCACTGGGGTGTGGCGGGCGTTGCGTATGCCACCATTCTTTCGCAGTTCATCTCTGCCATGCTGATCTTGGGGCTGCTTTCCCGTGATCCCGCGCCCTATGGCATCCACTGGCGGCACCTGTGCTTGAGGCGCGAGACGCTAAAGCACATTCTTTCCATCGGCTTTCCATCGGGAATTCAGCAGGCCATTACGGCCTTTTCCAACGTCTTTGTGCAGTCCTACATCAACTTTTTTGGCTCTGCCTGCATGGCGGGTTGGTCCAGCTATAACAAGTTGGATGTGTTTATTTTGATTCCCATGCAATCCATCGCGTTGGCCTCCACCACCTTTGTCGGTCAAAACTACGGTGCTGGCAAGCTGGAGCGCGCGCACAAGGGCGCCACGCAGGCGCTCGCCATGGCGGTTTCCATCACCATAGCGCTTAGCGTCCTGCTCATCGTATGCGCAAGGCCGTTGCTTATGCTGTTCACCCCGGATGAGGAAGTGATCACCTATGGTGTGCGCTTCATCACCATCGTTTCCCCCTTCTATTTTACAATGTGCTTTAATCAGGTCTTTTCCGGCGCATTGCGCGGCATCGGTCGAGCCAATGCCCCCATGTTCATCATGCTCTTTTCCTTTGTGGTGCTTCGCCAGCTTTACTTGATGGTCGTGCGGGCATTTGGCACTCCCTTCTTCTTTGTAAGCCTTGCCTATCCGGTGGGCTGGATCGCGTGCAGCATTCTGATTACGATCTTCTACATCCGTTCCCCGCTTTGCCGCGCGGGGCGAAAAAAGCAGCCTGTGCAGCCCTCACCATCGCGTTTCTGAGAGTCAAATGAGAAAGCGTGAACTTCCCATTAGAATACAGTAATTTGCTTGATTCTCCACCATGCCGCTGTTATACTAGGCGCGAGGTGAAGGAAATCATGAGTTTTTTCGGCAATCTGATTTGGTTTTTGGTCGCTGGCTTCTGGCAGGGGTTGTGCTGGCTGCTTGCGGGGCTGCTGTGGTGCCTCACCATTGTGGGGATCCCCATCGGGCGTCAATGCTTCAAGTTTTCTGCCCTATCCTTTTTCCCCTTTGGCAAGGAAGTAGTGCCTGGCGGCGGCGCCATATCGACGCTCATGAACCTGCTCTGGCTCGTGCTCAGCGGCTTTTGGCTGGCGCTAGGCTCTGCTGGCATTGGTCTTGTGCTCTGCTTGACCATTATTGGCATCCCCTTTGGCCTGCAATGCTTCAAGCTTGCCAGGCTAGCCCTCACACCCTTTGGCGCTGAAATTGTAGATCAGAACTAATGTCCTTAAAGCGGAGGGCGTGCGGAGGAAATGGGCGCGTGAACCAACATACACCGATCTGCTTACGCATTACGGACTGCCGCATAAAGCGACAGTCCGTTTTCGCAGCGCGCCCCGCATGGGTGCTCCTCGCCTCTTTACCCTACCCCCTAGCGCTTCCTCCGGGCGTAGCAAGAACGATTTGCGTCTGAAAGCATCTATTCCTTTTCCCTCGCTTCTTCCCATGAAATGAAACCCTGATAATCTAAGCAGCCTTTTTCTTTTTCTAAAGAGGGTATGATTTCTCCGGTTTGTGCGTTTATCAGTACGGTCTTTGCTTCTTGTGTATTGCGCTCCTCCACATCCAACCCCGAATAATCGCGCATCTCTTTT
>JAVVVJ010000072.1:9820-12219 GCA_036652695.1 Clostridia bacterium | reverse complement strand
CTGCAATTATCTAAAAGACGTTAAACTGCCAAGTACGCTAACCACAATACCTGGCTTCGCGTTTAAAAACTGCACAAGTCTGCTGAATATCGTTCTTCCAAACGCTGTTACGGAAATCGGATGGGCTGCGTTTCAGGGTTGCTCAGGTCTGCTGGATATCGCTCTTCCAAATGGCGTGAAAGTGATCAAGCAGAGTGCATTCCTCAACTGTACATCCATGACACATGTTGACATACCGGCAACGGTTACGGAAATACAATACAGAGCCTTCGGTGGCTGCACGAGTCTGCTGAATATCGTTCTTCCAAATGGCGTGCAATGGATCAGGCAGGGTGCATTCCGCGACTGTATAGCCATGACTCGTATTGACATACCGGCAACAGTTACGAGCATAGAAAGCGCAGCCTTCTCTGGCTGCACAAATCTGAAAATCTACTGCGAACGTGGTTCCTATGCCCTTGAATATGCCATTGCCAATGGGATTCCCTACGTTGAGCTGTCACCTGCGGGCGTGTGATCACCCTCCGGCATTTTCCATAAGGAGGAGTTCAACCCATTTGGCAGCGTCACAATCAATCTGTATGCCGCAAACGGTGCAACGCTGTTGCGCACAGGGGCTGTCACCCCTCGTGGGGAAACGGTTGTAGACCTGCGGTTCTCTTAGCCAACGTATGCAACGGTATACCCTTGGGCTGGGCGCGTATGTGTACGAAAGCAAGGCGGTATCCGGTGCGGAAGCCGAGCGCTTTGCATGAAGCGTTGATCAGCCCCGCGCCGGAAAAACCCCTGCTTGCCCTGCCGCGCTTTTCTTGCTATAATAAACCAAGATGGGGGCGTGCGGGGCGCGCCGGCGAGGAGGAGCGGACAAATGAGGTGCCAATTCTGTGGCTATTTGGATAGCAGGGTAATCGACAGCCGACCAACGGAGGAGGGCAGCTCGATACGCCGCCGCCGCGAGTGCTTGCGTTGCGGTCGACGCTTCACCACTTATGAGAAGATCGAGACGGCATTGGTGATGGTGGTCAAAAAGGACATGCGGCGTGAGCCTTTCGATTCGGCAAAGATCAAAAAAGGCCTGCTGCACGCCTGCCAAAAGCGCCCCGTAAGCATGAAGGATATCGAGGGCATTGTGGAAAAGGTCGAAAAGCTGGTTCACTCCTCCGGCGAGGAGGAGTTTAGCTCCCGCCGAATCGGCGAAGCGGTAATGGAGGAGCTAAAGGCGCTCGACGAGGTGGCCTATGTGCGCTTCGCATCGGTTTATCGCCAGTTTACCGATGTGAGCAGCTTCATGGATGAGCTGAATAAGCTGGTAATGGAAGGCAAAGCGCGCGCGCACGAATGAAGCGGCAAAAATCCGCGCTTCCCGTGCCGCTTCATTCAAAAATATACGGCACCCGCCGCATCGCGCGCCGGGTGCCGTATGGCTTTTGTGGCAAAGCTGGCGCGCGGCAGGCAAGAAGCGCTTGTTTGTCATTTCCAACCTGTGGTATAATCAAAAGGCATGGGCAGGCTTTTGCCAATTTGCCCGCCGGAGGTTTCATGAACGAGCAACATATGCCTACTGTTTTGCTGGTGGATGGGTACAGCCTCATTTTTCGCGGCTTTCACGCGCTGCCGCTGCTGACCTCCCCGGATGGAAGCTACACCAACGCCGTGCATGGCTTTTTTAGCATGCTGGTGAAGGCGCTAACGGATTACCGCCCCGATTACCTCTGCGTGATGATGGATATGCACGCGCCCACCTTTCGCCATACGCTGTACGAGGAGTATAAGGGCACGCGCAAGCCCATGCCGGAGGAGCTTCGCCCTCAGCTGCCGCTGATGCGGGAAATGCTTGGCGCCATGCGTGTGCGCGTGTGCGAGCTGGAGGGGTATGAGGCCGATGACCTCCTCGGCACAGCCGCGCGAATGGCCAACGAGCGGGGCATTCACGCCTATGTGCTTACCGGCGACCGCGACAGCCTACAGCTGGTGGGCGGGGAAACAGAGGTCATCCTCACCAAAACGGGCATATCCGATAGCCTGCTGTTGGATGCGGAGGCGGTGCTCGCAACCTATGGCTTCACGCCCGCGCAGGTGCCTGATATGAAGGGACTCATGGGCGATAGCAGCGATAACATTCCCGGCATCGCGGGTATCGGCGAAAAGACCGCCCTCAAGCTCATCACGCAGTATGGCACGCTGGATGAGACGCTTGCGCACGCGGGCGAAATCAAGGGCAAGCTAGGCGAAAAGCTGCGCGCGGGCGCGGAGGTCGCGCTATTGAGCCGCGATTTGGGCACGATTCGCCGCCACGCGCCGCTGACGATCTCCTTTGAGGAATGCGGCTATGGCGAAATGGCACAGGGTGTGCCGCTGCTTCAGCAATATGGCCTCCACCGCATGGCGCGGAGCATCGC
>JAVVVJ010000072.1:0-9720 GCA_036652695.1 Clostridia bacterium | reverse complement strand
CGCTCCGGAAATGCGCGGCACCGCTGCTTCCGCCCGCGCGGCGGGCAAGGGCGCCCGGCAGGGAAATAGCGCCAGCCACGCGCAGGCCATGGTGGAGGAATTGGAACTGCCCGTGCCGCCGCCGCTTGGCGGCGAGGAGGTATGGCTTACAATCGAGGCCATCACGCAGGCCGCTGAGGCGCTTGCGGAGCGCAAGCCCGCCTTTGCCACCTTCTGCGAGAACGGCGCGGAAGTGACCGTGCTCACCGATGAGCTGTGCCTTTGGCATATGCCGATTCTGCGCGATCTCACCGGCAACGGGCTTTATGACGACCAGATCATGACGGCGCTTGCGCCGGTGTTTGCGCGCGTGCCGCTGATCGTGCATGGCGCGAAGGCGCTGTTTGGCATGCTCGCGCGCTTTAAGCTGCCGCTGCCGCAGGTTTTGCGGGATACCATGCTGGGCGCTTATTTGCTGCATACCGCACAGCGCGGCTATGAGCTGATCCCCTCCATGGCGGCGGAATACGGGAAACCCGCCGAGGAGCTGCCCCAAAACCCAACGGCCTATGACGTGTACGCCCTTTCCTTGCGTCAGCAGAGCCGCTTGGAGGCGCGGGGGATGAAGGAGCTGCTTACGGATATGGAGCAGCCCCTTACCCGCGTGCTCTATGCTATGGAACGGGAGGGCTTTTTGGTGGATGGAAGCGTGCTGGATGATTTGAGCGCGCTGTTTACCAAGGAGCTTGAGGAGAGCCGCAAGGCGGTATATGACCTCACCGAGACGCCGGGTTTCAACCTCAACAGCCCAAAGCAGCTTGGCGAGGTGCTCTTTGAAAAGCTTGGCCTGCCCGCGCAACGAAAGAACAAGAACGGTACGTATTCCACCGATGCCGAGGTGCTGGAGGGGCTTGCGCCCTACCATCCCGCCATTGCGCCGCTGCTTCGCTACCGCAAGCTATCCAAGCTGCAAAGCACTTATGTGGACGGCCTTCGCAAGCTGCGCGGAGCGGATGGCCGCGTGCATACCACCTTTGACCAAACGGCCACCGTTACGGGGCGCATCAGCAGCTTGGAGCCGAACCTGCAAAACATCCCCATCCGCACGGAGGAGGGGCGCGAGATTCGCCGCGCCTTTGTGGCGGGGGAGGGCTGCATTCTGCTGGATGCGGACTATAGCCAGATTGAGCTGCGTGTGCTGGCGCATATGAGCGGCGATACCGCCATGTGCGATGCCTTCCAAAAGGGGCAGGACATTCACACCCGCACCGCCGCTGAGATTCACGGCGTGCCCATGGAGGAGGTCACCTCCGCTATGCGCCGCGCTGCAAAGGCGACAAACTTTGGCATTGTATATGGCATCAGCGGGTTTGGACTGGCGCGCAACGCGGGGATTTCCCGCAAGGAGGCAGACCGCTTCATCGCCACGTATTTTGAACGCTACCCCGGCGTGCGTGCCTTTATGGATGAGTGCGTGCGCCTTGGCAGCGAGCGCGGCTATGCGGAAACGCTTTTCAGCCGCCGCCGGGAGCTGTTTGAGCTGCAAAACGCCAACCGCAACGTGCGCAGCTTTGGCGAGCGCGCCGCCATGAATACCCCCGTGCAGGGCACGGCGGCGGATATTATTAAGCTTGCCATGGTGCGTGTGGCGGAGCGCCTGCGGCAGGGCGGCTATCGCGCACAGCTGATTTTGCAGGTGCATGACGAGCTGGTGGTGGAATGCCCGATGGACGAGGCAGACGCGGTGAGCGCAGTTCTGCGCGACACCATGGAGAACGTTGTCAAGCTACGCGTGCCGCTGGTGGCAGAGGTATCGCGCGGTAAGGATTGGGATCAGGCGCACTGATCATATTGCGAAGGGAGAGAACATCATTATGAAGATCATCGGCTTAACTGGAGGAATCGCGTGCGGAAAAACCACTGTGGCGAAGATGCTCAAGGAGCTGGGAGCCTCCGTGATCGATGCGGATCAGATCAGCCATGAGCTGACCGCCCCTGGCGGCGACGCGCTGGAAAGCTTGCGAGAGTGCTTTGGGGAATTCGTATTCTTCCCGGATGGCGCGCTCAACCGCGCGGTGCTTTCCTCCATTGTTTTTGGAAGCGAGCAGGAGCGCGAGAAGCTCAACGCCGTGCTGCACCCGCTGATTCACGAGCGTGTGATGGCAGAAATCGAAACCTGCCGCAAAATGGGGGCGTTGGTCGTTGTATTGGATGTGCCTCTGCTCTTTGAGGTAGGGTTGAACTCGCTGGCAGATGTAACGGTATGCGCCAGCTCATCCGAACAAACACAGCTGGAGCGCCTGCGCACGCGCAGCGGCCTGATCGGCGAGCAAGCCATGAACCGCATCAACAGCCAATGGCCGCTTAGCCAAAAAAAGGAGCTGAGCGATGTGGTTTTGGATACCGACCGCCCCAGCCAAGAGCTGCAGGCAGATGTACAAAGGCTTTATAACGCTTGGCGCTCCTTGGAGGCCTAAGCGGAGAGGAGCACTCATGATCCGTAGACCCTTGCATACCCATGATTTGGACGATGACGAGCATGCCCCGGTCGATTACCGGTACGTGCCCTCCGTGAGCGCGGGGCGGCGCATTGAGCAGGAGCGCAACATCAAGCGCGAAGCACCCGATGGCGCGGTTGTGCGCCACCGTGCCGATCCCTTCCAGCGCGGCGCGGTGGACGCATACGGCACCCGCGAGCGCCAGACGCGCGCGGACGCGCGGCAAAACCTCGGCCCGGCAAAGAAACTTCCCTCCATGGCGGATGGCCCAGCGCCTGCCGCCAGCATTGCCTATCCGCAGGATTATGGCATTCCGGAAAATCCCTTTGAGCAGCCGCAGGAGGCGTCGACGGCGCGCCCCATGACGGGTGCGCGCATTGCGCGGCCTCAGGCGGCGCAGGCCATGCAGCCCGCGCCCACGCAGGCGCAACCGATGCGCGGTACACTCGCGCAGGAAACGCCAGAAACCTACGCGCCGCCGATGGTTACGGAGGACGGCTCGCAGTTTGACCCTCCAGCGGCTCCACCCATGCCGGAATGGCTTCGCGTGGCACAGCAGAACAATATGCCCATGGAGGAGCGTGCGCGCCCCCCGCGCGTGCAGGCCGCGCCGCGCCATGAGGTGGACGAGCTGCCCGCCGTGCCGCCGACCGATCCGCTAGGCAGACCGCTGCGCAGCCGCGCTGCACAGACGCGGCAGAATGCTGCCGCACAGGCCGTAACCCAGTACGAGCAGGCGGGCTATCCACCGGAGCTTTTGGCACAGCAGCAGCAGCTGGAGCGCCAAAAAGAGGAGCAGGGCACGCGCCGCCGCCATGGCGCGCAGTACGCCGTAAACCAGTACCGCCAACAGGAATATCGGCAGAGCGTGGACGCGGCAGCGAATGCGCGCGCCTCCTATCCACCCGCACGCACGGAGCATGCGGGAGGGCAGGTGGAAAGCCAGCCCGCTAGTCCGCAATGGAACGGCGCGGAGCAAAGCCGGGGAGCGGCCTATGCCATGGCCGCTGCGCAGGAAGCGCCCCAGTACGCCCATCGTCCGCGCGCGAGCGCCCGTAGCGCGGATGTGGATGCGTGGGTAGACGATCCCTATGTGTTGCAGGAGGAGGACGAAAACGTGCGCCGCGCCGCGCCGGCGAACGAGCATGGATATGCGCGACGGCCAGCCGCGCACCGAGGCGCGCCGCAAAGCGATGTGTGGGTGGATGAGGAAAGCGACGCGATGCCCATGTATCAGGAGCGCTCGCCCATCCCTTGGCTTGGCATTTCGGTGTTTGTGGCGGCGCTGCTCGCCGTGGGGCTGTGGCTGATGCAGCTCACCTTCACTGCGCAAACGGAGCAGGTGATCCGCGAGCGGCAAGAGAATACCGCGGCGATGCGCAACAACCATCCCCTGCGCTATCAGGAGCTGATTGAGCGCGAGGCCACCAGAAATAACTTAGATCCCGCCTTTGTAGCGGCTATTGTGCTCAACGAAAGCTCCTTCAACCCAAAGGCCGAGAGCGGCGTGGGCGCGCGGGGCTTGATGCAGCTCGTGGACAAAACGGCGGATTGGGTGTACCAAAAGATGGGGCTTACCGATGGCTACAGCTTTGACGCGATGTATGACGCGGAAACCAATGTGCGCTACGGGTGCTGGTATCTCGCCTTTTTGTGCGAGCGCTTCCGCGCTGATCCCGTGCTTGTGTCCGCCGCGTATCACGCGGGTCAAAACGAAGTGCAGAACTGGCTCAATTCCTCCAAATACAGCGCCGACGGCCTCACCTTGGCGCTGGACAATATGATGGATGGGCCCACCAAGCAATATGCCACGCGCGTTGTGCGCGATTATGCCATCTATAAACGCCTGTATTATGAAACAACGGAGGAAGCCACATGACCAAGCGCCTTTGCTGCCTTTTTTTGTGCTTGCTGCTGCTCGTGCCGAGCCTTGCCATGGGTGAAAATGTGGGGGACTCCTTGCTGCTTGGCATTGTGAGCACGCGCACCACGGAAATTCGACCCTTGACGCCGTTGGAGCGGGATATCGTATCGCTGTATGGCATGGTGTATGAAAGCCTTGTGACCATCGACGATAACGGCCTGCCGCAGCCCTTGCTGGCCGAAACTTGGTCGGAAACGGGCGGCGGCAAAACGTGGACCTTCACCCTGCGCGATGACATTACCTTTTCGGATGGCACGCCCCTGACCGCGCAGGATGTGGTTGCCTCCGGGCAGTATATTTTGGAGCTGGCAAAGAACAAGGACGTTACGGACAACGGCTTTTACCAAAACATTCGTTATTTGGTGACGTCCTTTAGCGCGGACGGCGATCAAACCGTGGTGGTCAAGGGCGAACGCAGCTACTATGGGCTGCTCTACAGCATGACCTTTCCTGTGATTCCCGCCTCCCAGCTGGAAACGCCTAGCCCGTTGGGCACAGGGCCGTATGTGATCAGTGCGTTTGAGGCGGGCAGCTACCTCAGCCTTACCTGCAACCCACACTGGTGGCAGATGCAGCCGCAGGTGACCGATATCATGTGTACCTTTTATACCAATAACAAGGATATGATCAACGCTTTCGAATATGGCCGCGTGGATACCGTGTTTACCCGTTCGGTAGCGGCGGCGCAGTATAAGAGCGGCATCAACTCGCTTTCCATTGCCTATTCCACGCGCCAACTGGAGACGTTGCAGCTCAACCATGGCAAATTTCCGCTGGAGAGCGTCAAGGTGCGCCAAGCCATTCGCTATGCGATCAACAAGGACGCGATTGCCAAGAATATCTACATGGGCATGACCATCGACGCGGATACGCCCGTACCCGCTGACAGCTGGCTCTATTATGATCAGGAAAGCACCTTTGTGTATAACCCCGAGCGTGCCATGGAGCTGCTGGCCGAGGACGGTTGGCGCGACAGCGATAACAATGGCGTGCTGGATAAGGTGGTGGACGGCAAGCAGCGAAACCTACAGCTACAGCTTTGCGTGTACGAGGATCCGGAGAATGATGTGCGCTTTGAAACCGCCAACATGATTGTGGACATGCTCGCCGCTGTAAAAATCAAGGTGGTGCCTTCGACCATGTCCTACGAGGCGGTGGCGGAGCAGCTCAAGGTGGGCTCGTTTGAGATGGCGCTATGCGCCTTTCAGATGGATACCGTGCCCGATTACGGCTTTATGCTGCGCAAGGGCAACGGGCAGAACTATGGCCGCTATATAAGCTCCGATATGACCAGCCTGATCGATACCCTGCGCACCCAGCAAAACCGCGAGGATTTTGCCTATACAACGCAGGCCATCCAGCAGCAGTTCGCCAATGACACCCCCTTTATTTGCCTGTTCTATCGCGCGGGCGCGATTTTGACCCGTAAGATGTTCACCACCGTGCGCACAATACGCGAGTTTGAACTGCTGCGGGGCATTGAAGCCTTTGGGCGGTAGGGGAAAGGGAACGGGGGGCGATCACAAGTACGGAGAGAAGGTTGAAAGTTGCGTCGAAACGGAATCGCGGCAGCCTGCGCGCTGCTGCTTGCGCTGCTGCTGCCCGTCTGCTCGCTTGCGCAGACGGTAGAAGGCGAGCTGGATGAGGAAACCCTTGCGCGGATGGATCAGGCCACCGAGGCAGCACCCGCCGCCACCGATCTGCCCGAGCAGGTCTATGCCATATCGGACGTGCTGAGCAAGGAAAATGAAGAGCTCATCGTGGAGCCGCTACGCCCCGATTTTGTGCAAAACGTGCTGGATGTGGCGCGCGGCGAGCTTGGATACACCGAGGGCGCCAACAACTATAGCAAATACGGCACTTGGGCGGGTGAACCGAACGCCGCTTGGTGCGCGGAGTTTGTAGGTTGGTGCGTCAATCGCGCGGACGCGCTCAATGGCACCAAGCTGTTGGATGTGGTATATCCCAACTACAGCGGTCAAAACACAGGGCGCGATTGGTTTATTAAGCGCGGGCGTTTTGTGTATCGCAAGGGCAATTGCCCGGACTGGGGCTATCAGTGGCTGTTGGGGGATACGGGGCTGCTCACAAAGAACGGCTATATTCCCCGCTCCGGAGATTTGGTTTTTTTTAGCTATAATGATGCGGGCGATACCGAGCACGTCGCGTTGGTGGAATATTGCGCCACCGATGAGCAGGGGCGCGTGGTGATTCACGTCATCGAGGGCAACAACCCCTCTTGCGTGCAGCGCAACAGCTATTTGCTCAACAACAGTCAAGTGCTTGGCTTTGGCGTGTGCGAGGACGTGGTGGGCACCACCATGCGCAGCGGCAACCGCGGCGACAAGGTGCTAAAGCTTCAGCAAGCGCTCAACAAGCTTGGCCTTTTGGAGGAACGGCATCTGACGGGCGCATATGGCGGCAACACCAAGCGCGCCGTGATGACGTTTCAAAGCGAACACATGGAAAATCAAGCCGCAACCGGCGTGGCAGATCGGCAGACCCAGCAGGCCATTGAGGCGGAGCTGAGCGCGGTGGCATATGACACTCCGGATACTTGGCTTGTGGAGGATTGAGCGCGTGACCGCCTTTGGCGTTGTAACGAATGTGTAAAAACTTTCCTCTTGCCGTATAACGCTGTACGAGCGTATCAAAATAGTGTACAATAGGCCATGATTCATCGCGTAGCGAGGGGAGGAGTGGCCGTGTTGGCGAGACGGGTGCGTGTGCTGGGGCTTGTTTTGGCGCTGCTGCTGCTTTTTCAGCCCATTGGCCCTATCGCGCGCGCGGAGGATTCGCTTAGTGAGGACGATGCACGCGCGCTTTTGAACACGCATGCGCGCGTTGAGCGCGCGTTGCTCATTGGCGTGGACGAGTTTGTGTCCAAGCCCAGCACCTACCCAAGCTCCACCAACAACGTTTATGCCATGCAGGAAGCCTTTCAGGCGGCGCTTACGCCGCTGAGAACCTTGCTGCTGCCCGATCGCCCCGTGACCTCTGCGGAGGAGCTGACGCGGCTGATACGCAAAACCTTTGCAAAGGCACAGGAGGGGGATGTGAGCTACCTCTACCTGAGTACGCATGGCGAGTATGATCCGCAGAGCGGCAAGGAGCCTTTGCTGCTTTTAAGCGATGGCGTAACGGAGGGCAGCATTTCCCCCGCGCAGCTGGAGGCCGCATTTGATGGCATTGAGGGCACCAAGGTGATGATCTTGGATGCATGCAACAGCGGCGCGTTCATCGGCAAGGGGTTGTCCGACCCGCCAGAGAAGGCGTATTTCCTTGGGGATGATTTCAAAGTGCTCACCAGCAGCGGCGCGTTGGAGGAAAGCTGGTACTGGAGCGCGGATGATACCATCGATACGGAGCTTAAGGATCAGGCGCCGCAGGGCACCTACTATTTTACACAGGCGCTTGCCGATAGCTTAAGCCCCCGCAGCGGTTACCCCGCCGACCGCAACCGTGATGGAAGCGTGACTTTATCGGAATTATACGATTATTTGCTTCTCAACCATGCGGCCTCCACTCCGCAGGTATACCCCCAAACGGATTCATTTGTGGTGTTTCGGTATGCCACGAGCGATCCACTGCCTACGGGACTGAACCGTTCACCCATTACGGATGTCACGTTTTCCGGCACTACGCTGAGCCGAGATTCGCGGGATATCACCATTGAGTTTATTGCCATGCGCCCTGTGCGGGTTGCCTATCAGGTGGTATACCAGCGCGAGGGCAAATGGGAGTTTGATAAAGCACAGCTCATTTATGACGCGGCCGAGCGGTACACCACCTATGGCGACCGCGCCGGGGCAATTTCAGCGGGGCGCAAGGTGCGCACGCTCACCATTGGAGCGCTGACGAATGAAGCCTACGGCTATGTGCTGGTGCAGCTTGTGAGCATCGATCAGGGCAAGCTGACCGTACATGCGGGGCGCGCAATCTGCGTGCCGCCCGAATCCGGGGAACTGAACCTGAGCACGAGAACGCAGGCCGTCTTTCCTTCCGATGGCAGGGAGCTGACCATTTTTGTAGGGCATGATTACCCCTGCGAGCTGAGCGTCGCCATTGTGGACGGTCAAGATAAGGTGGTTCACCGCCTCTGCCACCGCGAGAGCACCCGCCCCATGCAGATCAAACCTACGGGCAGCGTGTTTTACTGGAATGGCAGGCTCAAATCGGGTGAAAAAGCCGCGCCGGGCGTGTATCGCGTGCGTGCGCAGGCAAAGATGAACGATGCTACGGTAACCGTGTTTTCCGATCACTTTACGCTTCAATAGTGCAACGGCAGAGCAAAATGCCTCAGTAACGCATGGAAAATGGGAAAGGATGGTAGTACGATGGCAGATAAGCTGATGGTGGTTATTCCTTGCTATAACGAGGAGGAGGTTCTGCCCGAAACTTCCCGCCGACTGACGTTGAAGATGGCCTCGCTCATCGAGCGGGGGATGATTTCCCCGGAAAGCCGCGTGCTGCTGGTGGATGACGGCAGCAAGGATCAAACATGGGAGCAAATCGCGCGCCTGCACGAGGAAAACGCGCTTTTTGAGGGCGTGAAGCTCAGCCGCAACCGTGGGCATCAGAACGCTTTGCTGGCGGGGCTGATGACGGCGCGCGACCATTGCGACATCTCCATTTCGATGGATGCGGATCTTCAGGATGATATGGACGCGATGGATCGCTTCATTGAAGAATACCGCAAGGGCTGCGAGATCGTATATGGCGTGCGCAACAAGCGGGAAACCGATACGGCCTTCAAGCGTCAAACCGCGCTGATGTTTTATCGCCTCATGAAGGGGCTGGGCGTGGATATTACCTACAACCATGCGGATTACCGCCTCATGAGCAACCGCGCCCTCAACGCCCTGCATTCCTTTGGCGAGGTGAATCTCTTTTTGCGCGGCATTGCGCCGTTGGTCGGCTTTCAGAGCGGCACTGTGACCTATGACCGCAGCGAGCGCTTTGCGGGCGAAAGCAAATATCCTTTCAAAAAGATGCTCGCCTTTGCGATTGATGGCATTACGAGCTTTTCCGTTAAACCGCTTCAGCTGATTACCACGGCTGGCGTGGTGATCTTTTTGGTTTCGCTTTGCATGCTGCTCTATACGCTGATCTCTTGGATTTTTGGGCACACGGTGCTTGGCTGGGCAAGCACGCTGGCCTCCATATGGATGATTGGCGGCATTCAGCTCTTGTCCCTTGGGGTGATTGGCGAGTACATCGGCAAGATTTATAACGAGAGTAAGCATCGCCCGCGCTTCATTATTGATCGGTATTTGAATGAGAACGGGCTGCCGCCGACGGTGGATTGAATAGAAGACG
>JAVVVJ010000071.1:0-12425 GCA_036652695.1 Clostridia bacterium | reverse complement strand
CAAGCATCTATGGCATCTTTTGCCCGTGGTCTGCGTTGCATTTTAGGCTTAGATTGGTATAAGCCGCCCCATCCGCAGCGAGGGATGACTCCCCCGCGCAAGGCATGCTTCAAATCGCAAAAAGAGGAGGTCGCTTGCGGGCGCCTCCTCTTTTTGTGGATCGGACGGGCTATTTCGTTGCAAGGGTCGCCCAAAAAGCGGGCACGCCATGCTCATGCAGCGCCCCGCTGCCGGCGGTATCCTGATAGATGTCCTTGAGGGTAAAACCAGCCTTGAGCTGACCGCCGACCTGCTCCTGAATGGTATGCGAGAACTGAATGCCCCAGCCGTTTTGAATGCTTTGCGCGTAGAGCTTTTCATCCTTGAGGGGGTTAAAGGGGAGCTTGTAGGTGAGCGCGGTTTCCTCATCGTTAAAGGCGTAGCAGATGCCGTTGTCCAGCCCCGCGAGCAGCCGTCCGCCGGGCTTTAGCACGCGATAGCACTCGCGCCAGATGGGATATACATCCTCCACATAGCAATTGGACACGGGGTGAAAGATCAAATCAAACGCATCGTTGGCAAAGGGGAGCGGCTTGGACATGTCCGCGCAGACAAGCTCGATGGCGTAGCCCTCGCGCAATGCCATTTCATGCTCGCTTTTCAGCTGGGCGGGCGTGTAATCCAGCACGGTGCAGCGCGCGCCCGCCGCCGTCAAAAGAGGCATTTGCTGCGCGCCTCCGCTGGCAAGCCCCAGCACCTTTGCGCCCTTCAGCTCTCCGTACCACGCGCGCGGCACGGGGATGGTGGGGGTGAGGAGGAGCTGCCAATCGCCGCGCTTGGCGGCCTCGTATTGCTCGTGCGCGATAGGCTTTCCCCATTCCCAACCATCCGCCACCCAGCCAGCGATGACCTCCGCGTTGACATCCGTATAGGATTGTTTCATTGGGCTTTCCTTCCTTACTGCCTTGCGCGCCCGTTTGTGGCGGCGCATTGTGGGATGTCGGCTATGATACCAGAAGGCGTTGGGGAAATCAAGCCGGAGGGTTAAAAACCAAAGGCTGGTTGTGCAAAGCCCAAAAGCAGGGCTGGCACTGGGTAGACATGCGCAAGAAAGGCAAGTGCACGAGCCAAGCCAGCAAAAAATGGTGGACAAGCCGCCGTCAATACGATATAATAAAAAGCGATGATTTATAAGCTGTCATAGCACAATACATTACAATATACGGGAGGCATGGGTATGGAACAATTGAAAATCGTAGCCCCGTTGGACAAGGCGTTTGAACCCACCTATCGCGGCCTGCGCGCGTTTGAGTCCGAGGCGCTGGCGGCCAATGGCCCGGTGCTGCGCATTGCGCTGGAGCGCAACGACGGGCTGGTGGCGACGCGCGATATGCGCGTTCTGCCCCATGGGCAAAATGACGCGCGCTGCATTCACATGGTGGAGCGCATGGTCAAAAGCATGCTTTGGGTGTACGGCGGCTTCCGTGTAACCATCGCGGGCAGCAAGGCCGTGTACGAGGGCGTGAAGGATCAGTACCGCGTGGGCGGCAAGCGCGAGTTTGACGCGAATTTTATGGCGCATGTATATGAGCATCCTTTTGAGGTCTGCTATGCCGCTACGCTTGCCGATGCGCCCGTGGCAAAGGACGCGTCCGCGCCCATTGGCCGCCATCTGGAAGGCTGCCGCATTGGCTTTGACGCGGGTGGAAGCGATCGCAAGGTGAGCGCCGTTGTGGATGGCGAAACCGTGTACAGCGAGGAGGTTGTTTGGTTTCCCAAAACCAACAGCGATCCCGCTTACCATTACGATGGCATTGTGACCGCCATGAAGACCGCCGCCGCGCACATGCCGCGTGTGGATGCCATCGGCGTAAGCTCGGCGGGCATCTACATCAACAACCAAACCATGAGAGCCTCGCTCTTTTTGAAGGTTGACGAGGCGGATTATGAAAAATATGTCAAAGATATCTATATCCGTGCCGCAAAGGAAATTGGTGATGTGCCGCTGATTGTGAGCAACGATGGCGATGTAACCGCGCTTGCGGGCGCAATGAGCCTTGGCGAGGATGGCATTCTCGGCATTGCGATGGGTACAAGCGAGGCGGGCGGCTATGTGGACAGGGATGGCAACATCACTGGCTGGCTCAACGAGCTGGCCTTCGTGCCCTGCGATCTGGCGCCCGATGCGATGCGGGACGAGTGGAGCGGCGATATCGGCTGCGGCGTGAAATACTTCTCACAGGACGCCGTGATCAAGCTGGCGCCCGCCGCTGGCATAGCGCTTGAGGAGGGCATGAGCCCCGCCGAAAAGCTCAAGGTGGTGCAGAGCAAGATGGAGGAAGGTCACAAGGGCGCGCGGCAGATTTACGAGACCATTGGCGTGTACCTTGGCTATACCCTCGCGTTCTACGCCATGTTTTACGATATCACCCATGTGCTGCTCATGGGTCGCGTTACCAGCGGCGAGGGCGGCGATCTGGTGCTTGGCAAGGCACAGGAAGTGCTGGCTGCCGAATATCCAGAGCTTACCATGCAAGTAAACCTGCCCGATGAAAAGAGCCGCCGCGTGGGGCAGAGCGTGGCCGCCGCAAGCCTTCCCACTACAAAGGAATAAAAGCTTCTTTATCGCGGGGGAATGCGCGCATATGCGTGAACCGCCGTATACCCAACGGTACGCACGGCGGCGCGATAGATTAGCTACCATAGGAAGCCCGCGTGCTTCACAAAGCCCGAAAACCCTGCAAAAGCGGGGCTTTCGGGCTTTGCGTTCTTGATGGAGCATGCTGCGTCCATGTGATTTTCAAACGCAACAATGGGTATATCTGGATTGCGCCGTTCCTTCCATCGTTAATAAATCCGCTTTGCTTTTTTGGGTAATTTGCTGTATGATAAAAAGGGACAAAATATGATCCGCACGACGACCGGCAGAAGCAAGGAGTTTGATAGTGGTTAAAATTATGGCGGATACTTCTACCCTTTATACACCCGAACAGGCAAAGGCACAGGGTTTTACCGTGGTTCCGCTGAGCGTTGCGTTGAACGGAACAACCTACCGTGATCTGGAAGAGATTAATGGCAAGGCGTTTTGTGACAAGGTACGCGGGGATACTGCGCATCATCCAATCAGCAGCCAGCCCAATGTGGCTGATCTCAAGGCCGCCTACGAGGCGCTTGCGCCCGATGATGTGCTCAACATCACCATGGCGGATGGGCTTTCCGGTACATATGGCACAGCGGTGGGCGTGAAGAGCATGCTCTCCGAGCCGGAGCGTATCACTGTGCTGAATTCCAGAACCCTCTGCGGGCCGCACCGCTATTTGGTGGATAAGGCAGTGCAGCTGGCAGCGCTAGGGCAGTCTGTAAAGCAAATTCTGGCTGGAATCCGCGAAAGCTTGGATAGCACGCGCTCGTTTTTAATTCCTCAGGATTTGGGCTTTTTGCAGCGCGGCGGGCGCTTGATGCCGCTGGCCGCGCATATTGGCGAGCTGCTGCACCTGATTCCAGTTATGGTGCAGACGAGCGATGGCAAGCGCATCAACCGTTTTTCGGTCACACGCACCTTCTCGCGCGCCATGAAGGATGTTGCGGCAAATTTATGCAAGCAGGGCGTTAACGAGAAGTACATGATCTATATCTCTGACGCGGATAACGGCGATTGGGCGCGGCAGGCTCACGAGGTGCTTCGCAGCCTGTTCCCCACCGTGCAGATTGAGCGCTTTGCCCTCAGCCCGGCTTTTGTTACACAGGGCGGCCCCGGCTGCGTGGCCATTCAAACCATCCTCAAATAGTGGATTTCGCGGGAGCATCCGGCGTTTGCCAGATGCTCCTATTTTATTAAGGCGCGTTTCTCTGCGGAAACCGGCGAGCCGCGGCAGCCCGCGCCTTGACGTTTTTCCGGAAAGCCGCTACAATAGCCATACTGCATCAATGCCGCAAAGGAGCGCTTCTCCATGTACTACCGTGTGCTGCCTACCTTGACCCCCATTGAGCCTGAGGAAATCGACCTTTCCACATTGACCGCTGGGTACATCGATGTGGACGAGCTGCAAGGCGCGCTTGACCGCTTTGATTTTAGCGATGTCACCGTTGAGGAATGTACCGCCCGCCGCGAGCACTACCGCAACGCCATTGATGTCTTTGGGGAATACACCTTTGGGCTGGTCAATATTGTGGATGTGAACGCCGTGTTCAGCGAAAGCGATCGGCTGGCGTTCTTCTTTCGTAAAAACCTGTTTTTGGTGGTGAATCTGTTTGACAGCGATGGCAGCACGCGCGAAAGCTTTATGGCTACTTTGCGCCGCTATAGGCCTGAAACCGTAACGCTGGAAAAGCTGATCTTCGCGCTGCTGGAAAACGGAATCTCCCATGACGGGCGGGAGCTGGATATCATCGAGCATGATATTGCGCTGCTTGAGGAAAGCGTGGTGCATAACCCCGTGGATCGCTCCCTCAACGCGCGCCTGTATGAGCACAAGCGCCGCTTGATGGTGCTGCGCAGCTATTACGAACAGCTCATCGATATTGGCGAAGAGCTGGAGGAAAACGAGAACGACATCTTCGAGGAGGAATCGCTGCACTACTTCGGTCTGCTGACCGCAAAGGCGCAGCGCCTTTCCAGCGCGGTGAGCATGCTTTGCGACGAGCTGAACCAACTGCGTGAGGCGCACGAGGCGGCGATGGAGTACAGCCTGAACAACCTCATGAAGGTGTTTACGGTGATCACGATCATCTTTCTGCCGCTGACGCTGATGACGGGTTGGTTTGGCATGAACTTTACCTATATGCCCTCGCTGGATTCGCCAATCGGCTACCCGCTGTTTATTGTGACGTGCGTGGCCATTGTGATTGTGACGCTCTGCTTTTTCAAGCGCAAGGGGTATTTTAAGTGAGAAGGCGCGGCGCGTGGCGGGCGGCGCTTGCGGGGGCTTTGGCGCTGGCGCTGACGCTTTTTGCACCAACGGGGGCGCTTGCGGCTGGAGACGCGCCCGCAAGCGGCGTTGCCGAAAAGCTAGGCGCTGTGTTTGAGCAGTACAGCACGCTTGGCGCGTGCGTGGCGGTTATGGAGAACGGCAAGGTCACGTATACCTACTGCTATGGCGATCGGCGCATCGATGGGGATCCCGTGACGGTGGATACGGGCTTTCAAGTGGGCAGCATCGGCAAGCTGGTGGCGAACATCGGCCTGATGCAGCTTGTGGAGCAGGGCAAGGCGGGCTTGGAGAGCGAGCTTGGCGAGCTGCTTGGCTTTCCCCTGCGCAGTCCCTTTTTCCCCGATACGCCCATTACGCTGCGCCAGCTGATGACGCACACGGCGGCTCTGCGGGACAGCCGCGCTTATCAAAACGCGCTCGACGGTGGCGGCTTGCCGCTGGATGAGCTGTTCAGCGGCACAACGCGCTATTCGCTCTTTTACCGGGGCTATGCGCCCGGGGAGAAGAGCGAATATTCCAACTTCGGCGGCGGGCTGATCGGCAGCTTGATTGAGCGGCTTTCTGGCAGCACGCTGGATGAATACATGACGCGCAACGTCTTTGCGCCGCTGGATATTAGGGCGGGGTATCAGGCCTCGCTGCTTTGGCGGGACATGCCGCTTGCCGATATGTACCGGATGCCCCAGCGCCGCCTTGCAAAGGAGCTACGCGCCGATCCCACGCATATCACCACGCCCGATCCGCTACATGATTATTATCTTGTGGCGGGCAAACTCATCATCACCGCGCCGGATCTGGCAAAGCTGATCATTGCCCTTTGCGATGGCGGCGTTTACGGCGGTGTGCGGCTGCTCAAGGAGAGCACCGTGGCGGAAATGACCACCTTGCAGAACCATCGCGGCTCGGTGGCCTGCCAAAGCGGGCGGGGGCTGTTGATGAACATTCTTGTGGATGATCAGGTGCAGGGGCGAACCATGTATGGGCACGGCGGCAAGGCCAACGGCATGCTCTGTGCCGCATATTATGACCCATGCGACCGCACCGGCGTTGTGATGCTCACCAACGGCTGCCAGAACCGCATCGTGCGTAACGGCGTGGGGATGCTGGAACGCGCTGTGATGGAGGTTTGCTATGCGGAGCTGGAGGAGCGGCATGTGACGGAGAACCCGTTTGTGGTGGAGGAATAAGGCGGCGCGGCTGTGCCGCCATCCAACTGACGGCAGTGGGAAGAGGGATACAAATTCGATTGCGCATCGTGCGCACTTGCGGTATAATGAGCGCATCACATCACAAACTACGAACTGTGAATGAGGGAAAGGATGATCCGATTATGAAAAAGATACTCTCGCTTCTCCTATGCCTAGCAATGCTGTTCACCTTGTGCCTGTCCGCTATCGGCGAAGCCGCGCCTGCCGCGCCTGCCGCGAAGCTGAAGGTGGCGCTGTGCATCGCCGAAACGCTGGGCGACCTTGGCTTTTACGATAGCGCGAACGCGGGCCTCAAACGCTTGGAAACCGATTACGGCGTATCCGGCAGCGTTGTAGAGTGCAAGAGCGATGCCAGCATGTACAAGGTTGCGCTGGTGGAAGCCGCCGAACAGAACGATATCGTGATTGCGGTTGGCTGGCAGTTCTGGGATGGCCTCAGCGAGGTCGTTCCGGCAATGCCCGATACGAAGTTCATCTTTGTGGATAACGCCTTGGATGGCGTGGGCGACAACCTGCTCTCCATCACCTATGCGGAAAATCAGGGCAGCTTCTTGGCGGGCTACATCGCCATGAAGATGGCGGCCTCCGGCAAGGTGGGCGTCATCGGCGGCGAGAACAGCGATACCATCAATAACTTCATCGTGGGCTATACGCAGGGCGCGCTGTACGCTAACCCCGAGGGTACCGTGCTGGATCCCGTTTATACCGATGATTACGAAGCGCCCGATAAGGGCAAGGAAGCCGCGCTTTCGCTGTACGGCAAGGGTGCGGATGTGGTGTTCCACGCAGCCGGAAAAACAGGTCTGGGCGTGTTTGAGGCCGCGAAGGAAAGCGGCAAGTACGCCATCGGCGTGGATAGCGATCAAAAGTACGTCAACCCCGATGCCATTATTTGCTCCATGCTCAAGCATGTGGGCGACAGCATCTATACTACGGTCTCCACATTCATTGATAAAGGCGAGTTTGCGGGCGGCACCATCTGGAATGCGGATATCTCCACCGGGCTTGTCGGCATCGGCTATGGCGATGACACCATGCCTCAGCAGGTGAGCGACGAGCTCAAGGCGGAAGCGGAGGGGCTCAAGGAAAAGATCATCTCCGGTGAAATTGTTGTGGAAAGCACCCGTTAGGATTGCTTTGATTTTTGGGCAGCCCATGAGGCGCTTTCTCTTGCGGGGAAAGCGGCAGGGCTTGCCGCACGGAAAGGGTGGCAGGCAGCGGGCGTTTCCCGTCGCCTGCCACCCTTCAAGCGTTTATGGGCGGCAATGCGCCCATTCCCTTTGATTACCAAAGCGAGGCGAAACAAATGCAGCCATCCCCTGAAAGCACGGAGATCGTGCGCTTTTCGCATGTGAGCATGCAGTTTCCCGGCACGCTTGCCAATGATGATGTGAGCCTATCCATCCAGCGCGGCGAGGTGTTCGCGCTGGTGGGCGAGAACGGGGCGGGCAAGAGCACGCTGATGAACCTGCTCTACGGCCTGTATCACCCAACGCTTGGCGAAATTTACATCGGCGGTCAAAAAACAAGCGCGCAGCACAGCCCGGAGCAAGCGATGCGCATGGGTGTGAGCATGGTGCATCAGCACTTTAAGCTGGTGCCCAGCTTTACCGTTGCGCAAAATGTGCTGCTGGGGCACGAGCCGCGCAAGCACGGCATCTTTTATGATGCCAAAGCCGCGCAGGAAAGCGTACGCGCGCTTAGCCAGCGCTACGGTCTACAGGTGGAGCCTGGGGATGTGGTGGGCGAGCTTAGCGTGGGCTTGCAGCAACGCGTGGAAATTCTAAAGGCGCTCCGCACGGGTGCGGACGTGTTGATTTTGGACGAACCGACCGCCGTGCTCACTCCGCAGGAAACAGAGGAGCTTTTTGAAGTGATTCGCCGCATCGTGCGGGAAAAGAACATGACGGTGCTCTTGATCACGCATAAGCTGCCCGAGGTGATGCTCGTGAGCGACCGTGTGGGCGTTATGCGGCGCGGCAAGCTGGAACGGGTGCTTCAAACCGCCGCTACCAGCGAGCGTGAGATTGCCGGGCTGATGGTGGGGCGGGATGTGCTCTTTGGCGACCTGCCCAAGGTGGGCACGCCGGGCGAAGAGGTGCTTTGCATCCGCGACCTATGCGCCAGCAGCGATCGTGGCCTGCCCGCGCTGCGCGGTGTGAGCCTGACGGTGCATGCGGGCGAGATTGTGGGCGTGTGCGGCGTGGAAGGCAATGGCCAAACGGAGCTTACCGAGTGCGTGATGGGCATGCGCCCGCAAACCGGCGGCACGGTTACGTTGCATGGTCGCGATATCAGCCGCCTGTCGCCGCGCGCGATTCGCGCGATGGGCGTGAGCTATATCCCAGACGATCGCGTGCGCGTTGGCATGGATGTGAAGGCGAGCGTGGCGGATAACCTGCTGCTGGGCAAGCAGCGCGATTGGGAATTCAGCTTTTTGGGCATTCATCTGCGGCGCGGCAAGGTACGCGCGCATGCCGAGCGCCTCGCGAAGCGCTACGATATTCGCGCGTCAGGCGTGGACGATCTGGGCGGCTCGCTTTCCGGCGGCAACATGCAAAAGGTGATCATCGCGCGCGAGTTCAACTTTGGTACGCCGGTGCTGGTGATTAGCCAGCCGACACGCGGCGTGGATATCGGCGCGATTGAGTTTATTCATGAACGCATTATGGAAAAACGCGGCGAGGGCTGCGCGATTTTGCTGGTGAGTGCGGATTTGGATGAGCTTTTTCGCCTGAGCGATACGTTAACGACGATTTTTGATGGCCGCATCACTGCCAGCTTCGCAGCCGGGGAGATTGATAAGCAGGAGATTGGCTACTACATGACGGGTGGCAGCCAGCCAGCGAAGGAGGCGGACGGACATGAGCAGTAGCCTGATGCAATCCATACGCGCGGTATTGCGGCTCAAACCCTCGCAAAGGCTGAACCGGGATTATTTGCTTTCGCTGTTGATTGCGGTGGCGCTGGCGTTCCTTGTGGGCGCGGGCATCATGCTGCTTTGCGGCGGCGATCCGGTGAAGGGATATACGGCGCTCTTTCAGGGGGCGCTTGGCAAGCCACGCGCCTTGGGCAATACGCTTGCCAAAACGGTGACGCTCTGCCTTTGCGGCCTTGCGATGAGCGTGGCGGCAAAGGCGGGCGTGTTTAACGTAGGCGGCGAGGGACAGCTCTACATGGGCGCGATGGCGGCGGCGGTGGTTGGCGCGCAGGTTCAAAACGCGCCCGCTTGGCTGGTTGTTGTTTTGGCGCTGCTGGCGGCGCTGGTGGCGGGCGGCCTGTTCGCGCTGCTGCCCGGCGTGCTGAAGGTGCGCTGGAAGGTGGATGAGGTGATTACCACCATCATGCTCAATTCCGTGGCGATCTTCTTTTGCGGCTATCTGGCAAACGGCCCGCTCAAAACCGCTGACCGCGGCATTGCCACCGGTACAGATGCCATTATGGCGGGAGCGGCGTTTACGCCGCTGATCAAGCTGAGCAACCTTACCACGGGCGTGTTTTATGCGGCGGTGGCGGCGCTCCTGGTGTGGTATTTAATGACCCGCTCCTCTGTGGGCTTTGAAATGAAGCTCACGGGCGAAAACGACCGCTTCGCGCGCTATGGCGGCATTCGTGCGGATCAGCTCATGCTGTGGTCGATGGTGCTCAGCGGCGCGATTTGCGGGCTGGTGGGCATGCTGGAGGTTTTCGGCCTGCATAAGCGCTTCATTACTACGGTGAGCAACGAGTTTTATTTTGATGGCATGCTTGTTGCCATGATCATGCGCTATCACCCCTTTGGCGTGATTGTGATGAGCTTTTTCTTTGCCATTTTGAGCATCGGCAGCAAATCGATGGAGCTTTCTGCCGGGGTTTCAAGCGAGCTGATGCTGATTGTGCAATCGGTGATTATCTTCTTTATGGCGGCGGAGGGCGGCATCCGCAAAACGCTTGCCAACCGTGCGGTGGTTCGCCGCGCGCGGCGGGCGGCCGCTGGAAGGGAGCGCGCGCAATGAACGATATCTTTAATGTGCTGTTATTGCAAAACACCTTGCGAGCGGCTACGCCAGTGGTACTGGCGGCGCTTGGCTGCCTGCTTACGCAGCATGTGAACATCACCAATATCGGCATTGACGGCATGATTTTGATGGGCGCGTTCTTTGCGGTGCTGGGCAGCTATCTATGCGGAAGCTGGGTGATGGGCATTGTGTTCGCGGCGGCGCTGGGGGTGCTGCTGGGCTTGTTTTACTATGTATTTGTGATCAAGTTCGGCAGTGATGAGTTCATCATCGGCGTGGCGTTGAACATCTTTGCGGGGGGGCTTACGGTGTTTTTGCTGCGCAATATCTTCAAGGTGGCAGGCTCGTTTTCGGACCCGGGCATCGTGCCGCTGCCGACGATTCGTCTGCCGCTGATTGAGGGCATTCCGGTTTTGGGGCCGCTGCTGAGCGGGAACACTTTGTTTGTCTATGTGAGCTGGCTGCTGGTGCCGCTGATTTGGGTATTCATCTATCATACGCCGATGGGCTTTCATCTGCGCGCCGCCGGGGAATACCCGGATGCGCTGACGGCAAGCGGCAAGAGCCCGGAGAAAATGAAATGCTTGGCAAGCGTGCTTTGCGGCGTGCTGAGCTGTGTGGCGGGCGCGCACCTGTCGCTGGGGTATCTGAATATGTTTGCGGAGAATATGTCGGCGGCACGCGGGTATGTGGCGTTCGCGTGCGTGATCTTTGGGCGGGGAAACCCGCCGAGGGTGTTTATGGCGGCGCTGCTGTTTGGGTTTATCGAGGCGCTTGGGTTAAGAATGCAAAAGTATATTCCAAGCGATTTAACAGCGATGGCGCCCTATGTGGTGACCATTGTGATGATGGTTGCGGTGGTGCTTTGGGAAAGGCGTAAAAAGAAAAAAGCGGGGCTTGAGCAAGGCATAGGCTGAACCCCATGCGGGCTAGGATATGGCTGACCCTTCGGTTCTCGACGCTGTCAAAAACCACGGAAAAAATCGTAATCGGGCGGGTACAGCTCGCTTGCACGCATCGTTGGAGGAGCAACCGTGGTTTTGGCGTTTTCCACAGAATGCACCGCATCCCGATTTTCATAACCAACTCATCAATGCAACGACAAAACGAATGCATCGTTGACGCTCCACCTCTTGCCTTGTTATCCTTTGTTTATCATTTTGTTGATGTGATATCGCTTTTTGCCAATGGTTTTCTTTCCATACTCAATGGTCTGTTTCGGACAATTGCTGATGCACGCCATACAGTGCGTGCAAGCCTTGCCCCATTTTGGCATACCGCTTTCCAGCTTAATATTGTTGAGGGGACAAGCATTGACGCAGCTTGCACAGCCAACGCAGTCTGACCCGGCATGAAAGCCCTTTGCGCTGATGATTGCCATATAAAAGATGGGGTTCAGCAGGTGGGACATAGCCGACCATTTACTTTGCGCAGCTGCAAAGGGCTTTGCGCTTGTTATACATTGGGCAAGGGCAGAGGCTTGCTGTTTTCCTGCTTCAATCAAGCTTTTTGCCTTGTCATCATCGGGAGCGGTGAACATTACAATATATCCTTCGGGCATCTTTATTTCTGCCATACCATAAAAGGCAATGTTCTTGCTGATACAAAGTTTTTTGGCATAGTGATCTGCATTTCCAATGCTTTCCTCGCAAGTTGCAACAAAATAGGTTTTTGTTCCGTTTGGGATTTCGGCAGCTTTTATGCAGTCTGCCACCACAGAAGGGATTCTTCCCGCATAAATGGGTGATACAACGGTTATGGAGGCCTCGTTTTTCACAGACAAACGATGATGACTTTTCATCATTTCATTGATGGATACGATGCTTTGATTTGTTCTCTCTGCCAAAATAGATGCGATAAACTGACTGTTTCCAGTGCCGCTAAAATAAATAATCATAAAAAGCTCCCTCTTTCCAAAAATACTTGCATTTGCTTAGCGTGAATATTATACTATGTATGTAATTAACACACAAGTACGCAAAATAAACTTACTTGGTACGAAAACCATACTAAAGGAGATTCTTGTATGACCGAAAAAAATCTTGATGATTATGCAAAAAAACTGGTGCAGCTTTGCACGGACCCTGAATGCCCTGCCTGTCGCTCATTGCTACTCTTTAAGGGAAAATGGAACATTGAGGTGTTGTTTGTTATGCTTCAACGCCCTACCATGAGGTTTGGTGACTTCAGAAAAGCCATTCCCAACATCACAAACACCATGCTCACCTCCACTTTGCGAGATTTGGAGCAGCTTGGTGTCATCAGCCGCACACAGTACAACGAAATCCCACCAAGGGTAGAGTATTCCC
>JAVVVJ010000070.1:0-12686 GCA_036652695.1 Clostridia bacterium | reverse complement strand
GTAAACGGGAATGCATTCGTCCGCGCCCAGCACCGTACCATTTTTTGTGGTGCGATTGACCGCACAGGCGATGGTTTCCAACATATCCGGCTCAATCACGGGCGCATCTTGATGGAAGGTGAAAAGAATGCCGTGTTCCAACGCGGAACGCGCGGCGCTGATTTGCGAGGCGCGCTCCATTCCAAAGTTTGCGATATGCACATCACCCCAGTGAAGTACATGCGCGACAAAAAACGATGGGATGATGCCCAGCGCCTTGACATCTGCCAGCTGATCTTTAGCCAAAAGCTGTGCGTGAATCATTACGGGGCGCTGCCGCGTGATTTCCGTTTCGCGGCTGACGGCTTTGATGGCATCAATATACTGCTGTGCGGCGGCGTCTCCGTTGCAATGCGCCAAAATTTGTCGATGGCTTGTTGCCGCAAGCTTTACCGCAGCGATTACCTCATCGTTTTGCATGGTGCCATAGCCATAATCAGCTGCTTCGCCCAGATAGGGGGTTTTCATCCATGCGGTGCGACCCTGCGGGGAACCATCCAGAAAGATTTTGTAGCCGCCCAGCTTGAAATGCTGGTTGTATTTCTGAACCGATTGGGGGAAGGCTGCGCACAGGGCTTCCGCGTCTTTGAGATCCGCATAGGCGACCACATCCAGCTTTAGTATGTTTTTGCTGAGCAGCAGGGCGTAGAGCGGAATGAGCTGACCTACGGTCATGCCTTCTTGAATGGTGGAGATTCCGCGCGAGGCATAGGCATGCTGCGCCTTTTCAAATGCGGAAAGCATTTCATTCATGTCGGCCATGGGCACTTTTTTGAGATAGGTGACAAAGGCGTTTTCTTCCATGTAGCCGGTAAGCGCGCCGTTTTCATGACCAATGACCCCGCCAGCGGGCGCGGGTGTTTGGGGCGTAACGCCAAGCGCCCGCAAGGCGTTTGTATTAAACACGCCCACATGACCGGACGCGTGCTGCAAAACCAGCGGATGGTTGGGCACGCAAGCGTCCAAAAAGGGCAAAGAGGGGTGCTTTTTTCCCGGGAGCGCATTGTGGTCATAGCCTCTGGCATTGATCCATTGCCCCTCGCCCACATTGTTTTGTGCGATGTACGCGCGGATTCTCTGTGCGATTTCATCCAGACTTGTGCAGTTTTCCAGCGATACTTGCAAAAAGGAGGTGGCATAGGAAGTAAAATGGCTATGCGCATCAATGAATGCGGGCAGCATGGTTTTGCCTGCAAGGTCAATCAGCTCAGCGTTTTGAGCGCTGGCACGCAAGGTGGCGTAATCGCCAATTGCTGTGATGATTCCGTTTTCCGTTAGAACGGCCTCGGGCGTGGAAAGGTCTTCCATTGTAATGATGACGCCATTGTAGTACAACCGTTGCATATGCATCCTCCTATTCAATAGGGTACGATGGGCGTTTGACGCTTCTTTCATTATAGCATGCGTGGCAAAGAAAAGACAAGCGCTGAAAAAGGCGCTAGTTTTGTCTGAAAAAAAACTGGCATCGTCCAATTTGGAAAGTTTAACAAACTTGCAATCTGCAATATCGATCAAAAAATAAAAAAGTTCTTGCATTTTTACACATGATCTGCTAAAATATCTAATTGGCACATCCTTGCGCCGCGCAAGACGTGGCGCCATAAGTCCAAGAGGAGGTGAAAGGTAATGATGAACAGGTATGAACTGACCTACATCATCGACACCGCTGTAGAAGACGAGGCTCGTAAGGAATTGATTGAGAAATTCAGCGAGCTGATCAAGCTAAATGGCGGTGAAATTGAAAAGGTCGATGAGACTTGGGGCAAGCGCCGGTTGGCGTACCCCATCAACGACAAAGCCGATGGCTATTATGTGCAGGTGACCTTGCAGGGCCCCGCTGAGCTGCCCCGCGAGATTGAGCGCAACATGTCGATCAACGAGAACATTCTTCGCTCCTTAATCATCAAGCTGGAGGAGAAGAAGCATAGCGTGAAGCCCCGCCCCGTGCGCATGGGTACGCCCATGGCTGCGCCCGCAGAGATGCCGGCAGAGGTTGCTCCCATCGCTGTGGAAGCGCCCGCTGTGGAAGCGCCCGTTGTGGAAGCGGTTGAAACACCCGCTGAGTAAGGTGGTATAACTATGAACAAATTGACCATCATCGGCAATCTCACGCGTGACCCCGAGCTGCGCACGACATCCGCTGGTATCAACGTTTGCACGTTTACCGTGGCTGTTAACCGCCGCCGGTCGTCCCAAAGCAATAATCAACAACCCGAGGCCGATTTCTTCCGCGTGAATGCGTGGCGTCAACTGGGCGAAAATTGCCAAAAGTATTTGGCAAAGGGTCGCAAAGTGGCGGTGGTGGGTGCCGTATCCGTAAGCTCCTATGAGGCGAAGGATGGCACGGGCACCCGCTTTACACTGGAAGTACAGGCCGACGACGTTGAGTTTCTGTCCTCCCGCTCGGAGGATGGCGCGGGCTATGCCCCCGCCGCTTCCGGCGCTCCTTCCGCAAGCCATGCCGCGCCCGCCGCGGATACCGGCTTTCAGGAAGTGGATGACGAGGATCTTCCCTTCTAATGATAAGCGGCCAGCAGGCCGTTTGCCTGATGAATCCCAAAGGAGGTACAGCCAATGTCTGAGGATCGTGGTGAAAGAAGGGCTCGCCCCCGCGGACGCAAGCCCCGCCGCAAGGTGTGCAGCTTCTGCGTGGACAAGATTGAATACATCGATTATAAAGATGTCAACCGCCTTCGCCGCTTCATTAACGAACGCGGCAAGATCATGCCCCGTCGCATGAGCGGCAACTGCGCGAAGCATCAGCGCCAGCTCTCCGAGGCGATCAAGCGCGCACGCGCCATTGCCTTGATGCCCTATTCGGTGGAATAAGCCAATCGCTTGGCCTGAACACAAAAAAGAAGCGCGTCCGATATTCGCATTCGGACGCGCTTTTGTCTTTGTTAGGATACGCTGGATTCGTTTGCCGCGTCATCCTTTGGCAGCTTTTTTTCAACGCTGCCGCGAATGCGAATCTTGTGCCCTTCGCCCATCACAAGCTGAGGCTTCTCTTGACCGAGCACGCATTTCTCTGTAATGATGCACTGCGTAACATCGGTGCGGGAGGGCAAATCAAACATCGTATCCATCAGGAGCTCTTCGATGATGGCACGCAGGCCGCGCGCGCCGCTCTTGCGCTCCACGGCGCGGTTGGCGATCAGCTTGAGCGCCGCTGGCTCAAAGAAGAGCTTCACGCCGTCCAGGTCCATCAGATACACGTACTGGCGCACCAGCGCGTTCTTAGGCTCGGTGAGGATGCGCACAAGCTGCTCTTCATCCAGCTGATCCAGCGTTACCACGATGGGCAGACGACCTACAAACTCAGGGATGAGGCCGAACTTGATCAAGTCCTCGGGGCGCAGCTGGTGCAGTACTTGGTTGATTTGCGCTTCTTGCTGGCTCTTTAGCTCGCTGCCAAAGCCGAGCAGCTTTTTGCCCACGCGACCCTCGATGATGGGCGCAAGCCCGTCAAACGCGCCGCCGCAGATGAACAGGATGTTGGTGGTATCGATCTGCAAAAATTCCTGATGGGGATGCTTGCGCCCGCCCTGTGGGGGAACGCTTGCGATGGTGCCTTCCAGAATTTTCAGCAGCGTTTGTTGAACGCCCTCACCGCTCACATCGCGCGTGATGGACGGGTTTTCGCTCTTGCGGGCGATCTTGTCGATTTCATCGATGTAGATAATGCCGCGCTGCGCCAGCGGAATGTCATAATCCGCATTTTGGATCAGCCGAAGCAAAATGTTCTCCACATCCTCGCCAACGTAGCCAGCCTCGGTTAGGCTGGTCGCGTCCGCAATGGCAAAGGGTACGCGCAGAATCTTCGCCAAGGTTTGCGCAAGAAAGGTTTTGCCGCAACCCGTGGGCCCGACCATGAGGATATTGCTTTTTTGCAGCTCCACATCCGTTTCGCTAACGGGTGCGTCAATGCGCTTATAATGGTTGTATACCGCCACGGAAAGCGCGCGCTTGGCGTCTTCCTGACCGATTACGTATTGATCCAGCACCTCTTTGATCTCTCTGGGGCGCGGAATTTCGGCAACGGCAATGGTATCGGTGGGGGCGAAATCATCGCTGATGATTTCCTGACAGAGCAGGATGCACTCGTTGCAAATCTGCACATTCGGCCCAGCCACCATGCGGCGCACTTGTTCGCTTGTCTTTCCGCAAAAGCTGCACCGCTTTAGCTTGGGAATGCGGGGGTTAAAATCGTCTCCCGGCATGCTTTCACCTCATTCACTTGGCATTTCTCGGACGGTAAATTTCGTCGATGATGCCATATTGCAGACCTTCTTCGGCGCTCATAAAATAATCGCGCTCTACGTCCTGCTTGAGCCTTTCGATAGGTTGACCCGTCATCTCGGACATCAGTCTGGTCATTTTATCCTTTGTTTTGATCAGCCACTCCGCGCGGATGGCCACGTCGGTTGCCTGACCGCTTGCGCCGCCAAGCGGCTGGTGAATCATGATCTCGCTGTTGGGCAGCGCAAGCCGCTTGCCCTTTTGCCCAGCCATCAGCAAGAATGCGCCCATGCTGGCAGCCATGCCGAGGCATACGGTGCGCACATCACATTTGATGTAGTTCATGGTGTCGAAAATCGCCATGCCGGCTGTGACGCTTCCGCCGGGGCTGTTGATGTACAGGGAAATATCCGTGTCCGGGTTGTCCATTTCCAGAAACAGAAGCTGCGCAACCACTACGTTTGCGACGTCGTCATCAATTTCGCCGCCAAGAAAGACGATACGGTCTTTCAGCAGGCGGGAATAAATGTCAAACGAACGCTCTCCGCGATTGGTTTGTTCAATGACCATTGGGATTAAGCTCATATCGTTCACTCCTTGCGTGTTACTGTAATTCAAAACACGCGCACCGCAAGCTATACCTTCAAAGCATATGCATGCGGTGCGCGCATTATGCGTATTGTTTTACGCCTTTGCGCTCTCTTCGTCGGCCTTTTCCTCGCTCTGTTCGGGTGCGGGATCGGTGATTTCCGCATCGGTTACCTTGGCGGCCTGCCACAGAAGGTCGAACGCCTTGGTTACGCATGCACGATGGTTGAAGTAGTCAAGCTGACCAGCGCTGAAGGAAGCCTTCAAGTGCGCAAGGCTGTCGTTCATGGAGGTCGCGTAGCTTTCCAGCAGCTTATCGACTTCCGCTTCATCGGCGGCAATGCCCTCAGCCTTGATAATCGCGTCCGTCACAAGCTCGGCCTTTAGGTTGTTTTCGGCCTCGCTGCGGTACATATCGCGCATTTGTGCTTCGGTCTGGCCAAGCATCTTCAAGTACTGCTCCATGCTGAAGCCTTGCTGCTCCATGCGCCAGCCCATTTGCTGCATCATTTCATCCAGCTTATCCTCCACCATAGGCGCGGGAACCTCTACCGTGGACGCGGCGATGATGGTGTCTAGCATGCTCTGCTTTGCCGTATCGTCCGCTTGGGCGACGGCGGCTGCTTGAAGCTGCGTTTCCACATCCGCGCGGTACTCGGCGAAGGTGTCAAAATCACTTACTTCAGCAGCAAAATCGTCATCTAGCTCGGGCAGCTCCTCGCAGGTGATGCCGTTGAGCTTGACGTGGAACACCGCGGGCTTGCCTTTCAGCTCCTCCGCATGATATTCATCGGGAAATTGGACGTTCAGGTCGCGCTCCTCGCCGAGCTGCATACCCACCATTTGCTCCTCAAAGCCGGGAATGAAGCTGTTGGAGCCGATTTGCAGCGTCTGACCCTCTGCTGTGCCGCCGTCAAACTTTACGCCGTCCACGGTGCCGCTGTAGTCAAGGTTCGCCTTATCGCCATTTTGCAGGGGGCGCTCGGTGATGTCAACACTGCGCGCTACGCGCTTTTGCTCCTGCTCAATGCGGCTGTTGACCTCGCTGTCTGCGATCTTGCGCAGCTTGCGCGTTACGGCAACGCCCATGTACTCGCCAAGCGTTACATCGGGGTACACATAGACCTCGCAGGAAAACGCGAGATCTTTTCCCTTTTCCATTTCTTGTACGTCTAGCTCAGGGCGGCCCACAGGCAACAGCTTGTTTTCCTCAACGGCGGCTGTATAAGCGTCCGGGAAGAGCATCTCCAGCGCATCATCGTAGAAAACGGCGCTGCCATACATGCTTTCGATCAGTCTACGGGGAGCTTTCCCCTTCCGAAAGCCGGGTACGTTGATGTGGCCGCGCGTTTTGAGGTACGCCTTTTCCAGCGCCTCGTCAAAAGCAGCGGCGGGCGCTTTGAAAGAGATTTTTACTTTGTTTCCGGATAGTTTTTCCACCGTATGTTCCATGCGTTTTCCTCCCAGGCAGGCAAGCGACTGCCTCTGCCATATTTATCAAAGGACACCATTTGACAGTATATCATTTTTTGCATGTGTACGCAACCCTTTGCACGGAATATTTTCACACAAAAAGCCGGGCGTGGCATGCGCTTGCCACGCTCCGGCTCGGGTCATGCGGACGATTTCTGATCGCGCCGCGCTATTTTGAAAGCAGCGAATCGTAGATTTTTACATAGTCCGCGGCGCTGTGCGTCCAGCTGTAGTCGCCCGCCATGCCGCGCGCGCGGAGCACGTCGATGACCTCCGGCTGGTCGCGGTAGTAGGTCACGGCGCGGTGCACAACGCTGAACATATCGTGCGCGTTATAGTTGAGGAAGGTGAAGCCATTGCCTTCGCCATTAAAATCGTTGTAGCTGAGCACCGTATCACGCAGCCCACCCGTTTCGCGCACGATGGGCACTGTGCCGTAGCGTAGCGAAATGAGCTGGCTCAGGCCGCAAGGCTCAAAGAGCGAGGGCATCAGGAAGAAATCAGCACCCGCATAGAGCTTGTGCGCAAGCTCCGAATCCATTGCAAAACGCGCGGCCATTCTGCCGTGGTATTGCTGCTCGGCCCAGCTGAAAAGGTTGGTATAGCGCGCGTCACCCATGCCAAGCACCGCTAGCTGGATTTTTTGATCCATCATATCGCCTAGCACGCAATCCACCAGATCAAGCCCCTTTTGGTTGGTCAGGCGACCCACCATAGCGATCAGCGGCGCATCCGGATCCACGTCCAAGCCCAAATCACGTTGTAGGCACGCCTTGTTTTCGGCCTTGCCGCTCATGTCCTTTAGGCTGTAATTGCGATAGATGAGCGGATCGGTTTCGGGGTTGTATTCGCCGATATCAATGCCGTTGAGCACCCCGTAGAGGGAGCTTCGGCGCGCGCGGATCAGCCCATCCAGCCGCTCGCCATAATAGGCGGTGGTAATTTCCTCCGCATAGCTGGGGCTTACGGTGGAAATGGCATCGCTGTACACCAGGCCTGCCTTCATGAAGTTGGCGCAGCCAAAGCATTCCAGCTTATCCGCGCTCCAAAGCCCATCGCCTAGACCCAGCACGTCCTGCACTTCCTTGATGCCGAAGATTCCCTGATATTGCAGGTTGTGAATGGTAAAAATGGTGCGAATTTTCGTGTAAAACGGCAGATGTGCGTATTGAATCCGCAACAAGGCGGGCACCATGCCGCTTTGCCAATCGTGTGCGTGAAGGATGTCTGGTTTGAAGCCTATCAGAGGAAGCACGTTGAGGCACGCGCGGCTAAAGAAGCTGTAGCGCTCGTACTCATCGCCGCCAAGGCCATAGATATAGGTGCGGCCAAAGTAGTACTTGTTATCCAGAAAATAATAGGTGACGCCGTCCTTTACAAGCTTTTGCAGGCCGCAGTACTGTCTGCGCCAACCCAGCTGCACATCGAAGCTTTGCACAAATTCCATTTGGAGCTGCCATTTTTCGGAAATTGCGGTGTACAGGGGCAGCATGACGCGCACGTCATGGCCTTGCTTGGCAAGCACAGGCGCCAGTGCGCCCACGACATCCGCCAAGCCGCCAGTTTTGATAAAGGGAACACATTCGCTGGCTGTGAATAGAATCTTCATCGGAATTCCTCCCATCGTCAGTCGGTTTGCTAAATGACCATGTTTTTGGAAATGACAATCGGGTACGCACTCGGGCCGATCAACCGACCGTCGTGCTTGATCTGCGCTTGCTTGTCAAGGATGCAGTTTTCAAGCTGCACGCCCTCTTCGATGTGGCTGTCCTGCATGATGATGCAGTTTTTGACGCTTGCGCCCTTGTCAATTTTTACGCCGCGGAACAGCACGCTGTGCTCTACGGTGCCATCTACCACGCAGCCGTCCGCCACCATGGAGTTGACAACCCTCGCGTTATCCATGTAACGGGCGGGCATTTCGTCGCGCACCTTGGTATAGACCGGCCGGTCGTCCGGGAACAAGCGATGGCGCACGCTGGTATCCAAGGTGTCCAGGTTAAACTTGAAATAGCTCTGCACACTATCCATACGGAAACAGATATCTTTATATTCATAGCCGCTCACTTGCATGCCTGCATCGCGGATCATCCGTTGGAAAACGTCACGCGTCAGGTCGTGGTAGCCATGCGCCGCCCCGCGATCCACCAGCTCCATCAGGAGCGATTTGCGCATCAGGAATACATCCATGCTGGTGCATTCGTAGCGCGGCTTGGTGGGATCAATTTCGATATCAATAATCGTGCCCTTTTCATCAATGTTGAAATAGATGCCATATTCAGGGCGCTGCATGCTGGGATCCTTGGTGTAGAGCATCATTACATCGGAGCCGCTTTTGGTAAAGGCATTGAACATGTTGTTAAAATTGGGGTTGAAGATGATGAGGCTGTTGCACAGCAGCACATATTCCTGACGGCTGCGGCGCAAATAGCCCATATTGGAATGCAGCGCATCCAGCGAGCCGCCGTATACGCCTACGTTCTCGCGCGTGAGGAAGGGGGGGAGGATGTACAGGCCGTCGTTTTTGCCATGCAAGTCCCATTCCTTACCGCTGCCCAGATGATCCATCAGGCTGTGGTAGTTTTTCTGCATAATGACGCCGACATTGCGGATGCCGCTGTTGACCATGCCGCTTACCAAAAAGTCGATCACACGATAGCGCCCGGCCACGGGCATTGCGGCGATGGCGCGCAGCAGTGTCAGCTCCCGAAGAAAGCTGTCCTTTTCTCCGGTGTAAATCACACCCATCACGTTTTTCATAGTGTCAACCATCCTTTCGCGACCACCGACGGGTCATGAAAAAAGTTTGAAAGCTCTTGTTTTTTTTCCAAGGCTCGCGCGTTACTCCGCGCGTTGTTCGCCTGCCTTGACCACCGTGCCAGCGGGTAAGGATACCTTCTGGCCGACCACGGCGATATTGCCTGCGGCCTCGCCGACCATGGCGCCCGCGCCGATTACGGCACTCTCCGCAATGATGGAGCGCCGTACCTGCGCGCCGCGCTCTACAACCGCGCCGGGCATCAGCACGCTATCAATTACGCTCGCGCCCTCTTTGATAACCACACCCGCAAAGAGCACGCTGTGCTCAACCTTGCCATAGACCTCGCAGCCCTCGGTAATGAGGCTGCTCTTGACGCTTGCGCCATCCGCCACAAAATGCGGAGCCATGCCGGGGTTACGGCCGTAGATGCGCCATTTTTTATCGTACAGGTCGATGGGCATGGGTAGCGTGAGCAGATCCATATTGGCTTCCCACAGGCTTTCGATGGTGCCGACGTCCTTCCAGTAGCCTTCAAAATCATAAGCGAACATGCGCTGCTTATCGCCAAGCATGTTGGGGATGATGTTCTTGCCAAAATCGTTGGAGCTGTTGGGATCCTCTGCGTCTTGGGAGAGGTACTTGCGCAGCTTATCCAAAGTGAAGATGTATACGCCCATGCTGGCCTTGTTGCTCTTGGGCTTGGCTGGCTTTTCCTCAAATTCGCTGATGACATTGTCCTTCTCTGTGTTCATGATGCCAAAGCGGCTCGCTTCTTCCCACGGAACTTCGCGTACGGCGATGGTGCAATCCGCTTCGTTTTGGATATGGAACTGAAGCATGGCGTTATAATCCATCTTATAAATGTGGTCGCCGCTCAAAATGAGCACATAATCAGCGTCAAACTGCTCCATGAAGGAGAGATTTTGATAAATGGCGTTGGCGGTGCCGCTATACCATTCGCCGGATTTTCCCTTTACATAGGGGGGAAGCACATATACGCCGCCGTGGGCAAGGTCAAGATCCCATGGCGAGCCGCTGCCGATGTAGGCGTTAAGCTTGAGCGGCTGATACTGCGTTAGCACGCCAACAACGTCTATGGCGCTGTTGGTGCAGTTGCTCAGCGGAAAATCAATGATGCGGTATTTGCCGCCATAGGGGAGGGCAGGCTTTGCCATATCGGCTGTAAGAATGCCCAAGCGACTGCCTTGGCCGCCTGCCAGGAGCATCGCAATGCATTGTTTTTTGTTCATCATGGAGAGGTCAACTCCTTACTTTTATGATCTGGCGTGTTCAGCTACATCTGCGCGCCCATGGGGCGCGCGCGGCCTTTACGTGGCAGCCAATACGGCTGAGAATGCTTGATACCGTGGTTCATTCTATACCCCCTTCCGCTTAGGGCGTTGAATTCGCCCGGATAACGTGCGCAGCTTCCGCGCTTTTTACGGCAACTGTTTGCGATAGGTTAAATATACGCAGCTGAGCGGAGGTACGCAAATTTCTGCCCAGAACGGGAAACCGTTGAAAGTGCCAGGCTGAGCGGTTAGCTCATAGGCGTTGTACTGGTTGCTTCCGCCATATTCCACGCGATCGGTGTTAAAAAGCTCCTGAAGCGTTCCGGGATAGGGGAGACCGATGCGGTAAATGGGGTGGAAAACCGGGGTAAAGTTCACCACGCAGAGGATGGAGCTTCCGTGCTTGTCCGTGCGCAGAAACGCGAGGACGCTGTTGTCCGAATCGTTGGGAACGATCCACTGAAAGCCATCCCAAGAGCCGTCCACCTCGTAGAGGGCGGGGGTTTGGCGGTAGAGGTGGTTGAGGCGCTTGACACAGTCCTGTAGAGGAGCGTGGCGTTCATACGCCAGCAAAAACCAATCGAGCTGATCGGCGTATTTCCATTCGATGAAATGGGCAAATTCACTTCCCATAAAGAGGAGCTTCTTGCCCGGGTGCGCCATGGTATATCCATAGAGGGCGCGTAAGCCCGCAAACTTTTTCCACAGGTCGCCGGGGTTTTTATCCAGCATGCTGTGCTTGCCATGCACCACTTCATCGTGGGAAAAGGGCAAAATATAATTTTCGCTGAAAGCGTAAAACAGGCTGAAGGTAAGCTTGTTATGATGGTATTTGCGGTAGATGGGATCAAGCTTGATGTAGGAGAGAATATCGTTCATCCAGCCCATGTTCCACTTAAACCCGAAGCCAAGGCCGCCGATGTAGGTTGGCGCGGTGACCATGGGGAAAGAGGTGCTTTCCTCTGCAATCATCATCAAACCCGGGAAATCGTGATAAACGGTTTCATTCATGCGGCGCAAAAAGGCGATGCCATCCAAGTTTTCGTGCCCGCCATAGCAGTTTGGCAGGAACTGCCCGGGCTCCTTGCAAAAATCATAATAGATGATGCCGCTTACCGCATCCACGCGCAGGCCATCGGCATGAAACCAATCCAGCCAATAACAGGCGTTGCTCAGCAGGTAGCTGCACACCTCGCCGCGCCCAAAGTCGAACAGCATGGTGCCCCATTGAGGAATTTCGCCGCGCCGCGTGTCGGGGTGGTTATATAGATCCGTGCCGTCAAACTTGAACAGCCCCATCGCGTCGCGTGGAAAATGTGCGGGAACCCAGTCCAAAATCACGCCGATGCCGGCCTGATGGCAGTGGTCAATCAGCTCCATGAGCTGCTTTGGCGTGCCGTAGCGCGCCGTGGCGGAGTAAAAGCCGGTTACCTGATAGCCCCAGCTCATATCCAGGGGATGCTCCATTAGCGGCATAAGCTCCAGATGGGTATAGCCCAGCTCCTGCACATAGGGGATGATTTCATTTGCAAATTCCAAATAGGTTAAATATTCGCCATCCGGGTGTCGCCGCCAAGAGCCAAGATGAACTTCGTAGATATTGACGGGATTTCCATAGGGATCGAAGCTTTGCCGCTGCTTGAGCCACTCGGCGTCACCCCATTGGTAGCCGTCCATATCATATAGGCGGCTGGCGGTGTTGGGGCGAAGCTCGTTAAAAAACGCATAGGGGTCAGCCTTCATGCGCCACACATCGTCCGCGCCCCAAACGGCGTATTTGTAGGTGGGAAAACCGTCCGGCGGCACACCAAGCCACAGCTCCGCCTCGCTTAGGCGGATTTCCCAAGTGCCGTCATACTGCTTTGTCATGGGGTTTGTGCTCTGATCCCAGCCGTTAAAAGAGCCAATGAGCGCAACGTGCTTTGCGTTGGGTGCCCATACGCTAAAATGCCACTTGCGGGTATCGCCTTCTATGCATGGATGCGCACCCAACATTTCATAGGCACGCCGATTGGTACCCTGATGAAATGTATTGCGGATCGCTTCCGATGGCGCTTGATACAACATCGGTTCGTCCCCCTCACATCATTCGTTGGATGATGAGCTTTATACGTTTGAATGTTTGATGCTCTTATTGTATTCGCAAAGATGGCAATTCGTCAAGCTATTTATTTAAATTTTTGAAAATTCATCAGGATGTTGTGGCAAATAGGAATCGCAACCACGGTCTATAGTGGATTTTTGATGACAAGTATGCTATGCTATCAATAGCAAATGACATGGCGTTTTGAAAC
>JAVVVJ010000069.1:0-12993 GCA_036652695.1 Clostridia bacterium | reverse complement strand
AAAATCCAACCCTTGCTTTTTGGAAGCAATCCACCTCCAAAGGAGGCAAAGCCCATGCAGCGCCCCCACCCCTCTGCCTGCCCGCGCTGCGGCAAATCCGCGCCGCAGACAGACGCTCGTTTTTGCCCGTATTGCGGCGCGGAGCTGCAACCCGCCGCATCCGTACCTGCGCAGGCTCGCGCGGCGCTTGACGCTTCGCAGCGCGAAACAGACCCGTGCAAAAAGCATGCGCTGCTGCTTGCAGCCGAGCGGGATTTTCCTGATTGTATGGAAATTGCGCAAGAGCTTCTCTTTTTGGGCAGGCTATATGAGCGCAATCCCCGCAAGCTGGATTACTCCGTAATCAAATGCCATCTGCTGCATTTTTACCTCACCCCAAGGGATTTTTCACCCCAGCAGCAAAGCGCCATGCGCAAGGAGCTTTTTGAACACCCGCAGCTTGCGCGCTGTCAAGCGCTCGCCCCCAACGCCGAGGCATTCACCCGCGCCTACCTTACGCGCCTTTCCAGCGAATTTGTCCGCATTTTTTTGTGCGGAAACAGCCGCTATACGCGCACGATCTTTGGCGTTTCCCTAGGCGGCCGCGCGGGCAAGCAGCTTGCCGCACCCGCTGCCGCGATGCTTGCAGCCATTGACGCGGACGAGCAGCTCCCGCCTCAACGCCGCAAAATGCTCTACGCCGCATTTTACGCAGGCTGCTGCAAGGCGTTCAGCGGCGAAGCCCAATGGCTTTTGCAGGCGCTGAACCAAAAAGAGCTGCCCGTGCCCACCCAACCGTAACCGATAGGAGGAACGCCCATTGCAACCAAAGGAACAGGCACGCCGCCGCACGGACGCGGTGGACGAAGCCGTACGCACGCCGCCCGGCGATATGCCTTCCACCGTCCCCAGCCGTGAAAGCGCAATGCGCGGCGCGGAAAAGCCCCGCGATGTGCTGCCTCAGCAGCGACCCGTAACCGATGACGAGTTGACCCCACCCAAGCCCGCCAAGTGGAAAACGCTGCTTGGGCGCATTTTGGCGGCGGTGCTCGCAGTGGTCGCGCTCGCGTTCGCCTATGTGTTTTTGCTGGTTGGCGAACCGGATGAGGAGGCAAAGAATACCCCTGAAGTGGTGCAGGAGCAGATTCGCATGCCAATGAACGCGCTGGAAATTCCCGGCGACGCCAACCTGCAAAGCCTAGCCGATACCTTCGGTCAGCCTGTGCTCACGCTGTATGGCAGCGCCCTCACCATGCAAAAGGCGCGCGTGGTGGATACCGCCTTTGACGGCGGCTACGCGCGGCGCGTGACGCTCCTCTATGCGTTCCCGGATGGCATGACCCTCGCGCTGGAAAGCATACGCCCTACGCACGCCATTACGCTGTTGAGCGGTTCCGGCTATACGCTGGACGCAAACTCCCTCTATGGCTTGGGCGGCATCAACGCTGCGCGCATGGATAGCGCCCAGCAAATCTGCGTATTTGGGCAAAGCGGCACGGCCGCCTATGTTCTGCTCTGCCCCATCACGCACCAAGCGGAATTGAACGCGCTGCTCCGGCAGACCGCGCTTGTCTTGCCCGCGCCGACGGAAAACTAACACAAAGGAGTACACCCGATGCATATGCAGGAGCGCAGATCCATGAAAAGCAGTGCCCTCATCCGGCGCTTTCTCCCCTATTTCAAAAAGTACGTGCCCATTCTGGTGCTGGATTTGTTTTGCGCGGCGCTCACCACCATCTGTGATTTGGTGCTGCCGCTGATTGTGCGGGATATTACGGGTCGCGCATCGGCGCAGGTCATGACGCTCACGGTGGAATTTATATTGCGCGTGGGTCTGCTGTATGTGATCCTGCGCGTGATTGACGCGCTGGCGAACTTCTACATGAGCACGCGCGGGCACATCATGGGCACGCATATCGAAAGCGACATGCGCTATGACCTGTTTGCGCACCTGCAAACGCTGGGCTTTGCCTACTATAGCAACGCAAAGATCGGCCAGCTCATGGCACGCATCACCAGCGATCTTTTTGAGGTAACGGAGTTCGCACACCACTGCCCGGAGGAATTCTTCATCGCAGGCATCAAGATCACCGCGTCGTTCCTCATCCTGATGGGCGTCAACCCCGTGCTGACGCTGATTATCTTTGCGATGCTGCCGCTGATGCTGTTTTGCACGCGCTATTTCAACAAGCGCATGCGCGAGGCCTTCAAGGACAGCCGCCATCAGGTGGGCGAGATCAACGCGCAGGTAGAGGACAGCCTGCTTGGCATCCGCGTGGTGAAGAGCTTCGCCAATGAGCCTGTGGAGCTTGATAAGTTCAGCCAAGGCAATGATGAATTCGTGCGCATCAAGCGGCGCAGCTATCTGTACATGGGCGGCTTTCATACCACCACGCGCGTGTTCGACGGCCTAATGTATATTGTGGTGGTTGTGGTGGGTGCGCTGTTCATGCTGGACGGCAAGATCAATGCCGCCGATTATATGGCATACCTGCTGTATGTAAGCACGCTGCTCACCTCCATCCGCCGCATTGTGGAGTTTACGGAGCAGTTTCAGCGCGGCATGACGGGCATCGAGCGCTTTTGCGAAATTATGGACGTTAAGCCCGATATCGAGGACGCACCGGATGCGCAGGAGCTTCAAAACGTGCGCGGCGATGTAACCTTCGATCATGTCAGCTTCCATTATAGCGATAATGAGCGCACCGTGCTCGCCGATATCAACCTCGCCGTGGAGGCGGGCGAACGCGTGGCGCTCGTAGGCCCCAGCGGCGGCGGCAAAACCACGCTTTGCAACCTGATCCCCCGGTTTTACAACCTCACCAGCGGACGCATCCTCATCGATGGCAAGGATATCTCCACCCTCACCCAGCGCAGCCTCCGCGAGAGCATCGGCATGGTACAGCAGGATGTGTACATGTTCAGCGGCACCATCTTTGATAACATCGCCTACGGCATGCCCGGAGCCACCAAGGAGAGCGTGATGGACGCAGCCAAGCGGGCAGGCGCGCACGAATTCATCCAAGGGCTGCCTGACGGCTACGAAACCTTCGTAGGCGAGCGAGGCGTAAAGCTCTCCGGCGGGCAGAAGCAACGCATTTCCATCGCGCGCGTTTTTTTGAAAAACCCGCCCATTCTCATCTTGGACGAGGCAACCAGCGCGCTGGATAACGAGAGCGAGCACATCGTGCAGCAGTCGCTGGAAAAGCTATCGCATGGACGCACGACCTTCACCATCGCCCACCGCCTGACCACCATCCGCAACGCCACCATCATCTGGGTGCTCAGCGAAAATGGTATTGAGGAGCAGGGCACCCATGCAGAATTGATGGCCAAGCACGGCAAATACTATCAACTGTACAAAATGTACACGGAGGAAGCGTAATGAGCATACGGTTTTGCAAGGCCACCATGCAGCAATTTCAGGAAATGAGCGAGCTATACCAAAGCGCGGTCGCAGATATGCGCGCGCGCGGCCTTCGGCAGTGGGAATGGGGTTCGTACCCCAACGAAAGCCTGCTGGAGCAAGATATTGAACAAAACGTCCTCTACCGCGCGGAGGAGGATGGTCACCTATCCGCCGTTTTTGTGGTGAGCGACGCTATGGAGGATCCCTATGCGCAGCTTTCTTGGCAATATGGCGTAAAGCCCGTCACATTGCATCGCTTTGCCATGCGGCCGGATTGCTTTGGCACGGAGCTTGTCTCCCGCGTGCTCGCCTTTGTAAAGCAGGAGGGTGCGCGCCGGGGCTACGACTGCCTGCGCCTGGATACCTGCCGCGAGGACGAGCATATGCTGCACCTCTTCCGCAGGGAAACGGAACGCGAGGTGGGCGAGTTTGTGCTGGATAACCCGGAAGGCTCCTTTGTCTGTTTCGAATCCCCGTTGAAATCCAGCTGCCCGATGCTGCCAATCCGCATGTGTCCAGCCTACCGCTATGGGGAGATGACCCCATGGGGCGGCGATGGTCTGCGCCGCGTGTATCACAAGCGCATTCCGGACGAGCGCACCGGTGAGGCGCTTGAAATCAGCGCCATCCCCAAATTGGAAAGCACCACCGTGGTGGGTGAAACCCTGACGCAGCTCATCAGCCGCGATAGCAAGCGCCTGACGGGTCTCAAAGCGGGGGAAAGCTTTCCGTTGCTTTTAAAGCTGCTGGCCGCACGCGAGCCGCTGAGCGTGCAGGTTCACCCAAATGACGCCTATGCCAGCGAGCACGAGGGCAAGCTTGGCAAGAGCGAGGCTTGGGTCATTTTGAACGCCGAAAAGGGCGCAAGCATCCTATACGGCATCCGCGATGGGGTAACCGTAGCGCAAATGCGTCAAGCGCTGAACGCCGGGGAGGATATCGCGCCGATGATCGAATGCGTACCGGTGCAGGCGGGCGACGTCTTTTATATGCCCAGCGGTATGGTACACGCGATCGGCGGCGGCATTGTGCTGTATGAAATTCAGCAAAGCAGCGATGTCACCTATCGGCTATGGGATTATAACCGCACGAACGCGGCGGGCGAAAAGCGCCCATTGCACCTCAAGCAGGCGCTGGACGTCATTGACGACCGGTTGCGCGGCGAACGCACGCAGCTGCCCAAGAGCGGTGGAAACGAAGTGGTACATCTGCTGAACGTGCCCGCGTTTGCACTGGATTGCGCATGCGTGAACGGGGAGCTGGCGCTGCCGCCTAGCGAGGGGCGTTTTCGAATGCTGACGGCGCTGGCGGGCTTGCTGCTCAGCTGGCAGGGCGACGCCTTGGAGATGGAGGCTGGGGACAGCGTGCTTCTGCCCGCCTCCTGCCCGCCCGCCACGCTGATGGGCGTAGGCCGGGCACTGCTCTCAACGCCGTAACAAGCAGGCTTCGCAAGCGGCGTACCGCCGCAAATGACCCCGCCATAGGAAGTTCGCGCCTAACGCGCCAGTCCCGCCAAAAGCCCGCTGGCAAAAGCGAACATCAAATTGTATCCACCGCAATCGCCATCCACATCCAGCAGCTCACCCGCCGCGTATAGCCCGCGCACAAGCTTGCTTTCCATGGTGGCAGGGTCAAAATCCTCCGCCATGATCCCACCGGCGGTAACCTGTGCCGCCTCAAAGCCGCGCGTGCCAATGACGCGCAGGGAAAACGCGCGAATCGTCTCGGCGACCTTCTCAAGCTCCGCGCCATCCACCGCCTTTGCGCGCGCCCCCACCCCCGCAGCACGCAAAATTGCGCACGCAAGCTCAGGCGTGGCCGCGCCAATCAGCAGCTCTCCAAAGGACGGGGCAGCATCCGCCCATATCGCCGCGCGGCGTTCCAGCCACGCGAGCGCATCGCCCTGCGGATCGCCCAGCAGCGCCTCGCGCAAATCCATGCGCAGCACGCAGCCCTCCTGCCAAAAGCGGGCAAGCTGCATAGCGGCAATGCCGCTCACACCATCCTGCGCAAAGAGCGCCTCGCCTTGGCTTTCGTGCAGCACCTTGCCCGCCGCGCTTTGCAGCGACAGCCGCGCGCGCGCACGCTGACCGCTTAACCCCGCAATGAAACGCTCCTCTGTACGCAAGGGGCAAAGCGCGGGCCGAGGCGGCGATAGGCGATGCCCCAGCGCCGTGAGCAGCGCATAGGCAGAACCATCCGTGCCATGCGCGGGCGCGGCAGCGCCCCCAGCCGCCACAATCACACGAGCAGCCGTTGCTTCCAGCGCATGTTCCGCAAGGAGCGCGCCTTTTTTTTCCTTTCCGTTCGGCTTGGCTCGATCGTCCTCATATACGCTTTGCACCCCGCGCACGGCAAAGCCGCCGCCCGGCGCGGGCACTATGGCAGTGGCGCGCGCGCCCACGCGGATTTCCACGCCCAGCCTTTCCATACGCGCCCGCAGCGCCTCCACCGCCACGCAAGCCAGCAACGCGGCAGGATAGACGCGCCCCTCGCCCTCCATGCAGAGGGTGATGCCGCAGCGCTCTAAAAAAGCCGTGAGGCTACCATAGGGCATGGCGCGGAGCACCTCGCGGGCAAAGCGTTCATTTTCATAATAAACAGGCGTGCCCGCGTTGAGCAGGTTGCCACGTCCGTTGCCTGTAACGCCAAGCTTTTTGAGAGGCTTGCGGTTTCGTTCCCATAGGGTGACGTGGTCGCCACGCTCCGCCGCCGCGATAGCCGCCGCCGCGCCCGCCGCGCCGCCGCCAATGATCAGCGTGTTCACAGCTTCCTCATTTCGTCAAGCAAACGCTGCTCGTTGTGCAGCGCCTCCAGCATGGAGGTATTGGCAATCAGGCATTCGCCCGCACGGCGAACCGCATCGATAAAATCCGCGCTCATCGCCCGAAGGCCGCCTTGCTCCAGCAGCGGGCAGCAGCACCACGCGCGCGGATCAAGCTCCGGCAGCACCTGCGTGTGTTCGCCCAGGTCGTCCGTCAGCAGCCGGATGCGCAACGGAAACAAGCGGCAGGCAAGCGGGCGCTCCGCGCGGGGACACTTCCCCTCGCAAACCAACCGCTTGCCGCCGCGAAAAAGCGTATCATCCGGCACAAGACGAACCGCAAAGCCCTCGATGGGTCGACTGTAAAAATGCTCCTCAAAGGGAAAGAGCAGCATGCCGTTTTCGTTTGTTTCATCCGGCTGGCAGCATGCGCCGCCGCAAAGCTTGCCGCAATTCATCTTGAGCGGCGTTACCTCCTCAAGCAGGCTGCGCGCGTCCTCAAGCGCCTTGAGCGCCGCGGGACGCGCCAATAAAGAATAGAAAAAAGCCATAGGCATACCTCCAATGCAGAGAATGCCTGTATCTTAGCAGAGCGCACCGCCTTTTGCAAGTAGCGTGCTCAGCATTGCCTTTGCACTGCGGATATCCTTCTTTTGTTCCTCGCCGGAAATCTCGCGCTCGATGGTGTAATCACCTTGGTACCCCAGCGCCTCCAGCTTTGCCACCAGCTGCGGGAAGTTCACCTTGCCCTCGCCAAGCGGCCGTTCCTCGCCAAGCCTACGCCCATCCGTGGGATACAGGCCATCCTTGCAGTGAACGCCCATCACATGCTCGCCAAATACGTCCAGCGCGTCCACGGGGTTGGCCTTGCCGTACATCAGCAGATTCGCGGGATCCAAATTGACGCCCACGTTGTGCATGCCCAGATCCTCAATGGCGCGGCGAAGCGTGACGGGTGTTTCCTGACCCGTTTCAAACAGGAAGCGCTGCCCGTTTTCCTCACAGCGCCGGGCAATGGCGCGCACCGCCGTAAGCACCTCCTGATACTGCGGGTCAAACGGATTTTCGGGCAAATAGCCCACATGCGTCACCAGATCCCGCACGCCGATCAGCTTTGCAAATTCGCAGCCATGCAGCAACGTTTGCAGCCGCTGGAAGCGGTAAGCCACAGGCACTAGGCCCAGCGTATTTTGCCCCTCATAAAAATCCCACGTGACCGGGCCGCCCCAGCCGCACCAAAAAGCGGAAATGCGCACGCCGTGCGCCCGCGCCGCGCGATTGACAATCTCCGCCATCTCCTCTGTAAAGTCCTCCTCCTGCCAGCTGACCAGCTGACAGTTGTCCATGTCCATCTCGCGCAGTTGTGCAAATTGCTGATCCATTTCTTTGCACAGGTGAATTAAAACGCCAATTCTCATTCTCTTTCTTCCTTTCCGACCGGTTGGTTACCGGCAAAGCTTTTGTGCCATTTCGTATTCCTCCAGCGCCAGCTGGACGCTCGCAACGCCCTCGCTAAGCGGCGCGCGGGTATTGGGTCGGTTCTGCTGCAAGCACTCAATAAAATACTTTATTTCCTCATAATAGGGTCCGCGGGCTTCGATGTTCAGCCCCTCGCTCTGCTCGTCCGCTACAACCTCTTCCACCTGCGGAGGCTCGGTGATGCTGCCATCTCGGTGGTATACTTTGATGCTGGGCTTTGCGCGGCTGTTGAACACCAACGTCGCTTCCTCAAAGCAGGCGCGAAAGCTCGCCTCAAAGGGGAGCGCGGGCGAAAGATCCCACACGCCCTCCGCCACCGCCTGCACCTCGCCAAAGCGATAGCTCGTAATGATATGATTCACCATGCCGCTGGAAAAGGCCGTTGCTTCCATCACCTTTACCGCGTCCGGCTCTCCAAGCAGATAGCGCAAAAAATCCAAATCGTGAATATGCAGATCCAGCGCCACGGAACCGCTGCGCTGCGCATCGTGAAACCAATCCTCAAAGCCCCACCGCACATCGCCGCTGACGCGCTGCATCATCACCGAGCGAAGCTTTCCAAAACGCCCATCCTCATAGGCCGCTTTGAGGTAGGCGTACTCGCTAAAGCTGCGAAGCACCTGCCCAACCATCACCTTCGCGCCCGTGCGCCGCTGCGTATCCAGCAGGAGCTGACAATCCTCCCGCGTCAGACACGCGGGCTTTTCCAGCATAACGTGCATGCCCTTTTCCATAGCAAATACGGCGTGCGTGGTGTGCAGGTAGCTGGGCAGGCAAATATGCACCAGCTCTATCTCCGCATTTTGCAGCAGCTCCATGCCCGTTGCATAGCGCGCGGCCTGCGGCCAAAGCGCGGCGCCCTTGTTCAAAAATTCCTCCCTGCAATCCGCAATGGCAGTCACCTCCACGCCATGTGTTGCGCAAAGTGCCTTCAGCGAACGATTATGTACCATGCCCATGCCGCCGCAGCCAATCAACCCAACCTTCATATACATCTCCGCCTTTTTGTTTTTTATGAAAGGATCTCCGTCGGCATTGTTATATCACGCATCGGCGGCGCTGTCAATTCGCGGGGGAGCAGAGCAGCCTTTTGAACGCGCAAACAGCAAATGCGGCTTAACCCTTACAGTCACATGCCTTTTACCGCTTTAAGGAACAGTAGTAGCATAGGCATTCCCAAAACACGCGGTTTTCCGCGTTCTGCACAGGGTCGATATGGTAATGCCCGCGGTACTGGTTCAGCCACGAAAAGAGTGTGTTCTTATGCACGTACAGCTTCTGGCTCGCGGTGGTGAAATGATAATTGCAAGAGAAAAGCGCCTCCTCGGTTTTTACCATACGATCAATGAACCGCTCGTCACACTGGGCGACAAAGAATTGAAAGATATCGTGCAGCTCTTGAACCGGCAGGTGCTCGTGTATCCACGCAGACAGGTGATCGTAAAAAAAGACAAGCTCCGCATCCCCGCCGGCACGCGTTTCAAACAGCCAAACCGCACGCTTATAGGCTTCATGGTAGCGGTTCAGATGGCGGCAGAACGATCCGGAAAACACCTGCGGATGCAGCCCTTGCGCTCTTAGCAGGCTTAGCGCGCGCTTCAAATACGCCCCGATAATCGGGCGGTAGTTTTCCAGCGCATCATCCGTATGGTCAACTACCTTGAAGATCACGAAGCCGCTACCCTCCCACTGCGTCACGACATCCTGCGCGGACGCGCCGGGCGCTTCCAGCAGTGCCTGACGAACGCCAGCCTTTAGCGATGCGTCCGCGTCCTCGCCCGCATGCACATACAGCGGGATACGGTAGGCAGAGCGATCCAGCTTGAGCTCCAAGGCCCATTTGGACAGATCCGTATCGGTGGTGGCGCCGTACATCAAGCCCATTTCCAGCATGTTTTGCATCGAAAAGCGCATCATGCTCTGCCGCTGCTGCGCCTCAAAATCAATCATCGTTACAACCGCCAGCTTGAGCACGCTCACAAAAGGCCGGATGAGGTTTGGCTCGCCCGTGATGCCCAACACGCCGATGCGCTCGCCGCGGTATTTGAGGATGGTATTGATACCGGGCCTTGTGCCCAAAAGGTCATCTGTGTTTTCGGTCTCCAGCTGATCCAGCTCGCCCTGAATCAGCTGATACGCAACCTCATGAAAGCTGCCAACCCGCGCGGGATCAGCGCTGGCAAGGACGATGCCGCGCTCGTTCATGATGTTGATATTATACTGTATGGTGCTCTTTGCGTTTTCAACAATCCGCTCGGCAATCTCGCGGCTGATGACTGTAGATAGGTGACGCGCGTCCTCCATTCGCTCCCCCCCTTCCAAGGCGAGAACCTTCACGCCTGCCACTTTGCTTTTCATGTCCACAATGCTAATGAAGCATTCTATCATAACCAAATATCGGTGTCAAACCAACAGGATCTTGTAAACACAAAAGCCATCTTGTATAATGGCTTGGATAATGCGCAGCGGCAGTTTGCCACCGCCCAAAGGAATGGATGAAGCAACATGCATTTTACTTTTTTACCCGTGAATGATCAAAACATCGCCATGGCTTCGCAGCTTCATATCGCAAAGGCACAGGTCGGCATGGTAGAAACCGTGACACAATGCTATTCGGAGGCACAGGAGCTTACCCAGTGGCGGCCGACGGTCATCTGTGCGGATGGCGCTATGATTGGCTTTGCCATGTATGGTCTTTGGAAAAACGAAGGCGAGAGCGGGCGGGTCTGGCTGGATCGGTTTTTGATTGACGAGCAGTATCAAGGCTTGGGCTATGCAAAAGCCGTTCTCCCCCTTTTGGTGAACCGCATCATTGCGGAATACGGCTGTACGGAAATCTACCTAAGCGTTTACAGCACCAACGCAGTGGCGATCCACCTGTATGAGGAATTTGGGTTTTCGTTCAATGGCGAGCTGGATATCAACGGGGAAAAGGTCATGGTGCGAGCTGAGCCCCTCCCGCTTTAACAGACAGCCGATGCGTGTTGTCTTGCTGCTTGGTTTCAAAGCCGAACGCTCTGGTTTTTTGCGAAATGGGGAAAATGACTTATCATCTGATTTCATTCAGAGGGTTTGAACGCTCACGCAAAATGAGATTCCATCCATTTCCTACCTCCCAGCCTGCCTGTCATATACACTCACGCCGTTTTTCCCATTCTCCTTACGCTGATAGAGTGCGCTGTCGGCATATTGATACAAATCAGAATATTCCACAGTGCCGTGTGGGAATATCGCCATACCAATACTGCAAGTGATGGGCGGTTCTCCCGGTACCGGTATCAGCGCGTTCAGTGCGGCATGAAGGCTTTGCGCCTTGCAAAGAGCCGCTTCCTCGCTATCCACCTCGGCAAGATACACCAAAAATTCATCGCCGCCAATGCGTCCCACCACATCGTTTCCACGGATATGACCCCTCAGCTGTGCCGCGACTGCGGCAATGATGCCGTCCCCCGCCGCGTGTCCGTAGGTATCGTTGATGCCCTTAAAACAGTCAATGTCGATGATCATGAGCACCTGCAATCCCGTGAAATCAGAATCCTTCATGCGGTGTGCCACCAGCGCATTGGTTGCGGCCTTGTTGTAAAGGCCGGTGTGGGAATCTCGCTGCGCCTGCTTCATCAGCCGATACTTTTCCTTCTTTTCTTCGTCAACGTCCAAAATGACGCCCACCGCCTTGATCGCTTGGCCTTCGCTGCTAAACTGTACGGTAACCCGAATACGGCACCAAATATACCGCCCCTTGATGTTTTGAATTCGAATTTCCATCTCGCTGTATGGTTTGCCAGCTGCCGTATCTGTGATAAGCTTTGCAAAGCTTTGTACATCATCCGGGTGAATGTTCTCCCAAGCCGTGATGCGTCCCCGTGCTTTCAGGCCAGTCGCCTCATAGCCAAACTTTTTGAGCCAGTTGGGGGAAAAGAGCAGATCATCCTTGAGGATATCCCATTTAAAGAGAATATCGGTGGTCTGATCCATAATGATTTCGTGCTGCTCCAGCTGCAAGCGCAGTGCCTCTTGTTCCCGTTTGCGTTCTGTGATTTCATTTTCCAGCTGCCGGTTCATGGCATACAAGGACATTCTGTTTACCAAAATGTGGCGAGCAACAAAGCTTCCAATGACAAAGCAGGTAATGAGGTGAACAATATCCATTTGGGCGCAGGCTATATCCTTTACCCGCAGTGCCACGATTGAGAATATCCCGATTACCATGCTTAGAAACCCATATATATAGTGGGTTGGAATGATGAAAACCATGGGCATCATCAGAACATACACAATGGCGAGCGTCGCCCGTACATGCGGCTCAAACACGGTACCCAGAGTCCCCACCAGCGCAAACAGAACACTTGCAAATAAAACAATGTACACTTTGGTGAAGCGGACGCTTTTATTTGCTTTCAGCTGAAAGGTGCAAAGCAGGAGCATGAGCGCAACAAATGAAGCTAAATATGCACTGGTAAATTTGGAAAAAAGCCCATCTCCCAGGCTGAAAACCAAATAGCTACCCATCACAATGGTCATCACCCAAAGCAAACGACCCAAAATTTTGGTATTGTATTGATGAATTGCTTCGGTTTGTGCTACAAAAAAGGCTTTATCCGTTCCTCCATAGCACCATGTTTCAAACTTTTTCCGCACAACTGCTCTCCTATCTCATGTATCAAAACACAAACTGTTTGGTTTGTTGCCTATACTAAGCTAAGCCTAAAAAGCAATGCAGCCACGGATAAAAGCCAGGGCAATCCGTTTGCAGCGCCATTGTTGTCCCCCTTTCTACATTGACGATACATGGAAGGTCGACGTGACATGTTGGGCATGTACCATTACAGCAAAGGCGGGAAAGCAGAACTCTGCTTTCCCGCCAATACTATTCTGATCGTTCTACGCAGTTTTGGCGTTTGCACAGAATTCGGGGTAGATCTGTCTGCGGCGCAAGGTGCGCTCTGGTTGGCTATTGCCAACGTCAAACAGGTATACCCGATTCATGATTACCAAAGCTTCAACCGCTCCTCGGGGTCGATGTACATGGGATCGCCCGGCTGCACGCCATAAAGCTCATACATGCTATCCATCAAAGCTAGGCATGCGTTCACGCGAACCTGATTGGCGGAATGCACATCCATCAGTCTGCCGGAGCTGGAAATCGCCTTTTCCGTGCCCATTTGCGCCCATATTTTTGCCCAGTTTTCCATGACCTCGGCCTGGGCTGTCGGATCATCACCAACAATATCGAAGATGCAATAAACTGCGGCAACATCCGCCATGTTTTCGGTCATGGTGATTTTGGAATCCTGCACAACACCCTGGACCACTTCAAAACGGTTGAAATACGTTACAAATTGTTCCTGAATCTCCATAAACT
>JAVVVJ010000068.1:0-13409 GCA_036652695.1 Clostridia bacterium | reverse complement strand
GTTTTCAACTGTATAGGAATCACTAAATGTAGCTCTGATATAGTCAATCAAATTCTTGTGCATTTCTGAAATATTGGTTGCGTTGCACACCTCCATAACGGCGGCAAAACGTTCGGGGATGGGCTGCTCCTTTGGTTTCTTCTTCGCAAGCGCCCCCGTTGGAAGCAACAGGCAAAGCACCAGCGCTGCAACGATCCATCTTTTCATATAAATTCTTCCTTCTACTTGTATTTGGACGCGAACCAATTGCCAAAGCCCACTGGGTGAAAATATTGTTTCACCCAGTGGGATCAGCGTTATTTTGCCGAAACCTCCGCTTCGCTATCACTGATGATCAAGCCATCCGGTAGCTCCTCCATGGAACTCATAACGACCCATTCCACCGATGGCAAGCCATCCGTGTAGGCGGCGCTGGAGAGGTTCATCCCATAGGGCAAGCCATTCCCCGTATCATCGCAGAAGGCTAGGCTGAACAGCGCAGCCCTTGCTTCCTCCGCCGTCATTCCATCAGGCGCGGTGAAGGAAGCCATCAGGTACACACCCGTCGCATACTGCTCGGCGTGGATGTTGAGCAGCTTCATGCCCTGTACTTTTGCATCTCCGTCAGGCTGATAGGTCTTTTCAGCCAAGAGCGGCAGCACGGGAAGCAGCTGATCTTCACGAAGTACCCATTTGTTTATTTCAATTGCATCGGTGGCAGGGTTATACTGATGCACCGCCATGTACAGGGTTACGGGCAGCTTGTCTTGAATGGTTTTGGGTGAAACCATTGGCATGTTGAAATAGAGGATGGAGCCGTCCTCGTTCCACAGTGAATCCTCCATGGATTCACCGGCTGTGTATTCGGGCGCGATGCTAACCAATGCACGAATGCCGTAAAGCGGCAGCTGGAGCTGCTTCGCCGCGTCAATCCAGGTTGTTCCGTGCTTGAGGTTATACTTTTTGAGCACCGTATCGCTGATGGCATCCACGGCTTCATAAAAGTTGGAATCATCCGCATACAGCACCTCGCTGCCATCGGTCATGCGAGCCTCGGCAGCGCTCATGACAATATGCTTGTCCGTCAGCAGCTGCTTGTAGGTAATCGTCATAGGGCCCACTTGGAAGGTCTGCGGCTGGGCGCCCTCCATCGCTTCCTGCGCCGCTGTAGGTACGGCGATATTGTAATTTGTTCCGAAAAGATCCACCCACCCCAGCTGCTGGGCGGCAATCGCAACCGCCACAGTCGCCAATATCAATACAAGGGCAAGCACTACGCCAAGCGACCGTTTCTTTTTCACTTTGATCTCCTTCTTATCTGCTCCGTTTATAATGCGCTGTGCAAGCCATGGATCGCCCTTCAAATCCGAAAAGCAAGCATCCACCGCTTTTTTGACAAACTCCTTATCCCGCTGATCAGTCATTGAAATACTCTCCTTTCATGGCGTTGCGAAGTTTTTCTTTCGCTCTTCTCATTCGGCTGGATACGGAAGAATGGTTGATTCCCAACGCTTCCGCAATCTCATAGACATTCATATTTTGATAGTAGTACAGCAATACAACCTCCCGCAGCTTGGGCGGCAGCTTCCTAATTTCCGCTACCACTTCCACAGCCGATTCCACGGAAACCGCTTCTGCCTCCGGCAAAAAATCCGGGGTGATTCGTCGATCCATGTACCGAAACCAACCTGAGCGTTTGATATCGTGGCAGGTGTTGATAGCGATGCGCATCAGCCACGTTTTCTCGCTGCATTCACCCCGAAAGCTCCCGATTGCCTTGTAGGCTTTGAGAAAGGTATCTTGCACGGCATCCTCCGCAAGTGCGCGATCCTGTAGATAGATGCAGCATGTATGCAGCAGTGTCAGTTGGTATTGCTCAACCAACCGGCAGAATAATTCGTCTTGGACGATGTCAGAGCTCGTGACAACTTCCATGGACTGCTCACCTCCTTACACCCTTTTGACGTGGGAAGGCTCAACATAAGTTGAATGCTTTTCAAGTTTCTTTGCCTTTTTTATTTCGGCGCTTTCTGTATCGCCGTTGCCACAGCGTCATGGAAAGCCAAAGGCAGCGTTGCCCTGTTGTTTTCCTCCATGCGCAGGGTTTGCTGTTTGTTGCGCTTAGCATAGCATGGGAAAGAGGAAAGCACAATTTTGCGCACGGTTTGACGCGAAGGCCATACGATTTTACGCAAACAAAGGCCCGCATCGGATTGATTCATCCGGTGCAGGCATTTGGTCAGCTGTGGTATTTGCTTTGTGAGGAAGCCTCCCCATGGAATGGCGCTGCTTGCGCAGCCATGCGGCAGTCAATCCAGTTTTTCTTTCCTTATCCTGGTCTTATGCTCCATTTGATCTCCTGTATCGCAACGATCAATGCCTATCCTTCACATCCTCCCATGTGAGGATCGCCAGCATGGGTAAAGGACGATCATTTTGTGTCAGCGTCACGGTTTGAAGCATTTCACCCGTTTGCGCGTTGTAATAGAGATTGCCATAGCCTGCTGGCACGCTTATCGAACCATCCGCATCTTTAGGATCAGCATAGGGCAGCACCTTTGCATCGCTGTCCGCATTGCTGGCATAGCCGCCTAGCAACCGCCAAACTGGTTGTAAAACCCACGCGCGGCCATCCGTACCCTCGTCATAGAACGGCAGGTACAGGAAATGCTGCGCTGTCATGATCCCATATTCCGGGCGTTCCACCGGAATAACCATCCAGAATGGAAAGCCACGCGCGCATGGAAGCCGGGTTCTTCAAGGCGCCTCGCTTTTGCCATGCCCGGCATACCGTTTCCTGCACGGCATCTTCGCAATCGGCGCTATTGTGAAGCAGCACATATGCGATATGATATAAAAGGTGTCGATCCTCGTAGACTGATTGGCAAAATTCTTCTTCCGTCAATTTCTGATCCGCCTTTCCGCAGGTGTGCTGCTCTTTTGAATGCGCATTCACCTACTAAGATGCATCAAAATGGGGAAATGCTCAAATGAAGAAGAAATGTTTTTCCAATGGGGGGGATTCGTTCTTTGCATCAACGTTTGGGCTTGTTGTGAGCGGCTTACCCGCCTTGCGGGATGCACCCGCGAGGCTTTCCCCCGCTGCAAGCTTTCGTTTTTTTCCTTGCGAAAGCCTGCAACCAGCCGTGGCAGCGCCAGCCCTTTCTCGCTGGCGCTGCCGCTGCCCGCCGCAGGCGCGTTTCACACCTGTCACAACTCTCCCCACCCCCTATACAAGCATTCCAAAATGCGGTATAATATTTCATGAAAAGAACTGGTTTCACACGGTTTGACCGCTGTGGGTTCTTACGGCTCACCACAATCCGCACCCATACCAAAGGCAGGTAAGAAAACAAGGAGGCATTTCTATGCGCAAGCAACATTTCCTGCGCGTTATCGCTTTCACCGTGGCTCTTACGCTGGTACTCTCGCTGCTCGCAACAGCCCTTGCCAGCTACGATACCATCGTTTACGGCACACAGAGTGACGATGTACGCAAAATGCAAAAGGCACTCAAAAACAAAGGCTGCTATAGCGGCGCGGTGGATGGCAACTTTGGCCCGGCAACGCGCAAGGCCATCATCAAGTACCAAAACCGCATTGGCATCCGGGAGGATGGCAAGCCCGGCAACAAGACCCTCACCGCGCTGTATGGCGAAAACAGCAAATCCATCAACACCACCACCAATGGGGATCTCAACGCCACCACCAACCCCACCGATCCCAACTCGCTCTATTACGGTTGCTCCGGCGCACGCGTGCGTGCGGTGCAGCGCGCGCTGAAATCGCAAAAATGCTATAATGGCTCCATTGATGGCGTATATGGTGATCTAACCTATGCGGCCGTTAAAAAGTACCAATACAAGGTTGGCTTGCATGCCGATGGCATCGCTGGCAGCAAAACCATCGCGAGCCTTAACGCCAAAAAAACCTCCGGCAGAATTACCTCCTCGTTCATTATGGATCTAGGCTCCAAGGGTAACGAGGTGAAGCAGCTCCAAAAGTTCCTCTACGATCATGGCTTTGAAAGTCAGGATGAAGTAGGCGTTTATGGAAAAAGCACTGCGGAAATCGTCTCTCAATGGCAGGAGGTTATGGGCAAAACGCCTACCGGCACCATCAGCCAAAAGGAGTATAACAACATAGTGCTTGGCGAATACGCGGTTAAGGATGAAGAAACGCCGCCCGAATGGCCGTAATCAGCGCATTTCAGCTCGTTTTTGCCCGTTTCTACACAAAAGCACATTATATAAGGAAGAAACCCCTTTTCAGAAACACGAAAAAATGCTATACTATCAATAGGCCGCTCGGCGCGAAAGGCGTGCGCGGGCGGCCTTTTCCTGTTTTGGAGCAGCGTACTTTTCGGCGTGATACGCCAGAGGGAGAGGATTGCTTTTGACCGATCAAACCAACGAAGACCTGCGTGATGATGGCCTCGAGGATGCTATTCAGCCTCAGGATGATACCGAGCTTGAAAACGCATCCACCGCGGCACACGCTTCCACCGCCTCCACCAGCGCCGTGGAGGAAAACGTATACGACGAAACACAAATTCAAGTGCTGGAGGGTCTGGAGGCTGTCCGTAAGCGGCCGGGTATGTACATCGGCAGCACGGATTTTCGTGGACTGCACCATTGCGTATATGAGATTGTGGATAATGCCATCGACGAGGCTCTTGCAGGCTACTGCACAGATGTCAACGTCTTTTTGCGCAAGGATGGCTCCTGCGAGGTGCAGGATAATGGCCGCGGCTTTCCTGTGGGCATTCACCCCAAGGTAGGCCGCCCGGCTGTGGAGGTCTGCCTTACGGTGCTTCACGCAGGCGGCAAGTTTGGCGGCGAAGGCTATAAGGTATCCGGCGGGCTGCATGGCGTAGGCGCAAGCGTTGTCAATGCCCTGAGCCGCCATTTTAAAGTCACCGTATATCAGGATGGCAAAATCTACGAGCAGGAATATCAACGCGGAAAGGTGCTCTATGACCTGCGCGTTATTGGCGAAACCACGCGCACCGGCACCACCATCCAGTTCTGGCCCGATACCCGCTGTGAGGAAAACCCGGACGGCGTTTTTGAAACTGGCGATTTTCAGTTTAACATCCTCAAGGTGCGCATGCGTGAAATGGCCTTCCTGAATAAGGGCATTCGCATCACCCTCACGGACGAGCGCACCGATCCGCCCACCGAGCGCGTCTATCACTACGAAGGCGGCATCATTGAGTTTGTCAAATATCTGAATAAAAATAAAGAGGTTCTCTTTGAGGAGCCCATCTACATGGAGGGTTTTTCAAAAGGCACAACCGTAGAGGTCGCGTTGCAGTACAACGATACCTATCAGGAGAATCTCTATACCTTTGCCAACAATATCCACACCCCCGAGGGCGGCACGCATCTCACGGGCTTTTCCACAGCGCTCACCCGCGTGATTAACGAATATGGCCGCCAGTTCGGCTTCCTCAAGGCAGCGGATACGAACCTCAAAAGCGAGGACGTGCGCGAGAGCCTCGCGGCTATTATCAGCGTAAAGCTAATCGACCCCCAGTTTGAAGGCCAAACCAAGAGCAAGCTTGGCAACAGCGAGGTGCGCGGCATTGTAGACAGCCTTGTGTACGATAAGCTAAGCACCTATCTTGGCGAGAACCCCGCCATTGGCCGCGTGATTCTGGAGCGCTGCGTCGGCGCCGCGCGTGCGCGAGAGGCCGCGCGCAAGGCTCGCGAGCTTACCCGCCGCAAAACTGTGCTGGAAAGCGCCAGCCTGCCCGGCAAGCTAGCGGATTGCACGGAGCGCAACCCCGAAAAATGCGAGATCTTCATCGTTGAGGGCGACAGCGCAGGCGGCAGCGCCAAAACCGGGCGCGACCGTTTCTTTCAAGCAATTTTGCCGTTGCGCGGCAAAATCCTCAATGTGGAAAAAGTACGCATCGACCGCGCGCTTTCCAACAATGAAATCAAAGCCATGATCACCGCCTTTGGCTGCGGCTATGGCGATGAGTTCAATGTGGATAAGCTGCGCTATCACCGCATTGTCTGCATGACGGATGCCGATGTAGATGGAGCACATATCCGCATTTTGATGCTCACCTTCTTCTACCGCTACATGAGGCCCCTCATCGAAAAGGGCTATGTATATGTTGCCATGCCGCCGCTTTACAAGGTAACCAAGGGCAAGAAGGAATACTACGTCTACGATGATGACGAGCTTGAAAAGCTCATGCAGGAAATTGGCCGCGACCCCAAGCCAGATATTCAGCGCTATAAGGGTCTGGGCGAAATGTCCAGCGAGCAGCTCTGGCAAACCACCATGAACCCCGAAACCCGCACGATGATGCGCGTAAGCGTAGAGGACGCCATGTCTGCGGATATGCTCATGAGCCTGCTCATGGGCGATAAGGTAGAGCCGCGCAGGGAGTTCATTGAGGAAAACGCCAAGATGGTAACCGATCTGGATATTTAAGCACTGTTGAGGAGTGAAGCACTCGCATGTCAAGCATTAAGGATAAACTCATCCCCATTGATCTGGAGCACGAGCTGAAAAAATCGTTCATCAGCTACGCGATGGCGGTCATTATCAACCGTGCCCTGCCGGATGTGCGCGACGGCCTAAAGCCCGTGCACCGCCGCATTTTGTATGCCATGAACGAGCTGAGCATGACGCCCGATAAGCCCTTTCGCAAGAGCGCGCGCATCGTGGGCGACGTTCTTGGTAAATACCACCCCCACGGCGATACCAGCGTATACGATGCCATGGTGCGCCTCGCGCAGGATTTCAGCATCCGTTACCTGCTGGTGGAGGGTCAGGGCAACTTCGGCTCCGTCGATGGCGACGGAGCGGCCGCCATGCGTTATACCGAGGCGCGCCTGAGCAAGCTCACCATGCACCTGCTTGGTGAAATTGATAAGGACACCGTTGATTTTTACCCCAACTTTGATGAAACGCTGCTGCAACCTACCGTGTTGCCCAGCCGCTACCCCAACCTGCTGGTAAATGGCTCCAGCGGCATTGCGGTGGGCATGGCCACCAACATCCCCCCGCACAACCTGCGGGAGGTGGTAGATGGCTGCATTCACATGATTGACCACCCCGATTGCACTGTGGACGATCTCATGCAGTTCATCAAAGGGCCGGACTTTCCCACTGGCGCAATTATTCTTGGTCACGCAGGCATCCGCGCGGCGTACCACACGGGGCGTGGACGCGTTTTGGTGCGCGCCCGCACCGAGATCGAAGCCATGCCGCAAAACCGCAACCGCATTGTTGTCAATGAAATTCCCTACATGGTCAACAAAGCAAAGCTGGTAGAAAAAATCGCCGAGCTTGTGCATGAAAAGCGGCTGGAGGGCATCAGCGACATCCGTGACGAGAGCGACCGCAACGGCATGCGCATCGTCATTGAGTTAAAGCGCGATGTGCACCCCACCGTGATCCTCAACTACCTTTACAAGCACACCTCCATGCAGGAGACCTTTGGTGTGAACATGCTTGCGCTGGTGGATGGGGAACCCAAGGTGCTCACGCTGCGGGAGATGCTCTACCACTATATCCGCCACCAGAAGGACGTTGTGACCCGCCGCACGCAGTACGACCTCAACAAGGCCGAGGCGCGCGCGCACATCTTAGAGGGGCTTCTCAAGGCGCTGGATCATATCGACGAGATCGTCAGCATCATCCGCTCCAGCCCCGATGTGAACATAGCGCGTGCGCGGTTGATTGAGGCCTTCGCCTTCAGCGATAAGCAGGCGCAGGCAATTCTTGATATGCGCTTGGCACGCTTGACGGGTTTGGAACGCGATAAGCTGCAAGCCGAATACGATGATTTGCAGACGACCATTGCGTATCTGCGCAGCCTGCTGGCAGACGATGTGCTGTTGATGGGCGTCATCAAGCAGGAAATGAGCGAAATTCGCGATAAATTTGCCGATGACCGCCGCACGGAGCTTACGCATCTGGAAGGCGAGATTGATATCGAAGATCTCATCCAGAGCGACGATATGGCCGTCACCATGACGCGCTTTGGCTATGTGAAGCGCCTGTCCAAGAGCACCTATCGCGCACAGCATCGCGGCGGCAAGGGCGTAAACGGCATGGCCACCCGGGATGAGGATTTTGTGGAGCGCCTGATCATCGTCAACACGCATGAGGATATCATGTTCTTCACCAACCGCGGGCGCGTATACACGCTAAAATGCTACCAGATCCCGGAGGCCGGGCGTACCGCGCGCGGCATGGCGATTGTGAACCTGCTGCAAATTGCGGGGGATGAAAAGGTAACCGCCATGATTCCCGTGCCCAAGAACATCGATGAGCATTATCTGGTGATGATGACCAAGCGCGGCATGATCAAGCGCACCCCGTATAGCGACTTTGCCAACCTGCGCAAAACCGGCCTGATCGCCCTCACGCTAAAGGATGATGACGAGCTGGTAACGGTGGAGCTTACGGACGGCACGCAGACGCTGCTGTTGGGCAGCCGTTTTGGCAAGGCGTTACGCTTTAGTGAGGATCGTATCCGCGTCATCGGGCGCACCGGCATGGGCGTACACGCAATGCGACTGCGGGACGCCGATGAAATGATTGATATGTCGGTGTTGCGCGAGGGTCAGCAGGTGCTGAGTATCACCACCAACGGCTATGGCAAGCGGAGCGACCCGGAGCAGTACCGCGAGCAAGGGCGCAACGGCATGGGTGTGATTGCCATGGGGCTGACGGATAAGACGGGGCTGTTAGCGGCGCAGCTTGCTGTAAATGAGGAGGAGGATATTCTGCTCATTACGGACGATGGCACCATTATCCGGATGGCGGTAGCGGATGTGCGGCAGAGCGGCCGTGCAACGCAGGGCGTGCGGCTGATGCGGATTGCCGAAGGGGCGCAGATCGTAGCCGTCGCGCGTGCGGAGCAAGAAGAGCCCGAGTGCGAGGAAGAGGAAGCCGCACTTGAGGAAGCCATTGAGCAGATCACCGAGCAAGATGAGAACATTGTGGATGGAAGCAGCTCCGGGGATGACGAGCTGTAAGGGCGGCGTTCCCGTTTAGCGGGGTGCAGGGGGATCATCCCCCTGCCGGGGCTTGGGGCAGCGCCCCATTCCCCGCGCCGCAGCGCATAAACCCAAGCACGGCGAGCGCCGCAAGGCGCAATGCCGCGCGTCTGCTGGCAAAAGCAACGAAGCCGCGCGGTTGACCCCAACGCTTTCTCCCTTGATTTTCCACTTGGTATGCAGATCAAAATTGCCCGCGCTTGCGCGGGCAATTTTGGAATTGTAGCTACTGCAAAAGGCTTCCTCCACCCTCACCACTCCCCACCGTCGCCCAGCGCTGCGCCTTACAGCGCCGCCGGGCTTACGATGAAGCGCTGTGGCGCTAGGCCTTGGGGCGCCGCCCCAAACCCCGGCAGGGGAATGATTCCCCTGCACCCTCTCTTTGTTTTTCCTCCCTTCGCCCTCCTTCCCCTGCACTTTCCAATTTCCATCCCCCCCTCCCATTCTTTTCTCTTCCCCACAGGAGGCGTCCTCATGCAAAAGCAAAAGCCCTACCCACGCTTCCCCATCTATCTTTTCTTCTTCATTTTCCTTCTCACAGGCTTTCTCACCGCATCGGATTACGGTCAGCCATGGGACGAGCTAGACGAAATGGACATCCTACGCGCCAACCTATGGGAGTATTCCGCTCAGCTTGGGCTTGATCAAAGCGCGTTCAAAGCACTCGCCGCGCAAGATACGCTCGCCATCAGCCCGCTCTCCCCCATTTCGCAAAGCATCGAGCGCGACCACGGCATCAGCGCCTTTTATCCCCTTGCTGGCATCGTCATGGACGCTTCCCTACCCGAGCATACCCGCACGCTCCTATGGCGTCTATTTTGCTGGGCGCTCTTCACCTTGGGCGCTTGGGCGCTCTATGGCTGCTGCTTGGAATTATCCCTGCCGCGTTGGGCAGGGCTGCTGGCTGCTCTCTTTTTGCTGCTCACGCCGCGTTTCTTTGCGGAGGGGCACTACAACAACAAGGATCTCGTGCTGATGGCGCTCACCCTATGCACGCTTTGGCAAAGCCTGCGTCTGCTGCGCAAGCCCACCTTTCCACGCGCGCTATGGTTTGCGTTCTTTGGCGCGCTGCTTTGCAACACCAAGGTAATCGGCTTTGCCATCTGGGGATTATGCGCGCTCTTTGTGCTTCTACGCCAGCTCGCGCAGCATACCCTCACCAAGCGCGTCGCTTGCGTTGGCGCGACCGCATTTTTCGCGCTCCTTGGGCTATACGCGCTGCTCACGCCCGCGCTTTGGGCAGCGCCTAAAGACTTCCTTTCCTACGTCACCACCAACGCCGCCGCTTTTGGGCGGTGGGATTCCATGCTGCTCTTCCGCGGCGCGGTCTTTCAATGGAGCAATTCCCCCCTGCCGTGGTATTACCTGCCCTACATGATCCTTGCGACCACGCCGCTCTGGGCGCTTTTGATGATCGGCGTCGGTCAGCTTTGCGCGCTTTCCCCCATTGCGCATGCCGGAAAGCGCCTCTTTACAAATGACCGCGCGCTATCCCTTGCGCTATGCACGCTTCTTTGGCTCTTGCCGCTTGGCTATGCGATGCTCACACGCACCAAGGTCTATAACGGCTGGCGGCATTTCTATTTCCTCTATGGACCCATGCTGGTGCTTGCCGCCTATGGCGCGTGTGCCATTGTGCGCGCGCTTCGCAGCCGCCGGGCGCTCCTGCGTGCATTTTGTGCGCTGCTGGCGCTTGCCATGCTGTTTACAGGCATTGGCATTTGCACCCAGCACCCCTATCAGTATGCCTATTATCAGCCCCTTCTGCGCTTGGGCGGCATCGCCGGAACGTACGAGCTGGATTACTGGAACGTGAGCCTGCGCAACGCGCTCAACCAGCTTGCGGCTCAGGTTCCAAACGAGCCTCTCCCCATTCGCGGCTCAGATTATTTTACCGAGGTAGGGCTAAAGCGCACGCTCTTTGCCATGCCTAGCGAGGTTGCGGAGCGCTTTACCGTTGCTGGCTGGGATCAACCCGGCGTGCGCTACGTGCTTTCCAATACGAATTACGCGCCCTACGCAAGCTTTGCGCCTACGGCCTCCATGCGCAAGACCGTATCCCTATCCGCCTATGGCGAGGAGCTTTGCGCCGTTTATGAAGATACCGCCGCTCCGGCGAACAAGGAGGGTCTGCAATGACCGGTCTTTCCCAAAAGCAATCGCGGCTCATGGTTGCGCTTTTCTTCCTCGCGCTAGCGCTGATCGGGCTATTGGCTACCGCCCCCTATGGCATTCCCTGCGATGAGCTTTCCGAGCAGGTGATTCTTCGCGAGAACATGAAGGAATACGCCTATCGTTTCCTTGGCGAGCAAAGCGAAGCCGTGCGCTATTACGACCGTTTGGGCGTGCAGCGCATTTCCCAAAGCATTGAGCGCGATCACGGGCAATGCGCCTATTACCCCATCGCCAGCCTTTTGCCGCTTGCCGAGTCAGCGCCCGATCTGCTCAGCCTGCTATGGCACGGCTATACTTGGCTCTGGTTTATGGCGGGGGTGCTGGCGCTATACGGCCTTTGCCGGGAAACGGGTTTGAGCCGCCCACTCGCCTGTGCAGGCGCGCTGCTCCTGTACCTCTGCCCGCGTTTCTTTGCGGAGGGGCATTATAACAACAAGGACATCCTGCTCCTGTCGCTCTCGCTGCTCACGCTTTGGGCAGGCGCGCGGTTCTTGCGGCAACTCACGGTTGGGCGCGGGCTGCTATTTTCGTTCTTTGGCGCAATGGCGACAAACACCAAAATCGTAGGCGCATTTGTTTGGGGTGTGATCGGCCTTTGTGCCATCGTCCTATTGACCGCGCGGCGCGAGTGGAGCCGCCGGGTCGTTGGCGTGGCGGCATGTACGCTTGGCGGCTATGCGGCTTGCTACGCGCTGCTCACGCCCGCCTTGTGGGGCGACGCTCCGGGCTACCTGCACTATCTGCTGCTCAACGCCTCCGGCTTTACGCGCTGGCCCGGCGTGGTGCTTTTTCGCGGCATGCTTTTTGACCATGCCGTCAACCCGCTGCCGCGCTATTACCTGCCCTACATGATGCTTGTGACGCTACCGCTCTATGTGCCGCTGCTTGCCATCGCCGGGCAGCTCTCAGCCATCCGGCGCTGGATGCTCGCCCGCAGCCGCGCGCTTGGCGACCCCGCCGCGCTGATCCTGCTCGCGGCCACGCTCTGCTGGCTGATTCCCCTTGGCTTTGCCATGCTCACGCGAACGCTTGTCTATAACGGCTGGCGGCATTTCTATTTTATCTACGCTGGCGTTGCGCTCCTGAGCGCGCACGGTACGCAAGCGCTGGCATGCGCGCTCAAGCGCTTGAAGCGCCCCCTCTGGCGGCGCTTGGGTGCGGGCGCGCTCTGCCTATGTTTCACCCTTTCGGCAGTGGGCATCGCGCTCAACCAGCCCTATCAGTACGGCTATTATAACGCCCTCGCCCGCAAAGGCGCGCAAACGGATATGGAGCTTGATTACTGGAACGTGAGCACCCAAAACGCCATGCGCGCGCTGTTAACCGCCCAGCGCAATCAATCGCTGCCGCTGGTGCTTGGTGCGCGGGAAGATATGAGCTGGCTTGGCATAAAGTACGCGCATTCCGTGATGCGTGCGGACGAGCGGCAAGCCCTCGCCATCCTTGAAAGTGCGGACGCGCCCTATCTATTTAGCAACACAACCTACGCGAAAATTTATGGCGTGCCCGCCCCCGAGGGCTATCGGGAGCTTTTGCGTGTGGAAAGCTACGGAAATGTGCTTTGCGTCATTTATGAAAAAGCTCCCTCCAATTGCGCTCTTCTTGATAAGGTTGTATACTGAAACTGGAAGCGTTTTTTCTACGGATGAGAAAAGAGGGGGAACCCGCCGATGAAATACCGAAAATTTGCAGCAACGGTCGCTTGCGCCGTGGCTCTTTGCGCCCTCACCGTGGTGATTATGATCGACTTTTCCCTTCAGGTGCAGCACGCTTTGACGGCAGAAACCTATCGGACGCTCTCCGAGGTATCCAAAACCTACAACAAGGTGTTTAACGACCGTATTGATGCTACCATTGTAACCATGAATATGATGGCGGGTCACATGTCGTCTGCCCATAGCTCCTCCCCCGAGGAAGTGATGGACGTTTTGCAAAACGCGGTGGAGGAGGGCGGCTTTACCAAAATGGCGGTTGCCCGCACCGATGGCTTAAGCCTCTCAAACGATGGTTCTATCCTTGACGTGTCCCATCGGGATTATTTTCAAAAGGCGATGAGCGGCATCCCGGATGTCAGCGAACCACTGACGCTTTTCACCAGCAACGAGGAGAGCATTATCGTTGCCGTTCCGGTGCACCAAGCCGGGCAGGTGACCGGGGTGCTGTTTGGCGGTTATCCCCTCACCATCGCCGGCGATCACCTGCTGGACACCACCTATTACAGCGAGG
>JAVVVJ010000067.1:0-13561 GCA_036652695.1 Clostridia bacterium | reverse complement strand
AAAAATTCGCCACGCTTGACACTCCTCCCTTGCCGTGCTATTCTAATATCGCTATGTAAGCATGCAGACGCCTGCGCGTTCGGCTTCACGCTACGTGGCGCGAAACGAGGCAGGCACGGAGGCAACTATGCGCAACACAAGGTTTTACGCTACACAGCTGATGAAGCTTTCCCTTCAAATGCTGCTGTATATTTTCCTTTTTCTTTCGTTTTTCGGCATGCTGTCCATTACCAACGCGGCGATCCTAAACGTAAGCCGTACCGCTGCCTCCACTATGGCGACCTTTGCGGTGGTGTTGTGCATCCTGAGCATCGTCTATGGCGGCTTTGATATCGGCGTAAAAAAAATGCGCTCTGTTTTTGCTAACATTTCGTTGGCCACGCTTTTTACGGATGTGGTAACCTATCTGCTGCTGCAAATCATGAACGTTAACCCCGCGAACCCGGATGCAAATGATCACCTGATTCTTGGCGGCGAGGACCTGATGCTCCTGATTGGCGCGATGGTGCTTCAGATCGGGCTGATCTACTTTTTTGTATCCATCGGGTATCATTCCTATTTTCGCATCAATCCGCCACAGCGCTGCGTGATCATTACCTCATCGCAGGAGCTGGCGGAGCATGTAGCCGTAAAGCTTGAAACCTTCCCCCAAAAATACCGCCTCTGCGAGGTGGTGCATTTTGATTGCCCGGATGTGAAGCGCTGCATTTTGCAGCATGACGTGGTGTTTCTGGCGGGCATCCCGGATACGGAGGAAGCGCAGCTTCAAACTTTTTGCTACAAGTACAATAAAGCCATCTATTTGCAGGCGGAGCTGGAGGACGTGGTTGTTTCCACTGCGCAGGAAAACATTCTGGATGATATGCCGTTCCTTTATATTCACCGCGTGGAGCCTACGCTTGTCCAGCTTGTTGCCAAGCGCATGGCGGATATCCTCTTTAGCATTGCGGGGCTGGTTTTGGCAAGCCCAGTGATGCTGGCAACCGCCGTTGTGCTGCAATGCTCGCACAACGGTTCCGTGCTCTTTCGGCAAAAGCGCGCTACAATCAATGGCAAGGTGTTTGAAATCATCAAATTCCGCACCATGTACTGCGACGCGCGTGATGAGGAAAACACCCTTTCCGCACAAAAAAACGATGCGCGTGTCACACCAATCGGACGTTTCTTGCGCAAATACCGCATTGATGAGCTTCCCCAGCTGTGGAACGTGCTGCGCGGCGACATGAGCCTTGTGGGGCCCAGACCGGAAATGCTGGAAAACGTGGACAAATACACGCGGGAAGTACCTGAGTTTCGCTATCGCCAGCAGATGAAGGCAGGCCTCACCGGCCTTGCGCAGATCGAAGGCAAATACAACACCACCCCCAAGGATAAGGCGATCCTTGACCTGCTATATATCGAAAACTTCAACCTCGCTTACGACTGCAAGCTGCTGCTGCGCACGCTGACAATCTTTTTTCGGCGCGATAGCACAGAGGGCTTTGGTGATAAACACGTCAAATGCCCTAAAATGCGCGTGAACGCCAAACCTTCCCCCACCTCCGTGGCGCAAAGCACAGCGGTAGCGCAGAGCGCAAGCAGCAAAGCTGACGAGGGCGAGAAGCCGCGAGATCCGTTGCGCGCGGCGCTTTAGCATGCTATCCTACCCCGGCGCGGGGGAGTTAGATAGATAGACAATGGAAAGGAAGAGGAAAGATGGACAAAACCCTTTTGATTATGGCGGCCGGCATGGGTTCCCGCTATGGCGGCAACAAGCAGATCGACGGTATGGGCCCGCACAACGAGGTTTTGATGCTCTACTCTATTTATGATGCGGTCAAGGCCGGCTTTACCAAGGTTGTTTTCATCATCAAGCATGATTTTGAGGCGCGTTTCCGCGAGCTGGTAGGCGATGTGGTCAAGAGCAAGGTGAAGGTGGAATACGCCTTTCAGGAGCTTGGCAAGCTACCCGCAGGCTGCTCCATTCCCGCTGAGCGCGTAAAGCCGTTGGGCACCGTGCAGGCCATTTTGGCTGCGAAGGACCTGATCCATGAGCCGTTTGCCGTGCTCAACGCCGATGACTACTATGGCACCTCCGCCTTCAAAACCATGGTGGATCATCTGGACAAGCTCGCCCCCGAAAAGCAGGCTTGCATGGTGGGCTACTATCTGAAAAACACCGTGAGCGAGCACGGCCATGTAACGCGCGGCGTCTGCGCGGTGGATGCTCACAATCAGCTGACCTCCGTCACCGAAACTTACAAGATTCAGCCCTTCCCGGATGGCACGATCCGCGATACCGAAAAGGATCCCAACGGCGTGGTTCTCAACCCCAACAGCCTTGTGAGCATGAACTTCTTCGGCTTTACACCATGGCTGTTTGAAAAGGCGGAGGAGCGCTTTGTCAGCTTCCTTCATTCCCTTTCCGCCACGGAGCTAAAGGCTGAATATGTGCTGCCCGTGCTGGTCGATCAGCTCATGCACGAGGACGGCCTCAAGGTGGACATGCTCTCCACCGATGCGGTTTGGTTTGGCGTTACCTATCAGGAGGATAAGCCCTACGTACAAGCGGAGCTTAAGCAAATGCACGAGGCGAAGGTGTACCCTGAAAAGCTGTTCTAAAAATTGCGGAGCAAGGAGGGAATGCGTATGAAAATCCTTTTGACGGGTGGTGCGGGCTTTATTGGCTCCCACACCTATGTGGAGCTGATAAAGGCTGGTCACGAGCCGATTATTGTGGACAACTATTACAATGCCAGCCCCAAGGTGCTGGATCGGCTTCAAACCATTACAGGAAAGCCTGTGATCTGCCATGACGTGGATGTGTGCGATTTTGCCGCGCTTGATAAGGTTTTTGAGGCCTATGCCTTTGATGCCGTCATTCATTTTGCCGGCTACAAGGCCGTGGGCGAGAGCGTCGGCAAGCCCCTCGAATACTACCGCAATAATCTTGATTCTACCTTGACCCTGTGCGAGTGCATGCGCAAGCACGGCGTAAAGCGCCTTGTATTCAGCTCGTCCGCTACCGTATATGGCATGTCGGATGATATGCCCCTTGTGGAGACCATGCATTGCAGCGGCTGCACCAATCCCTATGGCTGGACAAAGTACATGATCGAGCAGATCCTCAAGGACATTGCCTTTGCCAACCCTGATATGTCCGTGGCGCTCCTGCGCTACTTTAACCCCATCGGCGCGCACGAGAGCGGCCTCATCGGCGAGGATCCCGTTGGCATTCCCAACAACCTCATGCCCTACATTACGCAGGTTGCCAGTGGAAAGCTCAAGCAGCTGAGCGTCTTTGGCAACGACTATGCCACCCCGGATGGCACGGGCGTGCGCGATTATATCCACGTGGTTGACCTCGCACGCGGGCATGCGGCGGCCTGCCATTATCTTTCCACGCATACGGGCTGCGAGATCATCAACCTTGGTACCGGCATTGGCTACAGCGTGTTGGATCTTGTTAAAACCTTTGAGCGTGTAAATGGCATCCGCATTCCGTATGTCCTATCTCCCCGCCGCCCCGGCGATGTGGCTCGCTGCTTTGCCAACCCCGGCAAGGCGAAGGCGCTTCTTGGCTGGCAGACCGAAAAAACGCTTGATGACATGTGCCGCGATTCGTGGCGCTGGCAGACGCAGAACCCTTCCGGCTATAAGGGATAAAGCAAGGGAATGCGGTAAGCTTGACCCATGCGAAACCCGTATCGATTTGGAAGAACATGCGCTTTGTAAGGGCATATAGCGCAAACGTTGAGAGGCATATTGCCTCCCAACGTTTTTTGAATGCTCTGTAATCGTAACTCTTTTTCGACATAATTGTGAAATTTTTGTTTCAATAACTCTTGCTTTTTTTCACATTTTGTTTTACAATGTAAATATGGTTGACATCAGGCTGAGCGCTTAACGCAAGGCCACAAGAAAGGAAAAAGCACATGGCAAAGCGCATTCTCCTTGTTGATGATGAACCCCTTATTGTTAAGGGATTGAAATATACGCTTGAACAAGAGGGTTTTGAAACAGATTCTGCCGCCGATGGCGACGAGGCACTTTCCAAGTTTTTTGCTGGTCATTATGATTTTATTTTGCTGGATGTGATGCTGCCCAAGGTGGATGGCATTACTGTTTGCCAGCGCATCCGCGAGCACAGCAACGTTCCCATCATTATGCTTACCGCAAAGGGCGAACAAATTGACAAGATTCTGGGGCTGGAATACGGCGCAGATGATTACATGACCAAGCCATTCAACATTTTGGAGGTCAAGGCACGCATCAAAACCATTATGCGCCGTGCCTCCGGCGGCGCGCAAGCGGATACGCGCAAGGTGATTCGCGTACATGATATGGAAATCAACTCCGTCAACCGCTCCGTAACCTTAGGCGGCAAAGAGGTTCGTCTCACTGCCAAGGAGTTTGACCTGCTACAGGTGTTTATCAACAACCGCGGCAAGGTCTTTAGCCGTGAATCCCTGCTGGAAACCGTTTGGAAATACGATTATACCGGCGATGCGCGCACCGTGGACGTACACATCCGCCGGCTTCGCGAGAAGATCGAACGCAATCCTGCCCAACCGGAATTCATCTTCACGAAGTGGGGAGTGGGTTACTATTTCACCGATAAGGATTAACAACCCTTTTACCTCCATACGCTGGAAAATTCTACTCGCCTTCCTGCTCATTGTGGGGGTAAGCTACTATGCAGTAGCGACATCCCTCATCGGGCTGGTGGGCGATTATTTGTTTGACGACCGTATGCAGCAGGATCGTGCGCGTGCCGACCAGCTTGCCGTTGAGGTTGCGCCGCTGTTTTCCACCGCGCAGATGAGCGAGCTACAGCGCACGCTCATGGCGGTGGGCGGCGAGCTTGGCGGCAGGCTCATGGTGCTGGATGCGAACGGGAAGGTGCAGGCAGACAGCTTTTCGGAGCTGAACGGCTCACGCATGGAGCTGCCAGAGGTGGCGAGCATCCTCGCAATGGGCAAAACAGCGGATTACGGCGTTCACCGGCTGTCGGACAGCAGCGCGGCTTATAGCGTGCTGCGCTTTTTGCGTCCCTACGATCAAAACGCGAATTGGGTAGCATATTGTACCTCCGCACTGACCTCCGCTGGTAAAACGGTGGGCGTGTTGCTTTATTCCTCCCCCATTCAAACCATGATGCAGCGGCTCTTTGCCTTGCAGGATCAAATGGTCATGTACTTTTTTATCGCGGCAACGGTAGCGCTCGTGATTGCGATGTTCTTCTCTCGCGTCATCACAAAACCCATCGCCTCGCTCACGCGAAGCATTCAGCGCATGGGGCGGGGTGATTTTTCCGTTCGCGTGCCAGTCAAAGGCAGCGGCGAATTGCGCAGGCTTTCGGAGACCTTCAACACCATGTCCGAAAAGCTCGAAATGTTGGATAAGAGCCGCAACCAGTTTGTATCAAATGCCAGCCATGAGCTGAAAACCCCGCTGTCCACCATGAAGATACTGCTGGAAAACATCATCTACCAGCCAGAAATGGATGTCGAGGTGCGCACGGAATTTTTGACCGATATCAACAAGGAAATCGATCGGCTGAACCTGATCATCAACGACCTGCTTACGCTGGTCAGCATGGATTCCAAAACCATGCGCTTAAACCGAACCACCTTCAGCCTTGCACAGGTCGTAGATGAAACCGCAGCCAAGATGAAGCTTGTGGCAGCCACGCGCAAGCAGGAAATCAAGCTGCAAATCAACGACAAATGCGAGATGTACGCCGATTGCGCCAAGCTCACGCAGGTGGTGTTTAACCTGATGGATAACGCCGTCAAATACACACAGGACGGCGGTGTGATTCGTGTGCGCCTGATCCGCTCCGGGCGGGATGCGATCCTCACCGTAGCAGATAACGGCCCAGGCATCCCAAAGGAAGATCAATCCCATATCTTTGACCGTTTCTACCGCGTGGATAAGGCACGTAGCCGTGATACCGGCGGCACCGGCCTAGGCCTGAGCATTGTACACCAAATGGTGCTCATGCACGGCGGAACCATATCGGTGGACAGTGAAGAAGGGCATGGCGCCACCTTCACCGTGGAGCTTCCCATTCATCAGGGATAAGGAGGTCGCTCATGAAACGCTTTTCGCTGGGACTGCTGCTGGGCTTGCTGCTGCTGTTGCAATGCGGCTGCACCGCGGCCTCCAACCCGCTCGTCAGAGCCGAGGCAACCAACGTGCCCGGCCTTTCCATGGAGCTGCACGCCGCGTCCGCTTCTGACAGCAACACGGATCAGCAAACGGCAACGCTCTATTTTGGCTATCTGGATCTACCGATGCTCGCAAGTGAAACCCGCGTGCTCACCGTGCGGCGCGATGAGAGCAACGAGCTTGCCATTGTGCGCGCGCTACTGGAAGGACCAACCGCCGGGCACCTAGAGCTTGTGCGCCTATTTCCAGAAAACGTACAGGTGGAAGACGTCACCGCACGGGATGGGGTGCTGTTTGTTACCTTTAACGCGGCTCTGCTGAACGAACCGCCGCGCGGCGACGCGGCCGCAGAGGCCATCTCGCGGCTGCCTCTGCAACGCAAGCTTGCCATGCAAAGCTTAGTGGCTTCCCTAACGGAAAGCTATCCCTATACGAATGTGCAAGTGATGGTGAGCCGCGACAACGGCGCGCAAACCAGCCTTCGCCTGAATAACAGCTATTTTTTGAACGGTGACGGGGGCGTAAGCGACCCGCTCACGCGGGATGAAAGCCTGTTGCTGACTCCTCAAAATACCGCGCTGTGCCTGCTTCGCGCGTGGCAAGAGCGCGACTTTGACGTCTTGTACAGCTTGACCGCCAGCTATGACGGCGCACAGTCCCGCCCAGTCTATGATCGCTTTGCCGAGGCGCTGGACGTTGCGCCCGCGCTTGGCGAATACAGCGCGACCGGCGGCAGCGTAGCCATTGATGGCGCAAACGCCGTAACAACCGTGCAGCTCTCGTTAAGCAGCGAGGCGCAAGGCGCGCTGCCCATCCGTTACCCATTGCAGCTCATACGGGAAAACGGGGTATGGAAGGTCACCTATCAAGCGCTTGCAGGTCTGATGCTGCGCTAGGAAAGGAGGAGAACGCATATGTATGGAAAACGTATGGTACTCGCACTGCTGCTTTGCGTGTTATGCGCGTCGCTCTGCGCATGCACGAGTGACGGCGTTCCTTTCGTCACCAGCGATGCGCCTCAAATTACGTTGCCCCCCGCCTCCTCCGATGCGGTCGCGCCCATTGGAGACGCGGCGCTGGAATTCACATCCAACGCATCACTGTACCTGCCCCGGCACGATGGCACGCGGTTGGTGGCCGTGAATGTGCCAGTCGCCTTTTCTGCCGCGCGGCCTCACGCGGAAAGCCTTGCGCGCGCACTGCTCAACTATGCGGGCAACGGCGTTGCCAGCGCTTTGGGTGGAAGCGTCCGGCTTTCGCTCTACGGCGTCAATCCTGTGGAGGTAAGCAGCGATGTAGCAACCGTAAACCTCGCCGCATCCGCTCTGCAGCTGGATCGCCGCGCATTCTATATCGCATGCCAAGCGATTACCAACACGCTTACGGAGCTTGCGGATATCAACTACGTAAACGTGTTGGTCGTGGATAAGCCTGTGGGCCTTGACATTGCAAACACTTTGCCCATGGGCGCGTTCACGCGAAGCGCCGGGCAGGATATGGCCGCCGTATACGAGCAGCAGCTCGCCAGGCGCGTGGAGGCGAGCGAAAGCGCCGCTGAAAAGCAGCTTGCCGCAAACGTAACGCTCTACTTTCCACTTCGGCACACCTACGGCGTGGTAAGCGAGGTGCGTACCTGCTCCTTTGCCAGCCAAGCGCTGGGGGACATGGTAACCGTTGTGCTGCGGGAGCTGGCGGCAGGCCCGCAGCACAGCATCGACTCCCCCGCACTGCCGCTGCTTGCCGACCTTTTGACGGAAAAGCCAACCCTCGCCTACTCGCAGGAAAGCGGCGGGCAGGTAATCACTTTGCGCTTCGCCTATACGCTGGATGACATGCTGGAAGGCTACGGCCTCACCCGTGCGCGAAGCATGGCCTCCATCTGCTATACGCTATGCACCTTTTTCCCTAACACGGCGGGCATCAGCGTAAGCATCGGCGATAGCCCTGTAAGCACCTTGATGCTAACGGACGATTTTCAAAGCTCCGTGGTCTTTGGGCGCGATGTGCAGCGCCGAGCGGATTTTTCTTCGCTGCTCTATAACGACTGCACGCTGTATTTTATGAGCGCCGATGGCGGCAAGCTAGTCAGTGTGCGCCGCCCCATCCCCTATGCTCATCAACGCAGCCCGCGCGCTTTGCTGCTGGAGCTTACCAAGGGGCCGCAGGCGTGCGACAGCAAAATCGGGCTTATCTCCCCCATGCCGCTGGGCGCGTTTACGGATGCGGACATTCTTGGCTTGGCGCTGGCGGATCATACGCTACTGGTAAACCTCACGCCCGCGTTTGCCGAAATCGGCGCCGAAATGACCGAGCAGCAGGATCGGATGCTGGCCTACGCGCTGGTGAACACCCTCTGTGCGGATGAAGCCATCAGCGGCGTGCGCTTTTTTGTAGCTGGCGCTGCCTTTGCGGGCTTTTCGGGCAAAATCTATTGGCCGGGACTTTTCTACCCCATGCTCTATTGATGCGCTTTGGGTTGGCATATTGTATGTTTGAACGCCGCCCCGGGCAGTATTGGGGCAAAAAGACAATCTTTGCCCGCTCTTTTATGGTAAGCTACTATCCGACACAAATGAAACTTGGCAAGGCATTTGGAAGGGAAGATGAAGAATGGACTGGTTCAAGCAGGAACTTCCGCAGGTGTCCGAAGCGCTGGATACCAACATTCAAAGCGGTCTGAGCGCGCAAGAAGCAGCCGCGCGGCTGGAACGCAACGGTAAAAACGAATTGAAGCAAGGCAAGCGCAAAAGCATATGGCGGATGTATTTGGAGCAATTCAAGGACGTCATGGTCATTGTGCTGATTGTGGCGGCGCTGGTTTCCGGCATTTTGCTGGGCGAATGGGTGGACGCGGCCATTATCCTGTTCGTGGTGCTCTTAAACGCGCTGCTAGGCGTGATTCAGGAAAACCGGGCGGAAAAATCCTTGGAGGCGCTCAAGAAAATGTCCTCCCCACACGCAAAGGTGCGGCGCGGCGGACAAATGCTGACCGTGCCTGCGGCAGAGCTTGTGGTGGGCGATGTGGTGATTTTGGAAGCGGGCGATTATGTATCCGCCGATATGCGCCTCACCGTATGCGCCAACCTGAAGGTAAATGAAAGCGCGCTCACCGGGGAGAGCGAGGCGGTTGAAAAGCAAACCGACGTCATTTTTCCCAAAGATGGCGAAGACGTGCCGGTAGGCGACCGCAAGAACCTCGTTTTTTCCGGCAGCCTGGTCACCTATGGGCGTGGCGAGGGCGTGGTAACAGAAGCGGGCATGCAAACCCAGCTTGGCGCAATCGCAGGCATGCTTTCCAGTGAGGAAGGCGTGGAAACGCCGCTACAGCGGCGCATGGCAGAGCTTGGCAAGAAGCTGGCCGTGCTGTGTGTAGGCGTATGCGCGGTGGTGTTTTTGGTAGGCGTGCTGTATGGCCACGATGCGGGCGGCATGTTCATGACGGCGATTAGCCTTGCGGTCGCGGCCATTCCCGAAGGCTTGCTGGCGATTGTAACCATCGTGCTGGCAATTGGCGTGCAGCAGATGATTGCGCAAAACGCCATCATTCGCCGCCTGCCCGCCGTGGAAACGCTTGGCAGCGCAACCGTGATTTGCTCGGATAAGACGGGCACGCTCACCATGAACCGCATGACCGTTGTAGCCACCTGCGAGCCTTTCGCGGTGGTAGACAGCCCCGACGCGGTGCTTTCGGAGGAGTTTGCACGCGCCCTTACCCTATGCAACGACGGTCAACCCAGCACCAACGACGCTGGCGAGGCCATCTATGCGGGCGATCCCACCGAAACCGCGCTTTTGGATTATGCGGAGCTCAAGGGTTTCCCCAAGGCCGCTATGGATGCCGCCACACCTCGCGCTGATGAGCTGCCCTTTGACAGCGACGTGAAGCGCATGACCACCGTACACGCGAGCGAAAACGGCTATTTTACCTGCACCAAGGGCGGGTTGGACGAGGTGCTCACGCTATGCACGCGCGTCCGGGAAAACGGCGTCGTTCGTTCTTTGACTGAGGCAGATCAGGATCGGCTGCAAGCCGCCGCCACCGAAATGGCTACCTCCGCGCTTCGCGTGCTCGCCTTCGCGATTGGCGAGGCGGATGTGCTAGCCGCATCGGGCGACCGCACCCTTTATGAAAGCGATTTGATCTTTGTTGGCATGGTTGGCATGATTGATCCCCCGCGTGCCACCGCGCGTGACGCTGTGGAGCAGTGCAAGCGTGCCGGCATCAAGCCCGTCATGATTACGGGCGACCACAAGGTAACCGCGAGCGCAATCGCCAAGGAGCTGGGGATTCTGTCCAAGGGTGACCGCGTGGTTACCGGGCAGGAGCTGGAGCATATGGACGACGCTCGCCTGCATGAAGAGGTGCGCAACATCGCCGTCTATGCCCGCGTATCGCCCGAGCACAAGGTGCGCATCGTGAAGGCGTGGCAGAGCTACGGTGACGTAGTGGCCATGACGGGCGATGGCGTCAACGACGCGCCCGCCCTCAAGCGTGCCGATATCGGCATCGCTATGGGCATCACCGGCACCGAAGTAAGCAAAGAGGCTTCCGCCATGATTTTGACGGATGACAACTTTGCCACCATCGTGGGCGCTGTAGCGCAGGGGCGCACCATCTACGCCAACATTCTCAAGGCGATTCAGTTTTTGTTAAGCTCCAACCTTGGCGAAGTGCTGCTGATTTTCCTTGCGACGGTCTTTAACTGGGGTTCTCCCCTATTGCCCATCCACATTCTATGGGTCAACCTGATCACCGATACGCTGCCTGCGCTTGCGCTGGGCATGGAGCCGGGCGAGCCCGATGTGATGGATTACCCGCCGCGCGACCCCAAGGGTCCGCTCTTTTCCAAGCCGTTCCTATTCCGCGTCATCTATCAGGGCATCATGGTTGCCGCGCTCTCGCTATGCGCGTTTATGGTAGGTAGCCGCATCAGCCCTGAAACCGGACACACCATGGCCTTTGCGACGCTTGCATTCTCTCAGCTCATCCACGCCTTCAACCTGCGCAGCAATACGCGTTCGGCTTTCGCGCGTGGCAAGATGAACAAATGGATGTTCCCCTCCCTCTTTGCGGGGCTTGCCTTGCAGCTATGCGTGCTGCTGGTGCCGTTCCTCACGGGCATCTTCGAAGTTGCCGCGCTCACGGGTGTGCAATGGCTGATCGTTGCCGGGTTATCCATCGCTCCGCTCGCGATTGTCGAACTGTTCAAAGCGCTTGGCCTCACCGGCGAAAGCCGCTGCAAGCGATAAGGCAGGTATGCGGGCTGTGACGAATCAAAAGCTGGCTTCTTCAATCGCCTTGCGCATTCCCAATTGACCATGTAGGCTCGTCCTCCATACGCACGAATAAACGATCCACCTCGAACCCTCAGCATTTTGCTTGAGAGTCCGTGGTGGATCGTTTGTTTATCTGCTTGCATCTATAGCTAGCTCATGCCTCTGTATCGGCGCTCTCCTTAATTGCAGAAAGGAATTCCTCCACGCTTTTGCCGGATGCCTTCACCGCCGCCATGAGTTCGTTTAGCTGCGCCTTTTCGGCTTTTTTGCTGGTACGCACAGTGATCTTTGCTTCCGGGTTTTGCGAAAGCCGCTCTTTGCGAGCAATGGCCTTTTCGATGGCCGCAGCGCTCTTGGCAAGCGCTTCTTTACGCCCCGCAAGCACTGCCTCCGTCTTATCCACTAGCACTTGACGTTCTTGGTTAAGCTTGGTTAAGCGAGCAATTTGCTGATCGGCCATCACAATGCGCTCTTCACGGCTGGGATAGGGTTTGCGCGTCTTTTCGACCACAATAGGCTTTTGAACCTTGGCAACCTTTTGCTTTCCAGAACCTTTGATTCCACGTGGCATTTTGATCATCCTCCTATGTTGCTGTCTTTGATGTTCCTATTGCCAGTATACACGCAATTGCGGTGCATTGCAATATCTTTGCTTTTTTTATTGACTTTTATGTATGAGACAGGTACTTAATGATTCTTTTAAGACCCTCATGGTCAATCTCCGCATTCTTTAGGCTTTGTTGCATTGGTCAGCATCTTCTTTTTGCGAAGGACATCCATCAAGAACGTCACCTACGAGTTTTCGTGTTCATTATGAATGCACGCGCAAAGTACGATTTCATAATCAATGGTTTCGCCCGAAAAAGCAGCGATCCCTACATTCTTTCTTCTTTGAACAAGCTTAAATCCAACGCTTTCATAATTCCGCTGTGCGGGAATCATGAGTCCATTCGTTGTTACCACAATCTTTTTCAAGCCTTCATATTGCTGAATTCTATGGAGCGCTTCGCTTAATTGTATTTTTCCATACCCGTTTCCTTTGTATTTGGTAGCAATACAATTATGTCCAATTTCTATATATTCAGGCGCGTGCCTTGGATCCCATGAAATATGCCCAATTGGCTCGTCATTCAGCGTTGTAATCAAACCACATTGGTCAGCGATTGCTATATGATCAAAGAAAAAGTTATCAAAGTCCCTCCAATCGGGTTCCCAGCATTCGCCGCATCTTTCATCAAAGGAATAGGCATCTGCCAATAGTCGATGTAAGATTCCTCTGTTAAAATCGCTTATTTTCTTGAACTTCAGGCTCACGTACAATACCTCCACCTATCAACAAAGATCAATTGTCTTTGCTGTATCGTTGCATTTGTCTCATCCCTTTGATTGTTTCAACATACTCTTCGCAAAACCTTCAAAATCGCCCCTACCTTCGTAACGCTGGCAGCTGCGCCTTCGCTTTCCTTGACAGCATCGAACCGCATGCGGTACAATACCACAAGTTAGGAAATCAAGAGCATGCTGTGAAAGGCGGATGGATCATGCAAAACTATCAACCAACATCCCGCGAACAGGTAGAGCAGCTGCTGGAAGATACCAAGGCCAACAAAAGCAAAAACGGGCGCGTCAAGAAAAAATGGTCCGTGCGGCGCATCATTGGCTCTACAATTTCCAGCATGATTGTTTTGATGCTGGTGTTCACGCTGGCGTCGCTGGTCAAGACCCGGCTAGAGGGTGGATATGCGCAGCTTTTTGGCTACCGCATTTTTCAGGTGGAAACTGGCAGCATGATTCCCACGCTTCCTATCGGCTCATTTATTTTAACGCATGTGCCGGAAAACCCCGCTACGCTTCCGGTAGGCACTGTGATTACCTACACGCATGAAACGGCGGTCATCACGCATCGCATTGTTGACGTTGTTTTTGAAAAGAATGAAAATGGGCAGGAGCGGCTGATGTACGCAACCAAGGGCGACAATCCGGAAAACAGCGTTGATCCGTGGCGCGTGTCACCGGACAGCATTCTGGGAGAGATGGTTTGGAATGTCCATATTGCCTTTTGATACTAATCTAAGCCTAAAATGCAACGCAGGCCACGGGCAAAAGATGCCATAGATGCTTGCGTTTTAGC
>JAVVVJ010000066.1:0-13927 GCA_036652695.1 Clostridia bacterium | reverse complement strand
GTGCTTCTGCACACGCGCGAAAACCTGACCGGCGTGCGCGTGCTTCGCGCCTTTGACAAGCAAAACGATGAGATTGCGCTTTTCGAGCGCGAAAACGGCCTCCTATGCGATATGCAGCGCGGCGTAGGCCGCATCTCGGCGCTGATGAACCCGCTGACGTATGTGCTGGTCAATTCAGCGCTGATCGTGCTGCTATGGAACGGCGCGTGGCAGGTGCAGGGCGGCTTGCTCACGCAGGGCGCAATGGTCGCGCTGGTCAACTACCTCTCTCAAATTTTGGTGGAGCTCATCAAGCTTGCCAACCTGATTGTTACCATCACAAAGGCGCTCGCCTGCGCAACGCGCATTGAAACTGTGCTGCAGCAGCAGCCCAGCATGCTGGAGCCGGAAGCGCCAACCAGCGTCGGCGCGGACACGCCGGAGTGCATATGCTTCCGCAACGTATCGGCGCGCTACCAAGGCGCGGGCGGCGACGCGCTGACCGACGTAAGCTTTACCGCCCTGCGCGCTCAGACCATCGGCGTCATTGGCGGCACCGGCTCGGGCAAGAGCACGTTATGCAGCCTGATTCCTCGCTTTTACGACGCGACCGCCGGAGAAGTGCGCGTGAACGGCGTAAACGTGAAGGAACAGCCTCTTGACGCGCTTCGGCAAAAGATCGGCGTGGTGCCGCAAAAGGCAGTGCTTTTTCAAGGCACGATCCGCGATAACCTGCGCTGGGGCAAACAAAGCGCAACGGACGAGGAGCTATGGCGGGCGCTTCATATCGCGCAGGCCGCCGATGTGGTGCGCGGCAAAGCGCTGGGGCTGGACGAACCGGTTGAACAGAACGGGCGTAACCTTTCCGGCGGGCAGCGCCAGCGGTTGACCATCGCGCGCGCGCTGGTCAAGCAGCCCGAGGTTCTGATACTGGATGACAGCGCCTCCGCACTGGATTACGCCACTGACGCCGCCCTGCGCAAGGCTCTGCGCGAGCTGTCCATCCCCGCCACGGTATTTGTGATCTCCCAGCGCGCAAGCTCCGTGCGCTTTGCCGACCTGATCCTTGTGCTGGATGACGGGCGGCTTGTCGGCAGCGGCACGCACGAGGCGCTCCTGCGCGATTGCCCCATCTATCAGGAAATCTACTACTCGCAATACCCAAAGGAGGCGGTCTAATGGAACGCCCGCTGGATCGCAAGCAAACCCTCTCCACGGTGCTGCGCTACGTGGGGCGCTACCGCGCGTACCTGATTGCCTCGCTGCTTTTGTGCGTGACCGCCGTAGCCTCCACGCTGTATGTTCCCATTGTGACCGGGCAGGTGGTGGATCTGCTGCTGGGCGCGGGCGCGGTGAACTTTGCGGCCATCGTGCCGCGGCTGTTGCTCATCGGCGTGCTGGTGGGCATTACGGCGCTCGCGCAATGGGCGATGGGGCTTTGCAACAACCGCATGACCTATTGCACCGTGCGCGATATCCGCTCCGACGCCTTTGCGCATATGCAGCGGTTACCCTTCGCGTTTCTAGACCGCAACCCCACGGGCGACCTCGTCAGCCGCGTCATCGCGGATGTCGATCAGTTTGCGGACGGCCTGCTCATGGGCTTTACACAGCTCTTTACCGGCATTTTGACCATTGTGGGCACGCTGGGGTTCATGTATTCGGTCAACTGGATCATTGCGACGGCGGTGGTGGTGATCACGCCGCTTTCCCTGCTGGTGGCGGCGTTCATCGCCAAGCGCACCTACGCCATGTTCACCTTGCAGAGCAAAACGCGCGGCGAGCAAACCGCCCTGATTGACGAGCTGGTGACCAATCAAAAGGTGGTACGCGCCTTTGGCACGGAGGCCTGCACGCAGGCGCGCTTTGACGAGGTCAACGCGCGGCTTGCAAAGTGCAGCCTGAGCGCCATCTTCTATTCTGCCCTCACCCAGCCCTCCACGCGCTTTGTCAACGCTCTGGTCTATGCCTGCGTAGGCGTGGTGGGCGCGCTGGTGGCTATGACCACCGGCGGTCTAACCATCGGTCAGCTTTCCGCCTTTTTGAGTTATGCCAACCAGTATACCAAGCCCTTTAACGAGATTTCCGGTGTGGTAACGGAGCTGCAAGGCGCACTCGCCTGCGCGCGCCGCGTGTTTGACCTGATCGAGCAGCCCTGCGAAACGCCGGATCGGGAGCCGCCGCTAACGCTTGCCAACGTGGACGGCACGGTCTCGCTCACGGATGTGTGCTTCTCCTATGTGCCGGAGCAAAAGCTCATTGCGCATTTCAACCTAAAGGTGGCGAGCGGTCAGCGCATAGCCATTGTAGGCCCCACGGGCTGTGGCAAAACCACGCTCATCAACCTGCTCATGCGCTTTTACGATGTGGACGAGGGGCGCATCACGCTGAGCGGGCAGTGCATCACGGATGTGACGCGCGCCAGCCTACGCCAAAGCTACGGCATGGTGCTACAGGATACTTGGCTCAAAAGCGGCACCATCCGCGATAATATCGTCATGGGGCGCGAGGACGCGACCGATGAGGAGGTCATTGCCGCCGCAAAGGCCACGCACGCCCACAGCTTTATCCAGCGCCTGCCGGACGGTTACCAAACCGCGATCAGCGAGGACGGCGGCAGCCTATCGCAGGGGCAAAAGCAGCTGCTGTGCATCACGCGCGTTATGCTCTGCCTGCCGCCAATGCTTATTTTAGACGAGGCGACTTCCTCCATTGATACGCGCACCGAACAGCGGATTCAGCGCGCCTTTGAAAAGCTGATGGCGGGGCGCACAAGCTTCATCGTGGCGCATCGCCTATCCACCATCCAAACGGCGGATGTCATTTTGGTGATGAATCACGGCAGCGTCGTGGAGCAGGGCACGCACGCGGAGCTGCTCGCCAAGGGCGGCTTTTACGCGAAGCTCTATCAAAGCCAGTTTGCGGCGTAGCTTGGATAGGGGGAGACGTTCAGGCCAACGGGAGCTTGCCTTGGGCTGAAGGCTTACCACTGTAAACAGCAAAGCCGGGCGACTTTCCGTCGCCCGGCAATTTTTTATCCCCCCGCGCCGCGCGCGGAAATGGGTTAAGGCTTTAGTTCTGGTGCTCCATTTCCTGTTTGACCTCGGCAAAGCACCGAATGGCAAAATCCAAATCCTCCTTGGTGTGCGCGGCGCTGATCTGCGTGCGAATGCGCGCCTTGCCCTGCGGCACCACGGGGTAACAGAAGCCGACGACATATACGCCCTTTTCCAGCATCCGCGCCGCAAACGCCTGCGCCACATGCGCGTCATAGAGCATGACCGGCACAATGGGGTGCGTGCTTTCAGGCACGTCAAAACCCAGCTTGCCAAGCTCGCCGCGGAAGTAAGCGGTATTTGCATGCACGCGGTCGCGAAGCTCGGTGCTTGCCTCTAGCAAATCGAGCACCTTCAGCGTGGCGGCACAAATCGCGGGCGACACGGTGTTGCTGAACAGATACGGGCGCGAGCATTGCCGGAGCAGATCGACGATTTCCTTGCGAGCCGCCGTATATCCACCGCTTGCACCGCCCATTGCCTTGCCAAACGTGCCCGTCAGAATGTCCACACGCCCCATGACGCCGCAATGCTCCGGCGTTCCGCGCCCATGCGCGCCCATAAAGCCCACGGCGTGGCTGTCGTCCACCATTACCAGCGCCCCGTACTCATCCGCAAGGTCGCAAATCGCCGCGAGGTTCGCCACAAAGCCATCCATGGAGAACACGCCGTCCGTGGCGATCAGCTTGATGCGGCAGTCCTTGGCTTCCTCCAAGCGGGCGCGAAGGTCGCTCATATCGCTATTTTTGTAGCGAAGGCGCTTTGCCTTGCACAGGCGCACGCCGTCAATGATGCTGGCATGATTCAGTTCATCGCTGATCACGGCGTCCTCAGCGGTCAGGAGCGTTTCAAACAGCCCGCCGTTTGCATCAAAGCAGGAGGAATAGAGGATTGTGTCCTCCATGCCAAGAAATGCGGAAAGCCGCGCTTCCAGCTGTTTATGAATCTGCTGCGTGCCGCAAATGAAGCGCACGCTGCTCAGGCCAAAGCCCCATTCGTCATAGCTATCTTTGGCTGCTTGGATCAGCTGCGCGTTATCAGCCAGTCCCAGGTAGTTATTGGCGCACATATTGAGCACGCCGCGGGTGCGCGTGGTATCAATGCGGGCACGCTGGGGCGTGGTGATAATGCGTTCGTCCTTATAGGTGCCCGCTTCGCGAATGTTCTCAAGCTGCTTGGTAAAATAGGAAAGCACTTGCTTGCTCATGTTGACCATCATCCTCTCTTGATCGCGCAACTGCAATCAAAAAGTTCTTAGTCCTTCCGCCAGTTCAAGATCACCTTGCCGCTGTTGCCGCTGTTCATAGCGGCAAAGCCTTTGTCAAATTCAGAATAGTGGAAATGGTGCGTGACCAGCGGCGAAAGGTCAAGACCCGCCTCAATCATCGCGCTCATCTTGTACCAAGTTTCAAACATGCGCCGCCCATAGATGCCTGTAATCGTCAAGCCCTTGAAGATGACATCGTTCCAGTCAATCTGCGTTTCGCCCGCGATAAGCCCCAGCAGCGCAATCTTGCCGCCATTGCGCATAGCCTCCAGCATTTGCTTAAACGCAGCGCCGCTTCCGCTCATCTCCATGCCAACGTCGAAGCCCTCGGTCAGATGCTGTTCCTTCATGACCTGCCGCAGATCCTGCTGCTGCACGTTGACCGTTGCGGTCGCGCCCATCCGCTTTGCCATTTCCAAGCGCATGTCGTTTACATCGGTCACAACCACATGCCTCGCGCCGTTCTGCCGGCAGATGGCCGCCGCCATAACGCCAATCGGCCCTGCGCCCGTAATGAGCACATCCTCGCCAACCACATCGTACATCAACGCCGTATGCGTAGCGTTGCCATATGCGTCAAAGAACGATACGATATCCTCGGGCAGCTCCTCGCTGACCGGCACCACATTGAACGCGGGAATGCAGAGGTATTCGGCAAACGCGCCATCGCGGTTCACGCCGATGCCAACGGCGTTCTTACACCACTGGCCGTTGCCAGCGCGGCAGTTGCGGCATTGCCCGCAGATCAGGTGGCCTTCGCCGCTCACGCGCTCGCCGATAAACAGGCGTTGAACGCCCGCGCCTAGCGCAACCACCTCGCCAACGTACTCATGCCCAATGGTCAGCGGGGGATTAATGTGGCTTTGGCTCCACTTGTCCCAATTGTAGATATGCACGTCCGTACCGCAAATCGCCGTTTTGTGAATCTTGATCAGTACCTCGCCAGCCTGTGGTTGGGGAATCGGCTTGCGAACCAATTCCAGCCCTGCCGCCGCACGCGGCTTAATGATTGCATCCATCATTTCCTGCATATGTTTCATCCTTTCTTTGCCTTGCCGGCTTCTACAGCCATCCCAATTTGGTTTGTCCTACTGTGCAAAAGCAGCATGAATCGTGTTCAGCCTCGCCTCCTACCTCAAATCATACACGCTCCGCGCGTGCGGCTCGGCGGCACTGCCGCGCAGTACCTTCAGGCGGCGCTCGCCTGCGTTCATGTCGAAGAAATTATCCTCCAGCAGCAAATCCGCATCCTCGCTTTCAATGCACACATGCTTGGCGAAGGCAGAGGCGCACACAATCAGCTCGTCACCCTCCAGCGTTACGGTTAAGCAGGGGTCTTTGAACTGAAAATGCTTAGGCGCGCAAAAGAGCGCCGTGCCTTGGCTCACATTTTTCCCCTCCACCTCCAACGCAAAGCTCAGATAATGCCCCGTGAGGGAAGCCTCCGGGAACGCAAGCTCATCCAGCCATAGCGCGGATAGCGCGGGTACGGTAACGGCATATGTGCCCTCTTTGACCACGCTGGCATCCGGCGCGCGCAAAGCCCAGCGCACAACGCCGCTCACAGGCTCGCGGCGCTCGTTGCACACGTTGAGGCGCGCGCTTTTGCGAATCGGCTCGGGGTGAAACTCGTTGATTTTGGGGTTTTGGCTCAGCTCGCCCTCCTCGCAGGCCGAAAGCAGCACAGGGGCGAAGAAGCGCTTCGCCACATAATGCAGCGCCTTCCAGCGCCCAGCGTAATCGATGGATGACCATGAGGCCACCGGCCAGCAATCGTTCAGCTGCCAAATGATAGCGCCCATGCAACGCCCCCGGTTGCGCCGCCAATGCTCCACACCGTAGCGAATGGCATCCGCCTGCAAAAGCTGCGAGCAGTAGAGCAGGTTATCAAAACCAGAGGGATAAAGGTACGTTTGCGACAGGTAGGAAAGGATCTTGCCATTTGCCGCGCCGTTGCGCTGATGGCGCTCCATTACACGGGAAAAGACATTGCGCTCCTCTGGCAAGGTAAAGCTCTCCACCGTCTTTAGGCAGGGGAAGCTCTGAAACCCAAATTCCGATGCGTAACGGAAATAAAACTTGCGGTATTCCGTAAAGGGCTTCTCGCCATGCCATACATCCCAGTAATGTACATCGCCGCGGTTTTCGGCGTTTGGATCGTCAAAGGAGCCGCCGGAGGACGGCGACGCAGGCCAGTAGAAGGTTTGCGGCGTGCACTCGGCGCAAATGCTGGGGATAATGTACTCAAACATCTTAATGTAATCCGCGTGATGGCTGGGGCGGCTGGGGCCAAACTCATCCGGTCTGCCATGGACTTCCGCAAGAATGCCCGCGCCTTGGAACATCTCCATCTCGTTGTTGCCGCACAGCAGCGCAAGCGATGGGTGATGGCGTAGGCGTTTCACGTTCTGCTCGGTTTCCTTGCGGATCGAAGCCTCAAATTCGGGCGTCAGGTCGTAATAAGCGCAGGCATACATAAAATCCTGCCACACCATGAGACCCAGCTCATCGCAGATATCAAAGAAGAAATCATCCGGGTAATACCCGCCGCCCCATACGCGCACGGTGTTGAAGTTGGCGAGCTTTGCATCGCTGAGCAATCGCCGCGTGCGCTCAGGCGTTACGCGCCCCAGCAAATTATCCTCGGGAATGTAGTCCCCACCCATGGCGAACACCTTCACGCCGTTCACCACATGGCAGAATTCCTCGCCCCATTCGTCCTTCGCGCGGGATACCGCCATGGTGCGAAGGCCGATGCGGCGCTCCCAGCAACCCTGCTCGCGCCCATCTGCCCAAAGCGTCACGCGAACGGCATACAGCGGCTGCTCCCCATAGCCGGACGGCCACCACAGCTTCGGCTCGTCAATCACGATCACTCCGTTTTCATCAGCTGTCCATTCCTCGCCATCCGGCGCGGTCACGGCCGCCGTCCACGCGCAAGCCGCGCCCTTTTCCGCCTCCATCTCCGGCGTTACCGTCAGGCGCACCTTGCCATCCGCATGCTCCTGCAACACCTGCGCGCCCGTGAGCCGCGCGCGATCCACAAACACAAGCGAAATATCGCGCCAAATGCCCGCGTCCGGTAGCCTGGGTCCCCAATCCCAGCCAAACATGCAATGTGCCTTGCGCAGGTGAGAAAAGCCGGGCACAGCATCGGTCGAACCCCAGCAGGGGCGCTTTTCGTTTTGGGCAAGCGCATAGTTGATGGGCGAATCAAAGCGGATACAAAGCTCGTTTTCACTTTCCGTAAGCGCGGCCTTCACATCCCATTCCCATGTGATGTGCATGTTATCCGCAAAGCCGATCTCTTTGCCGTTGACATAGACATGCGCCAGCGTATCCAGCCCTTCGCAGCGCAGCAGCACGCGGCTGGACGCAAGCTCCCCCGCGCTGATCTCAAATTCGCGACGGTACTCAAAATCCTTGCGCATCAGCGCGAAGGCCTCCTGCTCATTCTCGCGGTAGAAGGGGTCGTCCATGCTGCCATCGCGCAGCAAATCATAATATACAGAGCCTGGCACAAGCGCCTCATGCCATGCGCTTTCATCTGTTGCGCGCATACGCCATTTTCCATTGAGGGTTTTCATTGGTTTCACCGCCTCTTTCGAACATTTATCTTTTGCTTTACAAACCGGGTTTTATGGCTTATGCTCTTGTCATTGCGATACGGGAGGAAATACCATGACGCTGGATATGACCAAGGGCAGGCCTACCCGCCTGCTATTACGATTCGCCCTGCCACTGATGCTTTCCTTCATGCTTCAACAGCTTTATACCATGTGCGACAGCATGATTGTCGGGCAGCTGCTCGGCTCAGAAGCCTTCGCGGCCATTGGTTCCTCCGCCTACCTCAACTGGTTTCCGTTAAGCATGCTTATCGGCCTCACACAAGGCTTTGGCGTGGTGCTGGGGCAGCGCTTCGGCGCAAAGGATCACGAGGGCTTCCGCCGTGCCTTTGCCATGAGCACGCTTCTCGCGCTCGCAGTCAGCCTGCTGCAAACCGGCGTTGGCGTTGGCCTGCTGTATCCGTTTTTACACATGCTCAAAACCCCAACGGAGCTGATGGAGCACACGGCCGCCTATCTGCGCGTGCTATGGCTGGGGCTTGCGCTTTCCGGCTTTTATAACGTGCTGGCAACGGCGCTACGCGCCCTTGGCGACAGCCGCACGCCGTTTGTGGCGCTGGTCATTTCCACGGTGGTAAATATCGCGCTGGATTATTTGTTTCTTGCGGCCTTCCACATGGGCGTGGAGGGCGCGGCGCTGGCGACGCTGCTTTCGCAGGCGCTGGCGACGCTGCTTTGTCTGCGCGGCATTCGCCGCGTGAACGATGCGACGCCCCGCAAAGGCGAATGGCGCTTGCACCGCGCCACTCTGCGGGAGCTGCTGCGCCTTGGCCTGCCGCCGCTTTTGAGCTTCTCGGTGGTCTCCATTGGCGAACTTGTGGTGCAGGCGGCCATCAACCTATGCGGCGTGGTCTTCGTAACGGGCGTAACCGCCGCGCGGCGCTATTTTTCCCTGCTCAACATCATCGGCTCCGCACTGGAGGGTGCGCTTGCCACCTTTGTGGCGCAGAACACGGGTGCGCGGGAATCCCAGCGTATCCTCACCGGTACGCGCATCGCCGTGCTGCTGGGCTTGGGCGCGTCGGTGCTCACCTCCGTGCTGGTGTTTGTATTTGCAAAGCCCCTCATTTTACTTTTTGTGCCGCAGGGAGGGGCGGAAATTGTGCGCATCGGCGTGGAGGCGCTCCGAATCGAAACCTTCTTTCTGTGGGCGCTCTACATGCTTTGCCTGTACCGCGCGGCGATACAGGGCATGGGCAACGCGCTCATCCCCATGCTCAGCGGTTTTTTGGAGCTGGCGCTCCGCCTTGTCTGTGTATGGCTGATGCCGCGCTTGATTGGCCGCAGCGGGCTTTACTTCACCGATGCCTTTGCGTGGGTGCTTACCGCCTTCATGCTCATCGCCGCCTACCTGCGCATGAGCAAGAGGCTTCGCGCGGATGCACAAGGGGAACGGGCGCTGCCTCCCAAGCCCTCCGTCTAAGGGGCTTGCCCTATAGGAAGCTCCTCATGGCACGCCACTTTTTTCCAAAACAGGCTCGCTTGCCAGCGAGCCTGTTTTGCATTCTTTTTTTCCGTTATTCGCGGGCGTTCAGCTCCTGCATTTGGCGCACCATGCCCGCTAGTTGATCGTACGTCACTTGACCGGGCGCAAAGCTCAGCATGGCACGCAAAGGCGAATACATGATCATGGCCTGCATCATATCCGCCGATATGGCGCTCTTTGAAGCGTCATCGTCGTTTTTTGCAACGCCCACGCCAAGGTTCTGCATCATCGCGTCCATCAGGGGCTTCAAAACCAGCTTTGCCTTTTCATTCTTGAGCAAATCCATAAAAATGCTATCCATGGTGAAGGTTTCGGGCAATGCGACCGTGCTTTCCACCAGCACATCGGCGCTCAAGGCGATATCGCGGCTGCTGTGGCCGATCTCGATGGCAAACGCTCCGGTTTCCACATGCCAATCATGTATTTGCTCGCACCAGTAGGCAAACGCGCGCTTGTCAAGCGTAAAGGTCAGGCTCTGGGTTTCGCCCGGCGCAAGGAAGATTTTGCGGATGCCCTTCAGCTCCCGCACCGGGCGAAAGACGGTGCTTTCCCGATCGCCCACGTACAGCTGCACAACCTCCTTGCCAGCACGCTCGCCAGTGTTGGTCACATCCACGCTCACGGTAAGGCTTTCTGTATCCTTGATCTGCTTGGCGCTCAGCTTGAGGTTAGCGTAAGCAAAGGTCGTATAGCTCAAGCCATAGCCAAATGGGAAGAGCAGCTCCATGCATTTCTTATCGTAGTAACGGTATCCAACAAACACGCCCTCGCTGTATACGGCGCGATCCTTCTCGCCGCCATACGTCAGGTAGGAGGGGTTGTGCTCCAGCTTGAGCGGGAAGCTCTCGGGCAAGCGCCCGCAGGGGTTGACGTCGCCAAAGAGCAAATCCTTGGTAGCGCCGCCAATGGCCTGACCGCCCAAATAAGCCTCCACAACCGCCCCCACCTTGCCCAGCCACGGCATTTCAATGGGCGAGCCATTATACAGTACCACAACGGTATTGGGGTTAACCTCCGCCACACGCTCAATCAGCCGTTCTTGACACTTTGGCATGCGCAGATGCTTGCGATCATAGCCCTCGCTCTCAAACGCATCCGGCAAGCCCGCCACAATCACGGCTACCTTCGCCGCCTGCGCGGCCTTCACGGCCTCGGCAAGCAGCTGTTCATCCGGCTCCTCGCCATTTGTGTCATAGCCCTGCGCGTAGGTAATGCCGGGCACGCCCTCCAGCGCGTCCATGAGGCTGGTCACCTTGAAGCAGTTGATATGCGAGCTACCGCCGCCCTGAAAGCGCGGCTGACGCGCGAACTTGCCAATCACGGCAATAGGCTCCCCCTGCCGCAAGGGCAATAGCGCCTTTTCGTTTTTGAGCAGCACCATGCACTCCGCCGCCAGTTTGCGTGCAAGCTCATGCTGCTTTTCTTTATTCCAAGGGGTTTCCGGCTTGGCGTTGGCAAGGTAGCGCTGGTTGATCGCCAGCACGCGTTCCACCGCCTGATCCACTAGCTTTTCATCCAGCTCGCCCTCGCGCACGGCCTTCACGATGCGCTTGTCGTTCTCCCCGCCGGAGGACGGCATTTCCAAATCAAGCCCAGCCGCCAAACCGGCTACGCGATCGCTCACCGCGCCCCAGTCGCTCACCACATAGCCGGGAAAGCCCCATTCTCCGCGAAGGATATCGGTGAGATACTCCTTGTTTTCGGAGGCATAAACGCCATTGATGCGGTTGTAGGAGCACATCACCGTCCACGCCTTGGCGCGCTTCACAGCCGTTTCAAAGGCGGGCAGGTACATTTCGCGCATGGTGCGCTCCTCTACAATGGAATCCGAGGACATGCGGCGGTGCTCTTGGCTGTTGGCCGCATAATGCTTTACGCTTGTGCCGATGTTACGGCTCTGCACGCCCTCAATCAGCCCTGCCGCCATCTCGCCCGCAAGGTATGGATCCTCGCTAAAGTACTCAAAATTGCGCCCGCAAAGCGGCGACCGTTTGATGTTAACGGCAGGGCCGAGCACCACGCTCACCCGCTCATGCTGGCAGGTATCGCCCACGGCCTCGCCAATTTGCCGCGTAAGCTCCGGATCAAAGCTTGCGGCGCTTGCGCAGGCCGTGGGGAAGCACACGGCTTCAACGCTAGCGTTCACGCCGAGGTGATCGCCGCCCTCCGCCTGCTTGCGCAAGCCGTGCGGCCCATCGCTCAGCATGACGGATGGGATTCCCAAACGCTCAACGGGCTGCGTATGCCAAAAATCAACGCCCGAGCATAGCGACGCTTTTTCCTCCAAAGTCATACGAGCAACAGTTTCTTTGATGTCCATCCGCATACCCTCCCATTATACTGTGGTCAAATCCCAAGGTTCGTAGATCTTCGGTACATCGCTGATCAGCCGCTTGGTATACGCCGCCTTGGGGTGCAAAATCACATCGTTGGCGGTGCCAAACTCCACAAACTTGCCATGCTCCATGATGTATACGCTATCGGAAATGTAATAGGCCAAGCCGATATCGTGCGTGATGAAGATAATGGTCATGCCAACCTCATCGCGCAGGTGCAATAGCATATCCAAAATCGTTGCGCGGGAACACGCATCGATCATGGAAGTCGGCTCATCAGCCAGCAAAATCTTTGGCTTGAGTAAAAAGATACGCGCGATCATCAGCCGCTGCATCTGCCCGCCGGAAAGCTCAAAGGGGTATTTGTTTGTAAGCTCGGCAAACTTTAGGTTGACAAAGCTGCATGCCTCGGTCATCATTTCAAGCTTCTTTTCCTTGGGCAGGTGCTTGCCGCCGCGCATGTTGATGCAGTCCAGCAATACCGTATCGATCTTATTAAACACGTTAAACGAGGAAAACGGATCCTGAAAGATCGCTTGAATGCCGCGCCAGTATTCATGCCGCTTTTGGCGGGTGGAAATGTCGCGGGGCTTGCCCTGAAACAGAATCTCGCCCTCGGTGATGCTCGCCAGCCCCAGCAGCATCTTGGACAGCGTGGTTTTTCCGCTGCCGCTTTCCCCTACGATACTCACAAGCTCCTTCTCGTGAAACTCGAAATCCACATGATCCACCGCGACGTTTTGCTTGCTGCCGGAGCCAAAAATCTTGGTAACGCCCTTGCCGCTTAGGCACAGGGGCTTTTCCTGCCCGGCGATCGAGGTATATTCGTCATTACTCTTCATCTGCGTATACCTCCTTGAGGTGCTGCACCGAATGCCCGCAACGATATCCGCGGTTTTCTTCGAATTCGATCATGGGCAAAGCGTTAAAGTGGCATTGCGGCACCGCGTATTTGCAGCGCTCCGCAAAGCGGCAGCCCTGCGGCGGCTTTTTGAGGTTGGGCGGCGTACCGGGAATGGCGGAAAGCTTGTTCTCGCGCGTACCCTCTTCCGGCACCAAAATGGATTTCATTAGGCCGCGGGAATAGGGATGCACAGGGTCGAAAACCATCTGCTTTGCGGTGCCCCGCTCCACAATCTGCCCCGCGTACATGACCATGATATTGTCGGTGACATTGTAAAGCAGCGGAAGCTCGTGCGTAATGAAGATCATGGCCTTGATATAGCCCTTATTCATCATCTCCCGCAGCATCTTGATAACCATTTTCTGGCTTGTCACGTCCAGTGCGGAGCTTGGTTCATCGGCAATCAACACTTTAGGCGAAAGGATGGTGGAAATGGCGATGACCACGCGCTGCTTCATGCCGCCGGAAAGCTCCACCGCGTGCTTATCAAGCGCATCCACCGGCAGACCCAGCTCCGCGAAACGCGACCTTGCCATTTCCCGAATTTCCTTTTTATCCCGTTGAGGATCGTGCGCGAGAACCACATCTTCTACAAATTTGCCAATCTTTCGGGTGGGGTTGAGGGCATTCATGGCCGCCTGCGGGATATAGGCGATCTCCGTGCCCAGCACATTGCGGCGCACCTCATCCGGATCCATGCCGGAAATGATTTTGCCATCGATGATGATATCTCCGCTGGTGTAGTGCAGCGGCGCAAAATAGTAGCCCATCAGGCTTAACGCAAGCGTGGACTTACCGCACCCGCTCTCGCCCGCAATGCCAAGCGATTGACCCTCCTCAATTTTGAGGGACACGTGATCCACTGCGTATACATCCTCGTGGAAGCGCGTGATGTATTTGGTTGTCAGCCCTCTGACCTCCAGCATCGTTCTGCTCATATCCGTGTGCCTCCTACTCTCTCAGGGTGGGGTTAAATACCTGATCCAGCCCCGTGTTCATCAGGTTCAGCGAGAACGAGATAGCCGCGATGGTCAGAATCACGGGGAAATAAGCCCACCATGAGCCGTTCAGGTGTGCGGAGTACAGCATCGCCCAGTTCATCATCAGCCCCAAAGTAGGCACCTCGGTGGTCTTGGGGCCAAGCCCCAGCAAGGATAGCTGCGCCTCTGCAAGGATACCGGAGCTTACCTGCAAAATGAACGCCATCACCACATAGCTTGCGATGTAGGGCAGGATATCCGTCAAAATGATACGTGCAAGGCTATGACCGGAT
>JAVVVJ010000065.1:0-14523 GCA_036652695.1 Clostridia bacterium | reverse complement strand
GCGTGAAGGCCGCGCTGCCGTATTCCTCCCAGCGCTTTTCCACATCCAGCCTTGTCGTAGCAATCGGCGTATCCAGCATGGTAATGGTCGCGCCGTTCACCGTGCCACCCGCGCTGAGCAGCTCCAGAAGGAGCGCGCCAGTGGCGGCATCCTTCTTCACGGTGAATTTGATGCTGCTGGCGATCAAATAATTCGCCGGAGCATCCATCTCTTCCATAACGTAGCTGTGACCGGCCACCAGCTTGCCCTCGCCAATCCTGTGAGGGGCTGTGCCGCTCGTCCAAACGTCGATATCCGCGCCGACCTGCGCGCCGCTCTGGTTAACCTCATAGAGGCGCAGCTTCGCGCCGGGCAGCTCCTCAACGCCGGAAACAGCCTTCTTGCTGAAATCGGCCTCGAGGGTATCCCATTTGTTTTGAATCACCAGCGTGCCATCGCTTCCCGTAAGATAGGCGATGGTATATTCCGGCAGCGGCGTAAGCTCCGCCACGCTATATTCATATTTGCCGCCCTGCGCATCGTACACGGGCTGGCTGGCAAATATGCCTGCCCATCCATTGCCGCTGTGAAGCGTCAGGGTAAGCGCCTTGCCTTGTGCATCCAGCACCGCCGTGGGCGCTTCGCCGCCAATTTTGCGCAGCAGCCCAACGGAAAGCTCCACTGCGGGGATATCCTTGGCGAGGATCGCCTTGCCGCTGGTCAGCAGCCATTCCTTGCGCACGGGAATATCCGTGAGCAACGTGTTGGTAAACGTGACGGTCAGGTTGCCCTTGCCATCCGTCGCCGTGCCAGTTTGCGCGGAGGCATAGCCCACAGGCGCGGTTTCCTGCACGGTATATACGTGCCCCTTCGCCTCCAGCTTTGTCCACGTATAGGTATTGTTGCCCGAGGCATCCGGCAAAGTGATGGCATAGGCCGCGCCAGTCATGGGCACGCCGTGATCACAGAGCTGGAAGGTCGCCGTGGGGCGGTTGGCGGCAGCGCCGTCGTCGTTCCACTGCTTGACGACCGTTACGCTAATGCCCGTATCGATCGCGTTTTTCACGGTCAGCCTGTTCCCGCTCAGCTCCACGCCCGCATAGGGGGGATTGGCCAACGTGACGACCGTCGCGTTGCCGTTTTTGGTCAGGCTTAGCTCCACGTCCGGCGCCTTTGCGTAGCCTTCGGGCACAACGGTCTCGCGAAGCACATAAGGCGTGTTGTACTCCAGCAGCTTGGAGGCCGCCGTAATGGTGTACGTCAGCTGGGTTCTGGTGAGATCCCACTCCGCAATCACCTTCTGGTCAGCCTTGCGCAGCAGGGCAAAGTGCCCAAGCACGCCTGCGGGCACGCTTCCCTCCACCAAGCCCTCAAAGGTCTTTTGCACGATCAGCTCGGGGTAGGCGTAGGTGTTTTCCACAACGTTGCCAATGTTTTCAATGCGATAGCGCTCCAGTGAAACCTCGTTGTTGTTTGCGTCGTAAGCGGTTTCCTTGGTGACGTACAGGTACGGATTGTTGTTATCATCGTTGGCCTGCAAGCCCGTAAGGGTTTCGGTAAAGCGATAGATCCCTTGGTTGGAGGCGTCAAACAGATAGGTGCGCTCGTACTCGGCAAGCTCCACCTCCACCGGGTTGACCGCAGTATGGCGGTAGAGCTTCACTACGAGCTTCGCCGGGCGCTCGCTCTCGTGCCCTTCATCCGCCCAGATCTTGCCATACTCAAACTCCACCAGCTTCACCTTTTTGTTGAGCACATCAAAAGGCGCGTCAGTGGCGATTTTCTTGACCTTCTTATCGGGTCTTGCCAGCTCAAAGGCCATGATTTCGGAGGCGGCGTGCGCCTCATCGTTGCCCTTAAACAGGAAGTATTCCTCATACTTTGCCTGATAGCCGGGAGCCGCCTTGGTTTCCTTGAGGCAGTAGAGCGTATCCGGCTTCAAGCCGCCGCCGTTGGGCAATTGCACCTCGCCCCTTGCGTTTGTATCGCCAATGGCAACGGCGGGGTTGATGAGGCTGCCGTTTGCCGCTTTGACAAGGTACACGGCGAATTGCGCGCCCGTAATCACCGTGCCCGCGTCCGCGTCCTTTTTGACAATGCTCAGGCTATGGTTGGCGCTATCGATGGTAGCGGAGGGCTCCTGCACCACAAACGATTTTTCGCCCGTGGAGCTGCTGATGCCCTTGCCAGTAAGCGTAATGCTGTTGTTGACCTTGACCGGGTCGCCAATCACGCCGCCTAGCAGCGCGTCAAAGTTCAGCACGCAGAACTGCTCATCTGGCACCTTCACGGTCAGCTTGCGCGCGGCGCTATCATAAACAAAGGAGAATTCGTTTTTGCCGGGATTGCCGCTCACCTGCGCCAGCTTGTTCCCGGTAAAGCCGTCCTTCACGGTTACGCTCTCCGCCGCGATGATCAAACCGTTTTGCAGCGTATCCTCTAGGTTGAGATACCCAACCTGACCCACATCCAGCTTGGCAGCCATGGTGTTGATGTTGATCTTGTATTGAAGGTAAGCGCCATTTTGCCCTACGGTTTTTTCCAGCACAGAACCGGCTGTATACTGGATGCTTTCAGTAGCTCCGGCAGTGCCGATGCGCCCTTCCGTGCCATCCGGCTTGCGGTAGTACAAGGTGGCCTCATTGGTAAAGGTATAGCTATGCGCTTGACCATCCTCATAGAGCTTTGGATCTACCACGGTATCCATGGTAATCGCATAGTAGGTATTGCTGGGGTCATCATAGCAGGGCGCGTCAAAGGTAACGCTCAGCAAGCCGTTTTCATCCAGCACCGGCTCCTGCTTCCATGTCTTTTCAGCGCCGCCCTCCCATTTTCCAAGCACGATTTGAAGCGTCCCTGGTACATAGGCCGTGTTGGGAGGCAGCGCGTCCCGCAGGGTCAAGGCGCAGGGCAGCAGGTTGCTGGTTCTTAGCACCTTGCCTTGAAGCTCCCAATGAATGATTTTTTTATCCTGCGTTACGCCCTTGGAGGTTTTGGAAATGTCTCCCAAATCCGTGGAGAGCGCTGGCGCCCATGCGGCGTCCGCTTGCTTGTTTGTTTGATCATAGTACAGCTTGATGCGGTTTTGATAGCCGTTTCGATACCAGCTATTCAGAAACAGCATGCTGCGGTCGCAATGCGTTTGATATTTCATGCGGATGCTCCGCGTCAGCGTGCCTTTCCACTGAAGGGTCATTTGGCTGTTCGCGATGCCACCGCGAGCTGTGCCGTAGGTAATGGCATAGCTCGCCGGATCGACCGCCGCGCCCTCCGTGCCATCGGTGTTCAGGTATACCACCGTAACGGGATCTGCGGGGTCAAACCACATGTATTTGTGGGTATCGATACCGCTGTTGCTGATGCCCGCATCCACCAGCCTCACATTGGTAAGCGTCGTGTACATAGCCACGGTAACATCGGACTGCCATTGGGCGATCATGGTATTCCAATCGCCGCCGAGGCAGGTTTTTTGCAGACCGGGCGCTACGGACTGCGGCTTTAAATCCACATCCTTGGTCACCGTCTGCTCACAGTGATAATCATCGTTTTTTACATTGGCGGTGTTGGTATAGCGGGCAAAAGGCTGCGCGCCCATGTCCAAAGCCACTTGCGCCACGGGAATGCGCGTGGTGTAGGTGATGGTATAGCTTGTGTTGGTTGGCTCTGCGTTAGCGCCAAATTTATAGGTGAATACGCCCTGCTTCTCCGCGCTGCTGGGGGTATTGGTAAAGCCGGGCGCACCCTTGGCAGGGTCAATGATGAGCGCTGTACCGCTGGCAGGCGTGAGCGTGATCGCGCCAAAAAGCGTATGATGCACCGGTAAGGTATCGGTCAAAACGAAATCCTTGATGTTCACAGCGCCGTAGTTCAAGGTAAGCGTCCAAGCCACATTCGCATAGCCTTGCGCCATGTTATAGGTTACCTGCGCCGACTTTGCCAGCTGAAGCTGCGGTACATTAAAGGTTTCCCAGTCGTTGCATTCCCCCGAAAGCCCCTTCCAAGTCCATTTGAGAACGGCGGTATTGAGGCTCTTGCTCGCCCCATCCGGATCTGTGGATATATTGTCCGTAAGGAAGCGCGGGTCAACAAAGGCGCGGTAGCTAATGGTATAGTCGCCAGCCTCCAGCGCGCCAAGGTCAAAGGTCGAAACCTGACCGTTATGCGAAACGCTCTTGGGTACCAACGTGTTCGGGCTATAGGTGATGCTGCTCTCATCCACGCCGGTGATCCAGCTATGGCGCGTATCGGTGATGATGGCGCTGTCCACGGCGCTGCTCAGCCTAAACACGATGCGATAGTTCATATAGAAGCGTTTGTTTGCCACGTCATGCTGCACTACGCCCACAGGGGTTGAGTTTTTGCGAAAAGAGGAAACGAAGCCCGTATTGTCAAACACGGTTTCCCCATTGGAATCCCCGCTGCCAGAGGCTCCGCCCGTCTGCCACGAAAGGGAGGCCTTGTTGTACCGATAGGCAGCCGTTCCGCTTTGATCGGAGTTCATGCCGCCATTGCCAAAGGCATCAATGCGATCCTGCGCGGTGGGAGCGATGACCGCCGTATAGGCAATGGTATGCGCGCCGGGAAGCACATCGGTTAGCGTAATGGTGGTGACGTACTTTGCCGCGTCGTTCCCTTCCTGCACTTTTTGGGTTACGCCAGTGAGCGCCTTCCCATCCAGCGTAAACGTGCCGGTCTGCGGCTGCACCCATTTGCCGGCAGTATCCGTAACAATAAGGGAAGCAAGCTTCACCGTGTTGGAGAACTTCACCGTATAATTGGCCTTAAACTGGTCTGCATCCTTATCGTAATAAATGGAATTGTTCGTCCAATCCTTCACGGGCGGCCTCACAAAGGGCAGATCATACTTTACGGTGACCTTGTTGGAATCCTTGTTGCCGGACAGGCCGTTGTCGGCCGTCCAGGCAAAGCTGGCGTAGTTGGTGCGATAAGCCAGCAAGGCCGCGTCCGTGCTTTTCATACCGCCTTCAACAAAAGCCTTTTGCCAATCCGCAGAAATGGGCACGATCTCCGCGCGGTACTTGAGGATGTGCGTGCCCGCAGCCAGCGCACCCAGCGCGATGGTGGTGGTATTGTTGAGGCTGCCATCCTGCGTGAGCGTAACCCGCGCGGCAGGCACCGCTACGCTGTCCAGCGTGAACGAACTGTTGATGGGCTTTACCCATTTGCCCGCGTGATCGGTAATGGTAGCGTCCGTCAGGGCAAAGCGGGTCGTAAAGGTCAGCGTATAATTGGCGTAGAATTTATTCGCATCTTTTTCATAGAAAACAACGTTGCCATCGCATGCCTTTTGGATGCTTACAAAATCTGTTTGATACCATATGACCGCCGTTTTTGGGCCCACAGTGCCCGCAAGGCCGCTCCCCGTCCACGCGAGGTTGACGGTGTTGGTACGAAGCGCCACCGTCGCGGCCGTGCCGTTCTTGAGGCCGCCCTTGAGAAGCGCCGCATCCCAATCCGCAGCATTCGGCACAATTTGCGCTGTGTAGACGAGGGTGTGTTTGCCCGCTGGCAGCGCGTTTAGCGTGATGGTGGTTTGGTAGCCGCCATCGGCCGTTTGCTGCTGCGCAAGCCCGCTAGCGTCCATGGCCGCGCCATCCAGCTTGAAGGTTGCCAAATCGGGCTTTACCCATTTGCCCGCCACATCGGTGAAAACGGCGGTGTCCAGCGCAAAGCTGTTGGTGAGGGTCAGCTCGTACTGAGCAAAGAACTGCTTCTTTGCCGCGTCGTAATATGTGTTTTTCGTGTTCGTCTTTTCCAGCGTTACGGCTTTTTCCGTGTAGGTCACGGTCACTTTGCTGGATTCTGCCTTGCCAGATACGTTATAGGAGGTCTGCCAAGCCAGCGAGGCTCCGTTGGTTCGGAAATCGTTGCTCTTCACATCGGCGATCAAGCCGTTGATGAACGCCTCGTTCCAATCGTTGGAGTCAGGCACTATTTCCGCCTGATAGGTGAGGGTATGCTTGCCATCCGCCTTGAGCGCGCCAAGCGTGAGGGTGGTGGCGTACCCATCGGCGGTTCTCTCCTGCGCGGCGCTGCTGCCAGCAGGTAGCGCCGCGCCATCCCACAGGAACGTATCGGTCAGGGGCTTCACCCACTTGCCCGCCTGATCAACAACGGTAGCGGAGCTTAGGTTAATGCTGGTTTGAATGTCCAGCTTATACTTTGCGTAAAACCTTTTGGTCTGCTGATCGTAATAGACGTTGGTGACAATCGCCTTTTGAATATCCACAACGGGGCGAACGGGAATTTTGACCGTAACGTCCCCCGGGAACTGATAGATGATCTCGCCGCCGCCGCCGCCATCCGACAGGTTGAGCGTGCCAGTAAACTTGATTGTGCCATGATAATCGCCCCGGTTGGAGGCAAAGAGCACATCGGTAAAATGAATGTTCAGCCGATTGGCCGCGCTCACATCAAAGCGCATCACCGTAGCGCCGGTTTCGTCAATCGCCGAGCCGGAAAGGTTGCCCGTCATCGGCAGGTTGTTTGGCAGGTTTACATAAAAGGTATCCGCCGGGCTTTTTTTGGTATCGCCGGTGGTGACCTCCGCCTTGAGGTAAAACTCAATTTTGAGGGTTGCCGTTTCGCCATCCGTGGCGGGGTTCGCCGCGTCAATGGGCATACCGTTCGCGTGAAAAAACGCCACGAGGATCTTATCGTTCAAGCACCACTCGTTGAGCGGATATTCCCCCGCCGCCGCCGCAGCCTGCTCCACAGGCTTTGGCACGGTATATACATCCGAAACAGCCTCAATCGGCGTCTGAGGAGCGGGCGGCGTGGGCGGCGCGGGCGCAATCGTCTCCGCCGCGCCTTGGGTGGGCTGCTCGGCAGAGATCGGCTCGCTTTGCGCCCATGCGGCGCCATTGTTGCAAAGCATGCACAGGCACAGCAACAACGAAGCTATTTTCCTCAGGTAGATCATCTTGTTATTCATGGTTTTACACTCCATTCAATCGCACGTTTTGGTGCGGGCAAGGGACAGCATCGCGCAGTGGGCTGTTCCACTGCGTCGAATGTGATTGGGCATATGGGCGCTCTACCCCATTCATCCACATTTGTATTTTATAAGCAAAAACACGCCATGTCAAATATGTAACTTCATTGTAACCGTTTTCTTCATATTTCTTTGAAATCCGCCCCGTAGCGCCCGGTTTTCCACAGGGAGACTTCCTCTGCGGCGTGGCGTTTTTTCGCGTTTCGTGTTATACTTTTGCACGCGGCGGGTATCGCCGCAATACTGGCCGGGAGGCGTTTGTGCCTGTGCAAAAGAGCTATGCGCTTTTCGATTTTGACGGCACGCTCTTAAAGGGCGATTCCATTGTGCGCTTCTGCCTGTATGCCCGCAGCCGCGGCCTATGCACGGGCTTAGCGCTATGGCGCGGCGCATGGATGGCGGCGCGCTATTATTGTCATACCGCCACCGCCGAGCAAAGCAAGCAAGCCGCGCTGTCCTTTTTGGCGGGGCATTCCAAAGCGGAGCTGGACGCGCTCGCGGCAGATTTTTGCCGCCAAAAGCTGCTGCCCGCGCTGTACCCCCAGGGCGTAGCCGCGCTGCGCAAGCGGCGCGCGGCGGGTGCGGAGCTGCTGTTGGTGACCGCGTCGCCCGCGTTTTACCTAGAGCCGCTCAAGGAAAGCCTCGGCCTTACGCAAATCATCGGCACGCGGATGGACGTGGACGCGCGCGGCTTTTACACGGGGCTGATCTGCGGCGAAAACTGCCGGGGCGTGCAAAAGCCCTTGCGGCTAGCGGAATACCTTGCCGCCACAGGCGATCGGCTGGATTACGCCTCCTCCTACGCCTACGGCGATAGCGGTAGCGATGAGCCTCTGCTATCGCTATGCGCGCACAAGATCGCGGTCAATCCCAAGCGCAAGCTCCTGCGCAAGCTACGCGGCGCGGACGGCGTTGCCGTGGCGCGCTGGGGCGATGGCTTGCACGCTCCTCGTTGATTGTTTTTTTTCTCAAAAAAGGAGGCTCTTGAATGCGCGGAACGCTGGATTTTTCCTGTGCGGAGCAGGTGATTGTGCGCGCGCTGGAGCAGGATGCATTCACCTCGGCCTGCCTGCTGGTGGGTCAGCGCGAGCGAGTGCTGTATCGGCGCGCCTTTGGTCGGCTTTCCATGGAGGAAAACGCGCCGCCTTCCACGGAACAGACGCGCTACGACCTTGCCTCCATTACCAAGCCGCTGGTGGTGGGCATGCTTACCCTTCGCGCCATGGAAAGCGGCAAGCTTTGCCTGTGGGATAAGCTGGGCACCTTCATCGATGCGCCCAAGGAGAAGCGCGAAATCACCATCGCGCAGATTTTGACGCATACCGCGGGCTTTCCCAGCGGCCTCCACCTATGGAAGGCCGCGCAGAGCGCGGAGCAAAGCACGGAGCTGCTGCTGGCTACGCCCCTGCAAGCTCCGCCGGGCGCACGGGTGCAGTATTGCTGCGCGGGGTATATTCTGCTTGGGCAGCTGCTGGAATGCCTGTATGCGCTCCCCCTGCATGAATTGAGCACGCAGGAGGTCTTTTGGCCGCTCAAGATGCAAAAAACGGGCTATCTGCCCATGGGCGGCGGCATTGCCGCCACTGAAATGCAGGATGATGGGCATTGCCTACAGGGCGTGGTGCATGACGAAAACGCGCATTTCTTAGGCGGCGTGGCGGGCAACGCGGGGGTGTTTTCCACCATGGACGACCTTGCACTCTTCATGCAGATGCTCGCGGTGGAGGGCGCTCTTCCGGATGGCACGCGCTACCTGAGCCGCGCCACGGTGCGCCTGAGCATGCAAAACCACACGGAGGGCATGTCGGAGGCGCGCGGCCTCGGCTTTTGCCTGCCGCGCTGTGAAAACGGCTATAGCGGCGACCTGTTTCCGCGTGAAACCATCGGGCACACGGGCTTTACGGGCACAAGCATAACGCTTGACCCCACAACGGGGCTGTACCTGATTTTGCTTACCAACCGCGTATGCCCCTCCCGCGACAACCTGCTCATTTACCGCGTGCGCCGCTTGGTGCATAACGCGGTCTATGCGGTGGCATCGCGGTAAGGGAAAAGAACTGGAGGTTTTGTGCGTGCCGCGCATTGAGCTAGTGGATACCACCCTGCGGGATGGCGCGCAGGGCGAGGGCATCGAGCATTCCATTGATGACAAGCGCAAGATCGCGCTCGCATTGGAAAGGCTTGGCGTGCCGCTCATCGAGGGTGGAAACCCAACCGGCAACCCCAAGGATGAAACCTTTTTTGCCGAGGCGCGCAAGGCTCCTTTTTTGCGCTCCGCAACGCTTGTGCCCTTTGGCAGCACCTGCCGTGCGGGCGCAAAGCCCGAGGAGGACGCGGGGCTGCGCGCGCTGCTCGCCACGGAGCAGCCCACGATTTCCCTCTTTGGCAAGGCGGATATCCGGCAGGTCAGCGACGTGCTGCGCGTTACGGCTGAGGAAAACCTGCGCATGATTGAGCAAAGCGCCGCGTTGCTCACAAGCAAGGGGCGGCGCGTGCTGTTTGACGCGGAGCATTTCTTTGACGGCGCGGCATACGACCGCGCATACGCCATGGAGGCGCTCAAGGCCGCGCGGCGCGGCGGCGCGGATGTGCTGGTGCTATGCGATACCAAGGGCGGCACCCTGCCGGACGACCTGCGCGCCCGCACCTGCGAGGTGCTGGCGGCGCTCGCGGGCGTAAAGCTCGGCATCCACTGCCACGATGATATGGGGCTGGCGGTGGCGGGCAGCCTCGCGTGCGTCTGCGCAGGCGCGCGCATGGCGCAAGGCACAATCGCCGGCGTAGGGGAGCGCTGCGGCAACACCAACCTGAGCACGCTCCTAGCCAATTTGCAATTGAAGCTGGGGTATGAGGTCATCCCCGAGGAAAGCATGCGCCAGCTCACGCAAATCACGCGCGAGGTGGTGGAGATCATGAACCTCACGCCCAACCGCCGCGCGCCCTACGTTGGGTACAGCGCCTTTGCGCACAAGGGCGGCATGCACATCGATGGCATGCTCAAAAGCGCGCAAAGCTTTGAGCATATCGAGCCGGACGCCGTGGGCAACCGCCGCCGGTTTCTGGTGAGCGAGCAGGTGGGGCGCACGGGCGTATACGCGCGGCTGCGCCGGTTGCTGCCGGAGCTATCGCGGGATGACCCGCGCATCCAGCTGGTCACCGAGCGCCTCAAGCGCCGCGAGCTTCGCGGCTACGCCTATGAAAGCGCGGACGGCAGCTTTGACCTGATGGCGCTGGACACGCTGGGCATGCGCAAGCGTTTTTTTGATGTGAAGGATTTCCACGTTCTATCCGGCAACCCCAAGGACGACCGCAGCGCACAGGCCTATATCAAAATCAGCGTGGACGGGCAGGAGGAGATCAACGCCGCCGAGGGCGACGGCCCCGTTAACGCGCTGGATTTGGCTCTGCGAAAGGCGCTGGTGATCTTTTACCCCGCGCTTCAAGCCGTGCGCCTGCGCGATTTTAAGGTGCGCGTGATCGACAGCGGAGGCACTGCGAGCATCGTGCGCGTGCTGATTGAGAGCACCGACGGCCACAACGTGTGGTCTACCATGGGCGTCAGCTCCAACATCATTCAGGCCTGTTTTCTTGCGCTATGCGACTCGGTAGAGTACTTTCTGGCGTTTGTGGGGCCATAAGGAGGATTTTTTTATGGGGAAGCTATTCACCTTTTTCCGGGGCATGTCACGCACGTTTGGCCCGCGTATGACCACGGAATGGGCCGAGCCGTTCGATGGCCAGCCTAGCGTATTCTGCCCCAATCACGCGGGCGCGTTTGGACCCATCGACATGTGCTCGCATTTCCCATTGAGCGACGATTGCCGCCCATGGCTGAACGCCGCCCCGATGGACCCTAAGCTGGTGCCCGCCTATGTGCGGCAGGACTATTGGTGGAAGCCCGGCTGCGCGCTGGAGCCCTTGTATAACGCAACGCTGCCCTACCTTGCGGCGGTCGTTTTGCCGCCCGTATTGCGCAGCGTTCCCGGCGTGCCGGTGTACCATGATATGCAGGTGCTCAAGACCTTCCGCAAGAGCATTGCGTTTCTCAAGGAAGGCAAGCACCTGATCATCTTCCCCCAGCAGCCCTCAGGCTGGCAATCCCACCACATGAAGCTGAACAGCGGCTTTTTGCAGCTTGCGCCAATGGCCTACCGCACACTTGGGCTTGCGCTGGCGTTTTACCCCGTGCATATTGATTATAAGGCGCATCGCTTTATTGTGGCAAAGCCCGTGCGTTTTGACCCAGCGCTGACGCTTAAGGAGCAAGAGACCCGCATTTTGGATGCGATCGCGGCGGGGCTGTAAGAAGCAGCTCCACTGGCTCGCCTGTTTTTTGGCATGCGTCAAGCCTTGCGGTTGTCGCGCCCTCCACCAGCTCCACCCGGGTAAGGATGTGCAGCGGTACGGGCAATTTGGCCTGAGAGAGCAAATCATACAGCAGCTTTGCCGCCGCCATGCCAACCGCTTCAAAATCCTGACGGATGGTGGTCAGCTGCATTGTGCAGTCGCTTCCATCATCCCAGCGGTCAACGCCCACAATGGATACATCCTGCGGAACGCGCAGCCGCTCCGCCTGCAAGGCGCGAATGAGGCGGTGGGCGATACCATCGGTTGCACAAAAAATCGCCGTCACCTCGCCCCTGCGAATTTCCTCCGCAAGCGCTGGCGAAATGGTCGCTCCCGATGTTTCCACCAAAGGAACGTCCGCAATACCGCAGCTTGCCATCATGTAGCGAAACCCATCAAAGCGCATGCTGACCGCGCTACGCTTTAGATCCTCCGCCGCATAGCGCACCTTTTGATGCCCCAGCTCCGTCAGGCATTTTGCCGCGAGCACGCCCCCCGCAAAATGATCCGGGCCGACGCAGCTCGCCCCATACAAGCAGTCATCGTGCTCCAAGCACACAAAGGCAATCTTCTGATCCAAAAGAGCCTTCAGCACCGGCCTTGCACGGGTCGGATCATAGGGGTAGATCAAAAAGCCAACCACATCATGTTCCAGCAATTGATTCACCATTGCTGGGATTTTTTCATCATCCTGCTCAAACCATTCAATATGCAAGGTATATTGTTTGCTTTCCAAAAACTGTTGAATGCCGCGAAGCAGCCGCAGCTGGGAAATGTTGGGTTGTCGCTCCAGCGGCAGGATAGCCGCAACCTGCTTCATTGCGGCTGATCCGTGGTTTTCAAAAACAAAGCTGCCCTTCCCGCGCACGCGATAGATCTGGCCATGCTTTGCAAGCTGATCCAAGGCTTTGCGTACCGTCATGGAGCTAACGCAGTACCTTTGCATGTATACGTCTTCCTTGGGAAGCCTTTCGCCGGGCGCCAATTCTCCGTTTTGAATCTGTCGTTGAATATCCTGCGCGATCATCTGATACTTTGTATGCACTTTGGCATTCTCATTCATACAGCACTGCTCACCCAATTACGATTCTTATGGTAACCCAAAACCCTCCGCCCTTCCTGTGCGCATAAAAAGGGCAAGTGCGGAACGCTCCGGCACTTGCCCCATGCATTGATCAAAGCGACTGCGGCAATCGGCGGGTTTTATTCAACCGTCGGCATTTCCGTCATGCGTAGGCGCGCGCAGCCGTAGGGGATCATACGCACCGCGCGGGCTTCCCCCTGCGCTTTGCGCGAGTTGGGAACCACCGCTGCCACGCCATACTCCTGCGGCCAATCAACCGGCGCAAGCTCCGCTTCAATTTCGACCGGCGGTTTTTCGCCACAGAAGGGGTATTGGCTAACCGGCTGCTCGCTCACAGAGAAATGCGGATCGGCGGTGAAGCCGTAGTTCCAATCCGATTCCGGATAAAGCTCATAATCGCAGTACGGGAATTTGCGCTCCACATCCGCACGGGTATATTCCAGCATCACCCAGCGCTCCTGAATCGCAACCGAGTACAGCAGCGGGCCGCGCCACAGGCATTTCATTTCCCGCGGGCGCTCAACCAGCTTTGTTTCAAAATCAAACGCGACCTTTACCACCGTTGTGCCCGACCATACTTTTTTCATGCTGTAGAACGTACCGGGCGTAGCGGCGTTTCCATCCACCACAGCCGCCACTGCGCAGCCGGGAATGCGAAGCTTCAGCTCAAATTCGATCGGAGCATCCACCGTTACGGTATAGGTCAGGGTATTGCGGAAGGGATATTCGGTCTCCAGCTTACACAGCACCGCCTGCCCGCCAATCACGGTACGCACGGAAGCGGGCGCCAGCACGGTGGAAACAATGCCTTCTTCCGAACGCATGAAGGCCGCCATTGCAAACTTCGGCCAGCCTTGGTTAAAGTTTGCGGTGCAGCAGCCAAAATTCGGCTCAAGGCCAAACAAATGGCTCTCCGCGCTGTTTGTACCAAAGACCACATGATCCTCCGGCAGCTTCGCGCAGCGGATTTGATTGGTCTGCTGATCGTACTGATGCGTCCACATATCCGCGCTCATCGCGGCAGGCAGCGCGTTATAGGCGAGGCGCTCCAGATAATCGCCCCATACCGGATCGCCCGCAATTTCCAAAAGCTGCTCATAGGAATACATTGCTTCCACAACGCCGCACAGCTCCGTGCCTTGAACGGGGCTATCGCCCATGACGCATTCATCGCCCGTAAAGTGACCCATCGCCATGCCGTGATGCTGGAACAGCTCCTTGAGCATCTTGTGCGCAAACGCCTCCGGATCGCCGCCTTCCATGCGGGAAACCAGCGCGCCCTGCTTGATGGCCATGGCTAGGTTCACCACATGTGTGGAATAGGTCCATGTGCGCTCCGGCTTCTGATCGCGATAGGGGCTGAAAAGGCGCTCATAGTCGTACCCCTGCTCCTGCAGGCGCTTTGCCAGCAGCAAAATCCAGTCTTCCTTGCGGCGCTCATAGAGCCAGTAGAGGGGGATCAGCGTCTCAAACCAGCGCAGGGACGCCCAATTGTGGATAGTGGTATGCCGCGTGAAGGCCCACATGTTTTCAAAAAAGCGGTAGATGGCGTTTTCAATGCGCTCATCATTGCTTAAATCAGCATACATTGCCATTACCTTGGCAATCAGGATGCCCGACCACAGGTCATAGGATCTGCGCTCGTCAATTGTGCAAGGGCAAAGCCATCCGTCCTCGCTCTGGCGTTCAAGAATCCCATCGATATACCGCTTTGCGCGCGCAATGAGATCCTCATCCTCCAGCAGATAGGCCAACGGAACAAAGCCATCCAGCCAATATGGAACGCGCTCCCAGCCATCCCGATCCCCGCCGATCCACTGGCTATCGCGCACATCCGGCCAAACCTTATCGAGATTTCCACTCAAGCCATCTGCCTGAATGCGCAGCTGTCGCTTTAGCCAGCCTTCGGGCTTTACTTCTCCCTTAGAAAAAAGCTGGAACTTGGTTTTGTTTAGCATCCCATTCTCATCCACTTTCACTTGATTTTCATAATAGAAGGGCGATCATCGATCCAGAGACACGATGACCGCCCTTGCCTTGGTTACATAACCAGTTGCGGCGTTTTTCTGCTCAAGCGTCCATTTTTTCGGTGTCAGGC
>JAVVVJ010000064.1:0-14723 GCA_036652695.1 Clostridia bacterium | reverse complement strand
TATCCGTCAAAATGATACGTGCAAGGCTATGGCCGGATAGCTTGGAGAGGTTGACGTGATCACGGTTGCGAAGGCTGATCACCTGCGAGCGCACCGAACGCGCCGTCCACACCCACGAGGTAAAGCCGATCACCACGGCTACGGTCGTTGCGCCGCGCTGATCCTGACTGATGGAATAGGAAATTAAAATCAGCAGCACAAAGCCGGGAATCACCGTAAAGATATTGGTAATGAACATGATGATGTCATCCGCAATGCCGCCTAGATAGCCCGCCAGCAGCCCTAGCAGCAGGCCGATCAGCGTAGCGACCGTGCCCGCAATCAGCCCGATCATGATGGAGGTTCCGCACGCGGAGATCAGCTCCTTCAAGGTATCGCGGCCAAAGTTATCGGTACCTAGCGGCAGGATTTTCACGTTGGCTACATCGCCAATGTTCACATAATCCGTTTTGGTGATTTTGGCTTTTTCCGCCATTTCACCGGTGGCCGCCTGTTCCGTTACAATCAGCTCCGCGGCGCTGTTGGCGCTGTTGAGCGTGTTGTTGAGGCGAACGTAATAGTTGCGCTGTGCCTTGGTCATGCCCTGCGGCTTGATGGCGGGGTCGTAATTCGCCCGCCAAAGCGCGAGCAGCGCGTCCGTATCGTTCATGTTCAAGCCCTCGATGCTTACGCCCGCGGCAGAAAGCCAGTTGACCATGCTCACGCGATCCTCGACGTTCAAGATCTGCGCCAAACGGTTGGCGTCCGCGTCATCCAGCTTGAGCGTGCTAGGCTTGGTGCCAACGCTGTCATACAGCGAAATATAGGTGCCGGGCTTTGCAAACGTGCCCTGTCCAACCATTTCGAGGGGATTTCCCGGGTTCAGGAGCGGATAGATGAACATGGTTAGCAAAATCACGCCAAAGATCACAAAGCCTACAACGAATTTTGGCGAATGGAAAACCTGTCGCAACGAATTTTTCATTTTGTTCCGCCCCCCTCTCAATCAAATTGCGCGGCTTTTACGCGCGGGTCAATAAAACCATATACGATATCCAGCAAAAACGAAGAGAGTAGCACCATCATCGTAATAATGAGCGTTGTAGCGGAGATAAGCGGATAATCCGCCATGGTTACCGCCTTATACATTGTGGTGCCAAGGCCCGGATAGCTAAAGATGATCTCCGCAACCAAAGCGCCGCCAATCATGGTGCCAATGGAAAGCGCAAGCCCCGTCACCTGCGGAAGCATGGCGTTGCGGAATACATAGCCCACAATTTTGCGATCCTTGATGCCAAGAAACCTAGCGTATTTCACATAATCGGCATTCAGCTCATAAATGGACATGGAGCGCATGCCTACCGCCTGACCGCCGATGGATATGAGCACAATGGACCAAAAGGGCAGCTGATAATGCGAAATCACAGAGAGCATAAAGCTCCAGCTCACGTTGGGGATCATATCAAAGCTGTAGCCACCTGAAATGGGTGCAATTTTTAGATTGATTGCAAAAATGACAAGGAGGATCACAGCCATGCCAAAAGCCGGGATGCTGCTGAAAAAGAGCGTAACCGGCATGAGCACCTTATCAAAGCCTTTGCGAATATAGGCCGCCAGCGCGCCCAAAAGGTTGCCCAGCAGCCACCCCACAATGATTGCGGGAAACTGTAAACACACCGTCCACCAAATGGCGCTTGCGATGATATCGGACACCGGGCGCGGATATTGGCTAAACGATGTGCCAAGGTTGCCGTGGAAGAGGTTTTTCACAAAGATAAAGAATTGCTCGATCATGGGTTTATCGGTTCCAAATTCCTGCTGATACTTCGCATAAATTTGCTGCACCGCGCTCGCGTCCGTCACGCCTGCGGATAGCTTGCCTGTGATGGCCGCCACAGGATCGGCGGGCATCAGGCGCGGCAGAATAAAATTCAGGATCACGGCAACAACGAATGTGACCACAAACCACAACGCCTTTTTGCCGAAATAACGGTAATAGCCCTTCATGTCCCATACCCCCCGCTATTTAGGAAGCGGCCATGCCCCGAGCGAGCTCGAAGCATGACCGCTTCTAAGGTCAATTCATTACGGGTTCACAAGCTCCAGATCATAGAGCGCGGCAATGCCGTAGCCATCAGTGCAATCCGTAGGCGGAATGTTGCGGCCATCGGTAGCGTCGGGATAGTTGGTCCAAATGCTCTCGTTCACAGCATGGAACACGTTGGGGCGATACATCAGCGAGAAGCTCGGTACCTCGGTCAGGTAAATCTGCACAGCCTCGGTATAAAGCGCGTTGAGGGCGGCAGTATCCGTCGTGAGGGGGATCGTCTTGACGATTTCATCGATGCGCTCGTTCTTATACTGTCCCCAGTTACCCGACCAGTTGTTTTCCACGCCGATGAACTCGCTGGCCATCAGCTGACGCACGCGCGCCCAAGGCTGGCCAGGGTTGGAAGAATCGGTGGAATACATGAAAATGTCATAATCGGTTTGGTTGGGGTTGGTGAACACGGTCTGGTAGATGGACCATTCCGGGAACAAGGTAGTGATCTCAATACCAATGTTCTTGCCAGCGGCGGCAACGATCTCCATCGCGGCCATCCAGTCCGTCCAGCCATTGGGGCAGCAGGCGTTGAAGCTCAGCTTTTCGCCATTGAGATCGCGCCAGCCGTCGCCGTCAGCATCTACGATACCCGCGTCGTCAAGCAGCTTGTTCGCGCCCTCGATATCGTTGCCAGCCCATTGCAGATCCTTTACGGCATCGTGATCAAAGGTGGCCTGCTCGCCCACGGTGGGGTTCATGATGGAGCGGGGCACGTCTTGGAAGGTAGGGCTTTGGCCAGTCATGGCGTTTTGATTGATGGTGTCGTAATCCACAGCGATGGCAATGGCCTTGCGCACAGCGACGTTATCTAGGCCAGCCTTATGCATGTTGAAGTACGCAGTAGGCATGTTGGCGCATACGCCCCAAGGAGCGACGTCCATGTAGGTGGAAATCGGCAAGCCGTCCTTGAGCCACAGATCCTGAATATTGGGCAGGAACTGCTGGTTGACATCAATTTCGCCAGCCTTGAAGGCAACTTCCAGCGCGGCGTTATCCGCATAGATGGCATGACCGATGTACTTCGGCACAGGCAGCTTGCCCCACATGGAGGCGTCCTGGCCCCAGTAGTTGTCATCGCGCACGAACACAACCTTTTGGTCATTCGCAAAATACTTGGTGTAGGGGCCGGACCACACAACGTCCTCAGCCTTATCGTTGAGGATCGCGGTCGCGTCGTTGTTGCAGCGAGCTTCAACGGTTTGTATCCACGCCTTTTGGGCAATGAACGCGCCGCCAAGGAAGTTCAGCACCTGCAACGGATTCACGGGCTTGCCATCCTCGGTCAAGGCGCACTTAATCAGCACGGTCTGCGCGTCCACGGCCTCAATGGTGGAGATGTAGACGCCGTAGCCAGTGCCCAAGCCGTTCCCAACGCGCACGCCCACGTCATACGTGTAAGCGACGTCGTCTGCCGTAACGGGTGTGCCATCGGACCACTTTGCGGCGGGGTTAAGCTTCACGGTCATTTCGGTCTGAGTGTCGTTCCACGCATACGCGCCATCGGCCAGCAGCGGGGTAAGGCTGTTGTCGAGCATATTGTACATGTACAATGTCTCAAACATGATGGTGCGGGAGCCGCCAGCATTGGCGGTGCAAGCCATAGCGTTGTTCTGGTTAACGCCGATGGGGTTCCAGGAGTTTACAGCGCCCCATTGCTGACCACCGAAGTACAGGGTCTCGTTGCGGGGAAGCTCAGCGACAGTCTCCGCGCTGGCGCTAAGCGCAGCGGTCATGACCATAGCAAGGGCGAGTACGAGAGCCATGATTTTCCTTGTTTTCATTCCGTTTCCCTCCATAGCTTCTTATTGTTATGGCCTTTCCTCGGCCATGGGTACAATGTCAGCCAGCGTCGGGCACTGTCAAATCCTTGACGGTACCGCCCTCTAGCAATTTTCCCGGCAGCACCATGTGCCGGGGAATGAAGTTGCGCGGCTTCTCAATGGCCTTGAGCAGCATCCGCGCCGCGTGGCGGCCAATGCCCGTGGTATCCTGCTGGATGGTGGTGAGCATGGGGGTTAAATCCCTTGCAAGCTCAATGCCATCATAGCCCGCAATGCTGATCTGCGCAGGCACTGTTATATGCTGCCTGCGAAACTCGTTAAGACCGCCAACGGCGGCATAGTCATCAGGGTAAAGGATGCAGGTGGGGGGCTGTGCAAGCGCTAGCAGCTCCCGCGTAGCGGCTTGCGCCCTTTGGGTTTGGCGGTAAATCGCTGGCTTCACATAGGCATCCGGCACGCACAGCCCGGCCTCGTCGCAAAAGGTATAATAGCTTGCAAGACGGTTGCGGGTTACGCTGGTGTCCTCCCCATGGATAAAGGCGATTCTGCGATGTCCGCGACCATGAATATAGGTCAGCAGATCGCGCATGCCCTGCACGTTATCCGAAATCACCGCGCCGCGGTGATGGAACTCATAATCGATGGTAACCAAGGGAATTTCGCTATCAATCAGCTCCATAAAAGATTCGCCAGTGCTGCCCACGCTCATCACAATCAGGCCGTCGTAGCCGCGATAGCGGCAGTAGTTGAGCTGGCTTGCCCGCATCCCCACCCCATCGCAGTTAATGGGGGTAAGGTCATAGCCGCTTTCCTCCATCTCGCTTTGAATGCTGGCGGCAATCATGCCAAAATACTCATGAGACCAAACCGATCTTCCATCTAAAAAGAACATCAGTCCAATGGTGCGCGAGCGGTTCGTTTTGAGCGTGCGCGCAGCGGCGTTTGGCTGATAGCCCATCTCGCTGGCGGCGTCCCGCACCCGCTGTGCAGTGAGCGCACTGATATCCGGCATCTCATTCAGGGACTTGCTCACCGTAGCAACCGAGCAGCCACATCGCTCGGCGATTTCCTTCAGCGTTATCATTCGCAGCAACCACCGTTCCTCTTTGGGCTTCCTTAATCGTTTACGGAATTATACCACCCATATACACCATATGTCAAGCGTTTTCCTAAAATTCATACGCTTTTTTTGTGCGAATCGTTGTAATTCAATCCTGCCATTGGTTTCCTGCCCATCCACGCTTTTTTGCCCTGCTCTGCCATCATTCCTAACGGATGGCACAATTTCGATCATTACGGCTCTAAATTCGCAGGTTTTCGACAAATTGCGCGTTTTTCATCGTGTTGCATCCTGCGCAGAGCCTGTACGTAAACGTTTACCGAAAAACATCGAATGTGCTCGAGCCCGTTATCTTGCCGCTCCCCCCTTGCGCCGCCGCCTCGCGGCTCGGCTGATCACGGCTTTTGCAAGGGCTGTGTTAACAAAATAACGCTAAATACTGGATTGTTTCACCGTATTATGTTATACTTTTTGCAAAACACAATACTAACGAAGCGCTAGCACGTGTTTCATTAAAGAGGGAATTGCCAAATGAAGGAGACACCGCCATCTTTTCGAACAAGCAGACGCACCCTTATGACCGCGCTGATCACCTTTTTGCTCATCTGCATGCTGATGGGAATCGCCTGTTTTCAATATTACTTGCAGCTTCAGCGGACGCTGAAGGAGGAAAGCGGGGGGTATTTGCAGGAGATTTCCAAGCTGCTCGGCGACAACGCCAGCCGCATTATCAACGATCATTTTGCGATGCTGGGAACCGTTTCCGCCTCCCTAAAAACCGCGAATGCGGCTACCTTTTTGCAGCTGCGCCCGCTTGTGGAGGATCAGCGGCAGTATTGGCAGTATAAGGAAATTTATCTGGTGGATGCCTCGGGCGTCGCCTACGATACCGCCGGAGGCTCTATTTCCTTTGGTGGAAAAGATTTTTTGCGCACGACCATTGTCAACGGCAAGCCAAAGATGTCCTCCTCTATGACGGTGGACGGCATAGACTGTGTGATGTTCAGCATTCCAGTGCAGGATTTTGCGGTGGGCGGCATCCAAATTCGCGCGCTGGTCGCAAGCTACGAGCTTGCCACCTTTGATCAAATTTTGTCCATGACGGCATTTGGCGGCGAGGCCTATGCGCATATCATCGAAAGGGACGGTTCCGTTGTGATCCGCTCCAGCTCCCCCAACGCGGAGAAAGCTGGCTACAATATTTTAAGCACGCTTTCCGCGGCGACCTTTGATGAAGAGCTTGGCTTTGAGGCTTTGACGCGGGAGATTGCGGACGGCCATTCCGGAATGGCCGCCTACACCATCCGCGGCACGCGCAAGTACATGGCCTACACCCCCCTATCGGGGCAGGACTGGACGTTGCTCACCTTTGTGCCCGTTGCGGTGGTCAGCGCAAAATCCGAGCTTCTGCTGCACATCACGCTGCTCCTTTGCGGCTTTATCGTGCTGGCGTTTGGCACGCTCACCATTGCCTTGGCAACCTCCTTTTACAAGCACAAGCATTCTTTAGAAAGCCTTGCCTTTGTAGACCCGATTACCGGCGGGAACACGATCCAAAAATTCTACGAGGACGCATGGCCTTTGCTGCAAAAGGCCGCCGATAAAGTATATGCCTTGATTTATATGAACATCGAAAAATTCAAGGTGCTCAACGAGCAGTTTGGGAAAAAGGCATGTGACGAGTTGCTTCGCGGCATTCACGAAGGGATTTCCACCGACCTTGCCGATGACGAGTGCATGGGCAGGCTTTCCGCAGATAATTTTTGCATCCTTGTGCGGTTTGAAAATGAGGACGCGTTAATCGCGCGCTTTGCCAAATGGCGAAGCAATACCATGGCATACATCGAGAGCATCGGTTCCTTATGGTTGCCGCAAAACGCGGAATTCGGCGTGTTCGTTATTGACGACGCCGCTTTGCCGCTCGCCCACATGATTGACCGGGCGAAGCTCTCGCTTACGGAAGCAACCTCTACCCTGCGCGATAAAATGCGTTACGCGATCTTTAACGAAAAAGTGCGCCACGCCCTGCTGCGCGAAAAGCAGCTGGAGGACGCAATGGAGGACGCGTTGGCCGCGCGTGAGTTTACGGTGTATTTGCAACCAAAATACGATACGCAAACAGAGCGCATTGGGGGCGCGGAAGCGCTTGTGCGCTGGAAAAGCCCCACGGAGGGCATGATTTACCCGGATGAATTTATTCCGCTGTTTGAAAAAAACAGCTTTGTGGTGCAAATTGACCTATTCGTTTTTGAAGAAATATGTCGTCTGCTGGAGCGCTGGGTTCGGGACGGTCTGCCGCTGATCAAGATTTCCGTCAACTGCTCCCGCGCACAGCTGCGAATTCCCAATTTTTTGGAAAGCTACCGGCAAATCATGCAAAAATATCTGTTTCCCGCAAATATGCTGGAGATTGAGCTGACGGAAACGGTGGTGTTTGAAGACGTTGCCGCGCTCAGCGCGGTCATTCGCGAAATTCACGCGCTAGGCCTCGGCTGCTCCATGGATGATTTTGGAAGCGGATACTCCTCCCTCAACCTCATCCGCCATATTCCGGTGGATACCCTCAAGCTGGATAAGGTTTTTTTCCGCACCACCCCGGAGGATGCCGAACGTACCGAATCGGTGGTGGGGAGCATCATTACAATGGCGAAGGCGCTGCACATGAGCACCGTGGCGGAGGGAGTGGAGCAGCGCGCGCAGGTGGATATGCTCAAACGGCTCGGATGCGATTCCATACAGGGCTATTATTTTGCAAGGCCGATGCCCATTTCCGCATTTGATCAGCTTCGATTGGCAGAACGCGCGCAGATTGAAAAAACGAAGCTCGCGTGATTCGATGCCTACACATGCAAAGGATGGTCGCAAAAATGATGAAAAAGCGCCGCTTCTTGATCGGAATCTTGGGAATTGCGCTTGGGCTTCTCACAGCCTGCGCACCCGCTGGCAAAGTGAATTCCACCATGGATGTGTGGAGCCAAAAATCAACGGTCAGCGACAAAACACCCATTACCGTTTTGGTAAAATACGCTTTTTCCATCAACTGCTTTGAAAAAGCGGCAGAGGAATATTTCCCAACCCTTGACCTCATTCAGGTGGGCAATTTTACATCCAACAGCGGCTTTGCAGAATATGAAGCGCGGATGGAGCATGATGATTTGCCGGATATGGTGATGACTTGGCCGCTTGAAACCGGGATGCAGCACTTTGAGGAGCGCCTGATTGACCTCGCCGCCATGCCCTTCACCAGCCGCTACATCAATTCCAAGCTCAACCAAATTTCACGCAACGGCAAGCTGTATTATCTTCCCGGCCCCTCGCAGATACGCGGCATCGTCTATAACAAAACGCTGTTCGAGGAAAAAGGGTGGGCGCTTCCCACCGATTTTGAAAGCTTCCTTGCGCTCTGCCAAACCATTGAGGCCGATGGCATACGCTCCTTGCAGCTCGGCCTTGGAAACCCGGAGGTGCTCGATACCGCCTTTGTGGGCTATGGCTATGCAAGCTGCTACAATACGCCGGAGGACGTCCAGTGGATTGTGGATTACAACAACGGAAAGGGCAGCTTTGGCGATCATTTTGCCCCAGCGCTGAGCACCTTTGAGCTTCTCATTGACAAAGGCGTGCTTCAAGCAAAGGATTTGGAGATTACCTATGCAGAGCGCGAGCGTATGCTGTTCCATCGTCAATGCGCGATGATAGAGGATTCCGTGCTGTTAGCGCGGATGGGCGGCGCAATGACCGGCACCACGGATGAGTTTGCGCTCATGCCTTTTTTTAACCCCGGCGAGGAGGGCGATTGGGCGAGGCTTTACCCCGTTTGCTACATTGGGCTTAACAAGCACCTCACGGAGCCGCAAAACAAAGAAAAATACGATTTGGTGTTGGATCTGATGGATTATATCAGCACACCGGAGGGGCAGCTGGCATTGGCTGGGGATACCGGAGGCATGTTTTCCAGCCTGAACGGCGCGCCTCTGCCCGATGTGCCCGAGATTGACGCGCTGCTTCCCGCGCTGCATCACGGGCGCTGCGCAAGGTTTCCCACGCTGCAAAACGCGCAGAACGCACTGCGCAAGGGGCTTGCTGGCATGGTAAACGGGACGCTTACCGCAAATGACGTAGCTAGGCTGGTGGATGCTGAAAACCTCGCCCCGGCTGTGCCACCGCCGCCCACGGTGCTTGGCAAGGCCACGGCGGATTTTACAATGATTGAAACAGGCAATTTGATCACCGATGTCATGCGGGAAAAAAGCGGGTGCGAAATCGCGCTTTTCTTGGACAACGGCAAGGATGGCCTTTATAACGGCAAAGGAATCTGCGCAAAGCTCTACCGGGGCGAGATTACCTCCGTGGATATACAGCGCCTGCTGCCAGATACCAAGACCGGTGAGCGCATCGAGCTGCAAAAGGTAACCATGACTGGTGAAAACCTTCTGCGCACGCTGGAATACGCCATTCCCGTCAACGATGGGCAGTGCGGCTGGTTTTACTATTTTTCCGGCTTGCGCATGATATTTGATCCCTGCGCCGCGCCCGGCCAGCGCATCCAGCAAATCACCGATGAAAACGGCAAGCCCATTGAGCTTCAAAAGAGCTACACCATCGCCATTATGGATACCATCGTTCCCCAAGCCTACTGCCAAAGCATAGAGAGCACCGGCATTTTGATCCAAGATTTGCTCAGCGATGCCATCGTTGCGCGCAAGACCATCTCCCCCAGCGAGGACGGGCGCTTTATCCTGCCAAACTCTTGCATATATTGACTTTCAACTTGGTTCGTGATACCCTAACCCAGCGAATGATTCCCATGAAACCAGCTTGGAGGTTTTGCATCAATGACCCAAAGATTACCGCAACGCGCCGCTGCGCTTTTGCTTGCTTGCGCCTTGTTTGCGCAGAGCGGCACGGCTCTCGCTACCGCCGACCCGCCGCAAGCAGCTCCGCCTACCGCCAATGTATCGGATGCGGCATCCGCGCAGGCTGCCACCATTGTGGAGGATTACGACAAGGGCTACTGGTTTTTTGAGGATGCCGCGCAGGGCGTGCGCATCGAAATTCACCGCTACGAGGACAAGGACGACCGCAACCTATGGTATGAGGCCGACCTGCGCTTCAGCCCCGAAACCCCCCTGCGCTTTTACAACGCCAACCAAGAAAGCCCCGGGCGCGGCTTTTATTACCCTGAACGCCTCATGCGGGAAAACCATGCCGTTTTTGGCATTAATGACGACCAATTTGGTCACCGCATGTACAACCACCAAACGGTGGGCGTCATTATCCGCAATGGACAAGTTCTATCCGATAAAACGCGCAAAAATGGCAACCGCTCTTGGCCGACGCTGGATACCGCCGCTTTTTTTGCAGATGGCACCATGCAGGTGTTTCAAAGCAAGGAGCACACCGCTGCGGAATACCTCGCCATGGGCGCGAAGGATGTGCTAAGCTTCGGCCCCTACCTGCTCCGTGACGGCGAGGTGAACCCGTTGCTGGCGAAAAACTTCCGCATCCGCGAGCCGCGTTCCGCCATTGGCATGATTGAGCCGTACCATTTCATTGTGCTCTCCGTGGAGGGACGCACCAAGCAGGGGCGCGGCGTGGGCGTGGCGTGGCTGGCTGAACGCATGAAGGAGCTAGGCGCGACGCAAGCCTTTAACCTGGACGGCGGCAAAACCTGCTGCATCGTCTTTATGGGCAAAAAGCTGGATATTAACAACCCCAAGGGGCTTGTGCGCAACGAACGCAGCGTTTCCGGCATGATCGGCTTGGGCGTATCCACCGAGGTGCCCGCCTATACCGGCGTGGAGGAATAGCTTCACGGCGTAGTTCTGATACGGATCGCCCATTTGTATGAAGGAGGCTCATCGCCATTAAAAAACTGTTTTCATTGCTATGCGCCCTCTGCCTATTGAGCGGCTGCGCCCTCGCGCAGGAAGCGCCGCCCCCTAGCATTGTGACCCTGTACGGCGTCGATTTTCCCGCCGACGCTGTCACGATTGATTTTGGGGACGTGCTCATCAAGGATATTGGCCAGCTCAAGGCGGGACTGCCGCTTTTTACCCAGCTGGAGCAAGCCGACATGTACCAAAGCACGCTCAGCCGGGAGCAGATGGCGGAGCTTAGCCAAGCCTTTCCCAGCCTGCACTTTGGCTGGACGCTTCTCCTAGGCTCGCATCAGGTGCGCACGGATACCACGGCTTTTTCCTCCTTGCACAGCCCGGAAAACACCCATTACAGCAGCGACTACTATTCCATTTTGAAATACTGCTACCAGCTTCAGGCGCTTGATCTGGGTCATAATAAGCTGACGACGCTTTCCTTTCTGAGCGGCATGACGGACCTTCGGCTGCTCATTTTGGCAGATAACCAAATCCGCGATATCTCGCCCATCGCGAATCTCAAAAAGCTGGAATATGTGGAGCTGTTCATGAACCAAATCTCCGACATTTCACCGCTTGAGGGCATGGAAAACCTGCTGGATCTGAACCTTGCGCACAACCGGCTCAAGGATCTTTCCGCAACGCTCACCTGTCCCAAGCTGCAACGGCTATGGGTCTCTCATAACAAGCTTTCCAAAGCGTATCAGCAGCAGCTTCAAACGGAGCTGCCTGGTGTGGACATCTGCTTTTCCTCGTGGGGCAGCACCAGCGCGGGCTGGCGGGAGCACGAACGCTATTTTGTCATTAAGGACGTATTTGACCATTGGGTTTACCGGCCATTTGCCAAGGAGGAATCACATTGATGAAGCGGTTTTTATGGATGCTTGCGCTTTCCCTGTGCCTGCCCGTATGCGCGGCGCTTGCGGAGGTGAAGCCCTTGCCCATAGATCAGCGCGGCGGCTACGCCGTAAGCGAGGATAACCTGATTGCTGCGGAGGAATACCAAGATGAATCCATTCATGTGGTCACGCAGCGCATGACCTATAAGCAGGCGAAATGCATGGTGCTTCGCGTGACAATCGCCGATCCCTCCCAGCTGCGCACCGCCATGACGCGCGACGATTACGATACCAAGGAATATGTCAAAACCAAGCTGCTGGCCAAAAAGAAAAACTCCGTGCTCGCTATCAACGGCGACTTCTTTAAATATAACGATTTTGGCTACCTCGTGCGGCAGGGCACGCTGTACCGCGACCGCCCTGATGCTGAACACGATGTGTTGCTGATTGATGATCAGTCCGATTTTTACGTTGTGCCCGCCGGGGATGCGGACGCACTTTACGCGAAAGTCTCCGCGTTGGAGGCTGATGGGCGCAAGGTAATCAACTCCTTCAACTTCGGCCCCATCTTGGTGAATGGCGGCGAAATTCCCAAGATCAATTCCTCCCTCTACCAAGGCCGCTATAAAATGATGCGCCTCGCCATCGGGCAGCTTGCGCCGCTGGAATATGCCGTATACTTCTGCTATGGCCTCTCCGACGCTACCGAAGGGCTGTCGCTGGAAAACTTTGCCGCCTTTATCAAGGATAGCACGCCTGAGGTACAGGTCGCCTATAACCTAGATGGCGGCGGGTCGGCACATGTGGTGCTCCTGCAACACCAGCTCCACAACAACCCCAGTGGGCGCGATATCTGCGATCTCATCTATTTTGCCAGTGCTTCCGACCTGCTTGGCGCAAGGGCGGAATAAAACCGCCCACGCTTGGGTAAAGGAGGCTTTGCGGTGAACCCCATGTTTCCCTTTGCCATTGGTTCTATCACCCTTTATGCCTATCAGGTGCTGCTGGCCGCCTCCATTGCGCTCTGCTTCTGGCTTTTCGCGCGCAGGGCAAGGCGGGAGGGGCTGCCGGGGCGCGCTGTGGGCGCTTTTGCACCGCTAGGGGTGTTCCTCGGCTTTTTCATGGGGCATTTGGGCTACTGCCTCATGCGTTTCCAGTATGCATTGTACGACCGCCCCGCCGGGTATTTTTTTCAATTTTGGGCGGGGGATTATATGCTCTACGGCGCAATGGCGGGCTGCGCGCTTGCGGTATGGCTGGCAGCAAGGCTGACGCGATGCGAGCCGCTCAAGCTGCTGGACGCGCTCGCGCCTGCGGGGGCGTTGATGATCGCGCTGGCTCGCGTGGCGCAGGGGCTTTCCGGGCAGGGCTATGGGCGCGATTTGGAGGAAGGCTCTTGGTTTTGCCGTTTCCCCTTCGCGATCTATGATCCCTATTACGAGGTATGGTACTGGGCGGTCTTTTTGCTGGCGGCGCTGTGGGCGCTCGCAATTTTTGGGTTGCTGTGTAAAGCGCGGCAAGGCAAGCCGGGCGACCGAGCGTTGCTGCTGTGCGGGCTGTATGCCGCCGGGCAGATACTGCTGGAGAGCCTGCGGCAGGATAGCGTTCTGCGGTGGGGCTTTGTGCGCTGCTCCGAGGTGTTGAGCGCGGTGCTGCTTTGCTTTGTGCTACTGTGCTACTTCCACCGTTCCAAAGGCCGCGCGCGTGCGGGAAGGTTGGCATGCTTAGGCGTGGCGGCGCTCATGATTGCGCTTTGCCTGCTGCTGGAATTTGCAATGGAGCAGCGGATTTCGTTCCTGCGGTTTTTGGACGTTGGGGGCTGTTATGGCTGCATGGCGATCGCATGCGCCGTACTGGCGGGCTGCGTCGGTTATCTGCGAAGCAAGGCCGACTGATCTGATTCACGAAAAAAACCGCATAGGAACAAATACGAGCTTGATGGCGCAGCCTGCGGGTTGCCCTCAGGCTCTTTTTGAAAAACGACAGGCCTCACCGAAAAGCCCCCTGCGCATATCCTAAAAATGAGCCCATGAGGTTCAACCCGAGCTTCCGTAGCGATGCAACGCTTTGTTCTTCATGGGTCAAATCCTTTGATCCGCACGATTTTTTAACTTTAGGAGGCTATTTTATGGGAATGCCCATTATTAAGCCCGGCACGATCACCCGCGGAGACGCCGTTGGCAATATCATTGAATCCGTCGCTATGGAAGAAGCGGCTTTCGCGCATATCCTCAACGCAGAGAGCGAAAAAATCATGGCGGCCGTCAGCAACGGTTCCGCTACACCCGACCAGCTTTTGGCCATCAACGCATCCGTGAAAAACGCGATCAGCGCCATTTCACGGCTGGAAATGCAGCTGCAAGCCAAGCTTGATCTGTTTCAAAACACCGTCTGCAAGTAATGACAAGTTTATCATGAAGGAGCAACCTCTATGTCGTTTTCGTATGCAACACCCGGCTCCGGCCCCTCTGCGGGCGGTATTGGCTGGTTTAATTTTGGCAATTTAACGCTCAATCCGGGTCAAACCGTGAGCGGACTTACCGGCACCCTCAACGATGGCACGACCGTCACCTTTGACGTATCCGCGCCCGCAACGTCTTCCATGATTTTTGACGCCGTTGCCGCGCCGGTAACCGGTCATTTTGGCTATACGGCATATACCGGCACGATTGGCAACGTGCTGCTTTATAACCAAAGAATTGGTTCTGCTGATCCCGCCACCATCAATATTAGCAACATTGTGGTCAAAGACCCTCAGGGCAACCTTGTCACCAACTATACGACGCTTCTATCCGATGCGGAGGAAACCAACATTGGTGAATCGTGGGTATGGAAAACCGACGGTGGCGTGTGGAACCAGTTTACGCTTCTGGGCGGCAGCCCGCCAACCCTGACCGGGCTAGGGACGCAAACCGCCACCCTTACAGGTAACTCTCAGGCTTTTGCCGGCGACTATGTTTTAAGCACGCAATCGCCCAAAAACCTGACGTTGACCGTTGTTACTGCCGGGGGATTGGAGGCAGTAGCCCTCGGCTTTGCCGTTACCAAGGTGCAGGTCTGCAAAAGCATCGGTGACCGCATCAA
>JAVVVJ010000063.1:5318-15245 GCA_036652695.1 Clostridia bacterium | reverse complement strand
ATATTTGCTCATTGAAGCATCGCCTCCAGTTCTTCATTTGTCATCGTTTCCACAGCGGCATAGATGCGTGCGTTCCTGCTGCCGTCAAACATCGTTCCCCCTTGTATATCCCCTTCTACCCGGATTTCCCGAGGCGTGCGCAGACGATCGGCAGTTTGGGCGCGCTCGCATTCCCCGTTTGCCTCCAGCCGCACGCGCATGTTGTTCGCCTGTGCGGGCAGCGCTACAATCGCCTCACGCATCGCCTACCACCTCCGCAATCTCAAAGATCTGCGGCGAAAATGGCGTGAGCGTTTCGCCATCCATCCTTAGCCGCAAATCCCAACGATATAATCCAAAAGGCAGTTCCGTGTCCGCGGTGGTAAGTCGAAGCGTAACCGCGCCCCCTACCACCACCAGCCGTTTCTTCCAAATCGGCACAGCGTCGCCTACGTGCCGTTTCAACGTTGCCCACGCTTCCGTGCCATCCGGCGGCACCAAGCCTTCAAAGCGCAGGGTAAGCCATGCCGTATCTCCGCGCGTCACACAGATCATGAGCCCATCCAGTTGGAGCATTGATTTACGCCACCACCTTCATTTTCACCGTTAACACGGTTTCCGGCTTGCGGTCATAACAATAGGCGGTAATTGTGCCGTTTCCCGTCACCAGCCGCCCTACGCAGCTCCAAGCCTCCACTTGTGCAGCCGCTGTTGTGTCTGTGCCGCTTACCACCAGGTCTGCCAAGGGCTCCATGGCGGCGGTGATCCCGCTTACGTTCACGGTCTGCCGATAGGGCGCGCTTGCGCTCCATTCGGTCGGATTCAGCACAATGGTATCATTGCGTACCGTTGCCTTGCCATCGACCTGCTTTTTTAGTTCCGTCAGGTGCTGGCTGTTTGTGCCCTGCGCGGTTTGCAGCGCATCCAGCTTTTCTTTCACCGCCGCCCAAAAGCGCACAAGCCCATCACCGTTCAGGTAATCGGCATAGATGCCCGCCTTGCCTGCCAAAATGCTGTCCACTGCGGCGTTCACCAGCGCGGCGGTGCTGTAGCGGTTATCCAGCGCCGCCTTGTTCAGCCATACCGGCATGGCAAGCCCACATACCTGTTCGTCCGCGCGCTCATCCGTCACGTCCACCGCCGCAATCGCCGTAGCGCGCGCCCGCACCAGCACCCGCGCAAGGGATAGCTCATATACCATGCTTGTGCGCTCTAGCGCGGGCGGCGCGGCGCTTGCCCCCGGCACGCCCGTTTTTAATCGGATGCTGAGGGTTCGCTCATCGCTGTTGAGGTCAAGCCGCGCCACCACCCGGTCGCAGCGGTCGCTCGCCGCCGAGGCCGGATGCGTCAGCCTTTTTGTGCCGCCGCCATCGTCGCTCAACGTATATAGATATCCATTGATCACGCAGCCCCCCGCGCTTACCGCCGTGGTCATGCTTCCGGCGGCACTCACTTGTAGGCCGCCCGCGTGGCTCGTCACGCCGTTTTGCGCCACGGCGCGCAGTAAGTTGGCGAATTCCGCTGCGTCATATTCGCGCTTGTCCGTGGTTGTACTGTCGAAATATCCAAAAAACTCCTTTGCCACCAAATCACCTCCCTTACCATACTGTCGCTTTGGCTCCACCGTTCATCCGGCTCGTTAGCGTCACCGGCGCGTCCCCAAAGGTCGCGCGCAGTTGCCGCGTACCGCGCTCGTATACCTCCTCCATGGCGGTCAGGCGCGTTTCCATCCGCTGCCCGTCCGCAACAACCACCAGCCTATCGCCCACCTCGTAATCGCGTCCGTAGCGGCAAAGGCCGCTGTCCGTAACGCCCGCCGTCAGCGTAAGCTTAGGGCTTGCCAGCTTTCGCTGCGCACCCATGCGCAAAAGAGCCGCATCGCTCGCACCGCTCACCTCCGTCCATCCCTCGCGCCGCTCAAAACCAATCGCCTCGTTCCCAACGCTCAAAATCAAACGGTTTTCATCCTCGCCCGCGCCGCCCCCGTAGCTCGTGCTCACCGCCGCGCTCTCGTCATCCACAAGCGTGGTTTCGTCCACGTTGCCCATCTGACGCGATAGCACGGCGGCTGGCGCGGTGCTGGCCGCCTGTGTCGCCGCCGTCCCACGGCGATCTGCTCCCGCCCACGCAGCAAAGACAAACCGTTTCGCCGCAAAGTCTGGCCGAATGTCCCAGCCTACCCCCGTTGCTTCCCCGATGTCGCCAAAAAGCTCATGCAGCTTGTCAAAGCGTGCTTGCCACGGCAGCGCTTCCCCCGCCGCGCTCGCGCCCGGCGCGTTGACAAACGCCGCGCCCGTTACCATGCGCGCAAAGGCTCGCTTTGGATCTGCTGGCGCGGTTAGGTTTGCGGCAGCATAGTGCAAATAGGCGCTCTGCGCGTCCCCGCTAAACCTGTCCCACCCAAATGCCTGATAAACATCTCCCGCCGCCGCCACATTGGGCGGCACTGCCACGCGCCGCTTTGCCAGCCCCTTTAAGGGCACGCCCTCCACCGTCACCTGTTTCTCAGTGACCGTCACCTTTTCGGCAATCAGCATCTTCCATGGCGCGTCCGATGGGTACAGCAGCACCCCGCGCGCAAGCAGCGCCCAGCCCGGCATGCCGCGCGCAAGCGTCAGGCGAAAGCTGCCCACCCCGCTAAACTCCCGCTTGAGCGTCAGCCCCGTGTACTGCGGCAGCTCCCCCGCCAGCGTGAAATCCGCGTTCATTAGCATGACCGTCGCCACCGCTATACCCCCTCATATCCATCGTTCCATTCCACGCGGATCACCGTGCTGCTCGCGTCCCCGTCCGGCACATAGCGCAGCGTATTAACCCCGGGTCGCAGCGTAAAGCCCGCCACCGAGGTTTCCGGGTCCAGCAGCCCAAAGGCGTTTTCTTCTGCGCCGTTTGCCCGCTTCACCGTGGCCTCCAGCCGTGCCGGATCTGTCGCCACGCGCAGCACATCGCCCACTGGCAGCGCGGCAATCAGCTTGAGCCTTGCGCCCGTGGTTTCGTTCAGCAGCGCCGCCGCCTCACCCCGCCCCTCCATGGTAATAAGCACAGGCGCGGCGCAGCTCCCGCCATTGTTCACCTCCATACGGAAGGCTTTTTTGCCCAGCTGAAACGGCAGCCTTTGCGGCAGCGCAAACCCCGCGCCGCCGCCCTCAAAAACTGCCGAGCACCCCTTTGTGCTATACCAGTAGGGGCTTTCGCACGCAAAGCGCAGCTTCACCTGCGGGTGGATGTTCTGAATTCGGCCTCCCCACTCCAGCCCGCTTTCGGGTACGGCATACGTCCACCACGCGCCATAATCGTTTTCATACGTCAGCCGGGCGCAGGTCGCTCCGTTTGCGTGCGCCCAGTCCGCCGTTAGCACCCCGCATAGCTCCATGCGCAGCCGATACAGCTCCGTGCGGCTTGGCGCCCATAGGTGCGTAGTAAGCGTCACCGTGCGCGCCGAACGCCGCACCGCATAGATGCTCTCTCCCTGCTGATACGCCCCGCTCCGCGCCGTAATCTCCCGGTCGGCAAGCCCTAAGCCGTCTATCCTGCATAGCAGATAGGGCGGCTGCGCGCCAAATACCACTTCTTCCCCACGCCCGTTTTGATACGTTAGCCTTTGCATTCCCTCACCTCGGTTCGTCTTGGCTCGCAAAAGCGGCGCTCCCTAGGCAGCGCCGCCTATCCAAGCAGCGCCCCAAGCGCCTCATTGGCTTCCTCAACGCGCCGCGCCACGCGGCTTGGCGTTTCTACCGGCTCGTAGAAGTTCACCGTCTGCGCCACGTTCACCGCGCCCGCGTCCTTTTGGCTGTGCTGCTCGTAAAAACCGTCCGCCGCATTTTGCGCCGCTTGCGCCATCTGGCTTTGGAACGCCTCCACCTTCTCCGTAAGTGCGGCAAACCATTCCACAATGCCGCCTACCTTGTTCTTAAAGCCGTCCAGCAGCTTTTCGCCCAGCGTCTTGCCGGTTGCGTCATACTCGGGCGCAAACGCCTTGAGCAGCTCAACGATCTCGGCCTGCGTGCTCTGCGCCAGCAGCTTTTGAGCCTCGGCCTCCAAGGCGGCGTTTTTGAGCCGCTCCTCATAGGCGGCCTCTATGCCCGCTTGCTCCTTATCCAGCGCGGAAAGCTGTTCATCTGCCTTATCGTTGATCTGATCGATTTCCTTACGCAGCGCATCCTTCTGGTCATCCAGCGCAAGCTTGCGCAGCCGCTCCTCGCGTGCCTGAATCGCCGCGTCCAGCTGCTGCTGAAGCTTCACGCGGTTGTACTCGTCCTGCTCGTACGCCACATCGCGGCGAAGCTTTTCAATTTTGCGCAGCTCCTGTGCGTCCTTGGCCTCGCGATCCTCGGTATCCGCAAGCTTGTCCAGCGCGGCAATCTGTTCCTCAATGGCCTTTACGCTATCGTCTCGCCACTGCTCCCACGCCTCCCGGCTCGCGTCCAGCCGCCCCAGCTCCGCGTCCCGCATGGCCTCATAGCGCGCGCTTAACGCGTCCACCACGCCATGGGCGAGGGTGTCCACGCTTTGTGCGTCACGCTCGCGAATCTCCTGCTTCAAATCATAGATTTTTTCTTCCCATTCCATGATTTCCTCCGCAGTCAGCTGATGCTTGCGGCGTATTTTTTCCAGCATCGCAAGCTCGCTTTCCAAGGTTAGCTCATTCATGTGGCGCTTGTGGGCAATAAGCTCATAATCCTGCTGGATGGCCTCCTTGCGTGCCTCCTCCGCCTCCTGCGCGGCCTTTTGCGCCTCCTTTTGCGCGTCATCCTTTTTTCCCCCGCCGCCACCGCCGCCGCCGCCCTTGCCGCCGCTTTTTGCAAAGCCCAGCGCGGAAAGAACCGCCAACGCCAGCCGCGCCACCGCGATCAGCCCTTGCAGCGCGCTCACCGCGCCGGAGCAATCTGCCTGCACCGTAGCGTCAATGTTCGAGCACGCCGCGGCGTTCGTAAGCTCTGCGGATAGCCCCATCACCTTTCCCTGCGCCGTGCTCAGCTCCGTGCCCAGCCTTTTGCCGTATTGCGTGATCAGGCTTTGCAGCAGATCGTAGCTGTTGCCCTGATAACCCAGCAGCTTGCTCACGGCTTTCAAATTCGCCTGCTCGCTCTGGGAGAGCTTTGCCCCGTCCTTTTTGGCCTTGTTCAGCGCCGCCTGCCCCTTTTCCAGCAAGCCGCTTTCCGTTTTGCACCTGTTGATGCTTGCCTTGAGCCCGTCATATCGCGCAAGCAGCGCCTTTGCCTGCTTCCCAGCCTCCGCCGTGGATGCGTTCGCCCAATCGAAGCTTTCGCCCAATCCTGCCACGGCAGCGTTCAGCTCCCCAAAGCTTCCCGTCAGCATTTCCGCAGGCACGCCAAGCGCGGCGAGGATACCCCGCACCGTTGCGCTCTGTTCGTCCACCTGCAACCCGGCAGCCGTTAGCGCGTCCACAACCACCGATGTCAGCAGCCCCATGCTTTCCTCAACGCCGTGCAGATCCTCCTGCGTGGGCATGTAGCCCGCGATCACCCTCTCATGCAGCGCGTTGAGCGGCTCCGTCAGGCTTGCAGCATCCACATTGACCAGCGCATCCGCAAGCCCGCGCGCCCAATCCTCCACAGCCCTTGCATCGCCGGCGATCTGCCCAATTTCCTTTACGTTGCCCGCCAGCCCCTTGACCGCCGCGCTCGCCTGTTCTACACGCGCGATGTCCAGCGGCAGATCAATCCTTTGCTCTCCCTGTGCGGCAAGCGCTTTCAAACCATCCATGATCCCAGCAAGCGCCGCCTCCGCCTGATCCGCCACAACCGTTACCCGCACCACCAGCTCGCCAAGGTCAGCCAACCCGCTCTCCTCCTTCCCCAAGGAAGGTCATCGCGTCCACCTCCGCCGGTTCCTGCTCGCCTTCGCCGCCGTGGATGCGGTTCCACTCCTCAATCACCATGCCGATTTCATCAAAATAGTAATGACCAAGCAGCTCCTGCTTGCCAATGCCAATGGAGATCCCCGTCGCGATCAGCCTTTGCAGCCAGCGCCCGTGGTTTCCGTGAGCGCCCTTGCCCTGCGAAAGAGGCCGCTCACGGTGGCTGTAAAATTTTCAATCTCATTGACCTCCACCCACACCGCGATGATCTCCGCAAGCCCGGCCACCCCAATGGCCGAATCGTTGAGCAAGCGTTCCTCGTCAATGCCCGTAAGCTCGCTTACCAACGTAACCGCCATGCGCGGCGCAACGGCAGCCACGCGCACCAGCAGCCCGCTCAGCATGTCCCCATCGCATTGCTTGAGCGTGCCCAGAACCTCTACTAGTGTCTGGCCGGGGAACAGCGCTTCCATCAGCTCGCCAGGAAAATCCTGCAAATGCTCCAGCGCATTGAAAAACGCGCCCAGTGGGGCGCGTTCAACGAGGTACCCGCGCACCTTGCGCACAGCGGGCAGTGAAAGCCTGATGCTGGTCTTCATACTCATTACACTCCTTTTTCGAATTGCTCAATGCCCGCCCGTTCCCGCTTACACCGTTGCCATAGGCTTGGTTTCCGCAGAAATCAGCATCGCGCTGCAAGCGGCCTCGTTGGTCTTGTCCTCGGATAGCTGCATCACCACCCACGGCGCAAGGCTTGGCATTTGAGGGCGCTTAAACACGCCTGTGATAATCACCTCGCACACGGTTACGTTATCCTGCTTGGTGGTAAAATTGTCAAAGCGAATGCCCGTCAGCTGGAACACGCGATAGTTGAAGTAATACGGAAGCCCGCTCACCGTATCCGCCACAAAGCGCAATGCGTATTCCTTGCCCGCAATGTTGAAATCCGCCTCCAAGGTGTTTTTCACCGTGTCAAAGGTGCCCATCCCAAGCTCTGCCATCTTTGCCAAGGATACCTCGCCCATGCGAAGCTCCACATCCTCACCGGCGATATTTTTCACCTGTGCATACAGGTCGTCGTCATAGTACAGGTCCGTGCTGCTTTCCTTGGCCGTGCGGCTCATGCTCCCCGCGTAAGGCAGCGCTTCACCGGCGGTCGTCTTGTAGCTAATCAGCGTGTTTTCCGTTACAGGCGCCATCGCAAGCCCCTTAAAGCCAGTAACCGCTCTCTTCTTACCCATCGTTGATTCCTCCATCGTTCTATATCGTTTTTACAAACCTAAAAACCACTTGACATACCTCCGCGCTATCGTCATCCCAGCGAAAAATGTGCTCGTAGCCAAGCGCCTCCATCGCCGCACGCACCCGCCCGCATAGCGGCAGTAGGTCTTGCTCCCGCTTGCGGGCAAAAACGCGCACATACCATTCCAGCCGCACTAGATATACAGCGTCATCTCGGCGATCCGCGCCGCGTTCCCCCGCCAGCTGCACCAGCACGCACGGTAGCGCTCCAAAGCCCTTTGGCCACGCCGTTGCCACCATCACAACCCCAGCTACGGCGAGCAACGCGCGCTTGATCTGCATAAGCTCGCTTTCCACCGCGTCCATCAGCCCACCGCCTCTTTCACCGCGTTGGCTACCGCGCCGATCACGTTTCCTTTGTTTGCCTCAAAGGCAGGCTTCAAAAACGGCTGTGCTGGCATCTTGTATGTACCCAGCTCCACATAGGCAGCATGCCCGCTGCCCGCGCTCACCGTTCCCTCCGCACCGCCCGCCGCAGCGGCAACATTCATCGCGAGGCTGCCTTTTAGCTCGCCCGTATGAGCGGGGCACAGCGCCCGCACATCGTCAAGCACCAGCGCCATGCCCTCCTCAAGCCCGCCCTCGCACGCTCCCTGTATGGCTTGGGGTAGCCGCTCCAGCACCGCGCAGACCGCTTCCGCTCCTTCCACGCTTGTGATGATCCGTATCATTCGTCCGTTCCTCTTTCTTCCTCAGGAATCCATCGTAGGTGAACAGCGGTGTGCCCGCGCCAGCGTTCCACGTAGATCGCGCGAAAATCCGGCTCCGCGGTCGCGGCCACATCCACGCATACGCCGTCCCCGCGTTTGACAGCCGCGTCTGGCCGCGTCAACATCAACCGCATTTCACCGGCCTGCAAGCCATAAGCCCGCGCCGCCGCCGTGCCGTTCATCGGCTGCACGTGAGCAAGCAGCTCCGTGCCTTGCGCTTCAAACGCATTTCCCCCATGTCCTGCAAGCGCCCGCTTCACGGTCACACGCCTTTGCCTCGTCCGCATGAGCGACATGCCGCCTCGCCCCCTTCGTTTCATTCAGCCATAGGAAGCGCTCCGCTCCAGCGCCTCCCATGGCTGAATGCATTTTATACTACCTTCACGGTGCGCCAGCGGTTGAGCAGCGCCCTCACGTTCTCCGGCAACCCATCTACCGCCACGCTCACGCCGCCCTCGCTATGGGTGCTTTCGCCCTGTAGCCCCAGCCGATTGTAGCTCATGGCAGCCAGCTCAATCACCACGCCACGCAATTTTTCAGGCACCTCATTCCTGCCCGTATAGGCCAGCACATAGTTTTCCGCATCGCAAAGCAGATCGATGAATAGCTCGTCCCCCAGTTCATCGCCCGTACCCAGCCGCCGCCTTAGCGTCACCAGCTCCGTTCTCATCTCCGCATCTCCTTTACGCCTTGTGATGCACGTAGATGCCCGCGAGCTTGTTCTCGTACACGTCCACAACGCCCACCTGCCGGTATCCAAATTTCCACGCGTCCGCATCGGGGTTTTGCTCAGGCGCCACAACCTTGGGCGCAATGTGCTTGGGGAACTGGATCACAGCCGCGCGATGCACCACCATGAAATTGATATCCTTGCCAGCCTTTGCCTTAACAAAGCCGCCCGCCGTCTCATCGGTCGTTGTGGCGTCAGCGCCGCTGCCGGTGGTCACCATCGTGCCTGTCTTTTGGGTGATCAACGTGTAAAACCGTGTTTGCGGCACCAGCACCACGCTTTCAAAGCGCGTAAGCACCTCGCGGCTCTTGGTGGTATCCAAATCCTGTAGCATGCCAAAGAGCGTGGGTGTCATAAAGAGCACGCGCGCTTCCATGGGCACCTCGTCCTCATCCATCTTGTTGGTGGCAGTGCGCAACGCGGTTACCACCCCCACGCCATCTGCCAAAACGCCCGTTGCTTCGCTCACACCCGCCGTGCCCGCATAGGTTGAAAACCGGAAGGCATCCAGCTCCGGCACCACCTTCGTGCGGATGAACTCCCCCGCCAGCAGTCCAAAAGCCACCCCCGCGCTCTCCACGTTATCCATGTTATCCACGGTGAACATGCGCCCACGGTCAAAGTTGCACGTAACCGTTTCATTCGTAAGCGTCACGTCACCGTTCACATAGCCGCCGTTTCGGCGATAGTCCGCAAGCCCGTCCATGCTCATCTTGGGAATGATCAGCTCGTTCGCATTTGCGCCCGCCTGCATCAGCTCCGCGTTGCCATCCAGCACAGCGGTTTTGCTCGCCTCCTTGTATACCTCGTCCAGCAGCGGTACATAGGTCTTTGCCAAATTGATGCTGTTTTCCATTCGTTTCTTTTTTCCTTTCTATTTATGAAATATTCCGTCCTTGGCTCGCGCTATTTCAACCCCATCGCCCGGCGCATCTGCGCGTCATACGCGCCGCCCGTGCCGCCGCCCTTGGGTGTGGCTCCCCGCAGGCGGCTTTCCACCGCCCTGTCCACACTCGCACGGAATGCGCCTTCCATCCGCTCCACACTTTTACGCATTTCCTCCGCGCCTTGCAAGTTCACGCAATCCAGCAGCTCCGCAGGTAGCTCGCGCTCTCCAAGCAATGTTGCCGCATCCGCGCGTAGCTCCCGCTGTGCAAGCGTCTGCTCACGCTGTGCGAGCCGCCGCTCCGCCTCCGTCGCTTGCTGACCCCCTGCCTGCGCCAACGCATCGCTCCGCTCCTGCTCCCAATTTCCGTGCGCGGTCTTTAGCGCCTTGTTCACCAGCCTGTCAAACTGGCTCTGCAACACCGTATCGCCCGCCAGCAGCGCGCTTAGCTCCGCGCCCTCGCCGCTCTCCCCGCCATCCTCTGCAAAAAATTGCAGTC
>JAVVVJ010000063.1:0-5218 GCA_036652695.1 Clostridia bacterium | reverse complement strand
CCTTTCATGCCCATTTTGGTTTCCCCCTCGCGTTTGGCGCGCTCTTTATCCAATTTCCTCCTCGCGCATAGCAGCCTCCGCGTCCTCCACAAAGGGTACCTGCGCCAGCAGCAGACGTTTGGGCACAAGCCCCTCGTAGGTCTTCACGGTTTGCGCCACCTCCAGCCTGTTCACCGGCAGGCTTCGCGAAAAGGAAATATTCACATCCTCCGCTTCTGCCACATCACCGCCGCGCAGGCGCAAAAAGCTCGAAAGGCATCGCAGGCGGTTGAGCAGCCCCTCGCGGAACCAGCGTTCCTTCACCTTGGTGAGCTGCTCTAGCCCGAAGAGCTTGTACTCCATCGCCACGCCGCTCGCGTTGCCCGCAAATTCATGATCCGTCAAATCCGGCACAAAGCTCAGCTTGTGAATATCCGCCTTCAAGCTGTCCTTCAAGATCTCGGTATCGCTCTCGCTGAGCGTCTTGGTGAGGTACTCCACACGTGCGTCGGAGGCGGGCATTTCCAGCGTGCGCGTTTCGCGAAGGCGCTGCTGCAAGGTGCGCTGTCCACCAGCCTCTTCTTCCTCCACCGTCGCGCCGTAAATCACCATCAGCGCATCGGTGAACTGCTGCTTGTCGTTGACCCGGTCGCTCTGCAAGGTGTCATACGCGTCAATCAGGTTCATCACGCCCTCGAAATCCCCGCGTTCGCGCCCGTTGTTCCAAAACTCCGTCATGGGCACATTGCGGAAGAAATGCCGCTCCCGCCCCACCTCGCAGGGCAGCTGCGTGCACTTTCGCTCATAGTGGATCGTCCATAGGTCGGTATAGACATTCACCCGCTGTGCCTCGCGTTTCAAATGCCGATCCAGCTTGTCTGCCAGCAGCACGCCAAAAACGGGCCTGTGCTCCACCGTATCGTCATACACCACAAAGGCGTTGCGCGCGTCTGCCTGGCATAGCCTCGGCCGCGCCTGTTCATCGGCATAGTAGACCTCCACCCCGCGTCCGTAGATCGCCGCATCCGTAGCAAGCTCGCTATCCACATTGGCGGCAACGCTTAGGCGCAGCGCGTCGCGAAGCTCGTCAAAGCCCGTTTTCGCCGCGTACTGCACCGGCTCGCCCACCAGATAGCCGCTCGTCATCGCCACGATGTACCCCGGCAAATCGTGCCACAGCCGGTGATTCGGCGCGCCCTTGGCTCTGCACCGCTCCGCAATGGCATGCCCGCCATCGTAGAAGGCTTTCAGCGCAAAGAGCCGCGCGCGCTCTTTTTCAAACTGCTCCAGCACCTGCGCAAGCAGTTCCGCCGATGGTTCCCCATCCGTCAGCCATTCTCTGTCCAACTGAATCATTCAGTAGATTCCTCCTTTTTTGAGCCGCACCACCTGCTCCGTCATCACAGGCTCCAGCGCGTAGCGTACCGCGTCGATGGTGTGATTGTCCTTGTCCGGGCATTCCGTCAGAAACGTCCCATTGCGGTCGCGTGCGTATTCGTAAAGGCTGAACTCCCTCGCCGCCACAGGGCAAAGCGCACTGTCGATTACCAGCTCTCCAAGCGCCTTTAACCAGCGAATGCCATGCTCCACACTTCCCGCGCCCTTGCGCACGCCTACCGCATTGACCGAAAGCCGCCGAAGCTCCGCAATTTCCCTTGGCGACGCGCTGTCGCAGCGCACCACGCGCGCCTCGCATTTTTGCCGACAAGCCTCGCCCAGCGCGTGCAGGCTCTGCCCTGCGCATACATGCTCACCATAAAGGTACAATTTGTGTTCCTTCTTTAGATAGGCGCATAGCACCAGCGCATCCGGATCACTGGCAAAGCCGAAATCAAGCCCCGCATAGCACGCGCCAAAGGCCTCCCGTTCCTGCGGCGCAATCCGGCGAATGCTCACGTTGTCAAATACGCGCCCGCCCGTGCCCACGGCCTCGCCTAGGTACATATGCCGATACGTGCGCTCATCCTGCGTCCTGAGCTGCTCCGCTTGCTTTAGAAACGTTGCGCCAAGCCATTCCGGCGGCAGATCGCGATAATCGCTCCCATGCACCCGCCGCCCCTCCCGCTTCACCAGCGCCTCGGCATTTACCCAGTTCTGTGCGCTCACCGGCGGGTTGTAGCTCAGCAACGTCACACCCCGCTTGCCGCGCAAAACGCTTGCTTGTATGGTTCGCAGCTCTGCCATCCCATGAAACGCGCTTGCTTCCTCAAACCACAACGCCGCAAAATATCCCCTGCTCAGCTTCACCCCCTTGCTCTTTTCCGGATCGTCTGCCCCGCGAAACAGCACCCGCTGCCCCGTGGGCTGGTAGATCATCTCCAGCGGCGAAAGCCTGTAGGTAAAATAGTCGTCCAAGCCCAGCCGTTCCGCTGCCCAGCGCATTTGCGGGTATACGCTTTCGCGAAGGCTGTCCGCCACCTTGCGGTAGATCATCACATTTGCCAGCGGATCACGCAGCAGCAGGCATAAAAGCGTCAAGCTCACAAAGCTGGATTTGCCGCTGCCTCGCCCGCCCTTCAGCCAGTATTCGTCATTTTTCCCCTCATACACATCCCAAAACAGCCCGTAGTACGCAGGCGGCAGCAGCTCCCGCAGCTTAACGCGCATGCCCGCCATCCTTTCCCTTGGGCACGTCCACAATGATCTGTGGCGCCTCCACAGCCGCGCTCGCGCCCTCGCTGAACAGGCCGTACCGCTTGCCAAGCAGCTCCGCCGCGCGCAGCACCTCGCCCGGCTTTGCGTCCTCCTCCTTTCGCAAAATGCTCGTCAACGCCTCCAGCACCTCCGAAGCGCCCGCCACGTTTTCCTTCGCCATTCACATCCCCCCCTCAAGAAGGGCGCAAAAAAACCGGGAGCACAACGCCCTCGGTTTTGCCGTCCCTCTTTTCACCTCTTGACAGCTTATATGATATCACAGATCCGCGTATGGAGCTGTTTACGCTTGTTTGGCGCTGTTTACAGTTTGCAAACTTCCCATTTTCCTATTTCATCCTAACGGTTGAATTGCTTTTTCCTTCTTTTCGGGCTATACTATCTTATCGTCAAAAGTCTGTACCGAGGAAGTGGATCATTTGAAGCTTGGCATTGTAGGTTTACCCAACGTAGGCAAGAGCACGCTGTTCAACGCCATCACTCAGGCGGGCGCACAGGCCGCCAACTACCCATTTTGCACCATTGAGCCTAATACGGGTGTCGTTCCCGTGCCGGACAGCCGCCTGGACGTGCTGGCCAAAATGTACAACCCCAAAAAAGTGACCCCCGCCATTGTGGAATTTGTGGACATCGCGGGCTTGGTGAAGGGTGCCAGCAAGGGCGAAGGGCTGGGTAATAAATTTCTTTCACATATTCGCGAGGTGGACGCCATTGTCCACGTCGTACGCTGTTTTGAGGATGAAAACGTCATTCACGTAGACGGCTCCGTCAATCCCGCGCGCGATATTGAGGTCATCCAGCTGGAGCTGATCTTTGCGGATCTGGAAACCGTCGCCCGCCGCGTGGACAAAGCACAAAAGCTCGTCAAAAACGGCGATAAGAAGATCGATGCCGAGCGCGAGCTTGGCGAGCGCCTGCAAAAGCATCTGGAATCCGGCAAGCCGGTGCGCACCTTCCCCATGAGCAATGACGAGTGCGAGATCATCGACAGCTGGTTTTTGCTCACGGATAAGCCAGTCATCTACGCCGCCAACATCGCCGATAGCGACGTCGGTCCCCAGCAGGATGAGCTTCCCTTTGTGAAGGCTGTCCGTGCGATTGCCGATGCGGAGGGCTCGCAGGTATTCACCGTCAGCGCCCAAATTGAGGAAGAGATCGCCCTCATGGAGCCGGAGGAAAAGCAGGAGTTTCTCAGCGAGCTTGGCATGGGGCAAAGCGGCTTGGATCGCCTCATCACGGCCTGCTATACGCTGCTCGGCCTTATTTCCTTCCTCACCTCCGGCGCGGACGAGTGCCGCGCGTGGACCATCAAAGGTGGCACCAAAGCGCCGCAGGCTGCTGGCAAAATCCATACCGATTTTGAGCGCGGCTTCATCCGCGCAGAGGTTGTCGCCTTCAACGACCTAACGGCGTTGGGCAGCATGAATGCCTGCCGTGAAAAGGGTCTCGTGCGCAGCGAGGGCAAGGAATATGTCATGAAGGACGGCGATATCGTCCTCTTCCGTTTCAACGTCTAAGGAGGTCGACCTATGAGCAAGCTCGTTTTCTTTTTTAAGCGCCTTGTCCGCATGGATTGGAAAGCCATGTGGAAGACCACGGCGCTCCTAAAGGAACGCAGCGGCAAAAGCCGCATGTGGCTGTTGTGCGATATGCTGCGTTGCGCCCTCAAGTACAACGCGGGGTATATCGATTATAAAATCGCCCAGATGTACCGCCTGAGCGACGCGCAAAAAAAGACCCAAATCACGCGCGGCCTCAGCAATACCATCGTGCGCCGCATGAACGATAAGGCCTACTGGTATCTTTTCGATGATAAGGCCACCTTTAACGAGCTTTTTAAGGATGAGGTTCGGCGCGGCTGGATGAAGATCACGCCCGATACGGAGCTTGCCACCTTCCACGCATTTCTTTGCGCGCATGACGATATCATCGCCAAGCCCTTGGAGGGCAGCAGCGGCGTCGGCATTGAGCGCTTTACCGCCAACCATTGGCAAAATCGCGAGGCGGATTTTCTTAACGAGCTTGCTCAAAAGCAGATCGGCATCATCGAGGAGCGCGTTATTCAGCACCCCCGCATGATGGCGCTCTGCCCCAGCTCCGTTAACACCCTGCGCATCGCCACGCTGCTTGGGGATAAAAAGCAGGGCATCGTATACGCGTTTTTGCGCATTGGCAACGGCAAGGTGATGGATAACGTGGATTGCGGCGGCATGGCCGCGCGCGTGGATCTGGCAAGCGGCAAGCTGCTCACCGTCGGCGCGGACAAGCAGGGCAATACGTATACCGAGCACCCCATCACCCACACACCCATCATTGGCTTTGAGGTGCCTTTTTTTGAAGAAGCGAAGGCTCTTTGCCTCAAGGCCGCGCAAAAGGTGCCCCAGATGCGCTTTATCGCTTGGGATGTAGCCATCACGGAAACAGGCCCCGTGTTTATTGAGGGCAATAGCTTCCCCAGCCACGCCGTGCCGCAGTTTGCCGCGCATTACCCGGATGGCATCGGCATCATGCGCGAATTCCGCGAGTTTATTGATATTTAACGTGCGCTCACCGCCATATCAAGGAGGTTACATACATGTGTGATTCA
>JAVVVJ010000062.1:0-15361 GCA_036652695.1 Clostridia bacterium | reverse complement strand
CCAAACTAACCTCCCCCGTTTCCCAAGGTGACGTCTACTCTCTTCTTACTGTGGATCTTACTTTGGGAATTAACGATTTGCACTTGGGTTTCGCTTGTCAAAGCGCCTGCATCCCAACCATTTTTTCAGCCCTGCCGTTGCTTGGGTCATTCGGCAGCTCCGCGAGCCGCAAGCTTCACCCATTTGGGGATATCCTTTTTTGCTTCCAATATGATATACTATTCCCCTATCCCACTATCTATCAAAGGAGCTGTTTACCAAATGATGAAAATGCGCCGGTGTCTATGCGTTTTGCTGGCTTCTCTGCTGGTTCTCACCACACCGCTGAACGGCCTAGCAGAAACCCTCACCAGTAGCGAGCTCATCTACGCCATTGAGGTCAATCAAGTGATGAGCTATGGCGTGAGCATCACCGATGGTTCCATGTACGAAATGGAATCCCTCGTAGCGGGCAAGGAGACCATTTTAATTGTGCGCTTGACGCAGCCGACCGCCGCAATCGCGGATGGCTCTCAGCGCTTAACGGTCTTTTACGAAGGCAACGAGATTGCCGAGCTGCTTCCGGAGGAAATGGAGGAAACGGACTGCTTGTTTTTTATGCCGCATTCCATGGCGGATGTTGGCAACTGGGCAGCGGGCAGCTACACCTTCCACTATCAGGATAGCGAAAGCAACGAGGCTGAGCGGAGCGTCACCTTCCGCAACACCCGCAGCATCAAGGTGCTAGCGGTGCCCGTCATCGCCAACTATGGCGGCAACGTAGTCAGCACGTCTGGAGACTGGAAAACCGCCATCACCTTCACGGCCGAATGCTATCCGCTCGCGCAGGGCTCTATTGAATATGTGCTAGCGCCGGTGCTGGATCTCTCCGATGAACAATTCGACCTCACCACCGATGAGGGCATGTATTACGTATGGGAGTCGCTGGCCAACCTGCAAACAAACGATGGCGCCTATGAGCTGATTTTGGGCTTTGTGCGCGATCGTCAGGGCGCGGAAGGCGATATACAGGGCTATACCTTTGGTTTGCCCGCCAATATCATCACAGAATCCGACGGGGACATGCAGGCTACCGTCGCGCACGAAATCGCGCATTGCTACCAAGTCGGCGATGAATACCCCGGCGGGAGTATGAACAACGCCGTCAACCCCGCTCCCTATGGCATGGAAGGCTCCGAATGGGACAACAGCGAGGTAACCGTCCTTTCGGACAAAGCTTTTGTGACCGGCGGCAATGATTTAGGCCTTGAAGCCAGCGGCACCGTTGTAACGGTGGATCAGTTCCCGGTCAATGTGCCAGCGCATGAAATTCTTTTTGACAATGTATCCAGCTTCATGGGCTCCGGCAGCTCAAGCACAAAGGATTACTGGATCACATCAGCCATTTGGGAGCAGCTGTATAAAAGCTTTCTCATCAACGATAACACGGTGACTGCCAAGGAGCTTTCCGGAAGCTTCATCTTCCCCAGCAGCGAGCCGCCTACAGAGGAAGCCATCGTGGAAGAGCAGCCCGACGCTGCCAGCTTTGAGCTGACCTGCGTGGATTGTGGCGAAAGCGCGCCGTTTGAATCCTATGAACTGTACCTGATCTGTTCCGGTTGCGGCGAGTTCAACGCCATGGATCGGGATAGCGATGGCGTCACCTGCGAATACTGCGAAACGGTTACAGCGTACGATGAAAAAATCGCTTATGTCAGTTGCCCCAGCTGTATGGAGCTAACGCCGCTGCGCCGTTATCTAAGCGCCAAGCAAATCTCCGCCATTCCAATGCTTGCCTCCGCTGGCAGCAGTGATATCCTCTTGAAGGCCTCCGCGGAGCTGCCCGCCGATGACCCCAAGCTGGATGCTTTTACCTACCGCCTGATTGATATCAAGGGCAAGCTTTCCAAAAATGGCAGCTTCACCGCCTCCCCGTTCTTCTCCTATGAATCCACCGAGCCGGCCACCTCGGTGAAGGGCGATTATGCCGTTGAAATGCGCGATGCGGGCGGCAAGGTGCTCTCCCGTGCTCGCTTCAACCTAAGCTTCACCACCACCAGCAACCCGCCGCGCAAGCTCGATTTTGCACCCATCAATATCACCGCAAACTATCCTGCGAACACCGCTACCATCGTGCTCAAGCATCAGGATGAGGAGCTAGCCTCCTTTGCCGTATCTGCAAGCACGCCGGAAATTTCCTTCCTTGGGCTGACGGACGATCAAGCAATGAACGGCAAAACCACCGTGGAATGGACAGGTTCCGACGCGGATGGCGACGCCCTGACCTATGAGCTGTGGTACTGCACCGCGGAAGGCGAAAGCATCAACATCGGCTCGGACATCTCCGCAACCTCCAAGAGTGTTGATTTTGATGCTTTGCCCGGCTCTGATCAAGCCTATCTCTACCTTTACGCCTGCGATGGCACCAACACCACGGAGCTGGACAGCCCCTACCTTGCCGTCCAGTACAAAGCGCCGGAAATTCTCACCTCGCAAAACGAGATTCCCCAAGTGTGCATCACCGATGAAATTCAGCTGGAAGCTGATGTGTACGATATGCAGGATGGTTGGCTCTATGAGGATAGCCAGCTTACCTGGTCCACTGACGGGCGCGAGTACGCCACCGGCTCTGCCCTGTGGGTTTTCCCCTACGAGTTTACGCCTGGCGATCATGTATTCACTTTGACCGCCACCAACAGCCACGGCGTAACCGCTCAGAGGGATTTTACCTATCGCGTGCTGGATGACGAAACCGCTTTGCCTGACGATTGGAGCCGCGAGGATGTGAAGGCCGCCCTGAGCAATGGCTTCATCACATCGCTCAAAAACGTGAACAGCGCCATCACCCGCGGCCGCTTTGCCAGCCTTGTGGCAATGATGTACTACTCCGTGGTAGATGAAACGATGACTCTGCCCGATTACGAAGACGGCATTGTTACCGACTGCGGCGCCAACGATTACGATCAATTCCTGCTGGTGAAGCTAGGCGTGATGGATGCGCCAGACGGGCGCTTCTCTCCCAATGATACGCTCACCGAGGAGCAGGCCATGCGCATCCTCTACGAGACCGCCATCAAGGGCCTAGGCGTGGACGATGGCACCCCCACCCCCACCGAGGAGCTTGTAGCGGAGCTAATGGACGCGGGCGTTGTGGATGAGAGCGGCGAGAACGCCTATCAGGGCGAGAAACCCATCACCGGGCAGCTTGCACTGGTACGCTGCAACCGCCTGTACAATTACCTCTTTACCGAATAAACCCATCTCAAAAGGCTCTCCCGCGCTTGCGCACGGGAGAGCCTTTTTAAATTTTATTCCAGCGCGCCTACCGCTCAGGCTTGCGCGTGAGGTACTGAATCTCAATTTCCTCATGGGGCGCAATCGCGCCAATCGCGCCGCAGCTTCCCCCCAGTGCGCCTCTCATGCGCAGCGTCAGCGGAACCGTCCGTCCCGCCCAGCTTGCAAGCGCGCGGTACAAGCCGTCCGCCACGTTTTGCTTGCCGTCATTCCTCAGCATGAATTCCCAGGCATCTGCACCGCGCGTCACAACTGCCGCGCCGCGCACGTACGGTCTCGCAAGCATCTCACGCGCCTGCGCGGCATCCCCATCCGCAAGCAGCGCACGGATGGCGGTTGAACTCACATTCCGTCCACCTAAGGTGATTTTGGGCACCACATAGGTCGCAAAACCAAGCGCCCCGCCAAGCGCCGCAAGCAGCGCGGGCGAGCCCTGCCCTTTGCGGCCAAAGCTGTGGTTATAGCCGCACACCACATCCGTAGGGTGAAAGCGCCGAACCAGCTCGCCAACGTAGTTTTCTGGCAGCATCTCCATCAAGCGATGGTCAAAGGGCATGGCATAGAGCAAATCCACACCCAGCGCCTCCATGAGCTTTGCCCGTTCCTCAAAGGTGGTCAAGCACGGCGGGCATTTTGTCGGCGCGATCAGCGCCATGGGATGGTTTAAAAACGTGCATACAACCAGCGGCACCTCGCGCTCACGCGCAAGCGCATGCGCCTTTTCCAGCAACACGCGATGACCGATGTGTACGCCGTCAAACATGCCCAGCGCCAGCACGGCATGGGCAAGGGTCGCCCGCCCGTCACGAATGATTTGCATCAGGTAGGTTTCCTCCTTCCAGCCGTTCATCTGCCAGCCAAGTGCGCAGCTTCATTTCCTCACCCACGCGCTCGCCAATGGCGCAGACCGTTCCATGCAGCCACAGGCACGCGGGCTTGCCAAGCTCCGCGGCTGTGCCGTGAAGCTCTGTAAAACGCGCCCAAGGCAGCTTTCCACCGTTGCGCACCGCCTTTTCCAGCCCTGCGGGCACCACTGCCCAAGGCAGGTGATGCAGCACCGTTTCCGGCGGCAAAAGCGTCTGCGCAAGCATCCCTGCTTGCGCCAGCGCCTGAAGCTCCTCCAGCGTATGGGCGGTTTGCAGGGTAAAAACACCGCTCTGCGTGCGCAGCAAAAACCGCATATGCGCGGGACAGCCAAGCGCAACGCCCAGATCATGGCAGAGCGTGCGCACATAAAAGCCCTTGGAGCAGCGCAGGTACAGCAGCGCGCCATGGTTGGGCGTCATGCCGCGAAAGCAAAGCTGATGTACCGTTACCTCGCGCTCCGCAACCTCGGCTTCCTGCCCTTCCCGCGCCAGCTCGTACAGGCAGCGGCCGTTCTGCTTGATCGCGCTGTACATGGGCGGGCGCTGCATGAGCGTGCCCGTAAAGCGCGGGAGCATTGCGCGGATCGCGTCTTCCCCCGGGTAATCTGCCCCAACCGAGACCGGCATACCCTGCGCATCCTGCGTATCGGTCGCTGTTCCGAAGGCGATTTCGGCTACGTAGCCCTTTTCTTTTTCCTGCATGTAATCAAAAAGCCGCGCCGCTTTGCCCGTCATCAACGGCAGCACGCCTGCCGCCTCCGGGTCCAGCGTGCCCGCGTGACCGACCTTCGCCCCGTCCAGCATTCGATGCGCCATGCCAACCACCTGCGCCGAGGACATTCCCGGCGGCTTTAAAACATTCAAAAATCCGCATGGCGATGGTTTTCCCGCTGTCATTGTGCTTCTCTCCCGCCAAGCGCCTCCATGAGCGCCTTTTCCAACGTATCCGCCGCTTTATCAAGCGGCAAATCAAGCGTACAGCCCGCGGCAAGGCGATGCCCGCCCCCGCCATAGCGCATGGCGACCTCATCCACCCGGTACGGCGTAATCGCGCGGAGGCTTCCCTTCACGCACCCGTCCTCGGCTTCGCGCACAAAATACGCCAGCTCCACACCCGCGATATCAATCGCGTAATCCACAATGCCATCCGTGTGGCCGTTATTCGCGTGCGCCGCCTTCATTTGCTCCAAGCTCAGCCGAAGGCCGGCCACTTTACCATCCGCGCTCACACGCAAGCTGGGCAGCACGCGCGAAAGCAGTTCCACATACGCGCGCTCCTTCTGCCGAAAAAGCACCCGGCTGTACTCTGCCAGCGGCAATCCCGCCTCCACCAGCGCGCCCATCATATGAAAGCATTCCGCGTTCGTGCTCTCATAAATGAAGTTGCCCGTATCGGTCGCCAGCGCGGTATACAGGCAAATGGCTTCCTCGTTGGTGATGGGGGCATCCAGCGCCTTAAACAAGCGATAAACAAGCACCGCCGTAGCAGGCGCGCTGCCATCGATTACATTGATCTGCGCAAAGCCCTCGTTTGTGCTGTGATGGTCGATCAGCGCTGTCCTCTGCGTTCGCGCAAACAGCGGCTCACCCGCGCCAAGGCGTTCACGGCAGCTGATATCCACCGTCAGCGCCAGTTCCGCGCTTTGCGGCACGCGCGCGTCATCCGGCTTCAAAACTTCGCCCGCTCCCGGTAGAAAGGCTAGGTTGTCCGGTACGTTTCCATCCATCACCAGCCACGCCTGCTTGCCCATCTCCATAAGCTTCAACCGCAGTGCCAGCGCACTCCCTAGGGTATCGCCATCCGGCGAAAGGTGGGAAAAAAGCAAGATGCTGCCCGCGTCTTTGACGGCGGACAGCAACGCATCCCACTGATAACGGTCATTCGCCATCATGTGTATCTTCCTCCGCTTGCACCTGCTTGAGCACGGTTGCAATATGGATGCCATATTCGATGTTATGATCCAGCTCAAACAAAATTTCCGGCGCATAGCGGATGATCATGCCCTTGCGCAGCTCGTGGCGCACAAAGCCCGCCGCTTTTTTGAGCGCCTCCATCATCGGCTCGCGGCTTGCTTCCTCCAAAATACTCACATAAATCTTTGCATAGCTCAAATCGCGCGTGACTTCCGCTCGCGTGATGCTATACGTGCCCTGAATGCGCGGATCGGAAAGCTCCTCCCGGATAATGCGATCCACCTCGCGCCGCACCTGTTCGCTGATGCGGTCAATGCGTTGATAGCTCAATTTTTACTCCTTAATGAGCCCGCGCATGCGCGGGCTCAAATAAAGGGGATGCCTATGGGCTGAGCCCTAGGCGGCGGCTGCGGTTGGAAGGCCGAACCTCCCAACCACCCCGCGCCCCACGTTACCGTTCGATTTCTTCCATCAAGAAGCACTCCAGAATATCGGCTTCTTTCATGTCGTTGAAATTGTCGAAGCTTACGCCGCATTCATAGCCGGTGGCAACTTCCTTTGCATCGTCCTTGAAGCGCTTGAGGCTGTTGAGCTTGCCTTCGAACATAACCACGTTGTCGCGCAAAACGCGTATGCTTGCGTTGCGTTGCAGCTTGCCTTCGGTTACATAGCAGCCAGCCACAGTGCCCGCGCCTGTGATACGGAAGGTGCTACGCACTTCGGCGCGGCCTAGGGACACTTCCTTAAACTCAGGCTCCAGCAGACCCTTCGTGGCCTTCTGGATATCCTCAATCGCCTGATAAATCACTCGATAGAGGCGGATATCCACACCCTCGCGGTCAGCAACCTCGCGGGCGCTGTTGTCCGGGCGAATATTGAAACCGATGATAATCGCATCAAACGCGGAAGCAAGGTTAACGTCATCCTTGGTGATGGCGCCAACAGCGCTATGCAGCACGCGTACGCGTACCTCATCGTTGGAGAGCTTTTCAAGCGCCTGCTTCACAGCCTCCACGCTGCCCTGCACGTCCGCCTTAATGATCAGGTTCAGCGCTGTGATCTTGCTCTGATCAATGCGGCTAAACAGATTATCCAGCGATACCTTGGTAGAAGAGGCAACGCGCGCCGCCTTCATCTTGTCGCGGCGCTCCTGCACCACCTGACGGCCGAGATGATCATCCGCGACAACCATCATATCGTCGCCAGCGCTGGGTACCTCGGTGAAGCCAGCGATTTCCACAGGCATGGAAGGCCCTGCCTCGTTCACGCGTGCGCCCTTATCGTTAACCATGGCGCGTACGCGACCGCTTGCCATGCCCGCAACCACGTTGTCGCCAACGCGAAGCGTGCCGTTTTGCAGCAGCACAGTTGCCACAGGGCCGCGCGACTTATCCAGCTTCGCCTCAATGATCACGCCCTTGGCCATACGGTTGGGGTTGGCGCGGAGCTGACGCATATCGGCTTCCAGCAAAATCATTTCCAGCAGGCTATCGATCCCCTCGCCGGTCGTGGCGCTCACAGGCACCATGATCGTCTCGCCGCCCCATTCCTCGGGCACCAGCTCAAAGGCGGTCAGATCCTGCTTGATGCGGTCGGGGTTCGCGGCGGGCTTATCCATCTTGTTGATCGCCACGATAATCGGCACCTCTGCCGCCTTCGCGTGGTGAATCGCCTCAATGGTTTGTGGCATCACGCCGTCATCTGCCGCAACCACCAGAATCGCGATATCCGTCGATTGTGCGCCGCGTGCGCGCATGGCCGTAAAGGCCTCATGTCCGGGGGTATCTAGGAAGGTGATCACGCGACCGTCGATGGTCACGGTATACGCGCCGATATGCTGCGTTATGCCGCCCGCCTCTCCGGAGGTCACATGCGAATGACGAATGTAGTCCAACAGCGAGGTCTTGCCGTGATCGACGTGACCCATGATGGTTACCACAGGCGGACGAATCTCCAGATCATCCTCCGTATCCTCAAAGTCGGTATCGATGAGCTCATCCTCTGCGGTTTTGGCGAGGTTCATTTCCATCTCTACGCCGAAGTCCGCACAAACGAGGCTAGCCGTATCAAAATCCAGCTCGCTGTTGATGTTGGCCATAACGCCAAGCATCAGCAGCTTCTTGAGGATATCTCCGGCGGGCTTGCCGACACGCTCGGTCAAATCCTTCACCGTAATGGTTTCGGCAGTCATGAAAGCCTTTTCGATCTTGATAGGCGCCATCATCATCTGTGCGCTGGGCTTTTTGGCTCGCGCACGGCGACCGCCGCGCATCACATCGTCTTCATAACCGCTGAACGAATCGCGAGCGAGCTGCTTGCGGTTCTTTGCCACACGTTCCGGATCATGCTGGCGCATGTAGCTTTTCTTGTTAGGATCATAGTTGCTGACGCGCTCTTTTTCCAGCGAGGGCGTGATTTCAGTGGTTTTCTGACGCAGGCCGCCGCCCATCGGAGGTCTAGCGCCACCCACGCCCGGGCGGTTGAAGCCGCCGCCCGCTGGGCGAGCACCGCCGGGAGCCGCGCCATTCGCGGGACGACCATAAGGACCCTGCGGATTGGCGGGGCGACCATAGGGACCCTGCGGATTGGCGGGACGACCGTAGCCACCCGGCGCACCTGTGGGGGCGCCCATGGGGCGGCTATAGCCGCTGCTCTGCGCAACCGCAGCACCCTGCTGCGGATTGGCGGGACGACCATAGGGACCCTGCGGATTCGCGGGGCGACCGTAGGGACCTTGCGGATTCGCGGGGCGACCATAAGGGCCCTGCGGGTTGGCAAGGGGACGAGGTGCGCCGCCCTGAATGGGGCGCTGCGCCTGACCCTGTACCGGGCTTAGCGGCTGACCCTGCGCCGTGCGCAGGGGTTGACCGCCCTGAATGGGGCGAGGCTGCTGTGCGCCAACCGGACGCACCGGCTGGGCAGGTCTTGCGCCAGGCTGTGCAGGTGTAGCGGCGCGTGCGCCAAGCGGCGAAGCGCTAGGCGCAACCGGCCTCACGGCAGGCTGCGCTACTCCGGCCTGTACAGGGGCGGCGGGTTTTGCGCTGGGCTGTTGTGCAACCTGTGCCGGCGCGGCGGGCTTTGCGATTTCTGCCACGGGCGCGGCGGATTTTTCCACCGCCACGGGCGCTGGCTCCGCCTGCACTGCGTGCTCTACCTGCGTAGCCTCCGGTTTCGCGGCCTCCGGCTTCGCGGCCTCCGCATGCGCGGGCGCTGTTGCGATCTTTTCCGGGGTCTGTTCTTCCATCACCGTTGTCCGTGCCTTCACGGGTTCAGAGTGCTGCGCCGCCTTCACTAATTCAGGCTTCGTTTCCTGCTGCACAGGCTTGGTTGCCTCCGCCATGGCGGGCTTCACTTGCTCCATCGTTTCCACCTTCGGTGCCTCCTCGGGCTCTTCCGTATCGGGCATAGTATATGCTTTGGCATGCTGGCGTATCAGGCGCTGCTGCTCCGCCTGTCTCTCCTCCGCACGGCGCTGCTCTTCCTCGTGTGCGAACTGCGTCTCCAGCTTTCGCGCTGCCTGCGCCAGTTCATCCGCGTTTTTGCGTATAGAAACCACGCTGTTAAGCATGTTCTCCGCGCCCTTGAGCAGTTCCCTGGTGGCATCCTTGAGTTTCACTTTGGTCATTGTACGCCTTGCACCCCCGCATAATTTCGCAATGTATTTTTTGGCCTTTACAGCCGTGGTTCGTCCTTTAACAGTTGAAGCAGCTTATCTGCCATACCGCCCGAAGCAATCGCCGTTACCATGCGCCCGCTCTTGCCGATACTATCGCCAAGCGCATCCGCGGCAAGCTCATAGAGCGGGGTTTCGCGTGCCTTGCACGCATCCGTCACGCGTTTTTTGGTGTTGAGCGAGGCTTCCGCATCCATAAACGCAACAGCCGCCTTACCGCTGCGCACAAGCTCCACACAGGCCTCTTGCCCGCTCGCGAGCTTACCAGCCCTCATGCACAGCCCCAGAAAACCAGTCACTCGCCGCTCCGCCGCTTCCGTCATATGTTTTTCTCCTGTGCGGTCAATAGCTGCCGCATGGTTTGGGTGAGCTGTTCGTTGACATCGTTGGAGAGCTTAACCTCCAGCTGCCGATCCAGCTGTCCCTGCTTGAGTGCGCGGCGCAGGCATTCGGCATTATAGCAACAGTATGCGCCTCGACCCGGCTTTTTGCCCGTAGTATCTAGGCTTACGGTGCCATCCGGCGTGCGCACCGCGCGGAGAAGCTCTTTTTTGGGCTTCATTTCGCGGCATCCAACGCACATGCGCATTGGGATCTTCCGTGGCTTCAGAGGCATTTTTCCCACTCCTTCATCCCTGCGGTACGCGACCCGCAGACCCGGCGCTCCGGCTTAGAGGGTATCGTCCTCGCTGCCGCTATCCGGCATTTCCAACGGCACATCCCGCAGCTCCGGCAGGCCGGATTCGCTCATGTCCACTACGGGCGCGTTTTCGTCATAGTATGCTTGGAAGCCCAGCGGCTCCTCCGGCACTTCTTCCATGGGCAGATCGAACATCTGCGCGGCTTGGCTCTGGCTCTTGATATCGATGCGCCAGCCTGTGAGCTTCGCGGCGAGCCGGGCATTCTGCCCCTCCTTGCCAATGGCTAGGCTCAGCTGGTTATCCGGCACCACCACGCGGCACGCCTTTTCGTTTTCCGCCACAAAGACGCTCAGCACATGCGCGGGGTTGAGGGCATTGGCGATAAACTCAGCGGGGTCGGGCGACCACTTGATGATATCGATCTTCTCATTCTTCAGCTCGGCTACAACCTTTTCCACACGGTTGCCGCGCGGACCCACGCACGCGCCCACTGGATCGATGGAGACCTCCGTGGAGTGAACCGCCATCTTGGTGCGGCTGCCCGCTTCCCGTGCGATGGACTTGATCTGCACCACGCCCGCGGCGATTTCGGGAACCTCCATCTCAAACAGGCGCTTCACCAACCCCACATGTACGCGACTGACGCGAACCTGCGGACCGCGCAGCATTTCGCGGCCGGTGCGGTTGACCTCCAAAACGTACACCTTGATATGATCGTCGATATGGTATTCCTCGCCGGGCATCCACTCGTTCTGCTCCATAATGCCCTCCGTGCGGCCCAGCTCCACATAGACGCTTTTAGGCTCCACACGCTGCACGATAGCGGTCAAAATCTCGTTTTCCTTCTCGGAATACTCATCGTATATCTTGCCCTGCTCCGCCTCGCGAATGCGCTGCATAATCACTTGCTTCGCTGTTTGGGCAGCCGTGCGCAAAAAGCCAGCGGGTGTGACGTCGATTTCAGCGATATCGTCCATGCGGTAATCATGGCGAATCTTGAGCGCATCCTCCAAGGTGATCTGGTTCGCGCTATCCTCTACCGCATCGGTGATTGTCTTGCGAGCAAAGACATGCACAACGCCCGTTGAGCGGTCAATGGTCACGGAGAGGTTGCTCGGCGCGTCTTCATCGCGCGAAACATTCTTTTTATAGGCGGCCTTCAGCGCTTCCTCAATCGCGTTAAACAGCATGTCAACGCTGATGTCCTTTTCCTGCGCTAGCGCCCTCACAGCCTCGACGATCTCCGCTTGGCTGTTTCCCTGCTGAGCTTTCTTGGTTGCCCTCATCGTCTTTCCCTGCTTTCCTCATTCTACTTCCGTTTCCGCAAAATCATCGTCGCCAAGCTCGATGACAGGCTTGACAACGGCCACACCCTTACGCGAGAAAACCTTTTCCCCGCCTGCCTCATCCGTCAAGGTGATTTCTTCCTCGGTCATATCGCGCAAAAAGCCGCGATACAGCTTGCTGCCGTCCAACGGCGCAAACAGCCTTACCTCCACCAGCGCGTCACGGTTTTTTTCAAAATCGCGCCGCGTCTTGATGGGGCGATCAATGCCGGGGCTTGAAACCTCCAAAAAATCGTACTCCACATCCTCTAAAAGAGGCTGGATTTGCTTGTGGAAGCGTTCGCAATCGTCCAGCGATACGCCGCCTTCCTTGTCCACATACAGGCAAAGGCACTTGCCGCGGTTCTCCTTTTGCAGCACAACCTCCACCAGCTCCATCTCCAGCGCCTGCGCAATGCGCACCGCACGTTCTTCCACCGCCTGTGCGGAGGATGTCTTAGCGCTCTTCGCGCCGCCTTTGCTTGTCATACGTTCTCCTTGCGCTATTACTTATGAAGGTTGCTTTTTTGAAAAAAGCAACCAAAAAGAGCGGTCTATATCGCTTTACGCCCTTCGCCCACAGCCTTCGCATTGCGAAAGGGAAAGCTTCGGTCAACAAAGTTACCGAAACCTTCGAGCGCCCATAAGGCGCGACATGCGGGGATAAGCAAGCGATATCCACTCTTTACGAAAAACCCTTCTTTCTTAAATGGCGGGTCAAAATGCTCGTGACAACCGCCCACGATTGCAGGCAATTGAGAGTATACCACATCAACAGAGGAAATACAAGCGTTTTGCGTGGTGTGAAAAAGAACATTTGGCCTTGGAAAGAACTTTCCTTGTGTCTTCAATAAAATCTGGCTAAAACCGCCCCTACAGAAAAAGCCCCCGGCTAGGCCGGAGGCTCTTTTGCTTACCGATACAGCATCTCGCTGCGCTTGGGGCCGGTGGAAACCATATGAATTGGCACCTCAAGCTCTTTTTCGATAAACTCGATATACTTTTTGCAATTTTCAGGCAGTTCGTTCCAATCGGTTACGCCGCGCACATCGGTTTTCCATCCGGGCAGCGTGGTATACACCGGCTTGCAGCGCAGCAATGTGGGTGTGCTAGGGAAATCGGTGATTTTCTGACCGTCTACCTCATACGCTATGCAAACGGGGATCTCGTCCAAATAGCCCAGCACATCTAGGTTCGTAAGCACCGCCTCGGTCGCGCCCTGCACCATGCAGCCGTAGCGCGTGGCCACCGCGTCAAACCAACCCACCCGGCGGGGACGACCCGTGGTTGCGCCGTACTCACCAGCATCGCCGCCACGGTTGCGCAGCTCCACTGCCACATCGCCATCCAGCTCCGTGGTGAAGGGACCCGCGCCCACGCAGCTGGAATACGCCTTGGTAACACAGTAGATATCCGTCATGGCGCCAACCGGCACGCCCGCGCCCACCGTTCCAAAGCCCGCCAGCGGCGAGGAGGAAGTGGTATACGGATAAATGCCATGATCGGGATCGCGCAGCGAACCAAGCTGACCCTCCAGCAGCACCGTCTGACCCGCCTTGAGCGCCTTATGCAGGAAGAGTGTGGTATCGATTACCATGGGACGGATGCGTTCCCGCAGCTCCTTGAGCTTCGCCAGCAGGCATTCCAGATCGATGGCTGGCTTGTGGTAGAGGTTTTCAAGCGTCGCGTTCTTCTGCACCACCGCGCCGCCCAAGCGGGTGCGCAAAAGCGCATCGTCAAAGAGCTGGCAAACCTGAATGCCGATCTTGAGGTATTTATCGCCATAGAAGGGCGCGATGCCGCTCTTGGTGGAGCCGAAGCTGGCCTTGCCAAGACGTTCCTCTTCAAAGCGGTCAAAATCCACATGGTAAGGCATCATGACCTGTGCGCGGTCGCTGATAAACAGCTTGGGCTTGGGCACACCGCGCGATACCACATCGTCATACTCCTTGAGCAGCTTTTCAATGTCCAACGCAACGCCGGGGCCAATCAGGTTCGCAATATTCTGATGAAAAACGCCCGAAGGAAGCAGATGAAGCGCAAACTTGCCATAATCGTTGATGATGGTATGGCCTGCGTTCGCGCCGCCCTGAAAGCGCACCACTACATCGCTATTTTCAGCCAGTACGTCGGTGATCTTGCCCTTGCCCTCGTCGCCCCAGTTTGCGCCTACGATGGTACGGACCATAAAAAATGATCCCCTTTCAATGGTGAATTGGAGGCATAAACCCCACTCCTCTTTATACTATACCGTGTATGGAATGTCAAGCAAACAGGAGGGATTCTACATGTGGAAATGGACAAAAATAAGGCGTTTCGGTCTCGTTTTATTTTTATGCGCCGCGCTCGCGCCCTTTGCGGCGGCGCAAGCCGCGTGGCAGGATGGCGTATACCGCGACGTTGCCCCCGGGAAGGATACCGAAATCATTGTGACCGTCACCGTGCGTGACGGAAAGGTCACCGAGCTGAACGCGCATAACAAAAGCGGCGAAGAAAACGAATATTTTGCCAAAGCGCTGGAGGGCATTCGCGCCTCCGTGCTGGAAAAGCAAGGCATTGAGGGCGTGGACGCAGTGAGCGGCGCGACCGGCACCAGCGAAACGCTGCTGACCGCCTTGGGCGGCGTGTTCAAGCAGGCGGCCACAAGCGGCGCGGCTGCCGGCAAAACGGCAACAAACGGAGCGCCTGCCGCAGGCGGAGGCTCCGCCACCCCGCGCCCCACGCTCGACCCCGCCAAAGCGGACGTTTTTGCGGGGCTTGGGAGCATTGCCAACTTCCGCCTCGGCCCCGGCAAAGACGACGCTGGCAAGCCCGTCTACAGCTTCAACGTCACCATGGCAAGCGCGTTGTTTGACAAGAAGGGCAAAATTCTGGACGTGCAGGTGGACATCTACGAGGTCTCCACCCCAAATTACGATGGCGCGAGCATGCCGCATTTCAGCGGCTGGCCCGGCACCGAGGGCTACCCTCTCACCGATCATGAAACCGGCAAGGTAACCGGCATAAGCAAGAACACCGAGGAGAGCGCCACACAGGAGCTGGCCGACTGGCAAACCAAGCGCGAGCGCGGGGAGAGCTACGGCATGAACCCGCAAAACGAGTGGTTTCAGCAAATGGACCACTACGAGCAGTGGATGATTGGCAAAACCGTAAGCGATGTGCGCAGCTGGTTCGCGCGCTACACCAGTGAACGCAACGGTCGCCCCATCAAGGCCAACAGCGAGGACGCCGCCGATCAGAAGGTGCTCGCCACCCTCAGCGAGGAAGAGCGCAACCAGCTTGCCGATGTGGTGAGCATGGCCACCATGAGCCTTAGCGACAGCCATGGGCTAATTTTGGAGGCTGTGGAAAAGGCATATGACAACCGCACACCAGTGGATCAGGTAGAGATCGATTAGGGAACGGCGCGGGAGGGCGATGCTGCCATTGGTTTTCTCTTGCGGGCGCATGAGCCGAATGATGGTTCGGACGCCGCAAGGCCGATTGCTCGGCGCTCCAATCCGTGCGCATGGAGCAGGGGCTTGGTGCGAGCGTGGCACAAAACGGCGTGATCGATAGCGGCGCACAGGCTTCCCTCGCCAAACGGCAACGGAAGCCTGTGCTTTTTCTTCTGTTTTATACTAATCTAAGTCTAAAATGCAACGCAGCTATGAGCAGATTTTGTTCGTG
>JAVVVJ010000061.1:0-16362 GCA_036652695.1 Clostridia bacterium | reverse complement strand
CGCGCAATTTCTCCGCTTGACTTTCCCCGCCCGCTCCCCTATAATAGCCTCACAAGCGATGAAGGGAACAAGTACCCCTCGCGCGCGCCTCAAGAGAGCCCCCGGCTGGTGGAAGAGGGCGGCGGCGGCGGCGGCGAATACCTCCCGGATGCTCGGCCATGAAGCCTTAGTAGTGGCACGACGGTGCGCCGTTTATCGCGCAGGAGCAGCACGGCTTGCTCGCCCATGCCAGCTGGCACGCGGCGGCGCTCGTGCCGAATGGCTCCGCAGAGGGCGTGCTTTTTGATGCGCCGAACGGAAGTGGTACCGCGATACGCCTGATCGCCTTCCCCCAGCAATGGGGGCGGGCGTTTTTTCTTTTTTGCAGGGAATGGCAAAGGATGAAAGGGAGGTTTTCCAAATGATTCCTGACGGACTTTCTTTTGCCTCGCGGTTCGATGGCGTTACCGGCAGCGCGATCCGCGAGATATTCAAGGTGCTCGGACGCCCCAACATGATCAGCTTCGCGGGCGGTAACCCCTCTACGGAGGCGCTGCCCGACGCGCTGTGCGCGGATATCGCGCGCGACGTGCTGCTCAAGGATGGCAAGCGCATTTTGCAGTATGGCGCTACGGAGGGCTATCCGCCGTTTGTGGAGAGCTTGATTGAGTACCTGAAGGGGCAGTTTTCCTTTGAGCTGAGCCGCGAAACCGTGCTGCCCACCACGGGGAGCACCTCCGGTATGGATTTGCTGCTGAAGGCGCTTATCAACCCCGGTGATGTGGTGCTGAGCGAAAGCCCCACCTTCCTTGGCAATATGCAGACCATCCGGCTCTATCAGGCAAAGCTCGTGCCTGTGGAAAGCGATGAGAACGGCGTAATGCTGGAGCGGCTGGAGGCCGCGGTGAAGGAGCATCACCCAAAGCTTTTGTACATCATTCCTACGTTCCAAAACCCGTCCGGGCGCACGCTTGCGCTGGAGCGCCGCAAGCCCATTGCGGAGATGGCGGCGAAGTACGGCTTTTTGGTGGTGGAGGACGATCCCTACCGCGACCTGCGCTACACGGGTACGAGCCTGCCGCCCATCAAGACGTTCGATACCACGGGGCATGTGGTATATATGGGCAGCTTTTCCAAGATCATCAGCCCCGGCCTTCGCGTGGGCTACCTATGCGCGCAGGCGGATATCCTGCGCAAATGCACCATCGGCAAGCAAGGCACGGATTTGCACACGCCAAGCCTCAATCAGGCCATTGTGGATCAGTTCCTGCGTCAAGGCCTGCTCGTGCCGCATATCCGGAGCATTTTGCCCGGCTACAGCGAAAAGCTGCGCCTGATGCTGGAGGCGCTTGCGCAATTCCCCGAGGGTACGCGCTATGCCGTGCCACAAGGCGGCTTGTTCGTATTTGCGGAGCTGCCGGAGCCGCTGAACGCTGCGGCGCTGTTTGATACGGCGGTGGAAAAGGGCGTGGCTTATGTGCCGGGCACCTTCTTCTACCCGGAGGGCGGGCATGCCAACACATTGCGGTTGAATTTTAGCAATTCCACCCCGGAGCAGATTACGCAGGGCATGGACGTTCTGTGCGGGCTGTTCAAAGCAAAACTGTAAAATAAAGGAGAAAAGACAAATGCATATATTGGATACGCTAAAGGAGCGCGGCTTTATTGCGCAGGTAACCTTTGAGGAAGATCTTTACAAGGCGCTGGAGCGCGAGCCGATAACCTTCTACACCGGGTTTGACCCTACGGCGGATAGCCTTCACGTGGGGCACTACATCCCAATTATGGCAATGGCGCATTTGCAGCATGCGGGTCATCGCCCGATTGCGCTTTGCGGCGGCGGCACGGCGATGATTGGCGACCCGAGCGGCAAGAGCGATATTCGCAAGATGATGACCAAGGAAACCATTGCCCAAAACGTCGCGGGGCTGCAAAAGCAGCTGGCACGCTTCTTGGACTTCGGCGAGGGGAAGGCGTTCATGGTCAATAACGCCGATTGGCTGCTGGGGCTTAATTACGTGGATTTCCTGCGCGATGTGGGCGCGATGTTCAGCGTCAACCGCATGCTGACTGCCGATTGCTATAAGCGCAGGCTGGAAACCGGGCTTACCTTTTTGGAATTTAACTACATGCTTATGCAGAGCTACGATTTCCTCAGCCTGTTTAAGAACTATGGCTGCCGCTTGCAGCTTGGCGGGGACGATCAGTGGAGCAACATGCTTTCCGGCGCGGATCTGATCCGCCGCAAGGAGCAGGAAGACGCCTTCGCGCTCACCTGCAAGCTGATTATGACGCATGACGGTAAAAAGATGGGCAAGACCGAAAAGGGCGCGCTCTGGCTTGATCCCGAGCGCACCAGCCCCTATGAGTTCTACCAGTACTGGCGCAATGTGGGCGATGCGGATGTGGAGCGCTTCCTTGGCCTGCTCACCTTTTTGCCCATGGAGGAGGTGCGCCGCCTAGGCGCGCTCAAGGACGCACAGATCAACGAGGCAAAGCGCGTGCTGGCCTTTGAGGTCACCAAGACCATCCATGGCGAGGCGGAGGCGCAAAAGGCGCAGGACGCCGCGCAAGCGCTCTTTGCGGGCGGCTCTGCCAGCAACGATGTGCCCACCTATGAGGTAACGGCGGCCATGCTTGCGGAGGATAACCGCGTAACGACCTTGCTGGCGATGAGCGGGCTATGCGCCAGCCGCGGCGAGGCGCGCAAGATGGTGCAGGCGGGCGCGGTGCTCGCGGGCGAGGAGAAGGTAACCGATACCGAGGCGCGCATCGCTCCAGAGGACATTGGCACGGACGGGCTGCTGCTGCGCAAGGGCAAAAAGAACTACTGCCGCCTGCTGTTGAAGTAATGCAAGCCTATCAAACGCTTCTGCAAAGCGCGAGCGATGAATATCTGATTCACAAAAGCCGTTTCATTGGGCAGGCGGCTCCCGCGAGCACGACCGAGGAGGCGCTTGCCTTTCTGGGTCGTGTTCGCGAGGAGCACAGGGAGGCAAACCATCACTGCTATGCCTATATCATTGGGAAAAATGCGGGCATCATGCGCTATAGTGACGATGGCGAACCCGGCGGCACGGCGGGCATGCCGATGATGGAGGTGCTCAAGGCGCGCGGGGTGGTGAATTGCGTTGCGGTGGTGACGCGCTACTTTGGCGGCGTGCTGCTAGGCGCGGGCGGGCTGGTGCGCGCGTATTCGCATACCTGCGCGCTTGCGCTGAATGCCGCGCGCGTGTGTGAGATGCATTTAACCCAGCGGTGGATGCTGGAGGTTCCGTATCCGCTGTGGGATCGGGTGCAGCATCGCATGAAGAGCCTGTTGATCAGGATGGGCGAGGTAACGTTTACGACGGCGGTGAGCTTTGAGGTAAGCGTGAAGGCGGTGGAAAGCGAGCAGCTGTTGGCGGAGCTTGTGCGGGTTACCGATGGGCGAATTGAGATGCTGATGCTGGAAGAGGACTACGCGCCCTGGGAGCAATAAAAAGCGGGGCGTAGGGGCGCGGCTGATGGGGAGAGCGGTACGATAAGCGCGGGCAGCGTAGCCTAAAAGGCCGACACAGGGCGCGCGCGTTGCTTTGAAAGGATGTAGCCTATGGATTTGTTTGATATCATCGGTCCGGTGATGATTGGGCCAAGCTCTTCCCACACGGCGGGCGCGGCGCGCATTGGGCGCATCACACGCATGCTGCTGGGCAGCGAGCCGCAGAACGCACGCATCGGCCTGTATGGCTCGTTTCAAAAAACCTATCAGGGGCATGGCACCGATAAGGCGCTCATCGGCGGGCTGATGGGCATGGATGTGGACGACCTGCGTCTGCGGGAAAGCTTGGAGCTTGCACGCGCGGCGGGGATTCGCTACTCGTTTTACAACGCGGAGCTGCGCGGCGCGCATCCAAATACGGTCGTTTTGGATGTGGACGGCGTGGATGGGCGGCATATTCAGGTGCAGGCCGCGTCCGTGGGCGGGGGCGAAATTGTGGTGCGCTCCATCGATGGGCTGGAAGCGGGCTTTTCCGGGCACGAGAACACGCTTGTGCTGACGCATCACGATACGCCGGGCATGATTGCCCGCATCAGCGGCGAGGTGGCGGCAAGCAGGCTCAACATTGCCACGATGCGCGTGTTTCGCCGCTCCGTAGGCGGCGAGGCCATGGTGGCGTTGGAGCTGGACGGCGAGGCGGACGAGGCGCTGCTTGCACGCCTGTCCGCGCTGAACGGCGTGTACCATGTAGCCTACCTAGCGGCTAAACGAAAGGGGGCGTAGGGGATGCAAACCATCGCGGAGCTATTAGAAGTTACCACGCGGGACGGGCTGACGCTGGGGCAAGCTGCGCGGCGCTGGCAGGCGGAGCAGAACGCGCAGACCGAGGCGGACGTGAACGAGGAGATGCGCAGGCGGCTGCTTGTGATGCGCGAAAGCGCACAGGCGGGGCTTTCCCCAGAGCTGCGCTCCGTTTCCGGCATGGTGGGCGGGCAGGCCGCCAAGCTGATTGCCCCCGAAAACGCGGGGCGCTTTGGCATGCTTGGCAAGGCCTGCGCCTATGCGCTCTCCATTGCGGAATGCAACGCCTGCATGGGCAAAATCGTGGCCGCGCCCACGGCGGGAAGCTGCGGCATTTTGCCCGGCGCGCTCCTTGCTGTGCAGGAGGAAGTGGGCTTTTCCGATGACGATCTGCTTTGTGCGCTCTTTGCGGCGGCGGCAATCGGGCGCGTCATCGCCCTGCAAGCCACGATCAGCGGCGCGGAGGGCGGTTGTCAAGCCGAGTGCGGCGCGGCGGCGGGCATGGCGGCGGCGGCGCTTGTGCAGCTCTATGGCGGCACGCCCCAGCAGGCCTGCGATGCATGCGCCTTTGCGCTGATGAATATGCTGGGCCTTGTGTGCGACCCCGTACACGGGCTGGTGGAAATCCCCTGCGTGTACCGCAACGCGGGCGGGGTGTCGCAGGCGATTGCCGCCGCTCAGCTTGCGTTAAGCGGCGTGCCTTCGCCCATCCCCTGCGATGAGATGATCCTTGCCATGAAGGACGTGGGCGATGGTATGCCCGCTGCCCTTCGCGAGACTGGCGAGGGGGGCTGCGCCGCGTGCCGCTCCGCGCGGCGGGCTTGAACGCCGCCTCAGCGCGTGGCGGGGATGTGCTTTTCCTTGCTTTCGCACGCGCCCCGGCAAACCAGCTTCACTGGAAACAGCAGCGTTTGCGGGGGCTGAGCGTCGCCGTGGATGCGGCTGCGCAGCAGATCAATGCCCGCGCGCGCCACACCCGGCATGCAGCCATCCACGCTGCAAAGCAAGGTTGGAAAATGCAGCTTGCTCTGGATATTATCAAAGCCCACAAGCGCAAAATCCTCCGGAATGCGCAAGCCCATCTTTTGAATGCATGAGATGATCAGCCACGCCTCCATATCGCAAAAAACAAAAAGCCCGGTTACGCCCTCGCTTTTCCACGCAAGGAGCTGCCGCGCGGTATCCTGCTCGTTTTGCTGTCTGTAAATGAAGCGGTCGCACGCCGGGATTCCCGCCTCGTCAAGGGCGCGCAGAAAGCCGCGCTGGCGCTGCTCACCGCTGAACACAACATCATAGGTATAAAGATACGCCAGCTTGCGGTGACCCGCGCGCAGCAAATGCTGGGCGGCAAGGTATGCGCCCTGCTCCTCATCGCAAACCACGCAATCCTCCCGGCCGCGCTCCAAATAGCGGGACATGAGCACAAAGGGCACGCCCGCTGCCTTCATACGCTCTATGCTGCGCTGGCTTGCGGTGCAGGGGAAGAGCAAAATGCCATCCACCTGACGGCTGATGGCGGTTTCCACCGCCTGCATCTCCAGCTCCGGCTGATCGCGTGAGCATAAAATGACAAGCGAATACCCGCGCGCCATGGCCTCATCCTGCAATTCATCCGTCATGATGCTGTAAAACGGGTTTGCCATGCCGCCCACAATCACGCCAAGCGTTTTGGTGCGGCCGGAACGCAGGGCGCTTGCCATTACGTTGCGCACATAGCCAAGCTCTGCGGCTACAGCCTGTATGCGCTCGCAGGTGGCGCGAGAAATATCGCTCTTGTTTTTGAGCGCGCGGGAAACCGTGTTGACCGTATAGCCCGTGTGTTGGGCAATATCCTGCAAAGTTACGCGCTTTGCACCCGCTGTGTCCTTTGCCATGAGCGCTTTCGCCTCCGATCCTTATGCGAGGTGGCTTTGAACCGCTGGCATTGTAGCATAGGTTCGTACAAGATGTCAAATCAGGGTGTTGACAAGGCAATTGTCTCATGTTATAATGCAGCCATTCAAGACATTAACGTTAATGTTACCAAGATAACTGGCGGCATTCGTGATGTTTTGGATTGTTTTTATGCATAGGTCCGTACAAGCGCGAGGGCGGCGCATTCATTGAGCAAGAAAACAAAGGAGAATGGATTTATGAAAAAGGCAACCCTCATTATGGATAAGGATTTTGCGATTGGGTCGATTGACAAGCGGCTCTATGGCTCGTTTATTGAGCACCTTGGGCGCGCGGTATACGGCGGCATCTACGAGCCGGGTCATCCCACCGCGGACAAGAACGGCTTTCGCCGCGATGTGATTGAGCTTGTGCGCAAGCTGGACGTGCCCGTGGTGCGCTATCCGGGCGGCAACTTTGTAAGCGGCTTCCGTTGGGAGGACAGCGTCGGCCCGCGTGAAAACCGTCCGCACCGGCTTGATTTGGCGTGGTTTACAACGGAAACCAACGAGGTTGGCTTGCATGAATTTGTGGATTGGGCAAAGCAGGCGAATACGGAGGTCATGTACGCCGTGAACCTGGGCACGCGCGGCCCGGATGACGCGCGCAATGTGGTGGAATACGCCAATCATAAGAGCGGCAGCTACTATAGCGACCTGCGCGTGAAAAACGGCGCGAAGGAGCCGTTTGATATCAAGCTTTGGTGCTTGGGCAACGAAATGGACGGCCCTTGGCAGATGGGGCATAAGACCGCCTACGAATACGGGCGCACCGCCAACGAGGCCGCTAAAATGATGCGGTGGGTTGATCCCTCCATTGAGCTGGTCGCCTGCGGCAGCTCTGCCTATGATATGCCCACCTTTGGCGCTTGGGAATATCAAATGCTGGACGAGTGCTACGAAAATGTGGATTACGTTTCCCTGCACCGCTACTATGGCAACCGTTCCAACCAGACGCCGGATTTCCTTGCTCGCAGCATGGATCTGGATCGTTTCATTAAATCCGTCGTTGCCATTTGCGATGCGGTGGGCGGCAAAAAGCATGCCAAAAAGAAGCTCAATTTGAGCTTTGACGAGTGGAACGTGTGGTATCACTCCAACAAGCAGGATCAGGAAATTTGGAAGCGGGATAAGTGGGATCGCGCGCTGCCGCTGCTGGAGGACTTGTACAACTTTGAGGACGCGCTGCTGGTGGGCGGCATGCTGATCACCTTCCTGCGCAACGCGGATCGCGTGAAAATCGCGTGCCTTGCGCAGCTGGTAAACGTCATTGCGCCGATTATGACCCGCAACGGTGGCGGCGCGTGGGCACAGACCATCTTTTGGCCGCTGATGCACGCTTCCGCCTATGGACGCGGTACGGCGCTTCGCCCGATTCTCCATAGCCCCACCTATGATTGTGCGGATTATGAGCAAGTACCCTATGTGGATGCCACCGCAACGATGGATGACGAGGGCGGCGTAACCGTGTTTGCGCTGAACCGCAGCATGGATGAGGATATCGAGCTGTGCTGTGATCTGCGCGCGTTTGGCGAGCTTCGCATGGTGGAGCATCTTTTGCTGCATCATGAGGATGTGAAGGCGGTCAATACGGAGGAAAACCCGGATTGCGTATCGCCTGTGCAGGGCAAGGGCGGTAGTGTGCAGGATGGGAAAATGAGCGTCATACTGCCGAAGCTGAGCTGGAATGTGATTCGGCTGGGGAAGCCCCAGAAATAAGGAAAAGAGCGGATCGGGCATTATGCCCGGTCCGCTCCTTTTTACGGTGATTTATGGCTGATAGTAATGCAAAATCTGATTGACCTTTCCGTTTTTCAGCCGGTATTCCAGCACCCACAGGTTGCTCTCTACCGTTTTGCAGGAATAGTGGATCGTTCGCACGCCATCGGCGCTTTGCAACACCTGCCCCACGGATGGATAGCTATAGTATAGCCCGCGCGAGCCGTTTGGCGCTTCCTTTTGCCCCATATCCTTGTACACGGCGCAAATTTCCTTTTCGCTGCTGCCAAAGCCCACGCCGCGCGGGCCGCTGGCAAGCTGGTTATCCATTTCAACGCGCGCAAGCTGCCACACGTCCTCATTGAGGATAAACACCGCGTACCCCCAGCCATAGGTCAAATGCACGGCTGGAAAGGCAAGGCTCAGGTATGTGGTTTCCATTTCGCTGTCCGGCTTGCCGAAGCGCTTTTCAAAGTCCACGCGCGAGGTCTTCATGAGGGTAAAGCCATCAAAGGTATCGGCTTCCTCGTATTCGCTCAGCGGGGAAGGCTTGATGTTAAACTTGTAGCCAACCTCCATGGTGCTGGACATTTTATCGTATTGGTTGACGCATACCGCGCGAAGCGTGACGCGGCCGCTGGGCAGCTTGATGGGCGTGCCGTCATATACGGGGCTTTCCTTGGTGGGCATGGAGCCATCAATGGTATAATAGAAGGTGAGCGGTTCTTTTTCCGCGCCTTCGCCTGCGCGAAGGGTGACTTCCTTGGGCTTACTGTAGGTATTTGGCGCAAGGTTGCATTTGGGTGCGGGCGGGGAGGGATAGAAGATGGTATAGCTCACGGTGAGCGGATCGCTGATCAAATCGCCGCTTACGCACACGGCGCGCAGCGTAAGCGCGCCCTCGTGGAGCACTAGCTCCCCATTTTCCGCAAGCGTACCCCCCTCGGGGAGTGTGACCTCGGGGTCTGTGGTATAGTAAATGTCATAGCCCTGCGGCGAGGTGAGATGCACGGTTTGCTCCATCTCATAGCGGCCGGCTGAAAGGTCGATTTGCGGGGTGGCGGGGATGTAATCCTTGCGCTGAAGCCGGAAGGTTTCGCGATCCGTATTTTTGTAGGCGAGCAGCATAATATCCGCCGCCTCCGGCGCGCGCTCCTGCTCCTGATACATGCGGATGAGCGCCGTATAAGCCTCCGCACGGAAGGGGCTGATGACCTTGGCGAGGTTCAGATAAAGCTCCTCGGCCTTTGCATCGTTTTGATCCAGCTCATAGGCGTTGGCAAGGTTGAGCAGGCCATCATAATTTTCCGGGTCGATTACATCGGCAAGGCGAAAGGCCATAATCGCGGTGGAAACATCGCCGACATCCAAAAAATCCTGCCCGACAAGCCAATAATGCTGCGAGGGCACCTTATTCCAATCCTTGAGCAGCGCGTCGCGCTCTTCAATGACAAGCGGATCTTTGGTGTTGCTGGCAAGCGAGAGCATCGCCTCGTTCACGCTGAGCACATTGCGCCGCGCGGTGGCGCGCTGACCCTGATCGCTCCTGGACATATACAGCAGGTATCCGCCGCCCGCGAGCAGCGCGCAAAACGATGCGATGAGGGCGATGAGCATCCAATTGACGCGGCTATACTTCACGTTGTGTACGCGCCCGCGCTTGCGCGGCACGTTGGGCGTGCGCAGGTTCACGTTTACGGGCACGCCCCGGCGCGTATCCGGGTGGCTAGCGCCGCTGCGCGGCATCTGCGCGGCGGGTTTGGCGCGGCGCGCGCGGTCGCTTTGCTCTACCGGCAAAGAGGATAGCTCAAAATCGCCATAGGTTTTGCTCTCGCCCTTATGGGAAGGCAGCGATGGCGTGGACGCGTTTACGCGGCCTTGACGGATTGCGCGTACCCCCGTATCCGCAAAAGCGCGCGCCGTATATTTGCCCAAATAGGTGCCGCAGTTATCGCAGGTGAGGGCGTCATCCGGCATGGAGTGTCCGCAATGTTCACAGATCATGTTCGGTTTCATCTCCTTGGCAAAGCTCACAAGGGAAAGGGCTTCCTCCGTAGCCTGCGCTTATTCGCCCGCGCGGTTGTTCACCGGGCGGTCATTGATGAAAAGCTCAAACCGCTGACCAAGGAAGGCCGCCGCCTGCTCACACATCAGAATGCGGGAAAGGTAGATGCTCAAATACTCCAGCACGCTGGAGCTGCCATCCATCTGCAAGGACTGCCGGATAATGCCCTTCTTGCGATCCACGGTTACGCTGTTTTGCTGAATCGCAAAGTTGACGCGATCGTGGACATCGGTCGCGTCGGGCTTTCCACCCCGCACGCGGCTTTTATGCGCATCGCTCTTATCGCCAATCGCCAGCGCCGCGCTCACCGCGCTGCTGACCGTGCCGCTTTGCTCCTCGTGGTTGCCCACGGCGGTGATGATCTCCAGCACGTCGCTGATCTCCATGCCCGCCTCCCGCAAAATGGGAAAGAGCATAATCGCCCCGTTGGGGCCGTGCTCGTGGCGGTTGATGCTGTTGCCCACATCATGCACCCAGCCCGCAATGGCTGCAAGCTCAATCTCCCGCTCGCTGTAGCCAAGACTTTTTAAAATGCCGCTGGCTGTGCGGCTGACATAGCTCAGGTGACGGGGGCCGTGATCCGTATAGCCAAGGGTTTCTAGGTAACGGTTGCCCGCGCGCACCAGCGCGCGGATGTTTTCATTCTGTTGGATTTCCTGTAACGTAATCATTCGTTCTCCTATTTAATGCTTATTGCTGTAAACGCCGCATCGCGCGGTAGGTGGGATCGTTGGAAAAATCGCGGATGGGCGCTTCGCTACCAAGGCGCTCAATGGCGATGCGGATCTCAATAAAGTCGATATAGTTCAAGTCGTTGCCCTCGGCTACGTCCAACAGCGCTTCCAGCGCGTGGTCGTCGTCAAGCTTTGCAAGGTAGCCCGCAAAGAGGGCGCGTTTATCCTTTGTGGTGCGGAAGCGCTCCAATGCGTATTGGAACACGTCCTCATCGCCCGGATAATCGCAGAGCACATCCAGCAAGGCTTCCTTGCCAGCCTCTTGTGCCGCGGCAAAGGCAATCTTCGCGGGCTTACGCACCTGCTCGCCCATCTGGCGCAGGCTTTCCAGCGCGTTATCCAGCAGATCCTCGTCCTCGGCGCGTTCTACCTGCCAACGCAGGTATTCCACCATCGGTTTTGCGCTATCCAGCTGGCGCAAAAGCTCAATGGCGTGCATCCGCGCGGCGCAGGGGGCGTCGCGATCCGTGACAAGCCCTAGGAGCGCCTCCTCGTCCGCAAGGTCGCAGAGGCGGTCAAGCAGCGGATCGGGCACGGGCACATTTTCCCGCACATAACGCGCGAGAAGCGCACAAAGCTCGCCTGCGTCGCTCACGCGATCAAAGTACGCGCCGGGGGTCGCGCCATCCAGCCAAGCCGCCGGGGTGTTGAGAAACCGGAGGTATACATCGGGTACGGCATCCTCCATCTCCTCAGGACGCCGGTATTTTGAGCGGTTTTTCTCCACCCATTCGTTTAAGCAGAGGGTAAAGGGCGTGTCAAAATCAATGCATTCCATGTTTGAAAAAAACCTCCCTTGCCAAAATCATACGCGGTTGAGGGTGCGCAGGGCGCGCAGCAGCGCCTGCACGCGCGCCTTGTTAAAGCGGCGGTATGCCAGCGAGGGCGGCTCGTAGCCCCGCACTCTGCGGTAATGGATGCATAGCGCGATTGGCCATGTGCCGGAGGGGTCGGCAGCCACACGGAGGCGCTGCGGGCGGCTCATGCGGTTGATCAGGCGCATGCCATGCACGATGACCTCCGGTTCATGTATGAGTGCCTGCGCTTGATAAAGCCGATGCGCAAGCATGCGCTGCATGAAGGAGGCCACGCGCGGCTGAGGCGCGATGGGGTTTACCTGAGCGATGTGCCCGTCATACCACACGGTATACGGCGGCGGCGCACCGATGCGCACAAGCGCGGCGGCGGCGGCACGCTTGACGCTGTTGCCGCCGGGGTTAAACACGAGCGCTTCGCGCAAAAGCGCCTCGGCAAAGGGCTTGGGAAGCTGGGCGGCAAGCTCGCCAAGCATTTGGGACAGCGTTTCCAGCGGCAAGGTCAGCGCGAAGAGAAAATCTCGCCGGAGGTGGCGGTTGCTTTGCAGCTCCTGCGCAAAGGGCTGGAGGCCGTTTTGAAGCGCCTCCGCAATCGGCGTTAGGCAAGCGCCCACATCCTCTGCGTTCATCGCTCCATAAAAAAGCAAGGAAGCGGCGTCTTTGAGCAGCGCGTGCGGCGCGGTGCTTTTTTCCTCAAGCGCGAGCACGTGCTCAAATAGCCTTCGGGTGGGCACGTCATCCGGGTCAAGCTCCCGGCACAGGTGCGCAAGCCGCATGGCTTCGGGCAGCTCCCCAAGCTTTAGCAGGCAGGTGCAAAGGTTGTAGCAGGTGGGCAGGCGATTCGGCAGCCGCTGTAGGTTGCGCCGCAGCATGCCAGCCGCCGCGGGCAGGCAGCCGTACCGCTCCGCCAGCGTGCAGGCGAGGTATTCATCCTGCGCGGTACGCGCGCAAATCAGCGTGCGCATGAGCGCGAGCAACGCCATCAGCCCCTGCTGCTGCTTGGCGAGAAGGTCGCACATCGCAACCGCGATGCGCACATTGCTCGGCGCTTTGCGCATGGCGTTGCGGGCAAAGCGGATGGATGCGTTCTCGTGCCCGAGGCTGTGCTCATACAGCGCGTGAAGCGCGTCCGTTTGCGCGCGCAGACGCTTGAGGGGCGTGCGATCCAGCCGCTCCAACAGGCGGCGCGCCTTTGGAAGCTCGCCATCCAGCAGGCGGCGCGCGCAGATGGATAGCAGCGTTTGCAAACGGTTGCGGTGGGTGGGTTCATCCTCCTCAAAGGCATCGTCGATTTCATACGCCTCATCATCCCACGGCAGGGGCTCGGCATCATCGGCGCGGGCGCCGCTGAGGTAGAGCGCAAACGCGTCCATCGCTTCCTCCCGCCGCCCCATGACCGCCATGTTGCGCCCAATGAGGGCAAAGAAACGGTAAAAATCCGGTACTTCGGCCAGCGCGGCAAAGGCTTCCCGGTTGGAGGCCTCAAAGCAGTTCATTTCTCTTAACGAGGCGGCGTATTCTAGGCGCGGCTCCGGCGCGGCAGGCTCAAGCCCGGCAGCGTGGCGCAAAAGGACGGAGGCTCGCCGGAAATCGCCGTTTTGTCGGCTGCGTTCTGCGCGGCGTATCCAGTATTCTGCCGGCTTGCCAAAGGGCAATACCGGTGCGCCGTGGCGCAAAGCGTCATTTGGCATAGCTTTCCCTTTCGTTGTGTTTTTTTGGGTTACCGCTCCGCCGCCTTGTTGAGCAGCTTGAGCAGATCAGCTTGCGTAAAACGTTCCCGCCGCTTGCAAAAATGGCAGGTCAGCTCCGCGCCATCCTTTTCTTCTTGGATCATGGCGGTCAGCTCCTGACGACCGAGCGCGATGAGCGCCTTTTCCATGCGCGGGCGGGAGCAGTCGCAGCGGTAGCTAAGCGGGTGTTCATCCAGCAAAATGGGGTTTAAACCGTCAAACCAGCTGCGCATCAGCTCGTCTAGCGGCTCATGGCAAAGCTCGCGGCTGATATCCCCAAAGATGGGGCTGCGCAGCTCCAGCTGGTCGATCACGCGATCCGGACAACCGGGCAAGGGCTGCAACAATACGCCGCCCGCCGCAAGCACCGCATCGCCGCTCACAAGCACCCCAAGGCTTTGCAAAGTGGGCGTTTGCTCGCTTTGCACATAGTAGCTGGCAAAGTCCTCGGCAATTTCGCCGGAAACCAGCGGCACTTGCCCCACATAAGGGGTTTTCATGCCAAGATCCTTTACCACGCTCATGCGCCCCTCGCGCCCAACCGCCATGCCCACAGCCAGCTTGCCATCCTCGCGGAGGGGCATTTGCAAAGCCGGCACATCCACGCAGCCGCGCACGCTGTTTGTGTCCGCCACGCAGACGATTTTGCCAATCGGCCCGCCGCCCGCGAGCGTCACGGTAACGGAGGCGTTTTCCTGTTTGAGCATCGCGCCCATCATGGCTGTGCCCATCAGCGTGCGCCCAAGCGCGGCGGTGGCGACGGGGCAGGTCAGATGGATGGCAGCCGCCTGTGCCACGGTGTTTACGGCGGTTAGCAACAGCCCGCGCACCATGCCATCCGCTAAGGTGATATGCAGCATCCGATCGGTTGGATTCATCATGGCGGTTCCTCTTTCTTTTGTTACGGCTCGCCCACCTGATCCTCTGGCGTGGACGGCTCCTCCCGCGCGGCGGGTCTGCGCGCGGCGATAAACCAGCGCTTTTCATGCTCGGCAGGGGATTCGAGCTTTTTATCGGCAAACACGCGCACATCCACAAAGCCGGTATCCAGCAGCAGATCCGTTAGAAACTGCGCGCTGTGAGCGTACTGGCGCTGCTGCTCGCCAATGCGCAGGTACGTTTCATTTTCCTGACGAACAAAAATGGCCATGTTCAGGTCAACACATTGATGCGCGCGGCTGTAGCGGTTTTGCCACAGGTACGCGATCTCGGGCGTTTCATCCCCAATAAAGTGATTGCCCAATATGGTTTCCAGCTTATAGGGCGTGCTCAAATCCATAAACAGGCCGCCGCCCTCGCGCACCGCCATCAGCGCCGCGTGGAAAAAGGAGCCTAGCTCCGAAGCGTCCTTTAGGTAGTTGAGGCCATCGTTTGTGCATAGTACGGCGTCCATCTGCCGGTGGAGATGGAGGCTGCGCATATCCTGCTTTACAAAGGGGATCATCGCGCCGCTCTTGCGCGCCTTTTGCGAGGCTTCAAACAGCATGTCGGGCGAGAGATCAACGCCCGTCATTTGGTAGCCCAGCTGGCTGAGATGGATGGTGATGCTGCCCGTGCCGCAGGCGCATTCGCAAACCTTGCCACGGGGAATGCCATAGCAATCCATAAGGGCATGGTAAAAACGCGCCCAAGTGAGGTAGTCCACATCGGCCATGAGGCGGTCGTAGACGGATGCAAAAGCGGTGTACATTGGGTGGTCATTACTCCTTCGTTGGTGGTGGTTTGCGGCTTCGCTGACCGATTAGCCCGCCGATGCGGCCGGTCTCCTTTGCGGTTAAGCCTGCCCAGCCTACCTCTTTCACGCGCTCCAAAAGCCCAAGCTCACGCGCGAGCTCGTACTTTTTGCGCTCTGCTTCGGATAGATATGTCAGCGCGCTGCGCCGTGCCGAGCCGGATAAAAGCTGTTCCTTCTTGTTCATCGCAACCCCTCCCTTTTTACGGTAGGTTGCTACAAATATGCGCGGCTCATGCGTTAGGCTTTTGGAGCGGCCTCTTCGTTGGCGGACGGGCTGCTGTCGGCTTGCGCCTCGCCATCCTCCTCGTCCTCTTCCACGTACAGGCCGCGGTTGACTTCCGCGCCCTCAATGCGGTTGTTGATGTAGCGGTCAAACACGCCGTTGGTATAGCTGGCAGCTACGAACCGGCTGAGCGAGAAGCCAAGCACGATGTAGTAAAGCCCTAGCAGCATCACTGCGTACTGCATATAGGGCGTTAGCAGACTGACCGCCGCGCAAATGAGCGCGGGCAACAGGGAAAGCAGCTTTAGCCCCAAAGTCATCGGCAAACGCGCGATGGTGAGGAAGAGGCTGTTTTTGATGAGCCCGCGGTAGTTCAACCGGTAGGTGACCATCTGCGGGTAGATGTACATCAGCGCGCAGAGCCACACCAGCACAATGGAGACGCTTAACACCTGCGGCACAACGTACAGCATGCTGCTTTTTGCCATATCGCCATAAAACATGGTGCATACGTACAATATAAGCGGCATAAAGGCCGTGATGGTGCTGGTGGCGAGCGCGGGCTTCCAGTTCTCCTTGAGCGCATCGCGGAAGTCAGACCAGATAAAGGCGTGCTCATCACGCGCCCAATTGCGCGTCACATAGCATACGCCAGCCGTGCACGGGCCCGTAATGGCAAGGCAGGGTACCAAGAGCAGCAGCGTCTGCATGACGATGGCGCGGACGGCCTCGCCAAAGAGGCTGGTGTTCGTAGCCAGCACATCGGCGGCCATTGTGCCAGCGTCTACCTGTGCCTGCATATCTGCCAGACCCGCAAGGCCGGAATACAGCATGAAGATGGCGCGGGCAATGACAATGATTGTAGGTAGCCAAACCACGGCGTACATTAGGTTCAGCCTCACCAAACTGGAAAAGCGCACGCGCAGGGTTTCCCAAAAAAGCTGCCACCGGTTCTGTGGCAAATCCTCCTTTTGGAAGTCCCCCTTGCCGCTCTTTCCATAATAGTAGCGGTTCATCATTTTTCCAAACATGGCAAAGCCCCTCCGTTCGGTGCGATAAGCGCGCAGTTTTTGCGCGTTTCATCTTTCATTATACCATAAGTAGAGCAAAAAGAAAAATGACGAGTTTGTAAACAAGGCCGCCATCGGC